>DBFOME010000034.1:0-65135 GCA_048430645.1 Collinsella sp. | reverse complement strand
AAGGTTGGGGTCGCGGGTTCGAGCCCCGTTGTCCGCTCCATTTGGGCGTTTAGCTCAGGGGGAGAGCGCTTCCCTGACACGGAAGAGGTCAGAAGTTCAAATCTTCTAACGCCCACCAAATGTTCGCAGCTCAGAGGCTATATCCTCTGGGCTGTTTTGTTTTGCCACCAAGCACGCCGCCAATATAAGCCACCAAATATTGATCCAAGGTCTGTACGCGATGGTCTTCGCATCCCGTAGAGGTGCCGGCAGATTGCATACGTCCTGGCCGATCGTGACCGCAACATGTTGGTCAAGCATAATCTTTTGGATTCTTTTGGCGTGAGCGACTTGATTTTGGTAGGATTTGTCAGCGGCTTGACTAAGGGGGTTTTATAACTGCCATGCAGGTAGCCGTGTTGGTAGCGTTTTACCGACTTGCCAAGAACCCCTCATTTTTAATGCGTCTGCAAAATGACTAATTGCTTTGACCTGCTGAAACACTATATGTTGTGTTTGACCTAAAAAAAGAATACAGGATATAGATGCCTCTTTGTCGTATGATAGATGGCGGACAGAGAACGAAGACCTTAACTGCCTCTTTTGAACGTGTCCTTGAGCCGCTTGATCGGCTCCAGGGAATGTCCGCATGGAGGCTTATGGTTTATCGAGAACACAGATTGCGCGACGGCGCCGCAAGACAGGGGCAAGCCCTGCCAGGTATCGTTTGGCTCTGAAGCGCGATGAGGCTACGATACGAAAGAGGCAAGAGGATGAAGATCATCAAGCGCAGCGGCACCGAGGTTGTCTTTGACATCGATAAGATCGTCAATGCCATCCGCGCCGCAAACTTGGAGGTCGAGGAGAGCTCTCGTCTTACCGACCGCCAGGTGGTTTACGCGGCACAAAACGTCGCCGAGGCATGCGAGAACGCGGGCCACACCGTGTCGGTCGAGGAGATTCAGGATCTGGTCGAGGACGAGATCATGCGTCTCGACTGCTACGAGGTCGCTCGCCATTACATCATCTATCGCTATGTTCAGAGCCTGAAGCGCCAGAAGAACACGACCGACGACAAGATTCTGTCGCTGATTGAGTGCAACAACGAAGAGGTCAAGCAGGAGAACTCCAACAAGAACCCGACCGTCAATTCCGTTCAGCGTGACTACATGGCCGGCGAGATCTCCAAGGACCTGACCCAGCGTGTGCTGCTGCCCCAGGAGATTGTGGATGCTCACAATGAGGGTCTGATCCACTTCCATGATTCGGACTACTTTGCCCAGCACATGCATAACTGCGACCTGGTGAACCTGGAGGATATGCTCCAGAACGGTACTGTTATCTCGGGTACGCTGATTGAGAAGCCGCACAGCTTCTCGACCGCCTGCAACATCGCGACGCAGATCATCGCCCAGGTTGCTTCCTCCCAGTATGGTGGCCAGTCGATTTCGCTGACCCATCTTGCCCCGTTCGTCGAGGTGAGCCGTCAAAAGATTCGCGTCGAGGTCGCCCGCGAGCTCGAGGAGCTCGGCGTTTCCGCATCTCCCGAAAAGGTCCGCGAGGTTGTTGAGGATCGCCTGCGTGACGAGATCCGTCGCGGCGTTCAGACGATTCAGTATCAGGTCGTGACCCTTATGACCACCAACGGCCAGGCGCCGTTCGTGACGGTCTTTATGTATCTTAACGAGGCCCGTACGCCTCAGGAGAAGCACGACCTTGCCATGATCGTGGAGGAGACGCTTCGCCAGCGCTACGAGGGCGTTAAGAACGAGGCCGGCGTATGGATCACCCCGGCATTCCCCAAGCTTATCTATGTACTCGAGGACGATAACGTTCACGAGGATTCCCCGTACTTCTACCTGACCCAGCTGGCTGCCAAGTGCACTGCCAAGCGTATGGTGCCCGATTACATCTCCGAGAAAAAGATGCGCGAGCTCAAGCTGTCGAAGGGCGAGACCGCGGGTAACGGCGACTGCTATACCTGCATGGGCTGCCGCAGCTTCTTGACGCCCGACCGCTCGGGCAACGGCTTTAACAACGTTGCCAACGCGCTAAACTACGACCCGAACAAGCCCAAGTACTATGGTCGCTTTAACCAGGGCGTCGTGACCATCAACCTGCCCGATGTCGCGCTGAGCTCGCATCAGGATATGGATAAGTTCTGGAAGATCTTCGACGAGCGCCTTGAGCTGTGCCACCGTGCCCTGCTGTGCCGTCATGAGCGCCTGATGGGTACGCTTTCTGACGCCGCACCGATTCTGTGGCAGTACGGCGCCCTCGCTCGTCTGAAGAAGGGCGAGACGATCGACAAGCTGCTCGTGGGCGGTTACTCCACCATTAGTCTGGGTTATGCCGGCCTGTACGAGTGCGTCAAGTACATGACGGGCCACAGCCACACCGAGAAGGAGGGCACGCCGTTTGCCATGGCCGTCATGCAGCGCATGAACGACAAGTGCGCCGAGTGGAAGGCCGAAAGCGATATTGACTTCTCGCTGTACGGTACCCCGCTTGAGTCGACGACCTACAAGTTCGCCAAGTGCCTGCAGCGTCGTTTTGGCATCATCCCGGGCGTGACGGACAAGGGCTACATCACCAACAGCTACCACGTCCACGTGTCCGAGGAGATCGACGCCTTCGATAAGCTTAAGTTTGAGGGCATGTTCCAGCAGCTTTCGCCGGGCGGTGCCATCTCCTACGTCGAGGTTCCCAACATGCAGGACAACCTCAAGGCTGTCATTCGCGTGATGCAGTACATCTACGACAACATCATGTACGCCGAGCTCAACACCAAGAGCGACTACTGCCAGGTGTGCGGCTACGACGGTGAGATCAAGATTGTCGAGGATGACGGCAAGCTGGTGTGGGAGTGCCCTAACTGCGGCAACCGCGATCAGGAGAAGATGAATGTTGCCCGTCGCACGTGCGGCTACATCGGTACCCAGTTCTGGAACCAGGGCCGAACCGAGGAGATCCGCGACCGCGTGCTGCATCTCTAATACCGCTCCGGGGCTGAGCCGGGAGGGCCGCTTGGGCATTTGCTCGCTATTTCGGACAGTCCTGCGCAAGACGAAGGCCACATTAAGTGGCCTTCTTTGCGTGCGGAACTCATATCGAGCAAAAGCCCAAGCGGCCCTCTCGGCTCAGCCAAGTTGACGTAGCTGAGATACGGCATGCGGTCTGCTCACTCCTCGAAGTTCTAAGCGGAAATGAGTTGACTTGCAACAACGCTTTGCTTGCGATGGCGGTTGAGTTGCAACAAGGTTTTTATTGGACCTCGAACCCTATACTCGATGTTCGCTTCGTTCATTGAGTTACCCTTTGCATGAGGCCGGGACATATCGTCCCGCCCGCAGTTTCGCAGGCCGAAGGCCGAGAATGTTTGAGGACGGGATGATATGTCCCGGCCTCCCGGGAGAGTTACCTATGAATTACGCGAACATTAAGTATTTCGACATTGCTGATGGGGAAGGCGTTCGTACTTCTCTGTTTGTGAGCGGGTGCCGTCGTGGGTGCAAGAACTGCTTTAACTCTGTCGCGTGGGACTTTGCTGCGGGTGAGCCGTTCGATTGTGCCGTCGAGGACAAGATTATCGAGAGCCTCGACCATCCCTTTATCGATGGCCTGACGATTCTGGGCGGCGAGCCTATGGAGCCCGAGAATCAGGCGGGGCTTGTTGACTTTATCGAACGCGTGCGTGCGGCCTATCCCGCGGGGTCGGGCAAGACCATTTGGTGCTTTACCGGCGACGTGCTCGAGGAGCTTATGCCGGGTGGTCGTCACCATACCGAGGCGACGGACCGTATCCTTGCCTGCCTCGATATGTTGGTGGATGGCCCGTTTGTTCAGGATCTGTACGATATCTCATTGCGTTTTAGGGGCTCGAGCAATCAGCGCGTGATTGATATGAACGCCACGCGCGCCCGTGCTGTGCGCGAGGGCGTTGCGCTTTGCGACGCTGTGGAGCTTTGGCGGGACGATCCGGTCTATTCGACCCATACTATGTAGCTTGTGGCCGATGCCAAAGGGCGTGGTACCATAGCGCGAACGCAAAATCGGAAAAGTGAGGCCCAGATGGTCGATCAGGAAAAAGTCGAGGCCGCCATTAAGCTGTTGCTTGAGGGCATAGGCGAGGACCCAACTCGTGAGGGCCTGCTGGAGACCCCGGCGCGCGTTGCCCGTATGTATGGTGAGATCGCCGGTGGTATGGACCAGAGTGCCGAGGAGCACCTGTCCAAAACCTTTGCCGTCGCTTCGAACGATTTGGTTATCGAGCGCGACATCACGTTTTACTCGCTGTGCGAGCATCATCTGCTGCCGTTTTACGGCAAGGCTGCCATTGGCTATATCCCCAACGGCCGTGTCGCAGGGCTTTCTAAGCTTGCCCGCACGGTAGAGGTCTACGCCCGTCGTCTGCAGCTGCAGGAGCAGTTGTGCGCACAAGTTGCCGATGCCCTCATGGAGTATCTCGCTCCCCAGGGAGCGATTGTGCTCATGGAAGCTGAGCATATGTGCATGACCATGCGCGGCGTGCAAAAGCCTGGCGCCAAGACCGTGACGCTCGCTCGTCGCGGCGTCTTTGAGGCCGATCCGGCGCTCGAGGAGCGATTCTTTAGGATGCTGGGACGCTAACTATGAGAGTCGTCAACGACTTTACATCGAATACTGACGAGGGAACGCCGCGTCGCGGTTTTATGGCTTCGGGCCTGGCGCCTTTTGGTGCCATGCCTCGCATTGATTACATCTGTGCCAACGGTCTGTTCCGGCGGCACCTGGGCAGCATTGCACAGTTGGAATCGGGGCGCATCTTCTGCCGCCACGGTATTGACCACCTGCTGGATGTCGCTCGCATTATGTGGATCAAGAATCTCGAGGAACAGCTCGAATTTGACCGCGAGGTCATCTACGCCACGGCACTTCTTCACGATATCGGCAAAGATGAACAGTATGAATCGGGTATATCCCATGATGTTGCAAGCGAACGCGTCGCTGATGCGATTCTCGGCGGTATGCCCGATGACGTAGCGTTTGAGCCGGCCGATGCCGCAGCCATTAAGACGGCCATTCTGGGCCATCGAAAGCTGCGCGTGAACAGCCAACCGCTCGAGCGCCTGCTCTATGCAGCCGACAAAGCGTCGCGCGCCTGCTTTGCATGCCCCGCGCGCAATGCTTGCAACTGGAGCGATGATAAAAAGAACCTGTCGATTCGCGTGTAGTTAGTTTACGCGGTCGGGGTTCTAAACGAAGGAGACGATCGCGATGAGCAACAAGAAACTGCCCGAGAATGCAACCAAGACTGAAGGCGCCGAGCTCGCCCGCCGTGGAAGGGGCGAAATATCCACCGCAACGGCGGTGCCCCACGTGAACTATGACGATCTGCGCCATGCCGACCGCATCACCGTTGAAGGTCTTGAGGTTTTTGCTAACCACGGCGTGTATCCCGAAGAGAACGCGCTGGGCCAGAAATTCATCGTGTCCTTGGTACTCTATGCTGACCTGCGTGCAGCGGGAGAGCACGATAACTTGGACGCCTCGATTGACTACGGCTCGGTGTGCCACGATGTCGATGGCTATCTGCGCGAGCATACGTTTAAGCTCATCGAGGCGGCAGCTGAAGGTACGGCCCAGATGCTGCTGCGCCGTTATCCCTCGCTGCTTGGTGTGCGCATCAAGCTCGATAAGCCGTGGGCGCCTGTTGGCCTGCCCTTGGCAAGCTGTGGCGTCGAGATCGAGCGTGTGCGCTAACCGGTTCTAATACGTCTCTATGGGTGGCTGCTTGAGCCGCTGCGACAGAGCCCTGTTGTTGGGGCAGTACGTGTCGAGCAGCGCGTGAAACCGATGATTGTGGCTCGGCTCGAGCAGGTGGACGAGCTCGTGGGCGACAACCATGTCAAGGCACTCGACGGGGTAGGCGGCAAGTTCTCGTGCGATGCGAATGGCGCCGGTTTTGGGCGTGCATGATCCCCAGCGCGTTTTCATGCTGCGCACGGAAACGCGGGAAACGGCGACACCCATTGCGATTTCGTATGCGTGCACCATATCACGCAGCGCCGATGTGACTTCGGACGTATAGAGCTGGTCAATATGGGCTTGGATCTCACTGGGCGTTAAGCCGTCGAGGGTCGCATTCCACTTGGCCTGCGGACGTTCGTCTGGCTCGTCGGCACCCATAAAACTTGCGAAGGTGGCCTGCTTGGGCCGCGGTGCGGGTGATGCAAAGTTGTGATCGAGTGCGTCCTGTACCGTGATGGGCTTGCCCCAAAGCGCAATGATGGACGAGGGGCTGAGCGGCTCTCGTGCCGTCGCCTGACGTTGCTCGCGCTGGGCAAGCCGGCTGATAATCCAGGCGCTGTTGCGCTTCACAAACGCTTCGATGCGCTCGCGACTGGCGCCGAGCGGTGCGCTGGCGTGGACCTCACCGCTCGATGTGACGCGTAGGTTGAAGTTCTTGACGCGCTTTTTGGTAACGACGACGGGGATGGGCGTCCCATGCGGTCGGGATACGGAAATCGTAAACTGCTGCGTCAAAAGCGGTCCTTCAGATTGGGGACGGGCCGGCATGTCAACCGTTCGGCATGCCGACCTGCTCAAGGGATGTGAAATTAATAACGCTCAAAGAAGGCAAGCGCGTTGTCGCTGCAGAGCTTTTGCATCACGGTCTTGCCAAAATGCTTGGAAAGCATGTTCTGGAACTCGGGCATCTTGCTGGCATCGGAGAGGAAAGCGGGCACCGTGGCACCGTCCCAGTCGCCGCCGAGTGCGATGACGTCCTCGCCGCCCAGGTCGAGCCAGTGCTCGATATGTGCCGCTAGCTGGTCGAAGGTGACGTCTGCGGCGGTCTTGTCGGTTGCGTCGTTGGAAAGGAACTCGCTGCAGTAGTTGAGGCCGACGATACCGCCCATGTCGCGAATGGTGCGGAACTGGTCGTCGGTAAGGTTGCGTTTGACGCCGCAAACCGCACGGGAGTTGGAGTGGCTGGCGACGAAGGGACGCGTGGCGTGGGCGACAACCTCGTCAAAGCACTCATCGTTGAGGTGGGAGACGTCGAGTACCATGCCGGCGTGCTCCATCTGCGTAAGTGCCTCGATGCCGGCGCCGGTGAGGCCGGCGTGGGTGTCGTGGCCGCTCGCGAGCGGCCCCTGCGCATTCCAGCTGAGTGACGACATAAGCACGCCCAAGCTCTTGAGCACTTCGATCAGCGCGGGGTCCTCGGCAAAGAACGTGGCGTTTTCGATGGTGTGGATGCAAGCGACCTTGCCGTCCTTGAGCGCGGGGCGAATGTCTGCGGCGCTGCGCACGTTGACCATACGGTCGTGGTTGAGCATTGCCTGGCCGCTCATATGCGCCATGATCTGCGCCTGGAAGCGCGCGGCGTGGGCGGTGGGAATCTCGTCGGGGACAAACGTGGCGAAGCACTGTGCCCACGGCGTGTTGCCGATCTTTGCGAGCGAGATGGCACAGGCGTTACCCTCGATGAGGTCGAAATCTTGCGGATGCGTTTCGTCGCCGGGGAAATAACCGTCGGTGCCGGCGGTAAAGCGCAGGTCGAGATCGAGCGTGGCCCAGCCGATTCGGTCGGCGGTGTCGCAGTGTAGGTCAAATACGGGATATGCCATGGTTCCTCCGGTTGCAGCGTTTCTTTGCAAACTGTCTTCAAATTGTATGACTAGGGTATAGTTAGCGCCATATGTTCATGGCGGCCCGTGTTGTGCGCCGCCCTTATCACGGAGGTTTCCATGTCCAACCAGGGCAAGAAGGTCAAGACTCATTATCGCGGCACGCTCGACGACGGCACGCAGTTCGATAGCTCCTACGATCGCGGTGAGCCGCTGGAGTTCACCTGCGGCGCCGGCCAGATGATCAAGGGCTTCGACGCCGCTGTTGTCGACATGCAGGTGGGTGAGAAGAAGACCGTGCACATTCCTGCTGCCGATGCCTACGGCGAGCACAATCCCGAGATGGTTCTGACCTTCCCGGCCGAACAGGTTCCCAACATCGAGCAGATTGAGAAGGGCATGAAGCTCTTCTTGTCCACGCCGAGCGGTATGCCCGTCCCCGCCGTGGTCATCGATGTAACGCCCGAGGCCGTGACGCTCGACGCCAACCACGAGCTGGCCGGTAAGGACCTCAACTTTGATATCGAGCTCGTCGAGGTCGAGGGTTAGAGTATGCCTGAACGCTTGGTTTCGACGACATGCTTGGGAAATCTCAACGATCCGTCCTATGAACTCCTGCTTCGCCGGAAGTTGGGCGGCGTCTTTGAAGTTGACGATCTGCTGCTCGATTGGGACCAGGCTGATGTATACGCGTTTGTGGGCGTGACGGAGCTGGGGCGCACGGTCGATGTTCGGCTGGATACTGCCGACGGCGGTCGTCTTGCCGACGGCGACGTGCTCGCCATTGACCGTTCGGGCATGGTGCCCGTGGCGGTTGTCGTGCGCTTGCGCAGCGCCGAGGTTTATTTGGTCGAAGTTGACCGCATGGACCCGATTGCGCTCGCGCATTCGTGCTGGGAGATCGGCAACATGCATGCGCCGCTCTTCCGGGGCGACTCGGACGAGCATACTGTGCGCATGTATACGCCGGTGCAGCCTGTTTTGGGCCGCATGCTCCGGGGTGTCGAGGGTGTTCGGCTCTCGCTGGTTACCCGTGAACTCGATGCGGACCGGCGCTTTGCGTCGAGTGCGGCGGAGGTCGTCGTGAGCATGGCTCCCGACTTTACCATCGTAAAAAAGGCGCGCGGCTAAGCGCGCGTATGCGCAAGACGGGCTTTGAGGGGCGACCGATCAAGGTCCGTCTTGCTGTTGATATGAGGCTTTGGGGGAAGCATATGGGTCTTGAGGGAATCAAACTGATTGCATGCGATTTGGACGGCACGTTGCTGCATCCGGGGGAGCGCGAGCTGCGTTCCGAGGCCTTTGAGCTTATCGATGAGCTGCATCGTCGTGGTATCGTGTTTATGCCGGCGAGTGGCCGTCAATATGCGAGCTTGCGCTACCTGTTTGCCCCGGTGGCCGATGAGCTCGCCTATGTATGCGAAAACGGAACCCTGGTGATGAGCGAGGGGCGTGCCGTCGTCAAGCGTTCCATGGAGCGTAGCCTTGCTATGGTTATCGCGAATACCGTGGTTGCGTATCCCCATACCGACATGACCCTTTCGTGTGAGGGGCACATCTACACCATGAGCGGCAACGATGCGTTCGTCGACCATTTGCGCTATGTGGTCCACTGCGATGTGGCGGTGGTCGACCGTCCCGAGGACATCGACGAGGATGTCATTAAGATTGGCTTCCAGACGCCCGAGGTGGATTATCCGGCGGCCCGGGAGTATTTCGAGCGCCTCTTTGGCGACCGTGTCGATGTGATGACGTCAGGAACCGCATGGACGGACCTTATCGGTTTCGGTTCGGGCAAGGGCTCCGCGCTTGTCGATTACGGTCGTGTCCTGGGGATTTCGCCCGATGAGATGATGGCATTTGGCGACAATGAGAACGATCGCGACATGCTCAACGTCGTGGGCCATCCCTATCTGATGGAGAGCTGCAACCCCACCATGCGCGGTATCAACGATCGCGTCCGTTACGTGCACACGGTCGAAGAAGAACTGCACCGCCTGCTCGCCGAGTAGGTTTTCGGGACATGCCTAGAAATGTACTGTTTGCTGCAAAGCGCGGAAAGGTGGATTTTAAGGCATGTCCCGAACATCTACCGGCAGTCGGGGCAGAGACCCTCGAAGATGGTGTAGTGCGACGTGACGTGCCAGCCGATTTGCTCGGACGCTTTGGCGTCGAGCTGGGCATCGAAGGGGAGCGGTACGTCGATGACGCGGCTGCACGAGGTGCAGATGATATGCGCATGCGGCTCGATCGTGCGATCGAAGCGGCTGCCGCCCGGCGTCTTGATGGAGAGGATCTCGCCGGCGTCGGCCAAGAGATTGAGATTGCGGTAGACCGTACCGCGGCTGATTTTGTCATCCTGCGCGCGCACGGCGTTGTAGATTTCGTCGGCGGTGGGATGGTTATAGCTTTGGCGCACGGCGTCAAGAACCAGCTTTCGCTGCCTGGTATTCCTTCTTTGCACCGCCATGCGCCTCGCCTCTTTTCTATCAACGGTCGTAGGTAAATGATACCGTATTTAGCACACAATACTAATAATGAGGACTGAAACCGTCTTCATTGGCAAGTGGGGCTCGGGCCTGAGCGTCTATGAGGCGAAAACGCGTTCCCATGCGCTCGTAGGAGGCATGAAGCGCCTCGAGATGAGATAGGATATTTGCCGGAGCTCCCTGTATCTCCATCTCGACTGAGCCGTCTTCCATGTTACGCACCCAGCCGGTGAGTGCGCGTGCCTGCGCGAGGTTGGTGTTGGTAAAGCGAAAACCAACGCCTTGGACTTGCCCCTCCCAGCGCAGGAAATAGCGCAGGGGAGTGTCTTGAGTGGCCTCGTCGCTTGCGAGCACAGTAAGCCTGCGGCGCAGCTCGAGCTCGACGTTTGATGGTTTTTGAGGCTCTCGACTGCCGCCGGTGACGCTGGAGAAGAACGTATCGAAGAGGCCCATCGCTATGCCTGCTTGCCTGCGTCGGCCGGGAAGGTAATGCCGGCCTGCTGGCGCACGGCATCCATGATGCGTAGTGAGACGAGTGTGACATCGCGGTAGTGGCCAAGCTCGTGGCGTCCCGCCGGGGTCTCCCAAATCTCTTCCTTGACGTTATCGATGCCGCCGATGGCGGTGATGAAGTCTGTGAGTTCGTATTCCATAGTGTTGCTCGATTTGGGCAGGTCGAGCACGCGGCCGTTGTCGCCCTGTTCGCGCGGCGCCTCGGTCGCCGAGCCGCGTACGACGTCGCCGCGATAGTCGATGCGGACGTTGCGGGGCGTGGACAGATGGTCGATCTGGATAGTGCCACGCTCGCCTTCGATCTGCGAGGGCAGCAGGTCATTCGTAATTTTGGAGTGCGCGAGCTCGACGGAGATACGGCCACCGCCGTAGCTGGCGAGGATGGAACCGCAGCCGTCGATGGGGCCGTGCGTGAGCTGTCGCGTGGTGGGATCGAGCAGGGTGGTCATGCTCGTAAGGCCGGAGGGCATGCCGAAAATCTCGACCATGGGCTCGACGGTGTAGACGCCAATATCCATGAGGGAACCCGAGGCCATATTGCAGTCGAAGATATTGGTGGCGCGTCCCGCGAGAATCTCGTTGTAGCGCGAGGAATATTTTCCAAAGCGCAATGAGGCGCGGCGGATGGGGGCGATCTCACCCAGGGCGTCCTCGATGGCGTGGAAGGCGGGATCGTGGAGGGGACGCATGGCCTCGAGGGCCACGACACCTGCTGCCTCGGCAGCGCGGAAGACTTCCAGCGCTTGCGCCTCGGTGGCGCAGAAGGGCTTCTCGACGATGACGTGCTTGCCACCGGCGATGCAGGCAAGGGCCTGCTCGTAGTGAAGTGCGTTGGGGCTGCCGATATAGACGGCGTCGACGTCGGCGGCTGCCGCGAGCTCATCGAGTGAAGTAAAGTTTCGCTCGCCACCGCGCTCGGCGGTAAAGGCAGCACCGCGATTGGCATCGCGCGAGAGCGTGCCCACAAACGCGGCTTGGTCGTTGGCGTTGACGACCTGGATAAAGTCGTCGGTAATCATGGATGTGCCGATGGTCGCTATACGCAGCATGTATCCCCCTCGTGCCGTTCGGTTTACAGGATGAGTGTAGCGCGAGGGGGCAGGAAATAGCGTGCGAAAACGCCGTTACAGGTCGCTCTCGCTAAAGCCGGTGTCGATATCGAGGTTGGCTCCGTCGGCCGCGGTGGTGGCGAGCTCGTCGCAGCGCTCATTGAGCTCGTGGCCGGCATGCCCCTTAACCCAGATGAACTCCACCTTATGCTTGCTCTTTGCGGCAAGCAGGCGCTCCCACAGGTCGCGGTTCTTGACGGGCTGCTTGTTGGCAGTTTTCCACCCGCGCTTTTTCCAGCCGTCGATCCAGTGTTTGTTGAAGGCGTTGACGACGTATTGCGAATCGGAATGGACCTCGACCTCGCAGGGGCGGTTAAGTGCCTCGAGCGCCACGATGACCGCCATGAGCTCCATGCGGTTGTTAGTGGTCTTGGCGTAGCCACGCGAAAGCTCGGAGGTGAAGGTCTTGCCGGCGGGGTTGGTGTACTTGAGCACGGCGCCGTAGCCGCCGCGTCCCGGATTTGATCGGGCCGAGCCGTCGGTATAGATGATGACCTTCACATGGTTCCTTTCGTTGGGTACGCTTCGTGTGAGTGACCATTGTAGCGCCATGCCCGCCGCGGGCTAGCAATCTATGATTTCTACCCCGTCTTCCGACAGTTGGTTGGCATGGATGATGCGGTTGAGCTCGTCGAGGTATTGCTGCAAGAGGGGAGAGGGCCTGCGCTCGTCGTGCATGATATAGCCTACGTGCATCGTTGGGGCGTCTGCTAACGGGATCGATGCCATACCCCATTGCATTTCATTGGAGAGGACACCAGTCGACAGGGTGTAACCGTTCGACGTGATAAGTAGGTTGGTGAGCGTCCCGCGGTCCGAGATTCGTATGTTGCGGTCGCAAGGGATATAGCTAAAAGGTTCCTCGGCGTAATAGAAGGAGTTCGAGGTTCCCTGCTCAAAGCTGTAGCGTGTATAGGGCGTGAGGTCGGCAAGAGACAACTGCGGGCGGCGTGCGAGCGGGTGGTGCTCGCTAACGAAGACGTGGACCGTCGCGTCGAAGAGGGGATGGAAGCTTGCGCGGGCATCGGCGAAGGCCTTCCGCAGAACGCGGGCGTTAAAGTCATCCAGATACAGAATGCCGATATCGCTGCGAAACGCACGGACGTCATCGATGATCTGCGAGGTGGTGGTCTCGCGCATGATGAACTCGAACTTGCTGTCGCGGCAGCGCTCGACCACGTTGACAAAGGCCTCGACCGAAAAGGCGTAGTGCTGGGCGGAAATGGCGAGGCGGGCTTGCGGGATGCCGCCGTCCTCGTAGCGTGCCTCGAGCATGTCGGCCTGCTCTACGACCTGGCGCGCATAGCCCAAAAGCTCGGTACCGTCGTTGGTGAGCGTGACGCCGCGGCTGGAGCGCGTAAAGATCTCCAGATGGAGTTCCTGTTCCAGGCTTTTGACGGCGTTTGAGATGTTGGACTGAGCGGTATAGAGGCGCTGAGCTGCGGCGTTGATTGAGCCGGACTCTGCCACGGCGATCAGAAAACGAAGCTGCTGAAGGGTCATCGGCGCCCGTCCTTTCGATAGTTATCTATAAAACAGATAACAGGTTAGCGCTTTTAAGTGATTGACCGAGGGAAACAACGCTCGTACTATTCAAAACACACAAAGGCGGTAGGTAATTAAGCCAACCACGGAACCGGGATGCGAAAGGAGGCCCGCATATGAATTGCTTACCAAGACGAATGCCGGGCTCCTGTTTGCGCCCGTCGGCGTGATCAGGAGACAGCGACTTACTTCTCTCTTTTTATTTACTTTCGTCCGATCAAGGAGTTCATCATGAGCCAGTTCATCAACAACCCCGAGCACGCCTTTGGTTTCGACACCCTGCAGCTTCATGTTGGCCAGGAGAGCGCCGATCCCGCATCCGATTCCCGCGCCGTGCCTATCTACCAGACCACGAGCTATGTGTTCCGCAACTCCCAGCACGCCGCCGACCGCTTTGGTCTTGCCGACGCCGGTAACATCTACGGCCGTCTGACCAACTCTACCCAGGGCGTCTTCGAGGACCGTATCGCCGCACTCGAGGGCGGCGTTGCTGGCCTCGCCGTCGCCTCTGGCGCCGCTGCCATCACCTATACCCTGCAGGCTCTTGCCCAGGCCGGTGACCACGTGGTGGCTCAGAAGACCATCTACGGTGGCTCCTACAACCTGCTGGAGCATACGCTCTCCCAGTTTGGCGTCGAGACCACGTTTGTCGATGCCCATAACCTGGAAGAGGTTGAGGGCGCCATCAAGGACAACACCACGGTCATCTATCTCGAGACGCTCGGCAACCCCAACTCCGACATCCCCAACATCGACGCCATCTCCGAAATCGCCAAGAAGCACGGTCTGCCGGTTGTCGTCGACAACACCTTCGGCACCCCGTATCTGTTCCGTCCGCTGGAGCATGGTGCCAACATCGTCGTTCACTCCGCGACCAAGTTTATCGGTGGTCACGGCACCTCGCTGGGCGGTGTAATCGTAGACGGCGGTAACTTCGATTGGAAGGCGAGCGGAAAGTACGCCCAGATCGCTGAGCCCAACCCCTCCTACCATGGTGTTTCGTTTGCCGAGGCTGCCGGTCCCGCCGCCTTCGCAACCTATGTCCGCGCTATCCTGCTGCGTGACGAGGGCGCCTGCATCAGCCCGTTCAACGCCTGGGTCCTGCTCCAGGGCACCGAGACTCTGTCGCTGCGCGTTGACCGTCATGTCGAGAACACCAAGAAGGTCGTTGAGTTCCTGGCTGGTGACAGCCACGTTGCCACGGTGAACCACCCGAGCCTGCCTGAGCACCCCGATCACGAGCTCTATCAGAAGTACTTCCCCCGTGGCGGTGCCTCGATCTTTACCTTTGAGATTAAGGGTGGCCAGGAGGCAGCTTGGAAGTTCATCGATCATCTGCAGGTGTTCTCGCTGCTCGCCAACGTGGCCGACGTCAAGTCGCTCGTCGTACACCCGGCTACCACCACGCACTCCCAGCTCTCTGCCGAGGAGCTCGCCGAGCAGAACATCACGCCCTCCACGATCCGTCTTTCCATCGGTACCGAGAACGCCGAGGACATCATTTGGGATCTGAAGCAGGCCTTTGCCGCACTGGACGAGTAGGGCGACTTGTGCAAGGACCCCTTGCGACTCGATAGGTATAACTGCATAATATGCCTGCTCAAGGCGCCTGTGCGAACAACGGTCGCACAGGCGCCTTTTTTGCATAGAGAGGGTGCAAAAACAGGGTTTTTGGCACGCTTTATGCATTCGAGTTGTGGAAAACTCCTGTTGAGAGGATGTGAGTTTTACGCAATTGACGTGCGCCTTTTGAGTAAAACCGCAGGTCGCGATTTGCTCGGGGTACTATGCAGCGCGATCGAATCACACACAGCTCAAACGCAGCAAAAACGCACTACGGAGGTTTCCAGCTACATGAGGATCGATTCACGAAAACCGAAAGCCGTCGCCCTTTCCGCCGCTCTGACCGTGGCACTTTTGGCGGGCGCCGGCGCAACTGATGCCCACGCGGCAACACTATCCGATACGGTCGGATCTACGCCGTCCGAGGCGACGCTGGTGCAGCCCGTTGACTACCGCGGCGACGGTTATGGCTCTATGCAGGAGTGGAACGCCTCGATGGGGGCAAAGCGCGATTCCCTGGAGATGCGCGCTCAAATCATCATGAATATGTATGGCGACTATGCTACCGATGACGAGCGCGCTGTGTTGCAGGGTTGCATCGACGGTGCGGGTGGCCTGTTGACGATGGGGGAGGTCGATGCCAAGTCGACCGAGCTCGACGAGCTTCGCTCCACGCTTGAGGATGCCAAGCGCGAGGCGCTCGAGGCTGCCGCAGCCGAAGCCGAGGCCGCTGAGGCCGTTCAGGCTTCGTACTACAACGGCGGTTACACTCCGTCCTACGCGTCTGCCGCGTCCTGCACGAACGGATCGGGCCTGACGCGCTCTGCGGGTGTCAATAACTACAACGGGCGCCGCGAGACCTATTACAGCAGCAATGTGCTTTATCACTATCGCACGGGCGAATGGACTCAGGATTCTGAGGGCTTCTGGCGCGATTCCGACGGCTATTACGTTGTTGCCGCGGGCGATATGGCCCAGGGCTCGACCTTTACGGGCTCCAAGGGTGATTGCAAGGTCTATGACTCCGGCTGCGCTGCCGGAACCACCGACTACTACACCGGTTGGTAATTTTTCTGCATCACGGATATTTGGCGGACGGGTGTCTTTACCGAGCTTTAGGGCAGCGTAAAGACGTCCGTTCTATGTATGCGCCTGAGCTAACAGAGCCCTTACCGTGACGGTACGTCGCGCATATGGGCGCGGGGCACACTAGTTCATGAGAAATAAGGTCTTTCTCTTGGAGGAAGTGGTCTTGTGAATGCTCGAGATATCGCCGTTGCCGCCGTCGCGTTGATGCTTGGCTGCCTTGGTCCCACGGCCGCGCTCGTCGCGGGCATGCAGGGGACATGCGGGGCTGCTCCTATCGTGGTCGGCGCGCTGATCGCGGCCGCGCTGCTGGGAAGTGCAGGCGTGGTTCTTTGCCGCGACGATGAGGACGAGGTGCCGGGGTCGCAACGTTAACTGTTGTGAGATCGGCCGCCGGTCATAGACGAAGATGAAGGCCGCCGCAGGGGAAAGGTTCCCTTGCGGCGGTTTTGCTGTTAAGGCTGTTGAATGCGGCGCGTTGGCGCTACCAGCTTTTCTCGATATCGCGGATGCGCCGATAGAGCCACTCGTTTTGCGGTGCCTGGATATCGTGTTTGGCTGCGAGGCGGCAGATGGTGCCCGCGAACTCATCAACCTCGGTTTTGCGCCTTGCGATGCGGTCTTGAGCCATCGAGGGCATACCGGCGGGGTCGATTCCCTCGATGAGGTGCACCATTTGCGTCAGGTCTGCCTCGGTCAGCTCAACGCCCTCGGCGTTGGCGACCGCAAGCGTTTCGCGCATGGCGGAAACAAAGCAGCGACGCTGCTCGGAGCCCGGCTCCGTGGCGCTTCCGTAGGTCCCGTCGTAGGCCATGCAGGTTTGGTTGATGCCGTCGTTGAGCATGAGTTTGGCCCACATGCGGTGCGCAATGTCGCGCTCGACGGTATGGGCGATGCCGCAGCGCGTGTAGAGCCCGTCGATAGCGGCGACGGTCGCGGGGTCCGTGCCGGCCGCCGCGCCAAAGCGGATCTCGCCCGCATTGGTAAAGGTGAGCGCGCCGTTGAGGAACACGGCGTCCATGCCCTGGCAGATACCAAGAACGGTATGCTCCCAGCCAAAGCGTTCGGCAATCTTCTGCTCGCTCGTAATGCCGTTGCATAGCGAGGCGATGAGCGTGTTGGGTCCCACGACGCGCTCCATAGTCTTGAGTGCTTGGTCGAGACCGGTGGTCTTGACTGTCAGGATGACCAGATCGGCGGGCGTCGCCTCGCTGGCGCGGACGGACGTGAGATCGCAGGGCTTGCCGTTGACAGTGAGCGCATCGCCCGCGTGACGCTCAAAACGGGCGTCATCCATAACGTATTCGACGGCGTCATTGCCGAGGGCCTTGGCAATCATGCTGCCGTAGAGCAGGCCGACGCCGCCCTTGCCGATAAAGGCGACCTTGTTGATCTGCATGTGAATCATCTCCCCATGTAAAAGGCGCCCGCGTAAGGGGCGCCTGATGGATTGTATGCTGCCAGGGTGATTGGTGGGTGCGCGGGGCGGCTGTTATAAAAAAGAAACGTTTGCCTGGACGCTACGCTGCGGGGCAGACCGCAAAGACATGCGCGTGGTCATGCCCGGCTCCTTTCATCGGGCTTTTTGCTGATGTTAAAGCGGTGCCGTGACGGCTCGATTTCTGCTGCGTTACGATACGTTCTCGATTGCGATTCCACGATGTTTCGGCTGCGTGACCATTGTGTTTCGCCTTGCCGGGGCGCTGATGGCGAAGGGAGGGGCCGTGCAATACCGTGTTGACCCCAAAAGTGGTAACCGAATATCCGCTCTGGGTCTGGGCTGCATGAGGTTTCCCGGTGCGCCGGGACACCCCGATGCGAAGACGGCCGATGCCATCATCTCCCGTGCGGTGGAGCAGGGGATTAACTACCTGGACACGGCCTATCTCTATCCCGGCAACGAGGCGTGCGTGGGTGCGTCGCTTGAGCGCCTGGGCTTGCGCGACCAGGTTTTGCTCGCAACCAAGCTGCCGCATGCTTCGTGCAAATGCGCGGAGGATTTCGACCGGTTCTTCGACGAGCAACTGCGCCGCCTACGGACCGACCATATCGACTATTACCTCATGCACAACATTACCTCGCCCGCCCAGTGGGAACGTGTGGTGGCGTTGGGCATCGAGGACTGGATCGCGCGTCAAAAGGCGGCGGGGCGCATTCGCCAGATTGGTTTTTCGTACCACGGCAGCGCAGCGGACTTTCTGACAATGCTCGATGCATATGAGTGGGACTTTTGCCAGATCCAGTACAATTACGCTGGAGAGCGATATCAGGCGGGAACAGCGGGGCTCATGGCCGCCGCCGAGCGAGGCCTCGCGGTGTTTGTGATGGAGCCGCTGCTGGGCGGGCGTTTAGCGGGCAAGCTGCCGCCACGGGCCCGCGCTGTGCTCGATAGTGCCCGTGACCCGCATTTGCTCACTCCTGCCGCCTGGGGTCTTTCGTGGGTGTGGAATCATCCTCAGGTGACGATGCTGCTTTCGGGTATGACCGATACCGCGCAGGTGGATGAGAACGCGGCGTTGGCCGATCGGGCCCTGCCGGATTCGATGACAGCTACTCAGCTCGATGCCATCGCGCACGTGCTGACGGAGTTTGAAAAATCGAATCGCGTGCCCTGCACGGGATGCGGCTATTGCATGCCATGTCCCAAGGGCATCAATATCCCTGGATGTTTTGCCGCCTACAACGCAAGCTATGCGCACAGCTGGTTTACGGGTCTATCGCAGTACTTTACGGCGAGCGCGGTGCGCACAAGCGAGGCCAAGCTGGTGAGCAATTGCGTCAAGTGCGGCAAATGCGCGCGCCACTGCCCACAGCATATCGATATCCCCGAGCGTCTCGATGACGTGCGCCGACGCTTCCAGCCTGGACCCGTGACGGCAGTGCTTAAGGCCTTCGGCAAAACGCGCTCCTCGTGACCCTTTTATAACTTGCGGTGGAATAGTTCCTGTTTGCGGCAGAATAGGGCTTAAACAGGGACTATTCCACCGCAACTGAAGGGGGCTGTCGTGGGTCATCGAGATTCATGTGATGATTTGCGTGAGGTTCGTTGGGGCGTTTTGGGCGCCGGGCACATTTCGCATCGATTTGCATCGTCGCTCAAGGAGGTGGACGGGGCACGGCTTGTGGCTGCGGCCGGCCGCACTCCTGCACATGTCGAGGAATTTTGCCGAGCGTTTTCGATCGATGCTGCGCATGGCCATGCCTCGGTCGACAATAACGGCGACGCGGCTTATGGCGCGCTGATTGCCGACCCCGATGTCGACGCAATCTACTTGGCTCTTCCGCATGGCATGCATACGCGTTGGGCCTGTCGCGCGCTGCGCGCCGGAAAGGCCGTGCTGTGCGAAAAGCCGGCCGTTTTGAGTGAGGAAGAGGCTCTCTCGATTGCCTCCATCTCTCGCGAGCGCGGCGTGCTGTTTATGGAGGCGATGAAGAATCGGTTTTGCCCGATGCGCACTCGCGTGAAGGACTTGCTTGCGTCGGGTGAGCTTGGCCGTATTGTCTCGATTGAAAGCGTGCAAAAGCTCGATTACGGCGAGTCTCCTTCGGGCTATCTGCTTGATCCGTTGCAGGGCGGCTGTCTATATGACATGGGCTGCTATGCGGTCGGTTGGTTTGAGGATTTGCTCGCGGGCGCGTGCGAGGTTTCGTCCCGTGAAGTTCGCTGGCGTGACGTATCGGGCGGTCGCGTCGATTGGGCCGACGAGATCCATATGAGCGTCGGCGGTATACCCATTCATATGGTGTGCGACGGCAAAGCAACATATGAAAGCCGCTTAACGATTGCCTGTGAGCGGGGTTCGTTGGAAATCGAGCGTCTCCATCGCCCCGAGCTCGCCCATGTGAAGTACTCCGACGGGCGAACGCTCGAAATAAATGCCCCGTTTGAGGTCGATGATTTCTACGGCGAAATCCAGCATGCGACGCAGCTCATTCAGGCGGGGAAACTCGAAAGCCCCATCATGCCCCTTGCCGCCACGCAGCGCTGCGCGCGCATTATCGATGCAATCCGTCTAGCCCTCTAGGCTTGGCGCTGACGCGTAGGGGATCATGACGCTGGCGCCCGTAGCCGTAGTGCTTGGTGGCCCGCGCCTCTGATGCCCCTTTTATAAGTTGCGGTGGAATAGTTCCTGTTTGCGGCAGAATAGGGGCCAAACAGGAACTATTCCACCGCAACTGATGAGGGGGAGCTGGAGATGCTGACGATTGGGTGCCATCTTTCGACGACGAAGGGCTATCGGGCGATGGGGGAGACGGCGCTGTCCATTGGCGCCAATACCTTTGCATTCTTTACGCGCAACCCGCGCGGCGGCAAGGCGAAAGACCTTGACATGGATGATGTGGCGGCCCTGCGCGAGCTTATGGAACAAAACGATTTTGGCCCACTCGTGGCGCATGCCCCCTATACCTACAACCCCTGTTCTGCCAAAGAGCGGGCGCGCGAGTTTGCCCTGGAGGCAATGGCCGAGGACTTGCAGCGTCTGGAAGCACTGCCCGGCAACTATTACAACTTCCACCCCGGCGCGCATGTGGGGCAGGGGACTGATGCCGGCATTCAGATGATCGTCGACACCTTGTGCCAGGTGATGTTTGAGGGACAGCAGACGACGGTGCTGCTCGAGACCATGGCAGGAAAGGGTACCGAGGTGGGCCGTAGCTTTGAACAGCTGGCGCGCATTATCGGGGGTGTTGCTGCCAGACGTCCAGAGCTGTCGGCCAAGCTGGGCGTGTGTCTGGATACCTGCCATGTGAGTGATGCCGGCTACGACATCATCCATGATCTGGACGGCGTACTCGACGAGTTCGATCGCGTGGTGGGTATCGAGCGCCTGCGCGCCGTGCATATCAATGACTCCAAGAACCCCTGCGGTGCCCATAAGGATCGCCACGAGTGCATCGGCAAGGGCTACCTGGGTAGTGAAGAGTTTGGCGGCGGTATGCAGGTTATGCAGAATATTGTATCGAATGGCCGCTTGCGCGCATTGCCATTCATTTTGGAGACACCGAACGAACTTGCAGGTTATGCGGCTGAAATCAACCTGTTAAGGTCGTTGCAGCAGTAATGACTGTCACAAAGTGGAGTGTTCCATTCACGTTATGGGTTTGTTTCAATCAGTTTTCTAATTGCAGATTCTCCCAAGCGGGTGCATAATAGCCATCAGTTTTTGCAGACCTCTGAATCAAACGGGGTCACCGGAAGGAGACTGATTATGAAGCTCAAGAAGCTTGGCGCATTTGCCGCCACGGGCGCCATGGCGCTCGCCCTCGCACTGACGGGCTGCGGCTCGTCCAACGCCACCTCTGGTTCTGATGCCGGTTCCAGCAGCTCTGACGACGCCAAGGTCGAGAAGGTCGACGGCTCCAAGGAGTACGCGCTCGTCAAGGACGGTACGCTGACTGTCGGCACCTCTGCCGAGTACGCTCCGTTTGAGTACAAGGATGACAACGGCGATTATCAGGGCTTTGACCTTGAGCTCATCAAGGCTATCGGCGACAAGCTGGGCCTGGATGTCGAGTACGTCAACAATGACTTCGACACACTCGTACCCGGTGTCGCTTCGGGCGCTAAGTACGACGTCTCCATCGCGGCTATCACCGACACGCCCGAGCGTGAGAAGGAAGTCACTTTCTCCGATTCCTACTACATGGACGATCAGGCTATCGTGACCAAGGTCGATAACACCGACATCACGGCCGACAACTACAGCGAGAAGCTCAACAACGCTGACGCTACCATCATCGTCCAGTCTGGCTCGACCGCCGAGGCCTTTGCCCAGGAGAACTTCCCCAAGGCCAAGATCGTCCCCTACAAGGACGCCACCGAGTGCTTCAGCGCCCTGCAGTCCGATAAGGGCGACGCCGTAGTCACCAACCGCTCCGTTGCCAGCCAGCTGACCGCCGAGCAGTTCAACACCTGCCAGACCATCAAGCAGATCAGCACCGGCGAGGAGTACGCCATCGCCATCAACCAGGGCAACACCAAGCTCAAGGACGACATCAACCAGGCTATCAAGGACCTGACCGACGACGGTACCGTCGACGCCCTCATGGCTAAGTACAATATCAAGTAAAATAACTACTTGATTGCGCGCGGGCCCTTTCCGTTTTGGCGGAAAGGGCCTTTGCGCTTCTCTTGACGGAGAGCGTTTCCGTCTCGTTTTGCCGGCAACTTCTACGATAGGAGCCACCTTGTCTCGACTGAACAAAGGGGCCGCGGAGCAGCGTTTTCCACTGCCCTCGATGCTCCAAAAGCTGGCCTGTGCCCTGGCTGTGGCGCTCGCCCTGGTATGCGCGGGGGCCTGCGTGCCCACGACCGCCCAGGCGCTTGAGACCGCAAAGATTACCGCCCGACCCAATACCGGTTCGGGTAGCGATGTGGTCGGCGGCACCGAGACGCGCATCACTTGGGAAGTTCAGGCCGATGCCGACGAGGAGCTGAGCGGTCTTTCGCTGACGTTTGTCGACGGCACGACGTTTGGTACCGATGACACGCGATTGACGATGCTCTCGGGCGAGGACCTCATGGATCGTACGCCCATGAAGCCCACGTGCAAGGCTGACGGCCAGACGCTCAAGATTGACTTTGGCGAGACGGCGCCTGCCGGCGGCTATTTCCGCGTCGAGGTTTACGGTGTGACGTTTCCCGTCGAGGGCGGCGATGAGGCCTTTAGCGGCACCTATACGCTCGCCGACGGTTCGACCAAGAAGATCTCCAAGATTCCGTCGGTGGAGATCAAGGGCGTGACGGCCTTCGATAACTTCCTGGCCGACCTTAAGGAGCAGCCGTGGGTCGAGGCGTGGAACTCCAATATGTTCCTGCGCCTGTTCCTGAACCCGGTCATTTTGGTCCAGAGCCTGCCGATCGTCTTCAAGGGCTTCCTTATGTCGCTTTCGATCGTGCTCGTGGCGTTTCCGCTGGCAATTCCCTTTGGCTTTGCCCTGTCGCTTATGCGCATCTCCAAGTCGCGCATCCTGCGTTGCCTCGCCGGCATCTACGTGAATATCATTCGCGGTACGCCGGCGTTCCTGCAGATCTATATCGCGTTCTTCGGTCTGCCGTTGGCCGGCGTCAAGGTGGACGACTATGTTTTGGGCGTTATCGTCATGGCCATGAACTCGTCTGCGTACCTGTGCGAGATCTTCCGTGCCGGTATTCAATCGATCCCCAAGGGCCAAAACGAGGCTGCTCGCTCTCTGGGCATGAATGCCTTCCAGACGCTGCTCTACGTTATGATTCCGCAGACGTTCCGCAATGTTTTGCCTACGCTGACCAGCGAGTTTATCTTGCTTTACAAGGATACGTCGCTGCTTGCCGCCGTGGGTGTGGTCGAAATCGTCATGAACGCCCGTACCATCGTGGCCACGACGGGCTCCATCACGCCGTATGTGGTTGCCGCTCTGTTCTATCTGGTCATTACCCTGCCGCTTGCGCGCTTGGTGAGCGGTCTTGAGGTGAGGCTTTTGGGTACGACCGAGACCAAGAAGAAGCGTCCCGCCAAGAGCGCCGGACAGGTTGTCGCGACGCCTGCCGATCACATCGCCGGTCTGTAAGGAGGTCCTATCATGAGCGAAACCAATAACTCGAACGAGGTCGTCGTCAGCATCAAGAACCTCCAGAAGGCCTTTGGCGATAACGTGGTCCTGCGCGATATCGATCTGGATGTGCATAAGGGCGAGGTCGTCGTAGTTCTGGGTCCTTCGGGCTCGGGCAAGTCGACGATGCTTCGCTGCATCAATCGCCTGGAGCATCCCACGAGCGGCTCGATTGTCGTTGAGGGCGTGGATGTGTGTGCCAAGGGCGTCGACCTCAATAAGGTACGTACGCACTTGGGCATGGTGTTTCAGCAGTTCAACCTGTTCCCGCACCTGTCGGTCAAAAAGAACGTCATGCTTGCGCAGCAAAAGGTGCTCAAGCGCAGTAAGGAAGAGGCCGAGAAGATCGCCATCGAGGAGCTGACCAAGGTCGGCCTGGCCGAGCGCATCGATTTTATGCCGAGTCAGCTTTCGGGCGGCCAGCAGCAGCGCGTGGCCATCGCCCGCGCCCTGTCGATGAATCCGCACGTGATGCTCTTTGACGAGGCCACGTCGGCGCTCGACCCCGAGCTCGTCCGCGATGTATTGGGCGTCATGCGCGACCTGGCACGTGACGGTATGACCATGATCGTCGTGACGCACGAGATGGGCTTTGCCCGCGACGTCGCCGACCGCGTCGTCTTTATGGACGGTGGCGTTATCGTGGAAGAGGGCACGCCGAGCGAGGTCTTCGACCATCCCAAGAGCGAACGCACCAAGGCGTTTTTGGGCAATATCTCATAGCCGGTTGATGTAACTGCCGTTACTAAAGAGCGGGGGCTGGACTTGAATCCAGCCCCCGCTCTTTTGTAGGGATGAGGATGCGCTTTGATGCAGGCTCTTTTGGAGGCCCTGGGTCCGTTACGCGAGCTCGGCTCCCAGGGCCTTGCAGGCCGCCTCGTCCTCATCGTCGGGCGCGTCGTAGCAGATGACGGAATCGACGACGTTGACGCCCGCCTCGTCGGCGTCTGCCTTCCAGTTGTCCATCCATTCGCCCTCGGCCCACGAATAAGAGCCAAAGAGGACGACCTTCTTGTCGCCGAGGGTCTCCTTGACCTCATCCCACATGGGCTGGAACTCATCGTATTCAAGCTCCTCGGAACCCATGGCGGGGCAGCCGAAGGCGAAGGCATCATATTCGGCGGCCTTGTCGGCAGAGAAGTCGGCGCAGGAGATGACCTCTGCCTCGGCGCCGGCACCGGTTGCGCCCTCGGCAACGAAGTTTGCCATGGCCTCGGTGTTGCCTGTACCGCTCCAGTAGACGACTGCGATCTTGCTCATATGTCTTCCTTTCGGTTGTGCGGCGTGCGGCCGCGTTTTGTATGCTCTATCGGGTTGCCTGGACAAGTTGTCCCAGGGTGCAGCCCTGTTGATAGATGTAGGTAAGGTATTGCGTGCATGTGCGATAGGAATCGAAGGTCGTGAGCGCCTGCTCAACGTTTGTGTATACCTTCCATGCGCCAAAGACCTTATAGTTTTCGCCGTGCTGGACGATAAACTGATGGACATCTTCGTAGGGATAGCCCAAAAAATAGCCAATTTCGTGGGGGAACTCGCACATGCACCCCGTATCGCAGTGCCTATTTCGCGCGAGTGCGCAGACGCTGCCGTCATAGGCGCTTTCTGCGGCATTGCTGCTTGCCAGCGCGATGCGCGCGGCGAGATGCACCAGGGATGCGTGCAGGTTGTGGACATCGTAACCTTCGGCAACAAGCGCCGTCGTGGCGCGGGGGTCGGAGAGGTATCGCATGAGGTCCGCAGGGCGGTACACATAGATGAGCGCTCCGCAGGGGCGCCAGACCAAAACGCTCATATGGATCCCGAGTGGCTGGAGCTCGCGGTTGCATTGGGCTATGACGGCGAGCAGGCGAGAGCGTCGCTCTTCGATATGGGCGGCGCTGGGTTTTCCGTTTTGGTTGGCGTAAACGCCGGGATAGGTAAAGAGCGAAGCCGGCTTGATACCTGCGAGCGTAGGGGAGCAGTTGCGCACGACAGCCGTTTGGTATGTTGGGATGTCAATGGTTCGAGTCACGATGCTCCTTTTGGGTCCTTAGTTGTTAGCCTAGGAAAACTTATACACGAAAGTAAGCCATGGTCAACAAAAAAGTTTGAAGCGGGAAACTAATTGACCGAACGGACATGATTTTGGGTTAAGATGGGGACACCCCATGGGGGTATCTAGATAGTGCTACTTGAAAGGGGAACGCATGAGTGACTTGCTCAACCCTGCGAATCTCATCGTGCTGGCCGTCATTGCCGTCGGCATGTTTTTTGGACTGCGTCGCATTGCCGCTTCGACACACGGGAAGAGTTGCTGCAGCGATGGTGCGAGCGGCAAGAAGGCCAAAAAGGTTGTTGTGGTGGATACCGATGCGTCACACTATCCCTATAGCGATGAGCTGCTCATCGGCGGCATGAGCTGTGACGGCTGCGCTCAGAACGTAGCCAATGCCCTCAATGCGCTGGACGGCGTGTGGGCAACGGTGACGTATGCGGATCACACAGCACGTGTGCGCTCTAAACAGCCGGTTGATCGTGGTGTCCTCGAGACGGCCGTGAAAGACGCGGGCTACTACGTCATGACGCTGTAAGCGCCGCCCTGGATGCGCTTCCTTGGCTAGGCTCGTCAGCGCAGTTCGATGTCTTGGATGTCGTCGAAGTCGATGGCGATGTCTTTGAGCTTGAGGAGCTTGAAGGCGGGGAGTACCTCGTCGAGAATGCCGGTGCGGGAGCGATAGCCGTACGTATCGTAATAGGTGACACGAACCAAGTCGCCACGTTTGAGACCCTCGAGCTTTTTAGAAAGTACGAGGGCTTTTTCTTCTGTGAGCTCACGTTTGGGCTCGACGGTGATTTCCTGCTTGCGCACGAGCTCGTAGTATCCCGTGAGGGCGGCAAAGGGCATAAACTGTGCGGCGCGGTTGGCGCGCACGGCACCGTTGGCAGCGAGCTTTGGGTCGGCGGAGCGGCGTCTGCCCTCGGGGTCCGCCAGGCGCTCGAAGGCGGTCGGCGGGCGCACGGGCTGTTGTTTGGGCTTAGGCACGGTGTCCTCCAACTTGGTCGTTGCGTTCGCGCGCGGTGGCGCCGGCGGTAAAGCTTAATCCCTTGACGAGCGCGTTTTTGCCGTACTTGCCTTTCACGGCCAGGACGGCGCGTGCCAGGTCGCGCTCGCGCTCATCGGCCTCGATATCGCTGAACAGATCGATGGTGGCAAATTCCTCGGGCATGAGGTTGCCAAAGCCCAGGTTGATGCGCTTGACCGGTCGTTTAGGGTCGACGGTTTGCGCCCAAAGATCATCGAAATAGCCCATGATCTTCTTAAACGAATTGGTCCGCTCGGGCAGCTTGCGCGAGGCGTTGGAGTGCGCAAAGAGCGCGGCATAGCCACCACGCGGTTTGCCGCCATGCTCTCCCACAAAGATGCCATCGATTGCCTGCGCTTCGCGCACCAGGCGACGCCTTTCGTCATCGCACTGGACGGGCTTGGGCGCACGGGGTGCGAGCTCGGGGCCGGCGGTTGCGGTGGGTTCGATGCTCGATGTGCTCGAGCGCAGGTGTCCGCATCCGTCCACATATTGCGCTGTACCGCTGGCGTCAAGGCGGCGTATGTCGGCGCGCTCGCTCGCGTAGCCCACAAAGAGCGAGATGCTGTCACATACCATGTGCTTATCGACCAAGTCCAGCACGGCACTGTCGACCATCTCGCGCAAGACGGTATAGGCCTGTTCGTAGGCATAACCCTTCGAGAGCACCTGTCCTGTGGTGGTCGAAGTTGCTTGCGGGCGATAGGCTTGGATATCGGCGATGGTTGTCGGCTCACGCCCGAAGGCGTGGTCGATAAGATATTCGGCATTGACACCAAGTTCGTCGTAGAGCAAGTTCTCGTCGAGTGCGGCGACGCCCATCAGGTCGTAGACGCCATACTTTTCGAGTCGGGCTGCCACGCCGGGGCCGATGCCCCAGATGTCGGTGATGGGGCGGTGGGGCCAGATCTCTTTGCGAAAGGTTTCGTCGTCGAGTATGCCGATGCGGCTGGGTACGTGCTTGGCGGTAATGTCGAGCGCTACCTTGGCCTGGAATAGGTTGGGGCCGATGCCGACCGTCGCCGTGATGCCGGTGCGCGCGAGGACCTCGTCGCGCAGCGTGCAGGCGAACCCTTCCGCATCTGTGTGATAGAGGTCCAGATAGGGTGTTACGTCGATAAAGCACTCATCGATGGAGTAGACGTGCACGTCCTGGGGGCTGACGTATTCCAGATAGATACCGTAGATTTTCGCCGACACCTCCATGTAATGCTGCATGCGTGGTACGGCCGTGATGTAGTCGATGCCATCGGGAATTTCGAACAGACGGCAGCGATTGTGTATCCCGAGGTCCTTCATGGCCTGCGTGATGGCAAGGCAGATGGTCGTGCGTCCGCGCGATTCGTCGGCAACGACCAGGTTGGTGGTGAGCGGATCGAGCCCACGGTCGACGCACTCGACGCTGGCATAAAACGTCTTGAGGTCGATGCAGATATAGGTGTGCTGCTCGTGTGCCATCCGAGCCTCCCATCAAACACATGTTCTTATCGAATACCTGTTCGATAATACCCGCTCATCCGGACATCGTCAAAACCTGTCAAAAAGGGACTGGTTTGTTTTGGTAGGTATGGTCGTGCGGTTGGATCGGGTTTTAACGCAGCTCTAAAGAGTGCGAAACAGCTCGGAAAACCTCGCTTCGTAGCATGAGCCTAACGATTGATACCGCCTATACGCACGGAAGGGTTGTGGAAAAGATGGTCAATTATGGGTTTGGTATGCCGACGCGCCTTGTTGCGGATGGAGACGTGGCTCGCTGGTGCGGACGATTGGTCGCTCACTACGGTGGCACCAAGGCGCTGGTTGTGCTGGGCGGTGACAAGCATACGCGCGATGAGCTTGTCTCGGCGGCACTTGGCTCGCTTGATCGAGCCCTACTCGAGCGTGTGCTTTTCCGCTGCGGCTCGTTTGAGGGCGACGGGGGAGACGAGCTGATCGACGAAGCCGTGGCCCTGGCGACCGACGAAGGCGTGGACTTTGTCCTGGCGATTGGCGATGCCGATATTGCTGGCTTTGCGCGCGAGCTCGCGCGTCGCATGGCGGCGCTCGATGCCGGCGAAGACGGCTTTGTGCCTTATGGATGCATTGTCTCGGAGGGCAAGGTGCCTGCTGTCGTGGGCACCGGCGAGGTTCCCGTTTTTGCCATTATCGCGCCCGAACTGCTGGAGGGCATCGGGTCTCCTCTGCGTGAGTTACTCGGTAGCGTCTGCGCCGCGGCCTAATATTTGCCATAAAAGGACGGGTTATTTTTGGTTGGTAAAGCGTTTGACCTGCCAAAATAAGCCTGTCCCTTTTTGATCGGTTGCCGTTTGGGGGCCGATTGGCAACGCTCGCTGATTGTAGTCTTGACCTGCGCTAGAATAGTGACATCTGAATGTCCGGGTGCATGGAGACGTGCGCCCGTATGCTGAGGAGGACTCTATGGCAACTGTTGCCGCACCTATCGATGCTACGTCGACTGCCGCTTGGAAGGCGCTCGAGGCTCATCAGGAGAAGCTCGAGGCCGAGGGTATCGACCTCAAGGCCTGGTTCGCCGCCGATGCGGAGCGCGTGAACAAGCTGAGCTTTGACGCCGGTGACCTGCACTTCGACCTGTCCAAGAACCTGGTGACCGATGAGACCGTCAAGCTGCTGTGCGATCTTGCCCGCGAGGTGAAACTCGAGGAGCGCCGCGACGCCATGTTCTCCGGCGAGCACATCAACACCACCGAGGACCGCGCCGTCCTGCACACCGCGCTTCGCCGTCCGGCAAGCGAGAAAGGCCAGCTCATCGTTGACGGCCAGGATGTCGTCGCCGACGTGCACGAGGTCCTCGATCGCATGTATGCCTTCGCCGAGCGCGTGCGCTCCGGTGAGTGGAAGGGCGTTACCGGCAAGAAGATCGAGCACCTGGTGTCCATCGGCATCGGCGGCTCCGATCTGGGCCCGGTCATGGCTTACGAGGCTCTGCGTCCCTATGCCGACGCCGGTATCGACTGCCGCTACATCTCCAACATCGACCCCAACGACCAGGCCGAGAAGCTCAAGGGCCTGGATCCCGAGACCACGCTCGTGATCATCGTCTCCAAGACCTTCACCACGCTCGAGACCCTCACCAACGCCCGCGAGGTCAAGACCTGGATGCTCGAGCAGCTCAAGGCTCAGGGCGCCATCGACGGCTCCGATGAGCAGAACGCCGAGGCCGTGGCAAAGCACTTCGTCGCCGTCTCCACCGCACTCGAGAAGGTCGAGGCCTTCGGTATCGACCCCGCCAACGCCTTCGGTTTCTGGAACTGGGTCGGTGGCCGCTATTCCGTTGACTCCGCCGTGGGCCTGTCGCTGATCGTCGTGCTCGGCCCCGAGCGCTTCCAGCAGTTCCTCGAGGGCTTCCACGCCATCGACGAGTACTTCTGCAACACCCCACTCGAGAACAACGCCGTCGCGCTGATGGGCCTGCTCAATGTCTGGTACGTCAACTTCTTCGGTTCCAAGAGCCACGCCGTGCTGCCGTACTGCCAGTACCTGCACCGCTTCCCGGCCTACCTGCAGCAGCTCACCATGGAGTCCAACGGCAAGCATGTCCGCTGGGACGGCAGCGCCGTGACCTCCGACACCGGTGAGATCTTCTGGGGCGAGCCCGGCACCAACGGCCAGCATGCCTTCTATCAGCTGCTGCACCAGGGCACTGTGGTGGTCCCGGCCGACTTCATCGCCTTCGCCAATACCGCCAACCCTGCGACCGACAGCGGTCAGGACGTGCACGAGTTGTTCCTGGGCAACTTCCTGGCCCAGACCAAGGCGCTCGCCTTTGGTAAGACGGCCGATGAGGTTCGTGCCGAGGGCACGCCCGAGCAGATCGTCCCGGCCCGCTGCTTTGAGGGTAACCGTCCGACGACCTCGATCTTTGGCGACACGCTGACCCCGTTCGCACTCGGCGAGCTCATCGCACTGTACGAGCACATCACGTTTGTCGAGGGCACGGTCTGGGGCATCGACTCCTACGACCAGTGGGGCGTCGAGCTGGGCAAGCAGCTTGCCAAGCAGATCACCCCTGCCTTCCACGACGATGCCGCCAAGGCCGAGCAGGACGCTTCGACCCAGGCGCTCATCGAGTTCTATCGCGCGCATCGCAAGTAGTCGCTGCTGTTAACGCGTCGCGCCTTATAGTCAGGGGCCCGTATCCTATCGGATGCGGGCCCCTTTGCTTTGCCGTAGTCCCGGGGCGCACGGCCTTTGTGGAACATCGCTGGGGCGCCGCGCGCCGCGAGAACCCTGCGCCTAGATCTCGGCCTCCGCATGGTCTCGCTGCGTCTCGGGCAGCTCCCCGTAGAGCGGATGGTCTTCGAGCCTAAAGCGCTCGACCTGTTCGGGAGTGCGACCGCGTACAAAGAGCCACGAGCGATCAATCGGCGTCGCCATGAGCGTGCTGGGCAGCGCGTCGGCGCGGTCGGAAAACACCCGGGCACTCTCGGGATCCTGGAACGCCAGCACCAGATGCGTGTCGCAGTTGCCCATGATGGAGCGTGCGCGTGCCTCGCCATAGAGCGCATCGAGCTGGTTGGTCGACTGCAGCAGCAGCGTTGCCCAGATGTTGCGGCTTCGGATAATCGAGAGCACGTTGTCGATCTGGGGGATCTGCAGATTTGCGAAGTCATCGAGCATAAAGCGCACGGGCACGGGCAGGCTGCCGTCGGGCTGCCTATCGGCCTCACGAATGAGGCCCATAAACGCCTGCGAAATAAAGAGGCCGGTCAGCGGATCGAGATTGCGGTCAATATCGCTCACGGTTACAAACAGGGCGCAGGGGGTGTGTCCCATGGAAGCGAAGTCCGCCTGATGGCACTCACGATAGAGCTGTGCCGCACCGTCGAATCCCAGACACATGACCTTTTCGGCAAGGATGCCGACGATGCTCGCGTGCATGCGCTCGGCATTTTGCGTAATGGCGTAGCGCCGCCATAGCGAGAGGGCATAGCTTTGGGGGTCGGTCGTGATCAGGTCGTCAAACAATCGACCTGTGGCACCGTCCTGCAGGTGCTCGATCAGCTTGATGACCGAGCTGATCGTCTGCTCGTCGGCGGGTAGCTGTTCGGTGACGTAGGCGATAAGACACGACAGCAGGTTTGCCGCCGCATGATCCCAAAAAGGCTGGTTGTTGTCCTCGATGGGGCAGATGGCCTTTGCCACCGAGAGGATGTCCTGCTGGTTGGGCCTGCCGTCCGCCTTGCGGCGAATGTGCCTCAGGGGGTTGTAGCCGCAGCGCTCGATGCCGGGCGCAAGGGCCGGGACGGTGTTGAGGTCGGCGAAGTTGAGACATTGCACGCGGTAACCGTGGGCTGCCAGCACGGGTCCCACTTCGCGACAGAGCGTGCCTTTGGTGTCGAGCACGATGTAGCTTGCGTTCATTTGCAGCAGGTTGGGCTTGAGGACGTTTCGGGTCTTGCCGGCTCCCGAGGGGCCGATCACAAGTGCATTGTTGTTGAGTCCCGTTTGGCGGGTGTCGCAGGAAAGCGTTCGATCCTTGGCGAGGATGGTGGACAATGCGGACTCAGATGCGGCGAGACGGCTGGCGAGGTTAGACATGGGCGACCTCCTTGGTGGTCGAGAGGATTTCGTGGGCAAAGCCGAGCTCGACGGCGCGCTCGGCCGAAAGGTAGGTGTCTTTTGCAGTGAGGGACTGGATGCGCTTGGGCGTGAGGCCGCTGCGGTCCGAGAGGATTTGCGTGAGGGTCTTGCGGGTCTGCATGAGACGCCGGCTGGTTTCCTGCAGCGCAAGTGCCGAGCCGCCTGCCCCCTGGGGGATCAGCGGGTCGTGAATCATGAGCTCTGCATGGGGCGCCATACGGCGATCGTCGCCGCCCATAAAGATCACGGCGCCCATGGACGCGGCGAATTCCAGGCAGACGGTGCGGATGGGGCACGATGCGAGGCGCATGGCGTCATAGATCGCAAGGCCCGATCGCACGCTTCCGCCGGCGCTGGCGACAAATATGGTGATGGGGCGGCTGGGGTCGGTGGCATCGAGCAGGCGGATCTGCTGGCATAGGTCGTGGGCCATCGGGGTTTCGATGTTTCCCATGACGGAGAGCTCGCGACGGGCGAGCATCTCATCGTAAATGCTGGTGAGCGTGATGCCTCGGGCGGATTCATGCATGGTGAGGGGGCTGATGATGGGGGAATGATTGGTGTCCATGAGGACTCCTTTCTGTTGGTTGTGTTGTGGAATAGGATTGTTGCCCGCGGAGGGGCTGGCGGGCTACAGGGTTCGTCCGAGCCTGAGATCGAGCTCGGTTGTGGGGCAGGCTGCCTGTTCGTGCGGCTCGCAAGCGCCAAGGGCTCCAAAGCGATAGAGCGTTGCGGCGGGCGTGGTGTAGGCGAGCCGCAGCTGATGCTCGACAGGGGCACATCCGTCATTTTTGTAATGAGCCGCGTAGTACTGCGCGATGCTGGCGTTCATCTCGCTGCCATTGCGATGGCGCTCAAACTGGCGTCTGCAGGTCTCGATGATCTTTGCTACCGACTTGGGTGCCGTCGCGGGAACAAGGGCGAGATAGCCCTCAAATAGCTCGTTGATGCTCAGGAGGCACAGCAGGTCGATCAGCGTCCTTATGGCTGCTCCCTCGGCAGAAAAATGCGCGGTCATGCGGTTATATCGGTTGCGGTCGACGATGGCCGCATGGGGTCTTGGAGTTTTCTGCCCTGTGGTCCCGGGCTTTTGCCGCGCCTGTGTATTGAGCTCGACGTTGCAGCGCTTGAGGCCGTCCAACGGAAGGAACAGTGCGGTGCGCAGGGTGTTCCGCTTGCTTTCGAGTTCATGACGCTCGTCGGGTTCCCATTCGAGCTTGAGTTTCGTGTCGAGCGCCGTAAGCATATGGGCTAGGCAGCCTACGGTAAGAACGTACGAATCGTTGTCGCGTTTTGGGGCATAGGGGTCTGTCAGCTTGCGAATGTCGGGGTCGCCCATGATCTTTGTGCAGCGCTTCAGCAGTTGAGGGTGGTCGGCCAAGATCGTCGCGAGCGGTAGCGACGCGTAGTTCTTGATGGTCGCGGCGGCAAAGGCGGCGTCATATTCGTTTGCATATGCTCGCTCAATGCGGGCATCCAGAATGCTTTTCTTATCGCCGTCTTCAGCGTGGTGGTTTGTCATAGCTTCTCCAATCGGTTGATGTTCGTGCTGTTTGTTGATGTGTTGGTTGTCGTGAGTGATGTGCTTGCCGTGGGTGATGTGCTGACGTTGGGGTGCTATGCGGTTTTCAATGAGCCCGTGAGGCAGTTGCTGCAGGGGCGGGATGGAACGGCCCATGCAAGGCGGAAGGCATCGTGCTCAAAATCGAGACAGCAATGCCCTGGGTGCCTCACATGTGGCAGTTACCTCATTAAGTTGTCATTGCGTTTGGGGTTGTACTTTGCCGATCTTCTTTCTCTTACACGCTAAAAACTGAAATTTCATATGCTCGATCTACTTAAAACCGCAACGGCGGTCTTTTATCTTATCAACTTATATGTCGGAACGCGTCTTTGCAAGTACTTTTTTGCGTTTGTTTCAAATGGGGTGGTTTTGCAACCGTCACGCGCCACGCTATGCGAACGTGCCCCTTTTCTGTTGTCGGTCGGATACGATGAGTCGCGTGACGTCGTCAGAGGTCGAATTCGACCGCTAACGACGTTGTGCAGCTCATCATTTCTGGTCGCAAACAGTAAAGGGGCATGAGGGTGTATTGAGGGGGGATGTCTTGCTGTCGGCATCCGCGTGCGGTGCCATTCGCTGTCTGTAAATATACGTTTACAGCTAATTTCATACCACTTGTCGGAATGCGGACGCTGTCCTTGTATGTCGGGCGTACATTGAACGTGGTTTTTCGCGTGAAACCACGAATCGGTTGTCAGTCCTGAACAAGGAGGCCCAGCATGACACTTGCCAAACCCATCAATAAATACATCGACTATATCGATGCCCCCGAGGACACGTTTGAGCAGTATGTCGAGAAGGCGTTAAAGTACAACTTTCGCTGCGTATTTGCGAACCTTCAGGAGTACGAGACGGGCCGCGCCATGCTCGAGGGCTCTGACATCATCCTTGCCGGCGCCATCGACTTTCCCCAGGGCACTATGACGCTTGAGGAGAAGCTTGCGAGGTTTGAGGAATACGCTGCGTGTGGCTTTACCGAGATTGACTACGTTTTGAATCAGGGGTCGATCGAGAACCGCGATTTTGATGCCATCGAGCGCGAGATGACTACCATTGCTGATTTTTGTCGCGCGCATGGCATCACTGACAAGGTAATCGTCGAGATGTGCAAGCTGGACGGCGACGACGCCGCCAAGCGCCGTGTATGCGAGATCGCGCTGGAGGCCAAGCCGGGATTCCTTAAGACATCGACCGGCAGAAGCTTTGGCGGTGCTAAGCTCGAGGACGTGCGGCTGATGCACGAGGTGCTCGGCGATGCCGTGGCAATCAAGGCGGCGGGCGGTATCCATAATTACGAAGAGGCTTGCGCATTCATCGAGGCCGGCGCCAGCGCGTTAGGCGCATCGGCGGGCATCGCGATCGTCGAGGGCGCACCGACGGGTGAGCGTCGCTAGCAGACGTATTTGACCTGAGCGATAAAGCTTCACGACCACACGCCGTTCATGTTCGAGACAATATGACTTTTTGCCCGTTGTAAACGGAGTCGCGATGGGTGTTCTGTATGATGGCTCAGACAAGGTTGTTCAATGACAGGGAGGCATATATGGCAATCAAAGCCATCGCGATGGATATCGACGGTACGCTCACCAACGATCAGAAAGTGATTAGCCCGCGTACGCGCGAGAAGCTGCTCGCGGCGCAGGAGTCGGGCATTAAGCTCATCTTGGCTTCGGGCCGTCCCGCATGGGGACTGCACGCCTTGGCGCAGGAGCTCGACCTTCAAAACCATGACGGTCTGCTGGTTGCCTTTAATGGCGCGCATGTGGTCGACGCTCAGACCGATGAGGTCCTTTTTGACCAGGCTATGCCGGCTGACGAGCTGCACCGTCTGATTGATCACCTGCGTAATTTTGACGTGATCCCTATGATTTCGCTCGGTCGCGATTTGCATGTCGTGGATTCGTATCACTGCATGATCACGCTGCCTGACGGCTCGCAGAAAAACATCGTCAAATACGAGCGCGATGCGTGCGATCTTAAGATTCGCGAGGTGGAGAGCCTGCATGAGGTCGCTGATGCTTATCCCGTGGACAAGCTGCTGACGGCGGGCGATCCGGCCTACCTGCAGGCGCATTACGAGGAGATGTATGCGCCCTTTAAGCAGACGCTTTCGGGCATGTTTACGGCCGACTGGTACTTTGAGTACACGGCGCCCGGTATCGACAAGGCCCGCGCACTCGAGGGTGCCCTGCCCAAGCTCGGCATCGATGCCAGTGAGGTCGTATCGTTTGGCGACGGCCAGAACGACAAGTCCATGATTGAGTGGGCCGGCACCGGTGTTGCCATGGGTAACGCCGTCGAAGAGGTTAAGGCTGTAGCCCAGATGGTGACCGCCGATAACAACGAAGATGGCATTGCGGTGGCGCTGGATAAGCTGCTGGGTTAGAATCGCCGATTAATGCATGGCTCGGGCGCCTGCTTGCGGGCGTCCTTTTGTTAGGGAGGGTGCCGTGTCCGCATTTCCGTTCGACGCCGTTATCTTTGACATGGACGGCGTCATTGTCGATACCGAGTATTACTACTTGGGCGAGACTGCCGCGTTTGCCAAGGAGCTTGGACTTAATCTGACTCAAGAGGAGTTGAATGGGCAGGTCGGTACCTCGCATCAGTTCTTCCTGCATATGCTGGTCGATTGGTTTGAGCGCGCCGGTAAGGGACACTTCACTGGCGAGGAGGCGTTGGCCCGTTGGGACGAGTGGGCGCATAAGCGTCCGCGTGACTATCAGGCTTTGATTAACCCAGGCGCCGTGGATACGATTCGAGAGCTGCCGCGCCGTGGCGTTCGCGTGGCGCTTGCCAGCTCGTCTCCCATGGTTAGCATCGAGGAAGTGCTCAACGCATGCGGGCTGTCTGATGCCTTTGAGTATGTGGTGAGCGGCGAGCAGTTTAAGGAGAGCAAACCCGAGCCCGACATCTACCTGCATGCGCTGGACCTGCTGGGGCTGCCCGCGAATCGTTGCTGCTGCGTTGAGGATTCCGTTCCGGGCATTACCGCGGGTAAGCGAGCCGGCCTGACGGTCATTGCCAAGCGCGAGGAACGCTTTGGCTTTAGCCAGGATGCCGCGGACAAGATTATCGACCAGCTGCCGGAGCTGCTCACGCTTTCTTAGGAGCGCGGTAGTTGCGCGTTTTTCGGGTCAGATGAGTAAATACCCGACATTTTGGTGCGGCAGCAAGCATACTTTATGCTAATGCGGGCTTAAGGGCTTGTTGAATGCCCTTGAGCCCGCTTTTGACTTAATTGTGCTGGGAGAGGGTATATGCCACCGACTGAAGGGCTAACTGACGGTAAAGCAGCGATACCGCTGTACCAACAGGTCATTGATATCATTAAAAACGAAATCAACTCCGGCGCCTACAAGGCAGGCGCGCGGATACCCAACGAATTCGAATTGGCTGAGAGCTATAAAGTTGGCCGCGTTACCGTGCGACGCGCTATTGAGGAGCTCGTCCAGCAGGGCTATCTAACGAAGCGACAGGGGAAAGGCACGTTCGTCAATGCCCCCAAGCTCAAGCGCAAGATTCGCCAGAAGGATGACGTCCAGAGTTTTTCGGACGCATGCCGCGTTAACGGAATGGAACCGGGGGCGTGTGTCATTTCGAGAAAGATATTGCCGGCGGATTCTACCGAAGCACAGTTCTTTGGTGTTCCCGTTGGAACTGACTTGATTTGCGTCGAGCGTGTGCGTACTGCCGATGGCGTCCCCGTCATGCTTGAGAACAACATATACGTTTACGAGGACAACGCCTATCTATCAACGGCGCCTCTATCTAACCAATCCATTTTTGAGTTCGTGCGCAACCAGACTGGCCGCATGCCCGCGTTTACCGACCCGTGCACGCTCGAGATCGCGTGCGCATCGCCCGAGGTCGCTCGGTTGCTGGCGGTTCCCGTTGGCGAACCCTTGTTTTATATGGAAGCCTTCTTTTTCGATGAGCAACGGCGGCCGTTTATCATCGGTCGTCAGCGGATCGTTGGGTCTCGCTACGTTTTTGACATCTAGGACATTGCGAATGGAAACGCCCGGTGGATCATCTCACCGGGCGCTTCCATACCGTTCACGGCGCGAACGCGACCGTTCAACCGCGTTGCGGCAATCAGTTTGAAATTATCTTGATGACGGGAAAAGCTGCTGGTAATCTATAGAACGTCATAGAACGTTTGCCTTATGCAAGCGTTGAAGCGAGATGCGATGCAGTCTCGAGTTCTTTGGAGGTATCTATGTCAGATACGAAGGCGAAGAAGACAAACAGACGTTTTAAGTTCAAATTACCGCATGTCTATACGATCATGTTCTTGCTGATCGTTGTCTTTGCGGTCCTGACTTGGATCGTTCCCTCGGGTCAGTATCAGCGCAAGACGATTTCGACAGCGGCGGGCGAGCGCGAAGTCGCCGTTGCTGGAACCTATGAACAGGTCGATAAGAACTACACCGATTCCGAGACCGGCGAGACCATCAATCTGGGCCAGGATATCTTCGCGGTTCTGCAAGCGCCCACCAAGGGTATCCAAGAGGCTGCCGACGTCGTTGCGTTCGTCTTATTGATTGGCGGATCGTTCGCAATCATCACCAAGACCAACGCTTTGAATGCCGGCATGAGCCGTGTGATTAAAAAGCTCAAGAACAAGGACATCCTCATCATTCCCATTACGATGACGTTGCTGTCCATTTGCGGCACTACGTTTGGCATGTCTGAGGAAGCCCTGCCGTTCTATGCCATCTTCATTCCCATCATGATGGGTATCGGTTATGACTCGATGACGGCGTTTATCATCTGCTTCCTTGGTCCTAACCTGGGATATTGCGCTTCGACCATCGACCCGTTTAATGTTTTGATCGCCCAGGGCATCATTGGCATCGAGGGCAATCCTCAGCTGTGGCTGCGCGCCGTTTCTTGGGTCATCTTTACTGCCGTCGGTATCGCATGGGCCATGCGCTACGCTATGCGCGTCAAGAAAAACCCCGAGTCGTCCATTACGTACGAGGACGACAAGCTCAAGCGTGTTGAGTTTTCCGTGACCGATGCCTCCATCGAGGAAGAGTTCACTACCCGTCAGAAGCTCGTACTTATCGATTTTGCCTGCGGTATGGGCATTATCGTCTGGGGTCTTGTTACCCAGGGCTGGTACATGAATGAGATTTCCGCCGTGTTCCTTGGCATGGGCTTGCTTGCCGGTATCCTGGGCGGTCTTGACCAGCAGACGATCGCTGAGGAGTTCGTTAAGGGTCTCGCCGATTTTGCGTACGCTGCTATCGTTATCGGTATCGCTCGCGGTATTCTGGTCATCGCCGAGGGCGGCATGATCATCGACACCATCCTCCAGGCGCTCGCTACTGCGCTCGCCGGTGCACCCGCTGCCGTCTACACCACGTTTATGTATATCGTCCTTGGCCTGCTCTCTTTGCTGGTTCCCTCGAGTTCTGGACTTGCGGCGCTCACCATGCCCGTCATGGGTCCGCTGACCGAGCTTATGGGCCTCAATCCCGAAGCTGCCGTTACCGCGCTCCAGTTTGCTAATCAGACCATCAACACCATCAGTCCCGTGGCGGGCATGACGGTCGCCGGCCTTGCCGTGGCTAAGATTTCGTTTGGCCAATGGTGGAAGACCATTTGGAAGTTCTTCATTTTCATGGTCGTCTTTGGCCTGATCGTAACGGCAATCTCTGGCATGCTTCCGGTGTAGGTGGTTGTGATGTCTGATCGTTTAACGGTCCTGACGTCTAAGAGCGTCTTTACCGGTACGGGGGACCTGCCGTTCGAAGGTTTCGTAGCGGTCCGTGGCAATCGAATTGAGGCGGTTGGCACCAAGTGTGAGGTAGCTTCGTATTTGACCCAGGCGGACGAGGTAGTTGATCTGGGCGACCGTACCGTCATGCCTGGCCTGATCGATGTGCATACCTTCTATACAGGCTGGGCGCTGCGGACGTTGGGGTCTGATCTGTCCGGCATCGCTGATGCCAAAGAGGCCGTGTCGCTCTTGCGTGCATGGAAAGAAGATCATCCGGATTGCGCGGCGGCTTTTGGCCACAGCCTACCCGAAACGTTGGCATCGGATGCCGAGAACGCAAATACGGCAGCTGTGTTTGACGATTGTTTTGGCGATATCCCTGTCGTCTGCTTTACACCGGGTGCGGAGACCTGCGTTCTCAATGCTGCCGCCAGTGCACGATACGGCTTTACACCCCAGGCGTGCTATGCCGAGAAGATCTGGCGCATGATGAGCGATTTCCTCGCGCTGCCCGAGGTACGTGCGGGGTATTCGGACTACATGAGCATGCTTAACGAGCGCGGCGTTACCGCCATCAAGGAGATGGCGTTTGATGACTACTACGGTTTTGCCGACGAAATGGCTCGCCGTGAGGAATCTGGTGAGCTGACGGTTCGCGTCTCTATGATGTCGCAGCCGGTGGGTGCCGGTGCAAATCTGGCATATGCCCGCGAGGCACGAGAGCGCTTCCGGGGACCGTTCGTTCGTTTTTCTGGCTTCAACCGTATGACCGATCGCGGCGTATGGGCGGGGCTTGCCGAGATGATTGACCCCTATGAGGACACGGCCGATGCGGGCGCTGCCGGCAAGACGGTTGTCGAGGAGCCCGAGTGGGATCTGATTGAGAACGAGCTGCGCGCAATTGATGCTGACGGCTTCCGATATTCCTTGCATTGCCAGGGCGATGGCGCCGTTCGTCGCACCGTGGCGCTCTATGCCTCGCTGCCTCGAGACGAGCATGGACGGTTGCTTCGCCGCCATGCGATTACCGATCTCGAGAACTCTGATCCGACCGATCTTGTCAAGTTTGGCAAGTTAGGTGGAATTTGCGAGGTCTATCCGCAGATTCTGACGCTGGACCGGCGCGAGGATTGCCTGTCGATGATGCGTCGACAAATTGGCAAGACGCGACTTTTGCACAGCTGGAATCGCCACGGCATGGAAGATTCCGGATGCACGGTGTGCTGTGGTACGGATTTGCCGCTGCTGATTCCGAGCCTGGGCGAGTCAATCTACAGTGCGTGCGGCGGATACTTCGACGATGGACTGCCCGTGAATGAGGCCAACGCGCTGACGCTTGTCGAGCTCTTGCGTGCTTGGACTGCCGGGGGCGCGTACGATCTGATGCGCGAAGACGAGCTGGGTACGCTTGAGGTTGGCAAGCTTGCTGATATCTGCGTGCTCGATCGGGATGTGTTCGACCTCGATTATCGCGACGCACGCGATCTTTCGGTTGATATGACGATGTCGGACGGACAAATCGTGTTCGATCGAAATAAGGAGGCATAGGATGTCTGAATCCAAGCCGACGCTGCGCCGCGAACAGATTGCGGGCATGAATATCCACTACATCATGTGGTCGCTCGATTACTTCCTTGATGTGCAGCAGCGTTTGGGCTTTGAGTCCATTGAGCTGTGGTGTGCGGAGCCGCATGTGACACTCGACCATACGGGCTACTTTGAGGCTGAGGTCCTGGCGAAAAAAGCTGCAGACCGTGGGCTTAGGTATCGTACTCTGTGCCCCGAGAATGTTGTCTATCCTTGGCAATACTGCGCACGCAAACCGCTGCATGAACAGCGCAGCCTGGCGTACTTTAAGCACGGCATTGAGCTTGCCGAGGTACTTGGGTGCGACCGTATGTCCGTCAACTCGGGCTGGGGCGACTGGGACGAGGACCGCGAGGAAGCCTGGAAGCGCAGCCGCGAGCACATGTCCATTCTGGCGGAGTATGCCGGCGAGCACGGTCTGGTGCTTACGATGGAAAGCCTGCGTCCCGAGGAGAGCAACCTTGTGACGACGGTTTCCGATGCGAAGCGCATGATTGACGAGGTCGCGAGCCCGTACTTACAGCCCATGGTTGATACAACCGCGATGGGCGTTGCAGGCGAGACGCTCGAGGACTGGTTTGCCGCCTTTGGTGATGGGGCAATTCACGAGATGCACTTTATCGACGGTGATCCGTATGGCCATCTGGTGTGGGGCGATGGCAAGCACGATATGGACGCCTTCGTTGCCACGCTCAACGCCCATGGTTTCGACGGCATGCTGGGCCAGGAAATCACGGACGGTCGTTACTATGATGACCCGGCGGCGGCAGATGCCAAGAACATGGCCGCATTCGAGAAATATCTGATTGACTAAAACAACTATCGGCCACGCAACCAACGTCATTGATTGTGGACCAAACAAGAAAGGAACTGGATATGAACGCACACGACCTGATCAAAGAGGCAATTGCCGAGAAGGGCAAGTTCGACAGCGTCTACTGGATTGCTTGCGGTGGCTCCATGATCGATTTGATCCCGGCTCATGAGCTTCTGCAGCGCGAGGCAACCACCTTCACTTCGTATATCTATACGGCTCGCGAGTTTGATATCATGCGCCCGCGCCGCTTGGGTGAGAAATCCCTGGTCATTGCTTGCAGCCACAGTGGCAACACCCCCGAGGTCGTCGAGGGCTGTGAGATTGCCCTTGCTGCCGGCGCTACGGTGATCGCCCAGACCGACAACGCTGGATCCAAGATTGACTCCGGCAAGTGGACCACGTGGGTCTACCCGTGGGGCGAGGGCGTGCCGCAGGCCGAGGTCCCCGCTGGCATTTCGCTGTCGCTTGCGGCCGAGCTGCTCGATCAGCAGGAGGGCTACGCCGATCTTGCCGATATGTATGCCGGTATTGCTGAGATGGATAAGATTCTTCCTCCGGCACGCGAGAAGGTAAATGCCGAGCTGGGCGATCGTTTTGCCAAGCTTTGCCAGGAGCACGAGTTCTTCTACATTCTGGGCAGCGGTCCCAACTTTAGCCAGACCTACGGTTTCGCTATCTGCTCTCTTATGGAGATGCAGTGGCAGCACTGCAGCTACATCCACTCTGCCGAGTACTTCCACGGCCCCTTCGAGGCTACTCAGGATGGCGTTTTTTACTTCCTGCAGATGGGCTCCAGCGAGTGCCGTGCTATGGACGAGCGCGCCCTGGCGTTCCTTAAGACGCATACCGATACGCTGATGGTGCTTGATGCCAAGGAGTACGGTATGGAAGCCGTGCCGGCGAGCGTCCGTGCCTATCTGGACCCGGTGCTGTTCTACGCCATGAACTGCGAGCTGCGTGCCGCACGCGGCAAGGTGTTTGACCATGATCCCGATTTCCGTCGCTACATGGGCGTCGTCGAGTACTAGAAGGGGCAAAGGCCATGGCATTTAACGTTAACGCGCTCGGATTTGGCGACAACGTCGTCGATCGCTACGAGCATATCCACACCATGTATCCCGGCGGCAATGCGGTGAACTTCGCCGTTTATGCCAAGAAATGCGGTGCCGCACGCTCTGCATACATGGGCATTTTTGGCAATGACGCCGCTGCCGAGCATGTCATTGCAAGCCTCGAGGATGAGGGTATCGAGCTTGACAAGTGCGAGCAGATGATTGGCGAGAACGGAGCGGCTCGCGTGACCGTCGTTGACGGTGACCGTGTCTTCCTTGGCTCCAACGAGGGCGGTATCCGTGGCGATGCGCGCTATGTCCTCGATCGCTTTGACCTTGCGTACATGAAGCAGTTCGATGTGGTTCATTCGGGCAACTACTGCTTTACCGAGCGCGAGCTGCCCAAGTTGAAGGCTGCGGGCGTCACGGTCTCTTTTGACTTTTCGGACGACTCCACCGACGAGTACTACGAGCAGATTGCGCCTTACGTCGATTTCGCTTTCTTTAGTGCGGCGGATGCCGCGAGCGAGGACGAGATTCGCGAGCGTCTGGCATGGGTGAAGGGTCTGGGTCCGCGTTTTGTGTCGGCTACGGCGGGCGCCGAGGGCTGCATTGCTTACGACGGCGAGCGTTATTACCGCCAGCTGGCTAAACCGGTAACGGACATGAAGGACACCATGGGGGCGGGCGACTCGTTCCTCACCTCGTTTTTGATGTGCTATCTCGATTCCGTCAAGCGTGGTGAGGATGGCGCCGAGGCCATCGAGCGCGCGCTCGACTTTGCGGCGGGGTTTGCTTCGACCGTATGCGGCATGGAAGGCTCTTGGGGCCATGGGGCGCCGATTTCCGAATAGGCGAGCAGTCCCGGGGAGTCGAATTGTCGCCTCCCCGGGACTCCATGGACAAAAAATGCTAAATATGAGTACTGTCACTAATTTAGTAACAGCGAAATTTAGCTTTTGAGGGCCTAGTTGGGTGTCTGCGAGCGATTAAAACCTGCTAAAAATGACTTTAACCACCTTAAAGTGCCTTGATAATGGATAGCTGTACATTATCAAGGCACTATTTTGCCGTAAAATAATGTGACTGGATTTGCAACAGTACTCATATTTGGCATTTTTTGTCCACCGGGGCTAGCGAAGGTCAAAAACAGAGTGCGCATTTGTTAAAACTGCCGACTCGATGCGCTTTGCGTCACAATTTTTGAGCGGGGCGATGCGTTCTGAGGTCCTTGTGAGCGATTTGATGAGCGACTGCGCGCTTGTTTCTGTGTTTGCCTCCGCTGGTGCATCGGTCTCGAGCAGTAAACGATCGAGTGAAATCTGTCGTGCGTATTCGCGTCCTCGTTTAGACGCGAGCATGCGTTCGTTGACGGAAAAATAACAGTCCGCATCACGCGCGCGGACGAGTTCGTCCGAAGTGCCGCTAAACCAGTGGAAGATGATAACGGGGGAGTCGGGGTTTGGGATGAGTAGTCCATGCGATTCGAGGACGTCCAGTACGGCTCCTGCCGAACGAACGGCGTGAATTGATATCACGCGCCCGGTAAGAGGATGCTGCACGAGTGTATCGCAGAGCCGGTCAAATGCCTGTATTTGTAGCGGCTCACTTCCGGCAAAGCGTGCGGAAAAGTCGAGTCCCACCTCGCCGATGTAGCGCTCTTGGGCAGCAACTTCGCAAAGCAGATCGACTTCGGCAGGACCGCAGCGGCCGTCGGCGAGCCACCAGGGGTGGAGCCCAACGCCAGCGATGATGCCTGGTAGGCGACGGGCGCGCTCGTTTGCGGCCGAAAAGTCGCGTGGGTCGACCCCGCAGTCAAAGAGCCCCAGACCCGACGCCGCCGACTCACTGGCTGCAGCATCGGGGCCGAGCATCAAATCAAGATGACAATGCGTGTCAAAGAATTGCGGTTCCATCGCAGGACATCCTGCTAGTCCAGGCGTTGGCCGTCGGCGCGTACGCGCTCGGTGCCGCGCCCGCTGATCTGGCGGATAACCTCGCCGGCAATCATCTGACCCATGATGGGCGGCATAAAGCTGGCGGTACCCAACTCGGTACGCTCGTGGATGTTGGACGGGTCGCGGGGTTGGGTCTTAACCGATTCCTCGCAGCTAAACAGCACGTGCAGACTCTTAATTCCGCGCTTCTTACATTCTTTGCGCATGATGCGGCTCATGGGGTCACGTACCGTATCGAAAATGTCGGCAAAGCGGAGGCACTCGGGATGGAGCTTGTTGGCCCCGCCCATGGAGCTAACCAAACGAATGCCGTGGTCCTGAGCATATTTGGCAATGGTGAGCTTGGCCGAGATGGTGTCGATGGCGTCGACGACGTAGTCGAGCTTGCCGTCCGTCTGCTCCAAAACGCTCGCGAAGAACTCGTCGATGTTGTCGCTCAGCAGGTATTCGGTGCGTTTGATAACGGTGGCGGTGGGATTGATGTCGTGGATCATGGCTTCCATAACATCGACCTTGCGCTTGCCGATGGTGCTGTGAAAGGCGATAGCCTGGCGATTGATATTGCTGGGCGCGACGATGTCCTTGTCCAGAATGACGAAATGACCAATGCCGCCGCGGGCGAGTGCCTCGCAGCAGTTGGAGCCCACGCCTCCGCAGCCGAGCACCAGCACCGTAGCATCGGCGAGCTTATCGAGTGCCTCGCGGCCCATGATGATCTCGAGCTTGGTGTCGCGTGTCTCGATGGCGGCTGCGGCAGCGGTTTCGGTCATAAATATCCTCCGATGGGGAAGCAGGTCGTGTTTTAGCTATCGCCATTATAGGTAATCGCCCATAGGTTGCGATGGCGTTTGCTTTGATGTGGTTTGAAGCAATGCGGTTAGATAGTTAGACAAACATCTAAATATCGAGTATAGTGTGCGCGTCATGAGAGATGATGAGAGGAGGTCTTATGCCGGGAGAGGGTTTTAAGGCGCTTGCCGATCCAACGCGACGGCGCATTTTGGAGTTACTGCGCGAGGGCAATTGCACGGCGGGGGAGCTTGCCGAGCATTTCGATATCAGTAAGCCGTCGCTAAGCCATCACTTGGCGACGCTCAAAAACGCCGGGTTGGTGACCGACGAGCGCCATGGCCAAAACATCGTATACAGCTTAAACACCACCGTCATGCAGGACTTGATCGGTTGGTTTATGGGCTTTACAAACACGGAAGGTGATAAGGATGAATAACGAAAACAAGGGCATTCACCCCACGGGGGTATCGTCGCGCGTGTGGATTGCGCTGGTCGCTCTGTGCGTCGCCAATGTCGTAGCGCACCTCATGGTGATGCCGAGCTTGCCTGCGCAGATTCCCACGCACTGGGGAGCGAGCGGCGCCGTCGACGGTTGGGGTCCTAGCTGGATGGCATCGGCGCTCGGCGCGTTGCCGCTGGCGCTTCTCGCAATGTTCTGCGTGGTGCCGCGCATCGATCCCAAAGGTGAGGCATATCGAACCTCGGGCAAGTTCTATCAGGGTTTCGTAATCGCCTTCACCTTGTTCATGTGCGCTATAAGCTGGCTGGGAGAGCTTACGGTCTGGGGCGTGGTGCCGGCGGTCGGTTCGGTCAACGTGCTGATTTCCGGTGTTGTCGGTTTGCTGCTCATCGGCGTAGGCAACTACTTGCCGCGTGTGAAGCAGAACTATACGCTCGGCATCAAGACGCCCTGGGCGCTTGCCGATCCCGAGAACTGGCGCCGTACGCAGCGTTTTGGCGGCGCCTGCTTTATGGTGCTGGGTATTGGCCTGATTGTGATGGGCGTGGCAGGCAGCGTGCTTTCGAGTGAAGTCGTCGCCGCGGTGATTGCGGTTCTGGCGTTTGGTTCGGTCGGAGCCGTCTACGTCTACTCGTATCTGCTGTGGCGCAAATCGCAGCGAGCCGCTCGTTAAGGTTGCGGAAAACTAGCGTACGCAGTTCATAGTATGTTCCGGGGGACTTTTCCCAGGTAGTATTAGGGGGTATGGGCAACCATGCCCCTTTTTCGTTAAGTTTCAGAGCTGGTTTCCTCATTTCGTTTCCACTAAAGCGAATCAAGAATAGAGAAACAGCAGATAGAAAGGATAAAACAGACAAATGGCGGAGTTTATCTACCAGATGTATCAGGCTCGTAAGGCCCATGGCGACAAGGTAATCCTTGACGACGTGACCCTGAGCTTCTACCCCGGTGCCAAGATCGGCGTCGTGGGCCCCAACGGTATGGGCAAGTCGACCCTGCTCAAGATCATGGCCGGCATCGAGGAAGTCTCCAACGGCGATGCCAGGCTCACCCCCGGCTACACCGTGGGTATCCTGCAGCAGGAGCCGCCGCTCGACGACGACAAGACCGTCATCGAGAACGTGCGCATGGCATTTGGCGACATGATCGCCAAGGTCGATCGCTTCAACAAGATCGGCGAGGAGATGTGCGACCCGGATTGCGACATGGACGCCCTCATGGCCGAGATGGGAAAGCTCCAAGACGAGATCGACGCCGCCGACGGCTGGGATATCGATTCCAAGCTCGGACAGGCCATGGACGCCTTGCAGCTGCCCGATTCCGACATGCCGGTCAACGTGCTTTCCGGCGGCGAGCGCCGCCGTGTGGCCCTGTGCAAGCTGCTGCTCGAAGCTCCCGACCTGCTGCTGCTCGACGAGCCCACCAACCACCTGGACGCTGAGTCGATCCTGTGGCTCGAGCACTTCCTGCACAACTACCAGGGCGCGGTGCTTGCCGTCACGCACGATCGCTACTTCTTGGATAACGTTGCCGAGTGGATTTGCGAGGTCGACCGCGGCCACCTCTATCCCTACAAGGGCAACTACTCCACGTATCTGGAGACCAAGGCCGCCCGTATCGAGGCTCAGGGTAACCGCGATGCCAAGCTCGCCAAGCGCATGGAGGCCGAGCTCGAGTGGGTACGCAGCTCGCCTAAGGCTCGCCAGGCAAAGAACAAGGCCCGTCTGGCTCGCTACGAGGAGATGGAGGCCGAGGCCCGCGCAAGCCAGAAGCTCGACTGGACCGACATTCGCATCCCTGTGGGCCCGCGTCTGGGCAACAAGGTGCTCGAGGCTCATCACCTGCACAAGGAGTTCGATGGCCGTGTGCTCATCGACGACCTATCGTTCACCCTGCCGCGCAACGGCATCGTGGGCGTCATCGGCCCCAACGGCGTCGGCAAGACCACGCTGTTCAAGACGATTGTGGGTCTGGAGCCGCTGACTTCGGGCGAGCTCGAGGTGGGCGAGACCGTCAAGATTTCCTACGTCGACCAGAACCGTTCCGGCATCGACCCCGATAAGAACCTATGGGAGGTCGTCTCGGACGGCCTGGACCACATGATGGTCGGCGAGACCGAGGTTCCCAGCCGCGCCTATGTGGCGAGCTTTGGCTTTAAGGGCCAGGACCAGCAGAAGCGCGCTGGCGTGCTCTCCGGCGGCGAGCGCAACCGTCTGAACTTGGCGCTTACGCTCAAGCAGGGCGGCAACCTGCTGCTTCTCGACGAGCCCACGAACGACCTCGACGTCGAGACGCTTTCCTCGCTCGAAGCGGCGCTGCTCGAGTTCCCGGGCTGCTCGGTGGTCATTAGCCACGATCGTATGTTCCTGGACCGCGTCGCCACGCACATTCTGGCGTGGGAGGGCACCGACGAGAATCCGGGCAACTGGTATTGGTTCGAGGGTAACTTCGAGGCCTATCAGGCCAACCGCATCGAGCGCCTGGGCGAGGACGCAGCCCAGCCGCATCGTATCCACCGCAAGCTCACGCGTGACTAGATCGTTACGCGGTTTTCCAAACCGCGTAACTGCTCGACGCTGCGCGGGCCGCAAGCACCCCATCTTGCCGTTCAAGCCGTCGCTCGCGTACCGAAGTACGCGTCGCTCCTCTTTCACGGCAACCTGGGGCACTTGCGGCCCGCTCGCTGTTGGTTGCGCAACATCAACAAATAAAAACGGCTCAAATCCTGATTTGGATTTGAGCCGTTTGTCGTTAATGCTCGGGTTCTTCGACTTTATCGATGGCCCAGGCGGCTCCGAGGCCGCCGGTGGTGTTGCGGCGGATGCGCACGGCAACCTCGCGGCGCTCGCCGGCCTGCGTGTAGCGCAGGGGGAAGCTTGCGCGGTTTCGCGCGGCCTCGATGGTACCGCGCTCGCGGGCGATCCAGTAGTACTCGCCGACAATGCCGAGCGTGTCGGCGCCGTAGGGGAGATAGGTCGACAACTGGTGCAGAAGCGGGCCGGGGCAGAAGACTTCGGTTGCGAAATCGACGGGGAAGTCCTCGGGGATGGCGGGCGCTACGGGTGCGGGGGTTGGGGCCGCTGCGGGTGCCGAAGCCGGTGCGGATGCGGGAATTTGATCGCAAGCAGCGGCGGGCACGGATTCGACGACGGGTGCGGGCTCCGACGTTACTTCCGGCTTGATCTCGGAATCTGCGGGCTTCACGGTGACGGGCGCGTCTGCAACTGCGGTTTCAACCTCAACCTGCGTCGCGTTCTCGTTCTCGACGCTCGACTTTGCCTCGATGGGCGTGGATGCCATGGTGGTGATGCCGGCGTTTGCGTTCTCGGGGTCATAGACGACCGTGAGTGAGATGGCAGGCTGCGGTGCCTCGGGCTCCGATGCCGCCTCGGTAGCGTCCTGTTCTGCGGGCTCTTCGGGCTGATCGTCCTCGGCCTCGTCGCCAAAGACATCGCTGTTTTGGAGCGCAGGCGCCTCAGGTTGGCTAGCGGCTTCTTCGGGTGTCGACTTGGGAGCCTCGTTGAGCTCCGTAGTGGCTTCCTGCTCGGATATGACTTTGGGATCGGTCGTGGCGGCGATTTCGGTTTCGGCTTCTGCCGTTACCTCAATAGCGACTTCGATCTCTGTCTCGGGCTCGGGCTCCGGCACAGCTTCAGCCACGGGCTCGGGCTCGGGACGCTTAACGTGCTTGGGGCGCACGGCCTTGAGGTCCTTCTCGCCGCGCTTTTTCTTTTTGTAGGACTGCTTGGCTCCCTTGGCTGCCTTGGGCTTGTCCTCGCCCTTGGCAAGGGCGGTATCCCAGACCTCGTTAGCGATGACGGTGGCATACAGGCGACCGCCCTTAAAGACAGTCAACTTAATGCAGTCGTCGAGCTCCTCGAGCAGCTCGCGCGTGGACTCGAAGCCCAGGTCATAAGCAGTCATGTCGCCCGCGGCGAGCGCCTCTTCGACCTGCGTCATAAACGTTTGCTTGCCGCATCCAATCGCATCGCGCAGCAGGCGATACAGATAGATGTGGTTGCCCAGCGATAGCGTGGGCCTAACTATTGTCTTGCTCATGGCAAATCTCCTCTTTACACACGTAAAGCATCTTACCATCGCATAGCGTTTGCCATGGCGGCACCCAAGGCAAACGGGCGCGAACCGCTATCGATTCGCGCCCGTTGTACAGGTTGCCTATCTGGGGATGCAGCGCCTAGTTGCCCGATGTCGTGCCTTGGCTTGAACTGTCAGATGCCGTGCCGGACGCGGTTCCGCTCGAGCTGTTAGTGCTGCTGTTGTCGGTAGATCCCGTTCCCGATGTGGTGTCGCTCGTTTGGTCGCCCGTGCTCGGCTGCGAGCTGTCAGTCGTTTGGCTTGAGTCGGTCGTGCCGGATTGCGTGCCGCTGCTGTTCGTAGAGGAATTGGCACCTTGCGATTGGTTTTGGGTGTTCGATGACGAGTCGGCAGAGGTAGAACTGTCTTGCGTGCCGTCCGTCTGTGCCTGCTGGTCTTGCAAATGGGTGTTGCCATTTGCGTCACTCTCCGTCGTGCGCGACGACAGAATTGGCTCGGGGCGCTCGCCCAGACCCTCGCCGGCGGTGGTGATAAGGATGGCGCCGGCGCAGGCGATGACCGCGACGATGGCGATGGCAATCGAGAAGATGATGACCTTCTTTTGCGTCTGGCTGCGCTCTGCCGCGGCCTTGGCGCGCAGGCTGTTAGGGGCGACGCGGGCCGTGGTCGCGCGTCCCGCAATCTGGCGCATCTCCTGCGTAGTCGCGGCGCCGCCCAGGTGCTCCTCGGCATTAAACTCAACGGGCTCGTAGGCGCCGGCGGGGTAGTCGATGTCGGCGTGCGTGCCCTTGAGGGCTTCGGCGCTGGCAGAGATAAAGTGGCGGTAGACCTGTGAGGACACAACGGTGATGACCGAGCTCACGGCGGCGCCGATCACCGATCCGGCGATACCGATCTTGGAGGCAAGCGCGACGCTCGTGGCGGCAGCTGCGGCGCCGGCGATGATCTGGGGAATGGAAATGTCGTCGAACAGGCCCTTTTTGGGCGCGATGGCCATGGTCTGCCCGATGGAATGGTTTTCGTGAACGCCGTTGTTGAGCGATGCCGGCGTCATGACGCGCGTGCGCGGCGCGTCGGTGTACTTGGTTGTCATACGGGGTCCTCCCGGTGTAAATCTGCTTCGTTTCATGCAGCCATCAGGGTACCCACCAGATGTGAATCGTACGTGACATTTAACAGATACCATCAACTCATCAAGGGGGGCTTGCTGTCTTTGGCGAAATAGCTTGATGCTAAACTGGACTTACGATTGCAAGGTGGTTTACGTGATGTACCCGTATATGACATTCGAAGACGGTACCGAGGTCATTCATTCTGACCTGATTACAGATAGCGATATCGAAAAGGTTATCGTGCATTTTGAGCGACCGACGGCAGAGGGCTTCGACTCCGCTCGTTGTGAGTTGCCTTCCTGTTCGTGGACTGACTGGGAAGGGCATTTTACTCAGAGTGAAAAAACGAGCTTTCGAAGAGTGTTTGAGCAAATAATTTAGATTAGTTCGAGTTTAGTTCGAATAAAGAAGCTGAATGCGATGACCTAAAGCGTATGCATTTTTAGTATTAGATGCGTATGAAATGGAGGATGTGAATGGATGAGCTAATAGACTTTAAAAAACGATTTCTCAAGAATGGTGAGCTGGTTTCAATTCCAAAAAAGGAAAGCTATAAAAGAATCATGCTGCTATGGGCCGTCTCTTTCTTTGAATTAAATACAAGTTATACGGAGCTTCAGGTTAATCGTGTGCTGTCACAGCTCTATCCTGATTATGCCGTGTTGAGGCGGTACTTGGTTGATTATGGATTCCTATTAAGGGATGAACGAGGCCTGAAATACGAGGTTAATCGTAATGTTCACGGTATTGAGAGCTAGCCGTCCGATTCGGGTCCTATATATTGCTAGAGGGATAAGCGAAATAGGCAATTGGTGTGCGAATATTGCTTTGCCAATGCTGATTTACGAGGTAACTCACGATGTTTCTGCAACTGCTTTGATGGTCTGCTGCAGATTTGCCCCCTCTCTGTTTTCAGTTGCGCTCGCGCAGCTGCCTCAGAAGATGGGTATCGGGACACTGCAGGCCATGAGATTGGCAGACTTAATTCGCGCGGGATTATTCGTTTGCTATATTTTTGTTGATAGTAAATGGAGTATGTTTGCTATTACGTGCGCGGTATCGCTTTGCCGAACGGTTGAAATGCCCTGCTTTTACTCGTTGTTAAGAGCCAATACGAATAGTATCAATCGCGACGTAATTAATAATTCGTTTGGGTTTCTGCAGAATTTGATGATGGTTCTGGGGCCAGTTGCCGGCGGTTTTGTTGTCGCTCAATTTGGGGCGGAGGCTGTTCTTGCATTAGACGCGCTTTCTTTTGCCGCGTCGTTCTGGTTGCTGCGAGATGTTCCGTCGGTTATCGAGGTTAATGATAAAGAGGGGATAAGCAAAAATGAAAAATACAGGACTGCATTTAGTGATCTTAGCGCGAAGCACTTGGCAATTGGTTTCCTATTAATCGATATTTCTAGTGGCGTGGCATTCGGCTCTCTGAATTCTCTTTTGCCAGCTATAGCGCAATTGCAATTTGACTCGTCATCGATACAATACGGATTCCTTCAGAGTAGTCTTACAATCGGACTGTTGTTCGGAAATACAATATATGGTCGTTTAATCAGTGGTTCCGATTGCGTTAAATCATATTGTTTTGTGACGTATCTTGCGCTCGGTGCGTATCTGGCGTTTGGCTATCGCTATGCGTCTGGGATATCGTTTATTTTCCTTTTTATCGTCGGTGCCGGAAACGCCATTCAAGATGTGCTTCTCATAACATCGCTGCAGGATTTGGCGAGAGACGGATCTGAATCGATAGGCCTGTTTTCAATTAGGGAGTCTTTGCAATCGGTTGCTGTTGTTATTTCAACACTCCTTGTTTCGCTGTTCACGAGCATCGCGATGTTCTCAATTCTCGTTACAGGACTTGGTGTATTTTCAATTATGATGGTAGTTGTGTTTCAATTGAATTATTTGCGAAAGATGTGACGTTGATATGCCTTAATTTTGAAATACATGCTCTTAGCACAGGTTGGCCTCTCAGTAAACTGGGAGGTTGCTTTGGCTAGTTAGAGATATGTGAACGACCGTTAGACTGAATCTCAGGGTAGAAGGGGCCTCCAGTGTCCAGATCAACAAGGCAATGCTGCGTTTCGGCTAATAAGAACGATGGCTTTTTACGTGTGGCGGCGGCCTCACCGCAGATTCGCGTTGCCGATGTCGAGGGCAATGCCGAGGTCGCGTTGGCGGCTGTTCGCGAGGCTACCGAGCGCGGCGTTCGCGCGCTGGTGCTGCCCGAGCTTAATCTGACCGGCTATACCGCGGCCGACCTGTTCCATAACCGCACGCTGCTGCATGCCTGTGAGGCTGCTCTGGTGCATATCCTCGATGAGACTCATGGGCTGCCGATTGTCTTTACCATCGGTCTTCCCGTTGCAGTTGCCGAGAGTATCTACAACTGCGCCGCCGTGTGCTGCGCGGGCGAGCTTTTGGGCCTCACGGCCAAAAAGTATCTGCCCAATTACGGTGAGTTTTATGAGCGCCGCTGGTTTGCTCCGGCGCCCGCAGATTCTGTGTGGGTCGAGTTTGCCGGTCAGGGTCCGGTTCCGCTGGGTTCGGGGCTTGTCTACCGCTGCTGTGATGAAGGTGCCGAGGATATGGTGCTGGGCGTTGAGGTCTGCGAGGACCTGTGGGTGCCGGCGCCCCCTTCGACCGAGATGGCGCTTGCCGGTGCGACGGTGATCCTCAATCCGTCGGCTTCGGACGAGATTATCGGTAAGGCGGATTACCGCCGCAGCCTCATTTCCAACCAGAGCGCGCGCCTGTACTGCGCCTATGCCTATGCGGACGCGAGCGAGGGCGAGTCCACGACCGATATGGTCTTTGCGGGCGAGAACCTCGTCTACGAAAACGGCTCCAAGCTCGCCGCGACCAAACTGCTTACCTGCGATATGGCCATCGCCGACGTTGACCTTGACCGCCTGGTTGCCGAGCGCCGTCGCTCGACGACGTGGACGCGCGCGGACGATGCGCCGGAGGCCACGACCGTTGAGTTTTCGTTTGAGGGCGTGCTGGCCGAAGAACCTGTCCTGCGCGATGCCTGCGATATCGACCGCGTTTTCCCGCGCGCGCCCTTTGTGCCGGCCGACCACGGCGACTTGGCCGAGCGCTGCGAGACGATCCTCGATCTGCAGACTGCGGGCCTCAAGACCCGCCTTGCCCACACGGGTACCAAGGCTGCGGTTATCGGCCTTTCGGGCGGCTTGGACTCCACGCTAGCGCTGCTTGTGACCGTGCGTGCCTTCGATGCACTGGGGCTGCCGCGCACTGGTATCACAGCCGTGTCCATGCCCGGCTTCGGCACGACGCATCGTACCAAGTCGAATGCCGAGTCGCTCGCTCACGACCTTGGCGTGAGCTTCCGCGAGGTTTCGATCCACGCGGCTGTGGAGCAGCACTTCAAGGACATTGAGCACGATCCGGCCGTCCAAGACGTGACCTACGAGAACAGCCAGGCGCGCGAGCGTACGCAGATTCTGATGGATCTGGCCAACCAGGCTGGCGGTTTTGTCATCGGCACGGGCGACCTGTCGGAGCTGGCGCTCGGCTGGGCTACCTATAACGGCGACCACATGAGCATGTACGCCGTCAATGCGAGCGTGCCCAAGACGCTCGTGCGTCACTTGGTGCGCTATGCCGCCGATGTCTTTGGCGGGCGTATTGCCGAGGTCTTGCTCGATATCCTCGATACGCCGGTGTCCCCCGAGCTTCTGCCGCCCACGGGCGACGGCGAGATTGCGCAGAAGACTGAGGATTTGGTGGGCCCGTACGAGCTGCATGACTACTTCCTCTACTACCTGCTGCGTTTTGGCTTTGAGCCGGGCAAGATCTACCGTATGGCGCTCAAGAGCTTCGAGGGCGTCTACGACGCCAAGACCGTCCACACGTGGCTGCGTACGTTCTACCGTCGCTTCTTTGCCCAGCAGTTTAAGCGCAGCTGCCTGCCCGATGGTCCCAAGGTGGGCTCGGTGACGCTCAGCCCGCGCGGCGATTGGCGTATGCCAAGTGACGCCAGCTCACGTTTGTGGCTTGTGCAGATCGACGCGCTCAATGCAATTGACTAAGGTTGGCTAAATTGAACCAATACGGGGGTTGCAAGCGTTACACTTTTGAAATCTGATGGCCCGTATCGCGCGGCGCTCTTGTCGGAGCGCCGCGTTTTTTATATCGAAAGGTGGCACCATGCAGGCATCGCAGCGTCTCGACCGCTTTGGCGCGGAGGTCTTCGCCTCGCTCAACAACAAGCTTCTCGCGCTGAAGGCTCAGGGCAAGACCATTTACAACATGAGTGTGGGCACGCCCGACTTTAAGCCGTACGACCACGTGGTCGAGGCGCTCACGCATGCGGCCCAAGATCCCGAGATGTGGAAGTATGCCCTGCGCGACCTGCCCGAACTCAAGCAAGCCGTGTGCGATTACTATGAGCGCCGCTTTGGCGTTTCGGGCATCACGCCGTCCATGGTGCAGTCGTGCAACGGCACGCAGGAGGGCGTGGGCCATTTGGGCCTGGCCCTGCTCGATCCGGGCGACACCATTCTGGTTCCCGATCCGTGCTACCCGGTCTTTGAGGCGGGCGCCAAGATTGCCGACGCCAAGCTCGAGTACTATCCACTGGTCGCCGAGCACAATTACCTGCCCTATGTGGCGGGCATCGACCCCGAGGTCGCCGACCGCGCCAAGTATATGATCGTGTCGCTGCCCGCGAACCCGGTCGGCTCGGTGGGCACGCCCGAGGTCTACGAGGAGATTATCGCCTTTGCCCGCGAGCATGATCTGTTGATCGTTCATGACAATGCATACTCCGACATCGTGTTCGACGGCGAGCCCGGCGGCAGCTTCTTGCAGTATCCCGGTGCGCTCGAGGTGGGCGTGGAGTTCTTCTCGCTTTCCAAGTCGTTTAACGTCACCGGTGCCCGCATCGGCTTTTTGGTCGGTCGCGAGGATGTGGTCTCGGCCTTTGCCAAGCTGCGCGGCCAGATCGACTTCGGTATGTTCTTCCCGATCCAGAAGGCCGCCATCGCCTGCCTGAACGGTCCGCGCGATGAGGTCGAGGCGCAGCGTCTGAAGTACCAGGAGCGCCGCGATGCCCTGTGCGACGGTCTTGAGGGCCTGGGCTGGGAGCGTCCCAACGCGCATGGCTCTATGTTTGTGTGGGCCAAGCTTCCCGGTGGTCGCACCGATTCCATGGCGTTTTGCGAGGAGCTTATGGAGAAGGCCGGCGTTGTGGTGACGCCGGGCGCGAGCTTTGGCCCTTCGGGCGAGGGGCACGTGCGTATGGCACTGGTCCTGCCGCCCGATCAGATCGCTTTGGCTGTCGAGGCCATTCGCGAGGCTGGCCTGTATTAGAAACCTATTTCGACCCGTCAATAGCTCGAAACCGATTTCGTGCAGTTATTTTACGAATTCTGCAAACAATTTCGGTAAACGGTCGATTTTTGGCTGCGAATAGGGGCATAATCAAAGTCCCGATTGGATGTATTGGGATTACGACAAGCCGCTCGGGTCGTTCCCGGGCGGCTTGTTTGTGGAGAGAGATGGGAGTTTCTAATGGTTAACGAGAAGAAGGTCGCTATTGTCGGCTGCGGTTTCGTCGGTTCGTCTTCGGCGTTCGCACTGATGCAGAGTGGTCTGTTCTCCGAGATGGTCCTCATCGACGTGGACAAGAACCGTGCCGAGGGTGAGGCCCTGGATATCGCGCACGGCATGACGTTTGCCGAGCCGATGAAGATCTACGCCGGCGATTATTCCGATGTCGCCGACGCCGCCATGATCGTCGTCACTGCTGGCGCTGCCCAGAAGCCCGGTGAGACCCGCCTGGACCTGGTCAACAAGAACGTCAGCATCTTCAAGTCCATTATTCCCGAGATTAAGAAGTCCGGCTTCGACGGCATTCTGCTAATCGTCTCCAACCCGGTCGATGTTCTGACCTACGCCGCCATCAAGATGTCCGGCCTGCCCGAGGGCCACGTCATCGGTTCCGGCACCGTGCTCGACACCGGCCGCCTGCAGCAGATGCTTGGTGCCCACGTCGAGGTTGACCCGCGCGATGTCCAGGCCTATGTCATGGGCGAGCACGGTGACTCCGAGTTTGTCGCTTGGTCCAGCGCTCAGGTTGCCGGCGTTCCGCTGAACACCTTCTGTGAGCTTCACGGCCACCTGGAGCATGAGGCTGCCGAGAAGCGCATCGCTGAGGACGTCAAGAACTCCGCCTACACCATCATCGAGAAGAAGCACGCCACCTACTATGGCGTCGCCATGGCCGTCAAGCGCATCTGCACCGCCGTTATGCGCGATGAGCAGACCGTTCTGCCTGTCTCCTCGCTCATGGTGGGCGAGTATGGCCTGTCCGATCTTGCCATCTCCATGCCGACCGTCGTTGGCCGCGACGGCGTTGTCTGCCGCGTCCCCGTGCCGCTGAACGATGACGAGCAGCATGAGCTCACCGTCTCCGCCAAGGCCCTCAAGGACATCATCGACAGCGTCGATTTCTCCTGCTAAATCAAGCTCGCTAGAGCGAAAAGCTACAATGAAGGCGTCCGGGTCCACACGGCCCGGGCGCCTTTTGGTGCAAAGTAACCTGACCCCAATGCACCATCCCAATACACCATAGTTGATGGGAGGGCCATGTCGGATTCGCCTAATTTTTTGACCTATGCTCAGACGGCGTTTGATCCGTTTGAGGAGCGGCCGTTCTGCGCGGTGGACAGCCTGGTCTTTGCGTGGTTGTCCTATTTGCGTTTGCCGGGTGATATGGCGGAGCTGACGAACTGGCAGGGCCTAGACGTACGCGAGCTGCTGCGTGCCGAGTGCTATCGGGACATGATTGACGACTTGTGGGATCCAGAGGGGAGCAGGGCCTTGTTGGAGGCCGTGGCAGCAAATCCCAGATACCGCGGCGTGCACGTTTGCGGCTATCGTGCCGTGAGCGATGTGGTGGCGACGGAGCAGTTTGCAGCCATGGCGTTCCGGTTTCCGGCGGGGTTTAGCTATCTTTCCTTCCGGGGGACCGACAGCACGATTGTGGGCTGGAAAGAGGACTTTAACATGGCGTTCCGGTGTCCTGTGCCGGCCCAGGAATCCGCGGCGCGTTATGTGGACGAGGCGGCGGATGCGATCGACGGGCCGCTTTTGTGCGGAGGTCATTCCAAGGGTGGAAACCTTGCGGTGTACGGTGCGGCGATGTGCTCCGATGTCGCCCGTGAGCGAATCGAACGGGCGTATTCCCATGATGGTCCAGGGTTCGTCGAGGAGTTTCTGAACGGCAACGCCTTTGCCGATCTTTCCGGTCGAATCGACAAGACGCTACCTCGGTCGTCGATCTTCGGCATGATGCTCGAGACACAAGAGGACTATGCCATCGTTGAGAGCACCGAGTTCAGCCTGCTGCAACACAATCCCTTTAGCTGGGTGGTTGATGGTCGCGACTTCGTGTACTGTGAGCACCTGTCCGCCGGTGCTCGATATGTTGATGGCTCCATTCGCGAGATGCTGCTTGCAGTGTCGCATAGCGAGCGCGAACGTTTTGTAGATGCGTTGTTCTCCGTGTTTGAGGCTACGGGTGCTGAGCGGTTTGCGGATATCGCTGGGAATCTGCGCGAGAGCCTGCCCGTGATGCTCCAGGCTGCGCAAGGCTTTGACAAGGATACACGACGCTTTGTCTCGCAGACCATCGTGGCAATCCTTAAATGCGCACTGTTGCCCAAACGACCCCAGATCGACGTGCCCGCTGCCGGCAAGAGTTTGGCAGAACAGCTCGAGGCTTGGCAGTCCGAGCTCCTGCGCTAGCCATTGATACAAAGCAACCTGTCCCCGATGCGCCAATCTTCGATGCGCCTGGGGCGGGCTCGACCGCTATACTGATTCGTGCCGAAATCAATCTAGAACGGAATGCCGTATATGAAAATCAATCACGCGATTCTGCATATCCTGGACTTTGACTCTGCCGTCAACGTCATGAGCCAACGCGAGCTCGATATCGAGAGCCGTACCGTGCGCAACTTCGTGACCACGCATCTGCGCCGCGCACGTACCTCGGCCGACAATAAACGCGCCACGTTTGCCGAGAACTCTGCGTTTGGCGGCGAGCTCAAGGGCTATTTCTTTGGCGAGCGCGAGTTCGTGGACCTGTCGCAGCAGATTGCGGAGTTTATCTCTTCCGAACTCACTAAGGCTGAGAAAGCCGAGTCCACCGACGTGCTTGTGGCGGACTTTGACGACGATGAGGATGCCCGCTGGTTTGCCGTGATGCTGCTGGGCTCCAAGCAGGCATTCATGCACGAGGTGGGTCGCGAAGAGGGCGAGGTGCGTAACGACATCGCGCGCCACTATGCCATTCTGCCGAACCCTTCGCAAAAGGTGCCGAGCTATGCAATCGTGCGTGCAAGCACCATGGAGATCGGCTATGTGGACAAGAAACGCAAGATCGCCGGCGAGGACCGTATGCTTATCCCCGATGGCCTGCTGCAGTGCGACACGGGCGTATCGGGCAAGGAGGTCATCGACACCGTGACGCGTGTGGTCGAGGAAGTCGCCGAGGAGCACGGTGCCAATACGGCCGTAGCGCTCGCCAAGGTTAAGGCTGCTGTTGCCGAGAAGGTCGAGGATGACGAGGAGCTGCCGCCTTGGGATATCGTCGACGAGGTCTTTGAGGACGAACCGGTCATCAAGGAGAGCGTGCGCGCGGCACTGACCGAGGAGAAGGTGCCTGAGCGTGTGCCCGTGGAGCGCAAGCAGGTCGAACGCGCGGCGGTGCGCAATCACAAGATTCGTACCGACACGGGTATCGAGATCAGCTTCCCGGCAGAGATGGGTTCGAATTCCGAGTACATTGAGTTCGTCAATGAGCCCAACGGCCTCATCTCTATCGAGCTCAAGAACATCGGAAGTATTGAGAATCGATAAGCTGCGCTTGGACGTTGCAGAAAAACAAAGGCCGAAGCCCTTCGGGACTTCGGTCTTTTTTGTTTTCGGCTTGGTTGCTGACATTGCGCCGCAGGTTGAGCATACGTCAGCGAAAACGCGGTTTGTCAAAACCGCGTAACTATTAAAGTTGACGTAAGCCCTCTTCCAGACCGGTCTTGCTGTCGGTCTTCTCGTCGCGCATCTTGATGACGCGGGCGGGGACACCGGCCACGACGGCGCCGGCGGGGACGTCCTCCACGCATACGGCGCCGGCGGCAACGACAGCACCCTTACCCACGTGCACGCCCTCCAGGACCACAGCATTGGCGCCGATCATGACATCGTCCTCGATGATGACGGGCGTGGCGCTGGCGGGCTCCACGACGCCTGCCAGCACGGTACCAGCGCCGATGTGGCAGTTCTTACCCACGGTGGCGCGGCCGCCCAGCACGGCGCCCATATCGATCATGGAGCCTTCGCCAATGACGGAGCCGATGTTGATGATGGCGCCCATCATGATGACGGCACGGTCGCCAATCTCGACGCGGTCGCGGATGATCGCGCCCGGCTCGATGCGGGCGTTGATACCCTTGATGTCGAGCATGGGGACGGCGGAGTTGCGGCAGTCATTCTCGACGTCGTAATAGTCGATGGAATCGGCATTGGCGTCCAGGATGGCCTTAAGCTCATCCCAGTCACCAAAGACGGTCTTGCCACGACGACCGCCGTAGACGTGTGCATTGCCCCACTGGACCTTCATGCCCGGCTTCTCGCGCACGTACAGCTTGACGGGCGTCTTTTTGGGCGCGGTGGCGATGTAGTTGATAATCTCCTGTGCATCCATCTCGGCTGCGTTGCTCATATGCTGTCTCTCCTTTGAGGGGGTATGGTTGATAACTAGTTAGGCGAACATGACCTGGTCGAAGGTGTAGAAGCCGGGGTCGCGGGTGATGAGCTTTTGGGCTGCTGCCAAGGCGCCGTTGACGAAGATCTGACGGCTCGTGGCGCGGTGGGTGAGCGTGATCTCCTCGTCCTGGCCAAAGAAACTCACCTCGTGCACGCCGGCGACGGTGCCGCCGCGCAGCGAGTGCATGCCGATCTCCTTGGGGTCACGCGCGCCGCACATGCCCTCGCGGCCATAGACGGGGTGGTAGCCTGCCTGGGGCTCGGCTTCGACGATGGCGTCGAGCAGTAGCTTGGCAGTACCGCTCGGGGCGTCAACCTTTTGGTTGTGGTGCGTCTCGACGATTTCGCAGTCAAAGCCGGGCAGCTCGTGTGTGGCCTGTGCTACCAGATGACGCAGGGCTGCGATACCGATGGAGTAATTGCCCGAGTGCATGACGCGGGCGTTCTGACCCAGCTCGCGCAGGCGGTCCATCTGATCGGGTGTGTAGCCCGTGGTGCCCGAGACCAACGCGGCGCCTGTACGCTTGACATAGGCGACGACGGCGTCAAAGGTCACGACGTTCGAGAAGTCGATGATAATGTCTGCTGCCGGGGCGCTCTCGAGCTCGGACAGATCAAAACCGATCTGGGCGACGATATCAAAAACGGGCTGACCGGCGGCGTCGACAACGCCCTCGGCGGTGGTGCGGATGAGCGAGCCCATACGGCCCGTTCCCATAATGACGGTCTTAATCAAGCAGACCAGCTCCCTTCAGAGCATCGGTAAGTGCAGCGCGTGTGTCGTTGGCCATGGGGCACAGCGGCATACGGTAGTTTGCCTCGATCATACCCATCTGAGCGAGCGCTTCCTTGACGGGGATGGGGTTGACCTCACTAAAGAGGGCGTTGATGAGCGGCTGAGCGGCAATTTGGATGTCGCGGGCGCGCTCCACGTCACCGTCCAGATAGGCGCGGCACATGTCGTGCGCGAGCTGCGGCTGAACATCGGCCCACACGCTGATGGTGCCCGAAGCGCCCAGGCTCATGAGCGGTACGGTAAGTGCGTCCTCGCCCGAGTACATGCGGAAGTCGTCGGACAGCAGGTGGGCGATCTTGGCCGCGTAGGCGACGTTGCCCGAGGCTTCCTTAATACCCATGATGTTGGGGTGCGCGGCCAAGCGCTCTACGTTGCGCTCGCTGATGCCGCAGCCGCAGCGGCCGGGGATGTTGTACAGGATGCAGGGGATGTCCACGGCATCGGCGACGGTCTTAAAGTGCTGATAGATACCCTCTTCGTTGGACTTGTTGTAGTAGGGGGTAATGAGCAGCAGGCCGTCGGCTCCCAAGCCCTGGTAAGTAAGCGACTTGGTGAGCATGGTCTGCGTGGAGTTGGAGCCCGAGCCGGCAATGACGGGGACGCGTCCTGCAACATGCTTGACCACGGCGGCGACGACGGAGTTGTCCTCGTCGTCGGTCATCGTGGCGCTCTCGCCGGTGGTGCCCAGGGTGAGGATGGCGTCGGTGCCGTTTTGCAGGTGGAAATCGATAAGGCGCTCGAGTGCGTCAAAGTCGACACTGCCATCCTTTTTAAACGGCGTGACGAGAGCGACGATTGAGCCCTCGAGATTGCGGATGTCCATGTTCTTCTCCTTCGCGTCCGCGATCTGGATGCGTTTGTTCCATTGGGCGGCGACTGCCAGGCGCTCGTCTTGGGCGCGACGGCGGGCACTTTCGGCGCGCGACTTGGCCAGCAGCTCTCGGCCGCTCGGCAGCACGTCGAGCGTGGCAAAGTAATCGCCCGGGCGCTCGGCGCGGCGGATGAGGTCGGCCGAGCCATCGGGGCGCAACAGGACCTCGGCGGAGCGCAGGCGTCCATTGTAGTTGTAGCCCATGGAGTAGCCATGCGCGCCGGTATCGTGGATCACAAGCAGGTCGCCCATGTCGATATGCGGCAGCTCGCGATCGATGGCGAACTTGTCGTTGTTCTCGCACAGATTGCCCGTGATGTCGTAGGTGTCCGTGACGGGCGCTGTGGTCTTGTCGTCGCCACCCAGCTGGCCCATCACCGTAATGTGGTGGTAAGCGCCATACATGGCAGGACGAATCAGATCGACGGCACTGGCGTCCACGCCGATATAGTCCTTGTAGATCTGCTTCTCGTGGATGGCCTTGGTGACCAGGCATCCGTAGGGGCCCATCATAAAGCGACCCATCTCGGTGCAGATCGCCACATCGCCCATGCCGGCGGGGACCAGAATCTCGTCGTAGGCTGCGTGTACGCCCTCACCGATGGCGTGAATGTCGTTAGCCTGCTGCTCGGGCAGGTAGGGGATACCCACACCGCCGGACAGATTGATAAAGGCGACATGTGCGCCGGTCTCGCGCTCCAGGCGCACGGCAAGTTTAAAGAGGATGCGTGCGAGCTTGGGATAGTAGTCGTTAGTGACGGTGTTACTGGCAAGGAAGGCATGGATGCCATAATTCTCGGCGCCCTTGGCCTTGAGCATGCGGAAGGCCTCAAAGAGCTGCTCGGTGGTCATGCCATATTTGGAGTCGCCCGGGTTGTCCATGATGCCGTTGGAGAGCTGGAACAGACCGCCTGGATTAAAGCGGCAGCTGACCGTCTTGGGGATGGGCCCCGCAACGCGCTCAAAGAACTCGATGTGGCTGATGTCGTCAAAGTTGACGATGGCACCTAGCTTGTCGGCGAGCTCAAAGTCGGCAGCCGGCGTGTCGTTGGACGAGAACATGATGTCGTGTCCCGTGATACCCAGTGAGCGGGCGATCATAAGCTCGGTATAGCTCGAGCAATCGCAGCCGCAGCCGTATTCGTTGAGAATGGAGATGAGCGCCGGGTTGGGATTGGCCTTGACGGCAAAGTATTCCTTAAAGCCCGGGTTCCATGCGAAGGCGTCGCGCACTTCTTGCATGTTGCGGCGGATGCCTGCCTCGTCGTATAGATGAAACGGCGTGGGGAACTGCTCGACGATATGCTCGAGTGTCTCCTTGTCCACAAACGGCTGCTTGGCCGCATATGCCTCGTTGGGGGTCAATGCCATGTCCCGTAAACCTCGCTATCCAGACGGCGCCATCTGCGCATCGAATCCGCATAGCGTGGACCCAATGTCCGGATAGCGCTCCCGCATTGCTGCAGACAGTCCTGTGGGTGTTTCCCACAGGCCCACCAGGTTGTTCGTGCCCGAAAAACCCAGTTCGGCGGGTTTCGCCTCCCCACGGGGTCAAAGCCTGCCGGCTCGCCCGCGGTTCTTCGTGCCCGCGCCTCTATCAAGTGGTAAAGACCCTATCACGTTGCACTTTACCAAACAAGAGTATTTGTATATAACGTTTAAAAAATGCAGCAATATGCTGGAAACATGTGCGCCACAATCCTGTATCACAATAAGTTGCAACAGATGTGCCTCACGAAGGGATTCTCTATGACCGAGCTCCAAGAACTCCGTCGCTATCGCCGCGATCTCCATCGCATTCCGGAGCTCGATTTCGATCTTCCGCAAACCATTGCCTATATCGAGGGCGTGTTGGCACCGCTCGCTTGCGAGGTGACCCATCCGTGCCCCAGCTGCGTCTGCGCTTTCTTCGACGCCGGCGTTGGTGCCGCGCATGCCACAGCGATTCGCGCCGATATGGATGCGCTGCCCATCGCGGAGGCGACGGGAGCGGCCTTTGCCTCGACCCATCCCGGCAAGATGCACGCTTGCGGACATGATGGACACATGGCCATGGCGCTTGCCGCCGCGACGTATGTCGACCGTACGATTCGCGAGCAGCCGGGCGTCATTAGGCGCAACGTTCTCTTTGTGTTCCAGCCGGCCGAGGAAACGACCGGTGGTGCTAAGACGGTATGTGAGAGCGGTGTGTTCGAATGCTACGGGGTCGACCGCATTTTTGGCTTCCATGTGTGGCCCGATCTGCCCGCCGGCACGTTGGCGAGCTGTTCCGGCCCGCTGCTGGCGCGTTCGAGTGAGACACACATTCATATTCACGGGACGAGCATCCATATCGCTAAGACCTATGGCGTTCCGGTCGAGGAGTCGCACGATGCGGCGCTGGCGGCT
>DBFOME010000033.1:0-18461 GCA_048430645.1 Collinsella sp. | reverse complement strand
GGTCAGGTAGTACGGGGCGCCCGCGGCCTGCCCGGCCATGGTCGCCACGCGCGAGACCACGCTGTCGATCACGCCACGCGCAATGTTCTCGCGCGGCTCACCGCGACCGATCAGGCTGATGACCTCGCTTTCGGCAAACACGGTGCACATGCTGCTGATCTTGGTGGGCTCGCCGGAACGCGCCAGGTCGGCCATCTGCTGCTGGGAAATGCCCAGGCGGTCGGCCATGATCTCCAAAAAGCGCCCCGTGCCGGCGGCACACTTGTCGTTCATGGCAAACTTGGACACGCGGCCGCCTTTAAGCTGAATGACCTTGGTGTCCTGGCCGCCCACGTCGATCACGGTGCCGTGGTCGCCAAACAGGCACACGGCACCGGTGCCGTGGCAGGAGATCTCGGTCACGACCTTGTGTGCATAGGGCACGGCGACACGACCGTAGCCGGTCGCGACCACGCGCACGTCGTCGGCAGCCACGTCATAACCCGCCGCTGCCAGTGCCTTGCGCAGCCGCTCGGAAGCATCGACCGAGGAGAACCCGGTTGGCTGCACGCACGTCCACGCCACCGAACCCTCTCCATCGACCACAGCAGCCTTAGCCGCCGTAGACCCGATATCGATCCCGATCCCTATCATGGCTCTCTCCCAATCTAAACATCAAAGACAGCGGCGCGTTCAGGCGCCTTAGCTCTAGGTTTCTCAGGTGCCGGAGATTGCCCCGAAAGAGGAGCGCAGCGTACTTTGGGTACGCAAGCGACGGTTTGAGGGGCAAGATCCGGTGCCTGAGGAAGCTAGAGGGTTTCGATGAAGGCGGCGATGCGCGTCTCGATCTGGCCCATGTCACCGTTGCTGTAGTCGGTCTCGATCTTCATATACGGAATACCCGCACCCTCGACAGCTTCCTGCATGCGCGCACTCTCCACGTTAAAGGTGTGGCAGGCCTGTAGCACGCTCTCTACCACGCCATCGACATGATACTTCTCGCACATGGCAAGCGTGTTCCCCATGCGGCTGTCGTTGGGCGTCATGACCGAGCAGTTGATGTCCAGGTAGCGGTCGGCGATGGCGTGCAGGATATCGGGAGCCTCCGGGTCGATCATCATGGCCGCCGTGCGCTCGCCCGAGCAGTCGTCCATGCACACGACCACACCGCCGTTGGACTCGATAGTACGGCCGATCTTGTTGATCACACCGCCCACCGGACAGCCGGTGATCAGAATGCGCTTGGCATCCGCCGCAACCGGGCGCTCGCCCGCGTCGTAGGCCTCGCGCAGCTTGGCAACCTTTTGCTCCAGCTGCTGCGTATAGGCCTCGATATCAAAGCTGAACGTACCGGCAAACATAGTGCTCATCAGGTCGACGCCGCTCATGGCCGCCGGCTGATTGGCCTGCAGCGCAAACATCTCGAGCTGGGCCGCACGCAAGCGGTTGCGACGACGGACGGCGGCGCGCAGGTCGTCATCAGTAATCGTAATGCCGTAGAAGTTCTCGAGCTCCTCCTTGAGCAGGCGGCACTCCTCGTACCAGCCTTCACGCTCGTAGGCGCGATCACGACCCTGCGGCAGGTGCAGAATGTGCGTGCGCTTGAGCTCGTTGAGTAGCTCGTACATCTTCTTCTTGCCGTCGCAGGTGGTCTCGCCGATGATCATGTCGCTAAAGTACGTAAACGGGCACTTTTGCGAGTAGGCAAAGCCGTACGTCGACTTGATGAGCGGGCAGAGGTTTGCCGGCAGCACCTTCTCGGCCTCGGGAATCACCTCGTCGGACGTGCCGCACAGCGCCACGCTCGCAGCCCCCGCGGCATCGATAATCTCGAGCGGCGTGTAGCTGCACAAAAAGCCGACCAGGCGATTACCCGCCTGCTTATAATCCTTGACGCGAATAAACGCCGCCTTGCGCTGCTCGTTGAACTCCTCAAACGTGGACGGCAACGGCTGTTCCTCGATATCGGCCATAATAGTTCCCCTCTCTTGCACCGATATACCGACAATTAAACAACAAACCCACGCCATACCCAAAAGGAAGCATCCTCTAGGGAATGGCGTCGATAAGCTCCTGCGTATACGGATCGCTCGGGTGCGCGATCACGTCCTCGGCCGCGCCTTCCTCGACAAGACGACCGTGGTAAAGCACGCCAATCCGGTCGGACATATGCCGAACCACACGCATATCATGCGTGATAAACAGCAGCGCCACGCCCGTCGTGCGCTGCAGGTCGCGAAGCAAGTTGAGCACTTGGGCCTGAACGGACACGTCAAGCGCCGAGACCGGCTCGTCGCATACCACAAGGCGCGGCTCGCAAATAAGCGCCCGTGCCAGATTGAGTCGCTGACGCTGTCCCCCCGAAAGGTCGTGCGGATAGCGGTCATAATGCTCTGTCAGAAGACCGACCGAGGCCAGGGCCGAGAGAGCGCGCTCATGGCGCTCATCCGCATCACGCACGCCGGCGATAATCAGCGGCTCCTCCAAAATGCGGCCGACACGGTTACGTGGGTCAAAAGCCGTAGAGCTATCCTGGAATACCAGCTGGATCTCGCGGCGGAACGGCTTGCGTTCGCGCTCCGACATCGTGGCGAGGTCGTGCCCGCGATAGACAATCGAGCCGGAATCCGCACGCTCGAGACCACAGATCAGGCGTCCAGTCGTCGACTTGCCCGATCCGGATTCGCCAACCAGGCCATAGACCTCGCCCGGCGCGATCTCAAACGACAGATCGTCCACGGCGGTAAAGGCTTGACGCTTAAACCCTGAGCCCGGCATGGGATACGCTTTAGTCAGATGTGAGACCCCAAGCAGGGCTTCGCTATCAACAGCCATGGCACTCCCCTTTCTCGACAAGCCAGCATTTAGACCGGTCGCACGCATTCACGGCAAACAGCGGAGGCTCCTGCGCACGGCAACGCTCGTCCGCCCGAGCGCAACGAGGCGCAAAGCGGCATCCACAGGGTATTGCCGTAAGCGGCGGCACCGTGCCCGGAATATCCGCCAGCGTGTCAACTCGCTCGCCTTCGAGCGGCGGAATGCTCGCGATGAGCCCCTGGGCATACGGGTGGCTCGGGCGCTTCATAAGGCCGCAGGCGTCGATCTCTTCTACGATTTGGCCCAGATACATGACGTGTACGCGCGAGCAGATACTCGTGACGACACCCAAATCATGGCTGATAAAAAGCACCGCCATGCCCTCGGAACTGTTGAGGTCGCGCAGAAGGTCCAAAATCTGTTTTTGAGTCGTCGTGTCGAGTGCCGTGGTGGGCTCATCGGCGATCAGCAGGCGCGGGTGTCCGGCGAGCGCCATGGCGATCATCACGCGCTGGCGCATGCCGCCGCTAAAATCGCTCGGATACATGTCGAAGCGGGCCGCGGCATCTCGAATTCCCACACGCTCCAACAGCGATAGAGCCTCGTTGCGGGCTTCGCGTCGGCTCACCTTACGGTGGGCCCGCACGGCCTCGACGACCTGGGCCCCGACCGTCATGACGGGGTTAAGCGAGCTCAAAGGGTCCTGGAAAATCATGGCGATGTCGCAGCCGCGCACCTTGCGCATCGTCTTGAGCGGACGTGCCAGCAGATCCTCGCCATCAAACACAATCTGGCCCTCATAGGCCATCTTCTGTTCATGCTCCAATAGGCGCATGACACTCTGGGCAAACACCGACTTACCGCAGCCGGACTCGCCGACAACACCAACGATCTCGCCGGCATCGATATGTAGGTTGAGTTTGTTGACGGCTTCCAGCGTGTTGCCATCGCGGCCCACAAACGAGATGCAGAGGTCGCGCACGTCCAAAAGATGCTGAGCCATGGGCTAGTCCTCCTTGGTCTTGGGGTCGAGGGCGTCGCGCAGGCCGTCGCCGGCCAGATTGAGCGAAAGCACGCTTGCGATGATGGCCGCTGCCGGGAAGAAAATCATCCACCAGGCTTTGCGCATCACGTTCTTGCCCGCCTGAAGGATGTTTCCCCAGCTGGCGTCGGGTGCCTTGATACCCAGGCCCAGAAACGAGAGGGCGGCCTCCGAGAGCACGGCCTCGGCAAAGACGAAGGTCGCCTGCACCAGGAAGGGCGCCATAACGTTGGGCACGATATGCAGCCACACGATGCGCGCGGTCGAGGCGCCCTGCACGCGCAGGGCCTCCACAAAGGGCTCCTCCTTGACCACCATCGCACGCGAGCGCACGATGCGCGCCATGCTGGGCGTATAGACGATGGAGAGCGCGATGATAACGTTCCACGCGCTCGCCCCCATCATCGCCATGAGCGCGATGGCCAAAAGCACGCCCGGAATGGACATAAGGCCATCGCAGATGCGCATGAGAATATGATCGAGCCTTTCGTTGTAGCACGCATAGGCGCCGATCACCAAGCCGAGCGCACTCGTCGCGAGCGTGACGGCAATGCCAACGCCAAGCGACACGCGCGCGCCCGCGATGACGCGGGCAAGCAGGTCGCGGCCAAAGTCATCGCAGCCAAAGGGATGCGCGGGCGAAGGTTCCGAAAGTCGCAACGTCATCTCCTGCGCATTGGGATTAACCGTCCACACCAGCGGACCGACGAGCGCGATCAGCGCAATCGCCAGGAAAATGCAGCCACCGACCACAAACCCCTTGTTGGCAAGAGCCTTCTTAAAGTTTGCCATCATGCATCGCCCCATTTGCGAGCGCGCGGGTCAAAAGCGCCGTAGGCAAGGTCGACGGCCAGATTGATCACCGAATTCAACAAGGTGACGACCAGAAGCACGCCCTGAATCACCGGATAGTCGCGACGCTCGATAGAGCTCGTGACCAGCTGGCCCAAACCGGGGATGTTAAAAATGGCCTCAGTCACCACGGCGCCCGTAATCAGGGCGCCAAAAGAATAGCCGACCGAGGTGAGAATCGGCAGCGCTGCGTTGCGCAGGGCATGGGCCAGCACCACGCGAACCTCGGAGACGCCCTTGGCACGCGCCGTCTTGACGCACTCGAGCTGCATGGCCTCGATCACGCTCGCACGCGTCATGCGCATGAGCAGCGCGGCCTGAACGCATCCAAGCGATATGGCCGGCAACGCAAGATAGCGTAAATGGCTGAACCAGCCCTTCGATAGCGGCGCATAGCCGGCCACCGGGAGCACACGCAACGTGACGGCAAACAGCCACATAAGCATAAGCGCCATCAAAAAGCCGGGTATCGCCACGCCCAAAAGAGCAACGACACGCAAGACCGCGTCGGTGCGCGACCCATGTTTGAGGGCAGCGACGACGCCGCAGGGCAGTGCAATCAACAGCGCGATGAGCTGTGCCAGAAGCGCGAGCGATAGCGTGGGGCCAAAGTGCTCGGCGATCGCCTGCGTGACGGGCTGGCGCATAAAATACGAATTGCCCAGGTCGCCGGTAAGCACGCCGCCCATCCACTCAACGTAGCGCTGCGGCAGCGGCTCGTTGAGTCCCAGGCTATCGTTGACGCGCTCGATCTGGTCGGCCGAAGCCTCCATGCCGAGCATCGAAGAGGCCGGGTCACCCGGTGTGAGATAGATAATCAAAAACACGACGACCGAGATGATGAGCATCACCGGAACCATCGCGCCTATACGTTTGAGCGTGTACTTCAACATGCGAGGCGTCTATTTCCCCTCTGAACGTGGACAGGGCATGGCGGCCACAGGGGACCAGACCCCTCAAGCCGCCACGCCATCTATTGCATTACTCCGGACGCTTGGCGTTCCAGATGATGGCGCCGTCGAGCACCTCGACATCCTCGACGTCTGCCTGGGTGCCCGTGATGGAAGCGTAGTGGCAAAGCGGCTCGATGACGGCGATCTCATAGAGGCGCTCCTGAGCCTCGGCCCACTTCTTGGCCGCGGCGTCGGTGTCCTTGGCGGTGCGGGTCTCGGCCACGAGCTTGAGCGCCTTCTCGTCGGACAGGCCATAGAAGGCCTTGGAAACCGAGAGGGACTGGGCCGGGATGGGCTTGTAGTTGGTGGAGGCCACAAAGAGGTCCCACTGCTCGGGTTTGCTGGAGCGGATGTCCATGAAGGTCGCGAACTCGTAGCTGTCGACCTCGGCGGTGAAGCCGGCCTTCTCGAGCTGCTCCTGCAGCGCGACGGTGGCGTTGTACATATCCTTGTAGTCGGGGGTGGTCAGCAGCTTGACCGTCTCACCGGCATAGGAGGTCTTGGCTAGGGCCTTCTTGGCGGCCTTGGCGTCGGCCTGATTGAAGTACTTCTTGCCCGCGTCGGTCGCCCACTGAGTGTTCTCGGGGTTGCCAAGGTTGGGATCGATATTGAAGAGCTCCTTCTCGCCATAGGCGGCAAGAGCGGCCGCCTCGCAGTCGATAGCCATGAGGGCGCACTTGCGGATCTCCTCGTCGGCGAAGATGCCCTCGTTCATGTTGAGGAAGGCGGTCAGAACGCCGGCGTTATGGGTGTAGAGCTTGACGTCGTCGTTGCCGTCGAAGTCGTGGTAGTTCTCGGTGGGAATCTCGCCAGCGATATCGTACTCGCCGGTCTCAAACCCGCTCACGCGCGTGGAGGCCTCGGTCACGAACTGATAGTAGATGTCCTTGGTGGGCGCGGAAACCTTGCCGGTGTAGCCCGAAGCCTTGCCGTCGGCGGCGACATAGTCCTCGTAGCGGGTGAGATGGACGTACTGGTCCTGTTTCCACTCCACAAACTTGTAGGCACCGGTACCCACGTACTCGGTCACGCCGGTATCGCCCGCGGCCTCGATGACCTCGGAGGGGAAGATGCCCGGATACTGGGAGTGGCTGCTCAGGATAATCAGAAAGTCAGTGGCGGGCTCGGTCAGCGTGCAGGTGACCTCGTGGTCGCCCGAGGCGGCGAAGGTGGCGCCGGGCAGCAGGCTCGTGGCGCGGTCGTTGACGGTGAGCCAGTGATTCATCGAGGCCACGACGTCCTCGGAGCCAAACTCCTTGCCGTTGTGGAAGGTGACGCCCTCGCGCAGCTTGATGGTGTAGGTCAGGCCGTCGTCGGAGACCTCATAGCCCTTGGCCAGCACGGGCCGGGGCTCGTAGTCGCTGTCTTGGCCAAAGAGCGGCTCGACGACGTTGCAGATGATGTCCACGGTCACAAGCGACGACGTGGTGTGCGGATCGAGACCGTCCGGGCTCGCCGGGAGCGCGATCTGCAGCTCGTCGCGATACTCCACATCCTGGCCGGAGCCAGCGGCGCTACCGCTCTCGGCGCCCGAACCGCCGCAGCCGGTGAGGCCGAGGCCCGCCATGGCGCACAGGGCAGCGGAGCCGGTCAGAAAACCGCGACGGGAAACGCCCGCCTTGAAAAGGTCGTTGTTCATTGAGTTCCTTTCGTGTCTGAACAAACGGACAGAATCTGCCGGGACGGCGGAAATCCCCGCCCCGGCAGCTATGCGAAGCCGATCGGCGCCCTGCGGTGCATCCGGACACCGACCGGCATGGCAGCAGAGAAATCCCTATCGCGTGGATAGGGATACCAGGCGGCACAGCTTAGCGCAGGTGCGGCTAAATCGTCTCGAGGAAGGCCTCGATGCGGGTCTGGAGCTGACCGGCGTCCTCGCCGGCGTAGTCGGTCGTGATGTGCATAAACGGAATGCCTGCCTCCTCGGCGGCCTTCTCCACGGCGAAGGACTCCATCTCGTAGAGCGTGCAGAACTGCAGGGCCACGTCGACGATGCCATCGGCATGCAGGTCCTTGGCCATCTGGACAATGTCCTTCATACGCTGGTCGTTGGGCGTAAAGACGGCGCAGTTGATCTTAAAGTAGCGCTCGGCGATAGCATCGAGCATCTCGTCAACCGTCTCACCGGACTCATCGACCAAGTCCTTGTAATAGCGCGAACCCGTGCAGGACTCCTCGCCCACCACAACGCCGCCGGCCTTCTCGATAAGGTTGAACAGCTTCCAGTTGGGCACGGCCATGGGCGTACCGGTGTACAGGATGCGCTTGGTCCCCTTGGGTGCCACGCCCTCGCCGGCCTCGACACGCTGCTCGCACTCAGCCGCCATATCGTTGATGGCTCCGGTCAGACGCGGTGTGTCGTCCATAAAGGCGGCCTGAACGGTCAGCAGGCTGTCGAGACCGCTGATGGGCGCAGGGTCGGCAGCGCGGGTCTCAGCGAGGCGCTGCAGGGCGCGGCGCTTCTCATTGACGGCGTGGATGGCGGCCTTCAGACGCTCGGGCGTAATCTTGACGCCACACTCTTCCTCGATCTTGGCGGCGAGCTTCTTGACCTCGCCCTTCCAGGTCACGAGCGTCGACTCGTCGTGCACGTTGGGAATATCCATGACGTACATGTTCTTTTGCGTGGCAAAGAACTCGTAGGCCTTCTTCTTGCCATCGCAGGTGTTCTCGCCCACCACCAGGTCGCTCGACTCAATGTAGGGGCAGACCTCGCCCAGCTTAAAGCCGGCAAAGCTCTTGATAAGCGGACAGGTGTTGCGCGGCAGGTGCTCCTCGACCTTATCGGTTGCCCAATCGGCACCCGAGCACAGGCCCACGGGAATACCGTCACAGGCAAGTACGATCTCCTCGGGCACGTACACGCAGAACGAACCGACGATCTTGGTGGCCTCGCCGGCCTCCTTCTTGTCGAGCATCTCCTTAATACGGCCGCTGTGGATGTTGGTGGCCACAAAGTCCAGGTAGGACGTGGACTTGGGGCGATTGTTCTGCGTCAGGAACATGTCGCCGTACATCTGGCCCACGGCGCCCAGCAGCATGTCGTGATCGGCAAGATTCATGCCGAGGCTCTCCCACATCGGATGAAAATCGAATTCTTCAGCCATGACGGTTCCCCTCTCGAACCAAAAATGGATAACAGCGGTATCGATGCACGACGGACGGCGATTGCCCGGCCGTGCTCAAACCCGGAATTTTAGGGAACCTGCTTTGCGGTCGATTATTTAGTTGTGCGTCGTCTCTCCCGGAGCCGTGAACATACCTGCTCATATGCGACTCCGAGCCATATACAGGGCGCGCGCGGCAACGCGGCGAATGTATGTCGTCTGCGGCATGTGCGCACCCTCCTTAACCAGTCAAGGTCAACTATATCAGCGGTCATCGTCCAGACGAACACCGTTGACATTCGTACGACAGCCTCGTGTGCCGTCGTTTAATAAATTATTATCTTGATTGATAAGAGTTTGTCATTCCTCATTCGGCAAGCGGCAAGACAAAGCCGCCGAGGCTTATATCCCCGACGGCATTACCCGGCGCTATCGACAAACCAAATGGATCCTGCTGGCATCAAAATGCATGCGCAGCGTCTCGCCTGCTTGCGGCAGCTCGTCGACAGGCACGCCCACCTTGTTGACCTTCCACTGCAGACGCGTGGGCGCATCGCCGCGCGGCACGTCCAGCAGCACCAGCCGCTCAAAGCGTGAATCGCTCACACGGGCCACGTGCAAATCGTAGCTGTTACGACCCCGCTCCGCGCGATTGTCAACATGGAAGTAGCTTGCGCGAATGCCCAGGAACGCCACATTATCGGGAACCTCGCGACCCACGTTAAAGGTCATGCCCCAGTCGAGGGCCTCAACTTCTTCGTCGCCGATCTTGCGCGCGCGGCTCGTGTTCTTGCAGCCCGTCAGGCGCAGCGCCGCCAGCGTCTGCGGGCGGCGGACCACGTCCTCGATGGAGCCGATCTCCTCAACATGCCCGTTGTGCATCACGCAGATGCGCTCGCACAGACGGCACGCTTCGTCGATGTCGTGGCTCACGTAGAGCACGGTGCGGTTGCATACATCGAACAGGTCGAGCATGTTTTGCTCAAGCGCGCTCTTGAGATACGCATCGAGCGCGCTCATGGGCTCGTCGAACATAAAGATGCCCGGATGCGCCGCCACCATGCGCGCAAGCGCCACACGTTGCTGCTGACCGCCCGAGAGTCGCACGGGATAGCGGTCGGCAAAATCGGCCAGTCCAAAGATACCCAGGTAGCGCTCGGCAAGCTGCTTGCGCGCCGCGGCGTCGCCCGCATCCTTTACGCCGGCACATACGTTATCGGCCACTGTCATATTAGGGAACAGCTGATAGTTTTGGAACAGCAGGGCGCATTTTCGCTCCTGAGGCGACAGGTTGATGCCCGCTGCCGAGTCAAAAAAGGTCACGCCGTTGACGACGATCCTGCCCTCGTCGGGCGTCTCCACGCCGGCGATGCAGCGCAGCGTACAGCTCTTGCCGCAACCCGAGGCGCCCAGCAGTGCCACACGCTCCTCGCCGGCCTCAAGCTGCATGTCGAGCATAAACCCGGGATAGCGCTTTTTGATATCCAGAACGAGTGACATGACCTATCGACCTCCCTGCGGCGCCGCATCATCGCGCATGAGCTCGGCCAGCGCCTCGCGATCGATACGCAGCGCATCGCCGCCGACTGGGTCGAGCGAATCGCCCTGTCCGGCGAGATCTTTGGCCTGTTTGCGCTCCGCACGGGAAAGGCCCCGCTCGCGATACTTTTGCGAATGAGCGGTGTACATGTTGATGAACAGGATGACCAGGAAGCTAAACACGATCACGACGACGACCCAAAAGAGGGCCACCGACGTGTTGCCGCCCATCCACTCAAAGTAGATGGCAATGGGAATGGTCTGCGTAATACCGGCGTAGTTGCCCGCAAAGAACAGGGTGCAGCCAAACTCGCCCATCGCGCGGGCAAAGGCGAGTACCGTGCCGGCGGCAATCGAGGGCCAGCCAAGCGGCATCATAAGCTTGGTAAAGATGCGACGCTCGGACCAGCCCAGCGTGCGCGCCGCATCGAGCATTTGCGTGTCGAGGCTCTCAAAGGCACCGAGGGCCGTTCGATAGACCAGGGGGAACGACACCACCACGGCAGAGATCACCGCCGCAGGCCACGTAAAGACAATCGAGATACCGTGCGCGATAAGCCACTGGCCCACCCCGGTCGAGCGGCCAAACACCATGAGGAGCAGAAAGCCGCAGACCGTGGGCGGCAGCACCATAGGGATGGTAAAGACCGAGTCGAGCAGGCCCTTGATGCGACTCGAGGTACCCATAGTCTTCCACGCGGCGAACAGGCCCAGCGCAAAGGAGATCAGCAGGGCAAGGCCGCTCGTTTTTATGGACACCCAAAACGGGCGATAGTCGATGTCGCACAAAAAGGAGGTCAGAGAGGTCCAGGGCCCCTGCTCATCCCGCAATACGATAGACGATGCTTCTACCATTTGAGCGCTATCAAGCCAACGCGCGCCGCCCTTGGCATCACCCGAGTCTGATGCAATCACCACATAGCGGTCCCCATCCGCACCGCGCTCGTCAAAGCCATAGGTATACCCGCCGGAATCAAACGTTGTTTCCGCCGTGACATACCAAGGAAGATCCACGTCCCCCAGCTGCGCACCTCCCATGCAGTTTGCGCTGTCGAGCTTACAGACGAGGGCCTTGAGACCCGATACGCACTCGTTGTCCTGCGGATCCAATCCATACTTCTCGACCGCCTTGGGCGATATCCACACCACAACGCGATCGGCAGCAGGCGCCACCACAAGGTCCACGTCCTCGTCAACGGGAAACCGGTAGCCCTCAGGCTGGCCCTCCATGGCACGAGCGGTCCCCTTGGCCAACCGCTCAAAACCCTCGATCCCATAGGAAAGCCCATGAGCGGTCGCAGCAGCCTGGGCCCCGTCCTCAGCGTCCCCAGCAAACGCAAATCCCGGCACCCAGCAAAGCGCGAAGGTCAAAGCACAGGCGACAAGCATGCGGAATCTATTAAGCACGAAAAGCTCCAAGCGAATACAAGGACGGAGTGAAACACAAAACGATGGAATTATCGCGCCAAGCCGCACTACGCGGAAAGCTCAAAGCCGTACTTGGCCCAAATCTTCTGAGCCTTCTTGTTGGTCAGGCAGAAGTCGATGAACGCCTTGGCCTCGTCGGCGTGCTCGGAGCTCTCGGCAACGGCACCCGGGTACACGATGGGCTTGTGCGAGTCCTCGGGGCACACGAAGGCCTCCTCGATGCCGTCGTAGCGGAAGATGTCGGAGCTGTAGACAAAACCAGCCACGCAGTCGCCCGTAGAGACGTAAGACGCAGCAGTGCCGACCTTGTCGGCCAGGGCCACCTTGTCGGCGATCTCGGGAGCATACTCGCCGTCGTCGCCCTCGGTGCCGGTGTAGAGGCCCACAGAAGCCAGCGCCTGGTTGGCGTACTTGCCGGCGGGAACGGTCTTGGCGTCGCCAATGGCGATCTTGCCGTCCAGATTCGCGACGTCGGCGATGGCCTCGACCTTGGTGTCGGAGCCCTCGGCGCGAATGATCACAAGGTCGTTGACGAACATGTCCTCACGCGTATCGACGTCGACGAGCTCGGCGGCCTCGGCGTCGTCCATGGTGCCCTTGGAGGCCGTGATGAGCACGTCGACGGCGGCACCGGCGCGCATCTGCTCGACAAGGTCGCCAGACGCCTTAAACTGCGTGTCGGCAAACGTAGTGCCGGTCTGCTCGGTGTAGAGCTCCTGAACCTCGGGCAGGGCCTTCTCGAGCGAGTTGGCGGCAAAGACCTGCAGCTCGACAGCCTTCTTCTTAGAGGAAGACTTGGCGGAGCCGGCATCGGATCCGGCCGGCTCGGACGTCTTGCTGCCCGAGCAGCCAGCAAGACCAAGGCCGGCAGCGGCGACAGCAGAAAGCGAGACGAATCCGCGGCGAGAAACCATATCGAACATATTCAACCCTTTCGGACCTTGTGCCCGGGTACCCCACCGCGGGCTTTAATCTGCAATCAGATTATACTTTTGCGCGAATAATGTTAGTGAGAAATTATTCTCGCTGAGAATATAGTTTCGAGTTACCGTACACCTCGGCGTCGATTCGGCGGAAAACAAAAGCGGAGCGACCGATAAGGTCGCCCCACCGCAGGTAAACCGCTTAATTGGTATGTCCGCCGCCCGCTGTCATCTGAGCCGCATGCTCCAGCTGGTCTGCTATGGCCTCCCAGCTTTCGCGGGCGGCCTTCGTAGAACCGGGAAAGTTTACGACAAGTGTATGACCTCGTTGCATGCAAATAGCGCGCGAGAGCATGGCGCGGCGCGTCTTGGTCATCGAGTACGCGCGAATCGCCTCTGCAATACCCGGCACATCGCGGTCGCAGACGGCACGCGTCGCCTCGGGCGTCACATCGCGCATCGAAAGCCCCGTGCCGCCGCAGGTGAGCACGACATTGGCGTGGCACTCATCGGCGGCTTCCACAATGGCATCACCAATCTCGCTGACGTCGTCGCGCACGACCACATGTGAGGCGACCGTCCAGCCCTGCGCTTCGATAAGCTCCTCGAGTGCGGCTCCGGCCTCGTCCTGCGCAAGATCGCGCGTGTCCGAGCACGTCACGATCGATATCTTCAACTCCATAGTCTTCCTCCTACAACACCGTTCCCTCGGGCAGGTCGACACGCACGACATCCACGACGTCGCCCGCTTTGAGCTCGCACGGTCCTTCGTCAATACGCAGCAGGCAGTTGGCCCGCTGCATCGTGCCGAGCAGCGCCGAATTCTGCGTCTTGGCCTCGGTCACCAACAGCTCACCGGTCTCGGGGTCGCGCGAAACCGTGGCGCGATCGAAGAAGCGTCGGTCCTGGCGCTTTTTCACACCGTGGGTAAGAACCGCTCGCTGCACGGGGCGCGCCCCCTCGGCAAAACCACGCATCTTGCGAATCGCCGGGCGCGCGAGCATCTCAAAGCCCACATACGCCGCGGCCGGATTGCCTGAAAGCCCCAGGTAGGGCTTACCCCCGAGCAAGCCAAACGTGATGGCCTTGCCCGGACGCATCGAAATGCGGTCAAACAGCACCTCGCCCTCGCGCCGGACGAGCGCCGTCACGTAGTCGTAATCGCCCGCCGAGGCGCCACCGCTCGTAATGACAAAATCGCACTCCTGCACGGCGCGATGCACCAGTTCGGCAATCGCCTGCTCATCGTCGGGCGCAATGCCGTAGAACACGGGCTCGGCTCCTGCATCGAGCGCCTCGGCCATCACCGCCGAGGAGTTGGAGTCGCGAATCTGCCCGCGCGCCGGCACGTTACTCGGTGCGACCAGTTCCGTGCCCAGCGAGATGATGCCCACACGCGGGGCAGCGTGCACCTTCACGCTCGCGTATCCGGCGCTTGCCAGCAGACCCGCGCCCGCCGGAGCCACGACCTCGCCGGCGCGCATCACAGCATCGCCGGCATGGGCCTCCTCGGCGGCAGAGCGAACGTTCTCCCCTACCTTGGCCGGCGCCGAGAAGCGAACGTGCGAGCCCTCGTTGCCATCGCCGTCAAGCACGTCGACGATCTCGTATTTCACCACGGCATCGACACCTTCGGGTACCGGCGCGCCCGTCATGATGCGGACGGTCTCGCCCGTGCCGACCACGCCCTCAAAGACATGGCCCGCTGCCTCGTGTCCGATAACGTCGAGCGTCACCGGCGTCTCACCAGACGCCTGCGCCAAGTCCGCCGAACGCACGGCATATCCGTCCATAGCGCTGTTGGCAAACGGCGAGATGTCGATATCGGCCACCGCGTCCTCGGCCAAGGGAAGACCGGCGGCCTGCCACACGGGAATCTCGACGAGATCGGTCGGAGCAACGTGCGACAGAACGATCGACTGCGCGTCCTCCAGCGGAATGAGTTTCTCTGCCATATGCACCTCTTTAATGCCACGGCGCACAACAGGGACGCCGATTCTTTATGCTTGTCTCAGTATAATCCCCCGACGCGCGACCGCGATTTGGCCTGTACCCGCAAATACACCTGTCGGCCGCAAGCCGCGAAACAGAATGGAAAGCAACCCACCGGCTCGTCGCGCTTGCCACGTTTTATAATGCTTGCGTTGCAACCTAAAAGAGGAATATATGGCTCATAACAACAAACCCGAAAGCGCAAACGAAGCGCAGGATCATTCCCAGCCGCTCGACGATGGCGGCTTTTTCTCCCTTAGCGACGTCATCATGGCCGGCAGGCGTCAACTCACCCGCTCCGAGCAGCTCTTGGCCGCCGACACACGCCGCAACGCCCGCAACCTGTTTGCAAGCGCCAAACTGCTCGCGCTCGTCGTCATCGTCTCGCTCGCCATGGGTGTTGCCGCTTGGGCATTTTTGGCCTCGCTGAATATCGCCACCGATTATCGCGAGCACCACGTGTGGATTTACGCGTTGCTTCCCGTTGTGGGCGTTGCCACCGCATGGGTGTACAAAAACCACGGCCTTGCCGCCAAACGAGGTAACAACCTGGTCATCGACTCCGCCCTGGGCACACGCCTTATCCATATGCGCATGGCCGTCCTCACCTTCGTCTGCTCCACACTCACGCACCTAACAGGCGGATCGGCCGGCCGCGAGGGCGCCGCGGTGCAGATTGGCGGCACCATCGCCAGCAACATCTCGAGCCTCGCCCACCTCAAAAAGCATGACCACCACGACCTCATGCTCGCCGGCATCTCGTCGGCCTTTGGCGCCGTATTCGGTTCACCCCTCGCCGGAGCCTTCTTTGGCATGGAGATGTGCTTTATCGGCAAGATCGACTACACCGCGGGCATCTACTGCTTAGTCGCCTCGTTTACCGGCTACTTCACATCACTCGCCCTGGGTACCGAGTACGAAGCGAATGTCATCGCCAGCGTTCCCGCCATGACGCCCAAGACAGTCGTCATCGTTGTTATCAGCGCCATCATCTTCGGTCTGACGGCACGCCTCTTTGCGTGGTCGGTTCGAACCGTCAAGAGCCTGTACGGTCGCTTTATCACCAATTACCTCGTTCGCGCACTTATAGGCACACTCGTGGTTTTGGCCGCCTATGCCCTCCTCGACGCCTGGGACTACGCCGGCCTTTCCACGTGGCTTTCCGGCGCTGGATTTGCCGGCAACACCACCCTGGCGGACGCAGCCATCAAGTTGGTCGTCACAGCGCTTACCCTGGGCGCGGGCTTCCAAGGCGGCGAGGTCACGCCCCTGTTTGGCATCGGTGCGGCACTCGGTGGCTGGATCGGTTGCCTTACCGGGCTCGATCCCAGTTTTCTGGCGGCTCTCGGCATGCTCGGCATGTTCTGCGCCGGCCTCAACGTACCCATCACCACCTGCATGATGGCCATCGACCTGTTCCACGGCACGGCCGCCGGGTTCTTTGTCATCGTGGCCTTTATCAGCTATCTCGCCGGCGGACACCGCGGCGTGTACCCCGCCCAGCGCATCATCTCACCCAAGCGCCGTTCGCTTATTGTGGATGAGGGCGGTACGGTAGCGGATGCTATCGAGCGCCACAACGACCTGATAGAGTAGATGTAATAATCGCCGTGCAGCCACAATCAGGGGCAATTCGACCTGAGCGCGACCGCATCGTCACGTCATACGCCGGGAGTCGCCCCATGCACGCAACTGATTTTGGCCGCACGCTCATCATCGCCAACCCAGCCGCCCAGTCGGGTGCGGCGCACGAAGTTGCCGAGCGCCTGCAACGCTTTTTGGATATGACCGCGCGCGCATCCCAGTTTGACCTGGTGCTGACCGAGCGCATGGGACACGCCAAGGAGCTGGCCGCCCAGGCAACGGACTATCGCACCGTTATCGCACTCGGCGGCGACGGCGTAATCCACGAGGTCGTCAACGGGCTTATGACGCAAAAGGAGGACGCCCGCCCCGCTCTTGCCGTCCTGCCCGTTGGCTCCGGCAACGATTTTGCCCAAACGCTCGGCATCGACGATTTCTCCGGCAAGGATTTTGGCGCACTGCTCACCTGTGAGCTGCAGCGTCAGGACATCGGGCGCATTCGCTCATGGAACCCCGCAAGCGGCAGCGGCGAGGCTACCGTTGAGTACTACGACCAGACGCTTTCGGTCGGCATCGATGCCGCCATCGGCCTGGGCACCACCGAGCTGCGCAAAAAGACGGGTCTCACCGGCGCGCCGCTCTACACTCTTTCGGGACTAGAGCAGTTTGGCCTACGCTATCGCAACTACCCCATGACAGTCAGCTTTGACGGGGCGCCCGCCGAGCGCGTGAGGGCAATCATCATGGCGATTCAGCTGGGTCCTTCCTATGGCTCGGGCTATCGTATCTGTCCCGAAGCCGACCCCTGTGACGGCATACTCGACGTCTGCTACGCCTGCGGCCCCGTCCCTCGCGCGGTAGCCCTGCCTTTGTTCCTTTCGGCCAAGGACGGCCACCATACCAAGTTGCCGCCGGTTCGCATGCGCCGCTGTCGCCATGTCGAGCTTACCTTTGAGGAGCCCGACTACCCCATCCAGGCCGACGGCGAGCCCATCGTCGCCTCGCGCATCGAGGTGGACATCCTCGCCGGCGCCCTCCACGTCTGGCGCCCCACCCGCTAACCCCACCTAAGTTGCGGTGAAATAGGGACTGTTTATGCAGCTAAAGCCGCAAAACAGTCCCTATTTCACCGCAACTTACAAGGAGGCTATTCGTCGCTGCCCGGTTTGCGTCGGTTGGCCTTTTTAATGGCGTTGAAGCGTTTGTCGTTGAGCCTGCGCTGGCGAGAGCGTTGAGGCACCTTGGTCTTTACGCGTCGACGCGGTGGACGCCCGCGACGCTCAAGCTCTGCCCTCAGCTTACGCAAACAGCTCGCACGATTCTGGAACTGACTGCGGCTCTCGCGCGCCGTCACGGTAATCCCCGAAGGGATATGCTTCATGCGCACCGCCGAGTCCGTCGTGTTCACGCCCTGTCCGCCCGGACCCGTCGCGCGAAACACCTGCACCTCGCAATCGCGCGCCAACTCCTCGACCGACATCTCGGCATAGCGCGCATACTCGCGCCATTCCATCTTGTTCTCATCCATATCAGCACCTCCCCTCATACAAAAAATGTGACAAAGGGACAGTCCCTTTGTCACATCGCATACCAATCGCTTGTGTTGCGCGCTTAGGCGAAGGTGATCTCGCCGTTCTCGCAGTCCATATCGGCGATACGGGCCAAGCTCTCAACGCGGAAGCCGCGCTTACGGAGCTTATCGCCGCCGCCCTGGAAGCCCTTCTCAACGGCGATGCCAATGCCGGCAACTTCGGCGCCCGCAGCCTCGCAGATCTTAATAAGGCCCTCAAGCGCGCAGCCGTTGGCCAGGAAGTCGTCGATAATCAGGACCTTATCGCCCTCGGACAGAAAGCGCTTGCCGACAATGACCGGGTACTCCTTCTGCTTGGTAAAGGAATAGATGGTCGTGGCATACTGCTCGCCGTCAAGGTTGATGGACTGCGCCTTCTTGGCAAAGACCACCGGCACGCCGCCAAAATGCTGAGCTGCAATGCAAGCCATGCCAATGCCCGAAGCCTCAATCGTCAGGATCTTGTTGATCTCGACACCCTCGAACAGACGGGCCCACTCGGCGCCCATGTGGTCGAACAGCTCAACGTCGCATTGGTGGTTGAGGAAGGCATCAACCTTAAGGACGTTACCGGCCTTTACGATGCCGTCATGGCGAATACGATCCTCAAGCTCCTGCATGGCGCAACCCCTTCTCGCGGCAACGATACCGCGCGATTAATAAACGTTGTTCGAT
>DBFOME010000032.1:0-6188 GCA_048430645.1 Collinsella sp. | reverse complement strand
TCTTTCGCAATAAACACCCCAGCGAGAGCCGAGTCGCCGCTGGGGTGTTTATTACTGTCTCCGTGGGGGTTTAGCTCAGCTGGGAGAGCGCGGGCTTTGCAAGCCTGAGGTCAGGGGTTCGATCCCCCTAACCTCCACCATGATGGACCTGTAGCTCAGTTGGTTAGAGCGTCCGGCTGATAACCGGGAGGTCACAAGTTCGAATCTTGTCAGGTCCACCATCAAAACTGTGAAGAGCCCTGGGGCATTGCCTTGGGGCTTTTTTCTTGTCTGCGATAAATCTCATTTTGGTTTTGTGTGCTGTGCGAAAGATTGGGTAGTATAGCTATTCAATGCGGTGGAGCTGCCGCGTGTTAACCGCTACGTACCGGAGGTGTTCCATGGTTCGTGTCGACATAGAGACCATCGTCATGGCCGCCGGTCCCGTGCCATCGCTTATCGTGCTTCGCGAGCGCTGCAGCAAATCGGACTCGCCCGCGCCGCTGCGTTCCCTTTCCATTCAGACTGGTTCGTTTGAAGCCGCTGCCATCAGCCGCGGCATCGATAGCGGCCGCGCCGAGCGCCCGATTACCCATGACCTGTTGCTCGATACTGTTGGCGCCCTGGGCGCCAAGCTCGAGCGCATCGAGATCGTTCGCGCCGAGCCGCCGGTGTTCTACGCGACGATCGTCGTACTGGCCGATGGTGACGAGCGCAAGATCGACGCCCGCCCCAGTGATGCCATTGCCCTTGCCGTGCGCAGCAATGCCCCCATGTTTGTGGAGGACGACATCATGAATCGCCTGGGCACTGTTTCTACCCACGCCGAGGAAGTCGACGACGAGCAGGAGTTCGAGAAGTTCGACGAGTTCGTCCATACGCTCTCCCCCGATGACTTCTAAATGCGGGGCGTCCAGGTTGCGGAGCGTTCGCTGATGGCCGGCGGGATGTCGGCTGAAGCGGCTGCAATCGCCCGCGAGGCCCAGATGCGCTCGGAGGCTTCTGAGGCGGCTCGCATTGCCTATGTGACGCAGGCCCGCACGCTTCGCGAGCGCCGCGGCTCGTTTATCAAGATGGTTGTCGTCTCCGCCCTTGTCGCGGCAATCTGCTCGCGCCTTCGTGGTACAGTTGGTGCGCTTGGGTTTTCGATCTCTACGGGCCTGGTGATCTGGGGCGTGGTCGACGCGGTAATGCTGACCAGTCAGATCAAGGTGCTCGACAAGCGCGCGATGGATATGATGCGCGCCCGCGACGCTGCCGCTAAGATCGCCGCTGAGGCACAAGAACTGTAATGACGCCAGACTCGATGGGAAGGTCTAAAGATGGCACAGGATATGCAGGACGCCGGTAACGTCTCCGCCGAGCTCGACGCCATGGTGTGCGATCTGATCGGAGCGTTCTTGGACGACCTTGCCGCCGGTGAAAACCCTGGCGTGGTCGTGGCAATTGAGGACGCCGCTTCCAACCGTTATCTGGCGGCGCTCGATGAGGATGGCGAAGAGGCGTGCCTCGAGGCGGCCACCAACTTTATCTCCGAGCACAAGATGGGTCTTAAGGACGAGGGCCTGGGCCGTATCGCTCGCTATGCCATCGGCTACACCGGCTGCGTCGAGATTGACGGCGGCTATCACGATGCTCTGCTCGTGAGCTTCTTCGAAACCACGCTCGAGAGTGGTTTTTCGGCATATGTGCTGTATGAGGGCATGGGCGCCGGCGATGGTTTTATGTGGAGCGACCCTGAACCTGCAGGTGAGGAAACCCCTCTCATCTAAAATCGCTAAAATAAACGAGTTTTCGGTAAAAGGCTCAATATTCCCGCTGAGCGTTGTATCGCTGGGCGGGCCGCATACGCGTGCCGGTTGTATATAGATAGAAGATAGGGGAACTACATGCGCGTAGACAATCTGAGGAACATCGCCATCATCGCTCACGTCGACCACGGCAAGACGACGATGGTCGACAAGCTCCTGCGTGCCACGGACGCCTTCCGTGCCAACCAGCAGGTCGAGGACCGCGTCCTGGATTCCAACGACCAGGAGCGCGAGCGCGGCATTACGATTCTCGCCAAGAACATCTCTATCGAGTACAAGGACGTCAAGATCAACGTCATCGACACCCCGGGCCACGCCGACTTTGGCGGCGAGGTCGAGCGCGTGCTGCGTATGGCCGACGGCGCCCTGCTGCTGGTCGACGCTTTTGAGGGCCCCATGCCCCAGACCCGCTTCGTGCTGCGTCACGCTATCGACACCGGCCTTAAGATCATGATCGTCATCAACAAGATCGACCGTCCGGGTGCCAACCCCGAGAAGGCCTACAACGACTGCCTCGACCTTATGGCCGACCTGGGCGCTACCGACGACCAGCTTGAGTTCGCCATGGAGCACGTGGTCTACGCCAGCGCCATGAATGGCTTTGCCCGCCTTGACCCCAACGACGGCAACATGGACATGTATCCGCTGCTCGATATGATCATCGACGACATGCCCGCGCCCGAGGTTGACGAGAACGCCCCGCTGGCCATGCAGTGCGTGACCATCGACCACTCCAACTTCGTTGGCCGTATCGGCATCGGTCGCGTGTACTCCGGCACCATCCACCAGGGCGACCAGATCCTGGTTGTCAAGAATGACGGTTCCAGCGCCACCGCTACCGTCAAGCAGCTCTTTACCTTCGACTACCTGGGCCGCACCGAGTGCCAGGAAGTCGGCGCCGGTGACATCGCCGCCGTCGTAGGCATCGATCGCACCGATATCGGCGATGTCTACACCGACCCTGAGAACCCCGTTGAACTCGAGCCCATCGAGATCGACCCGCCGACCCTGTCCATCGTCTTTGAGGCTTCGACCTCTCCGCTCGTCGGTCGCGACGGCGACATCGTGGGCGCCCGTCAGCTCAAGGAGCGCCTGTTCAACGAGGCCGAGAACAACGTGACCATGAAGATCGAGGAGCTCGAGGACAAGAGCGGCGTCGAGGTCTCGGGCCGCGGCATTCTGCACCTGTCCGTTCTGATGGAGTCCATGCGCCGCGAGGGCTTTGAGTTCCAGGTCGGCCGTCCCCGCGTTCTGTTTAAGAAGGATGAGAACGGCAACAAGATGGAGCCCGTCGAGCAGGCCGTCGTCGAGTGCCCGGACGAGTACTCGGGCAAGGTCGTTGAGGTCTTCGGTACCTCCGGCGGCATCATGACGAGCATGGACACCTCGGGCATCGTGACGCATCTCGAGTTTAAGATTCCGACCCGCGGCATCATGGGCCTTAAGAACCGCATCATGAACGTCACCCACGGCGAGGGCGTGTTCTACCACACCTTCCTGGAGTACGGTCCTTACGCCGGCGAGATCGGTAACCGTCAGAACGGCGCCATGATCTCCATGACCACCGAGAAGGCCGTTGCCTATGCCCTGGGTACGCTGCAGGAGCGCGGCCAGCTGTTTGTTGAGCCGGGCACCGAGTGCTATGAGGGCATGATTGTGGGCGAGCGCAGCAAGGCCGGCGACATGGTCGTCAACATCGCCCGTACCAAGAACCTGGGCAACCAGCGTTCCTCGACCTCCGATATCTCCGTGCAGCTGGTGCCGCCCCGCACCTTCTCGCTGGAGGAGGCGCTGGAGTACATCGCCGACGACGAGCTGGTCGAGATCACTCCCAAGAACATCCGCCTGCGCAAGCGCCTGCTCAACGCCACCGACCGCAAGAAGGCCGCCGTCCGCGCCGGTCAGGTCAACAAATAAGCGCTGGACTTTATAGCGTCTAACAAGAAAGGGCGTCGACCGTAATGGTCGGCGCCCTTTTTGGTTCAGGGGGGCAGGTTCGTTTGCGCCGCCACAAAGGTGCTTGGCATCTTTGTGGCAGTTAGCTGCTAAGCGGTGGGGAGTCCCGGCGTGTTAGTCGGCTGCTGCGGCTTGAGGCGGGCGTTGCGCCAGATGATCTGGATGATGTAGCCGAGCATAAAGACAAAGGCCACACCGCTGATGAAGCCGCCTACGAGGGGAAGCCCTGTGAGGGCGCCTGCGGCGATGCCACCCACGGCTGCCATGGCGTAGCGGTTTTGGCTGTGTCCGACCATGCGGGCGATCGCGCACCCCGCAAAGGCGTTCGACACCAATGCGATGCCGATAACGCCGCACATGAGGGCTCCGGCAAGCGATAGACCAGCGATGGAGATAATCAGCAGTAGGACGGCGGGGACGATAGCAATCGTGCCCAGAAGACCGCTCACCCACAGGGGCGTGGGGCGCTGGTGGAGCATGCCGGCGGCGCTGGCGGTCGCGCGCGGAAAGACGAGCTCGAGTAGCAGGGCGACAAAGCAGGTGGAAAGCGCCGCGGCGACGGTGCCGCCGATGACATCGTTAACGGTGGAAGTATCCTCGTTTTCGGTGCGGTCGATCTTGAGCGCGCCGACCTCGGCTCCCGCGGCGCGCTCGGGGTCCTCGGAGACGTGCGCGTTCACGGTGCCGGTGATGTGGGCGTTCTTGCCCAGGATGAGCTTGTCGGCCCAAACCTCGACATCGCCATCGACGGTGCCATCGATGGTTACCGTGTCGCCCGCAAGCGCTGCCGACCTGGCGGAGCCGCGCAGGGCAACCGTCTCGCCCATCGCATAGAAACAGTTGGCGGTGCTACCGGTGTTGAGCACAACGTGCTGGCCGGCCACCGTGACGCTGCCATCAACCGTGGTCTTGGCGATGTCGATGGTGCGCGCTGCCAGGCGAATGGCGCCGCCTACGGTGCAGTCGCGAATCGATAGGCTCTCGCCCGCCGCGATAATATCGCGGCCGATGGAGGCATCGTCCAAGTTGAGGGCCTGGCCGGCCCAGTACAGGTCACCATCGACGCCGGACGGATTGGCGTCATTGTCGGTCGCAAGTACATTGCCTGCGGTGTCCGTGCCGGCGAACGACGCCGTGGGAAGCACGGTGATCGCCAGCGCGATGAGCGCGAATAGGATGGTGATGCGGCCCCACGCTTTACGGCGCTGGCTCGACGGGAATTGATTGCAGGGCATAGTGAATCCTTTGTTAGATACTCGGCATATACCTAACAGGGTACCCAACGCGTGGGCGCTCTAAAAGAACCTCTCGGTTGCATTTCGAAGGGTCGTGCCGTGCTGTCTACTTTTTACGGTGCAAAAAGCGCGCGATATCTTCTTCGGTGGGGCTTTTGATGTCAAAGCGCAGCGAGAGCCAGCGCAGACCCATGGTCACGACAACGCATACGACCAGCGCGGCGACATTGCTCATGATGCCGCTCATAACGAGACACACATAGCTTGTCGATCCGGCGATGGCGGCGATGGCATAAAAGTTAGTACGTTGGAAAATGCCCGGAACCACGCCCATAAAGCCGTCGCGCAGCATGCCGCCGCCCACCGCGGTAAAAAAGCCCATCATGATGCACACCGCCGGCGCAAAGCCGTAGACCAGCGCCTTGTCTGCGCCGGTTGCCGCATAGATGCCGACCGAGATGATGTCGAGCAGGGGAATGAGCTTTTCGGGCTTGTCGACGATTGCCGGGAAGATGTAGATGATGGCCGCGGTGGCGATGGAGAGCGGGAGCGCCATCGGTTGGTTGAGGATGTAGACGTTGCCCACCTGCAGCGTCATATCGCGCAAAAGACCGCCGCCCAGTCCACAGACCACGGCGAGCGCGACGGCGCCCACCAGGTCGAGTTTGTGCTCGCGTGCGACCAACACGCCCGAGATCGATGCCGCGACGACGGCGAACATCTCGAGCCAAAACGGGATGGCAACCATGGCATCCGAGGCGTGTGCGGTAACGATCATAGCGGCGGCAACGGGCAAGATGGGGTCCTTTGAGTTACGGGTTTAGACAATGCCCGTACATAGTACATGTTCGGCGCCGATTGCGACCCTATTGCTCGGCAAACGGTCGGGACTGGGTACGGTCATAGGTTCCATGTTTGGGGATCCGGGTTGATGCTGAACGCGATGGGGGCGTGGTCGAATAGGAGGGATGTCCAAATTTTGAGCTCCGCTCAAAATTTATCCGGTCGGCTTGCGCCGACCGCGCTGCGCTAAAAACGCGCCACTGGCGCGTTTTCTTTACGCTTTGCGCCCTGGCGGGTTCGAATCCCTCCTCCTCCGCCGTATTTGCTTGTAAGGGACTCTAAACAAAAAAGCCCCCGTTTTCGGGAGCTTTCTCAACCAAAATGGCGGAGGAGGAGGGATTCGAACCCTCGTGACCTTATACAG
>DBFOME010000031.1:0-25514 GCA_048430645.1 Collinsella sp. | reverse complement strand
GTTTGCCTTCTACGGTTTTTGCGGTTGGGCATGGGAATCGACGGTCTGCGCCATGCTCAACCACGGACGCTTTGCCAACAGCGGCTTTTTGCTGGGGCCGTGCTGCCCCATCTATGGCGCGGGCGGCATTGCCTGCTGGCTTTTGCTGCGCGGGATTCCGGATGTCTCGAGCCAGTTTGTCGCCGCGGCGCTCGTATGCAGCGTGATTGAGTACAGCGTAGGCGTGCTGTTGGAAAAAACAACGGGCGCTCGCTTTTGGGATTACTCGCACCTGCCGTTTAACTTGCACGGACGCATTTGCCTGTACTGGGCATGCGCGTTTGGCCTGGGTGCGCTGTGCATTTGCCGTTTAGTGGAGCCGGCATTGCTGGGGCTGCTTGGTCATCTGCCGGTGCTGATTGTGCGGCTGTCCGCCTTTATCGTCGCAGTCGCGATGATGGTCGACGCGACGTGCTCGTTGGCGAGCTGGCGGCGTCTGTCCGATCAGCTGGAGCGCGTCCGGGCCGACCTTGCCGACCGTATCAACGAGTCGCTTGCCGATGCGTCTGACTCCATGCTCGAACGTATTCCCGATTCGACGATTGACTCGGTGGCGCAGACGCATATCCGTAGCCGTGCCGTTAACGCGTGGCTGGCCGAGCTGGGCGACGCGGCGCTCGATGCCCTGCGCGAGAAGGCTTCGATGCCTACGTTTATCGCGGATGGTGCTCGCGGCCTGGCACTCGCTGCCCGCCGCGTGGCCGATGCCGCGCCGAGCATGCCGCGTCCGTCGCTCAGTCGTCGCCTTGCCGGCAAGCGCATGAGCCGTCCGGTGCCGAGTGTGTCACTCAGCCGCCGCGACCTACGCTTCTTTAACGCCTTCCCGCGTCTGCGCATCAACCGCTACGAAGGTGTCATTCGGGCAACTAATCTCCGCGACCGCGCCCACGAGCTGTTTCGGCGCTAGTCGGGACGGGCGCGCTCACGGTTCCCTTGCTCGCGTATTTCCCGTCCGTTTCGCGCCCGTTGCCGCGCCGTTTCCAAGATTGCGGTACCGTTTCCATTCGACAACGCAGCGTTTAACAACGCCGTATCTGGTCTACACCAGTTGCCCCTCGGCCGCATCATGAGCGCCGACAACGTTCATGCGACCAAGGGGGACGAATGTACGATACGGGATCGACAACGTTTATGCTCATTTGCACCATGCTCGTGTTTTTAATGACACCGGGTCTGGCGTTTTTCTATGGCGGCCTGTCCAGGCGCAAAAATGTCATCAACACCATGCTTATGTGCTTTGGCGTCATTGGCCTGGTTGGTGTGCTGTGGATTGTCGCCGGCTGGTCGCTGGCCTACGGCGGCGACGGTTCCAGCCCGTTTATTGGAGGCCTTGACCAGCTGCTGTGCCTGCCGGTGCTCAACCAGGTGCTGCAGGCGGCCGAGGGCAATGCTGCGGACGGTGCCGTCTATCCTCAAATCATCAACATCGCCTTCCAGATGGCGTTTGCCATGATCACGGCCCTATCGTCACGGGCAGCCTGGCCGGCCGCGTTAAGTTTGGTGCCATGGCGGCCTTCCTGGGCATTTGGCTGCTTGTGGTCTATGCGCCGCTCGCCCACATGGTTTGGGGCGGCGATGGCTCCTTTATCGGCGACATCATCGGCGCGCTCGACTTTGCCGGCGGCGACGTGGTGCACATTTCGTCCGGTCTGACGGGCCTGATTCTCTGCTTAATGCTCGGCCGTCGTCGCGGTTTTGGCATGGTGAGCTACCGTCCGCATAACGTGCCGTTTGTGGCGCTGGGCGCCGGTCTGCTTTGGTTTGGCTGGTTTGGCTTTAACGGCGGCAGCGAGTTTAAGGCCGATGCCGTGGCGGCACTCGCCATCCTCAACACTGTGACGGCCAGCGCGGCGGGCATGGTCTCGTGGCTTGCCGTCGAGCGCGTGCACACCGGTCGCCCCACGCTGGTGGGCGCCAGCACCGGTCTGGTTGCGGGCCTTGTGGTGGTCACGCCGGGTGCGGGCTTTGTCGAGCCGTGGGCGGCGCTGGTCATGGGCCTGATCGTATCGCCCGTCTGCTACCTGGCCATCAGCCATCTTAAGACCAAGTTTGGCTACGACGATGCGCTCGATGCGTTTGGCTGCCACGGTATCGGCGGCATCTTGGGCGGCGTGCTCACGGGCCTGTTCTGCGTGCCGGAGCTTTCGTGGACCGGTAAGGGCGGCCTGTTCTACACGGGCGACGTGTCGCTGCTCATCTCTCAGATCTTGGGCATTGTGGTGACGGTCGTCATTGTACTGGTACTCGATCTGGTGATCGCCGCGGTAGTCAAGGCGCTGTTCCACGGCAGCCTGCGCGTGGACGAGGCCGACGAGGCGCTGGGCCTGGACGCGAGTCAACACGGCGAGAGCGCGTATCCCTCGTTCTCCGGACTCGATTAGCAGCTTCCCCAAGCTCCGCACCTTGTCGTTCAATCGTCGCGCGGCTTTCCCAGGCACCCGACCTTGCCCCTCAAACCGTCGCTTGCGTACCGAAGTACGCGGCGCTCCTCTTTCGGGGCAATCTCGGGCACCTGGAAAACCCGCGTCATTGAATGGCAATTCATTTCTTTGATGAAGAGAGGAATTCACTATGAAGAAAATTACGGCGATCGTTCGTGCCGAGAAGCTTGAGGTTCTTAAAGATGCGCTGTTTGCTGCCGATGTTCGCGGCATGACTATCAACCAGGTGCAGGGCTGCGGTGCACAGCATGGCTGGAAGGAATACGTGCGCGGCAACGAGTTGCTTGTCAACACGATCCCTAAGGTGCAGTTCACCCTTATCTGCGCCGATGAGCACGTCGATGGCATTGTCGACATCATCTGCAACGCCGCTCGCACCGGAGCCGTCGGCGATGGCAAGATCTGGGTCGAGCCGGTCGAGGAAGTCATCCGCATCCGTACCGGCGAACACGGCCCCGCCGCGGTGTAGGGCCGACCGTCTGCCATCCTCAACGTTAAAATAGTGCAGTGAAGCACAAGACTTGCATTGCGGATGGAATGATTATGGGTCGCAATAAATATCCTGAAGAGACGGTCGCGAAGATTCTCGACGCGGCGCTGGAGTTATTCTGCGCACAGGGTTATGAGGGGACGAGCATTCAAGACATCGTCGACCGCCTCGATGGCATGACCAAAGGTGCTGTCTATCATCACTTTAAGAGCAAAGAGGAGATTTTCAACGCCGCATTTGATCGGGCAATGGCTCCGATTGTTGAGCACCGCCGCGCGACACTTGGTGCTGGCAATATGACGGGGGCCCAAAAGCTCAAGCGGCTGTACGCGCCCGAGTCCGTCGTTCCACAAATTGAGCTATGGGCACGCATGCATCCTGCGGCGGATCCGGTAAAAAGCTCGCGGCTGCTGGCGATGCAGTACCAAGGTTCGTTTGACGAGTCGGCCGATGGCTATCTCTTGCCAGTGATCGAGGAGGGCGTCGCCGACGGCTCCATTGCGTGCGAATGCCCGCGCGAAGCGGCGGAGGCCGTATCGTTGTTGGCGAATCTTTGGCTGCTGCCGCTGTTCCGTCCACTCGAGACCAAGGATCGAATGCTCGCTCGCGCTCAATGTTTGGCGCAGATGGCTGCTGCGGTGGGACTCGATTTGGGGGAAGAAGTGCTTCAGACAACGGCGCTGATTTGGGACGTATGGGACCGTTCCGGGTGGTAATATAGATACCAACGGTATGTAATTGATTTGCGAGGGTAGCCACGGCTGCCCTTTTCAAGTCATTAAATACATACTATCGGTATGTATTTGGGGGCAGGCTTATGGCTGGGATGCGAAGAATTAGCGTTTCGTTGGCGCCAAAAACAGTGCGATCTATCAGGCTTTTTGGCCTTCTTGTTGCGCAGCTGTGCGCGTATTCGATGTTGTCGGCACTGTGTTTTGCGTGCCCGCTTTACTTGTTCGATTGCAGCGGCTCATCAACGTTATATGGTGCCGTCGCGGCGATAGCGTTCGTGCCGGGCGTGCTTGCGACTCCGGCTGGCGGAATCTTGGCGGATCGCGGGAGACATCGCGGGGTTCTTGTGGTGCTCGGCATTGTTCTGATGGCTGCATCACTGTTGTTTATCCCCATGAAGCGTTCGCTGCCTCTTGCCGTTGTCGTGGTAGCAATGCTTTGCGTCCAATATAGTATCCAATCGCTGCTGAAACCGATGCTTCAAATTGAGACGGTGCGCATGACGGGCCCAGAAAAGGTTGAGCGTGCCACTGCGTTGGTCTCGCAGATAACCATGGCGAGCAATATCTTGGGCCCTGTGGTCGGGACGGCAGTCTATGGGTGCTTTGGTATCGATGCTCTATGCGAAACCGCGGCGTTGACATTTGCGATGTCAGCCCTGCTGTTCGGGGGTGCACTCAAGCGAAATGCCTCATCTGGAATGACAGGGGACAGTACGACTTGCTCGACATACCGAAGCGATTTTCGGGAGTCGATTCGGTATCTGTTGCAAAAATCATCATTGGTCGCCGTGATTTTGCTTGCGGCTGTTTTGAACCTTGCGTTGGTTGGGCTAACGATTGGCGCTCCCATTGTTGTTTCAAAGCATCTCGGAATACAGTCATCCTTTGTTGGGATTATTGAGGTGGCTATGGGCTTGGGTGGTCTTGTCGGCAGTGGTTTGGTCGGTATTTGGCCGCATCGTTTTTCCTTCAAGGGCATATGTCGATATGTTGCGATGATTAGTTTTGGAGTCGTACCGATTATTGTCGCACTACTGAGCGGTCCTGATGAATTAGCGTTTGCCGCGCTTGCGGCCGGCTCGGTATGGGTCATGGCGTGGGCAAGCATTGCATCGGTCGAAATCGTTTCATTTGTTCAGCGGTCAGCGCCAAAGGAACTCTGCGGAAAAGTGCTGGCCCTCGTTTATATGATGCTTTCCTGTGCAACGCCTATTGGCCAATTGGTTTACGGGCTCGCATATGATCGATGGACACCGGCGATTGTATTCGCAGGCATGTTGGCGGTGCTGACGTTGACGACGGCGCTGTTTTATCGGCTGAAAAGTCGCTCGTAACGATTGATTTAACGCGCTGGGGAACCGTTGCTTTGCGGAAGCGAATGTCCCGGCGCGTTGGAACACCCTTGCATGGACGCGCCTCTCCTTCGTCTACAATATCGTGCAGACGAAGGAGAGGCATGCCCATGATCAAGATGTTTGCGAGTGACTTAGACGGAACGCTGCTGAACGCCCTGCACGAGGCAGATGGGACCATCCGCCGTGCCATTCGCGAGCTGACCGAGGCTGGCCTGCATGTGGTTCCCGCGACCGGGCGCTCGACGCTGCCGGTCGGCGAGCATGGCTTTACGGGCCTGGCGCTTGACGCCTGCTGCTCTAACGGCTCCATCGTGCGCGACAGTCATGGCGAGGTGCTCAAGACCTGGACCATCGATCCGCAGATCACCGAGGAGCTGCTCAAGGAGTTCCCGGACATTTGCTTTGATTGCTCCACGCCCGATGGCATGTTCTCGAGCGGCTCGTTCGAGATGCATCAGGCGGGCTTTAAAAAGGACAGTCCTATCAAGCGTATCGTGATGCGCGGCATGCGTGCACGTGGCGGGTATCACGAGGAACAGTATTTCGACCAGTCGATCGGTGACATTCTGCGCCACGATGTGTGCAAGATCAACTGCCGTGTGATCTCGCCCGAGCTGGAGCGCGACCTTAAGGCGTATTTGGCCGAGCGCTCGGACCGCGTGGTCAACGCGCCGTTTGACCCGGTGATGTTTGAGATCACGGATGTGGCATGCAACAAGGGCGAGAGCGTGGCCTGGCTGGCGGGCTACTACGGCATTGCCGAGGACGAGGTCGCGGTCTACGGCGACGGCGGCAACGACATTGCCATGCTCAAACGCTTCCGCCACAGCTACGCGACCAAAAACGCAAGCGAGGCAGCCAAGGACGCCGCGAGCGCAACTATCGGCAGTTGCATGGTCCACGCCGTTCCCAAACACATGCTTGCCACCATGCACAAGCAGAATTCCTGCACCGTAATCGAATAATGTGACAAAGGGACAGCCCCTTTGTCACAGGTGACGCTGGTCTCTTGAAATACGAACAAACATTCGCATATCTAACTGCGCTTTGATAGAATTGATACTGTTGGCGGCAGTTCCATGTGCCGGGCAGCGCCCTCCATCTGATGGGAGGTGATGCCCATGACCGATTTGATCGATTGCGTGAGGCTTCTGACTGCTTTGGTCTCGTTCTTCACGGCGCTTGTCGGCCTTTCCGAGGCACTCAAGCAGCGTTCGAAGCGCAACAGAAGGGGTCGCCGCCGCTAAGGCGTTGACCCCCTAATGCAAACAACGGCGCTGCCCAGCTAGCTACAACTTGGGCTGCCGTCGACACTATTCTACCCACGAATGACATTTTGGACAATTGGTAATGCCGCTTCAAAAGCCAGGCACAACTGGCACAACCTAGGCGGCCGCTGAATGTGGCAAAGGGACCGTCCCTTTGTCACAACCCAAATATTGCCTTTACGTGTTGATGCACACGGTGTGCAATAATACTCGCACTGTGCAATAGCGCACAGGCTGAGTAACAAGGAGGACGCTTGTCCCAGCTCGAGAAATGTGATCGCCGGTCCCTTCGCTCGCAGCGTGCCCTTCGCCAGGCACTTGCCAGCGAGCTTGCCGAAAGCGGCGACCTTTCGCGCATTAATGTCGCGTCGCTCACCGAGCGCGCTGGCCTTACGCGCCGCACGTTCTATTCGCACTACCGCGATATTCCCGACTTTATCAGCCAGATCGAGAACGGCCTGCTTGCCGAGATTCGCGAGCGGGTGGAGCTTATCACCGCAGCTCAATTACCTGATCTTTACCGCAACATCGACGAGCTCGAGCCGGCACCCGGTTCGGTTGAGCTGCTTCGCTATCTTGCGGCTAATCGCGACCTTATCGGGGCCTTGCTGGGCCCGAGCGGCGACCCCGCCTTTATTAAAAAGATCATCGACACCGCGCGTGAGGCTGTGGTGCCGCGTGCGCAGACGGGCATTTTGGGCCTGGCGCTGGGCACGTTCTTTGACTACTACGTCACCTACGTCGTGAGTGCCGAGGTCGGCATGATTCAGCGCTGGTTTGAGCGTGGGCTCACCGAATCGCCCGAGGCCATGGCGCGCATTATGACAGTGCTCGCTTTTGTGCGCCCTGGTGACCTGTATGGCCAACCCATCGATATCAACGTGCCGGAATACGGCATGAAGCTATTGAATCTGCAGCTCGAGGACGCGGTCGACACCACCGCAACCGTCGAGTCCAACAACTAAGAGGAGAGACAATGAGCAAACTCGTCGAGGGCATCAAGGACCGCATGGTCGCTGCTGCGCGCGAGGCCGCGCCCGCCGTGGTGGACGCCGCGCAGAAGGCCGCGACCGCGGCTGCCGAGAAAGTTGCCGAGGCGGTTGCCGAGGCCAAGAACGCGGCAGAGGAGACGTCCGTCGCTAGCGAGCCCGTCACTGCCGCTGAGCCCGCAGCCGCCACTGCCGCCCAGGCCCCCGAAGGCGCGATCTTCAACCCCGAGAACGCTCGTGGCAACCTGCACCTGGGCATCGACGTGGGCTCCACCACCGTCAAGCTCGCCGTGCTCAACGACGACAACCAGATCGTCTACGCCAAGTACCAGCGCCACCACACCGACGTCCGCGCTTGTGCCCGCGACCTGTTCGAGGGCGCTGCGACCGTGCTGCCGACGGCCCAGATGACCTGCGCCATTACCGGCTCGGGCGGCCTGCTGCTGTCCCAGTGGCTCGACCTGGAGTTTGTCCAGGAGGTCATCGCCAGCAAGCGTGCCGTCGAGACCCTCATCCCGGCCACCGACGTCGCCATCGAGCTGGGCGGCGAGGACGCCAAGATCATCTACTTCGACAACGGCATCGAGCAGCGCATGAACGGCACCTGCGCCGGCGGCACGGGCGCGTTCATCGACCAGATGGCAACCCTGCTGCACACTGACGCCAGCGGCCTTAACGAACTCGCGGCCAACGCCACCACCATCTATCCCATCGCTAGCCGCTGCGGTGTCTTTGCCAAGACCGACGTCCAGCCGCTGCTCAACGAGGGCGCCCGCCCCGAGGACGTGGCCGCCTCCATCTTCCAGGCCGTCGTGACCCAGACCATCTCGGGCCTGGCGTGCGGCCGTCCCATCCGCGGCAACGTCGCCTTCCTGGGCGGCCCGCTGCAGTATCTCTCCGAGCTGCGCCATCGCTTCTACCTCACGCTCAACCTGGACGAGGAGCACCGCATTGTGCCCCAAAACGCCCACCTGTTTGTGGCGAGCGGCGCCGCCATGGCGCATGAGTCCAACAAGCTCAGCACGTTCCCGCAGCTCATCGAGGCCATCGATGCCCTGGGTGACACGCAGGGTGCCGAGGTCGAGCGTCTGGATCCGCTCTTTGCCACCGACGATGATTTTGCCGAGTTCAAGGGTCGCCACGACACCGAGGTCGTCCCCAAGGGCAAACTCGACGGCTACACCGGCCGCGTGTTCATCGGCATCGACGCCGGCTCCACCACCATGAAGGCCGCGCTCGTGGGCGAGGACGGCCAGCTGTTGCACACCTGGTACGGTAACAACAACGGCGACATCCTGGGCACGGCCAAGGTCATCATGGCCGATTTCTACAACCACATCCCCGCCGGTTGCACCATCGGCCACGTGACCACTACGGGCTACGGCGAGGCGCTGCTCATCGAGGCCCTTAAGGCCGACTCCGGCGAGATCGAGACCGTCGCGCACCTGCGCGGCGCCAAGGCGTTCCTGCCCGGCGTCGAGTTCATTCTGGACATCGGCGGCCAGGACATGAAGTGCCTGCGCGTCAAGGACGGCGTTATCGAGCACATCATGCTCAACGAGGCCTGCTCGTCGGGTTGCGGTAGCTTTATCGAGAGCTTCGCCGTCTCTATGAACATGGACGTGCGCGCGTTCGCCGACGCCGCTATCCATGCCAAGGCCCCGGTCGACCTGGGCAGCCGCTGCACGGTCTTTATGAACTCGCGCGTCAAGCAGGCGCAAAAGGAAGGCGCCACGGTGGGCGACATCGCGGCCGGCCTGTCCTATTCCGTCATCAAGAATGCTCTGTTCAAGGTCATTAAGCTGCGTGACCCCAAGGAGATCGGCAGCCAGGTAATCGTCCAGGGCGGCACCTTTATGTCCGATGCCACGCTGCGCGCGTTTGAGCAGCTCACCGGCGTCCATGCCGTGCGTCCCGACATCGCCGGCTGCATGGGTGCCTATGGTGCTGCCCTGCTCGCCCGCGATCGCGCCGGCGCCGATGGCGCCTCGACCATCCTTTCGGCCGAGGACATCGCGCACCTCACCGTGACGCAAAAGCATGTCCGCTGCGGCCGTTGCTCCAACAACTGCCAGCTCACCGTCAACGACTTTGGCGGCGGCAGGCGCTTTATCACCGGCAACCGCTGCGAGAAGGGCGCCGGCCACAAAAAGCAGAAGACCGAGGCCCCCAATCTCTTCAAAAAGAAAAACGATCTGCTGTTTAACCGCGAGGTGCTGAGTCCCGACGAGGCCCCGCGCGGCACCGTGGGTATCCCGCGCGCGCTCAACATGTACGAGAACTACCCCTTCTGGCACGCGTTCTTTACGCGCTTGGGCTTTAGCGTACAGCTATCTGACCAGTCGAGCAAAAAGACCTACCAGGCGGGCATCGAGTCCATGCCGTCCGAGAGCGTGTGCTATCCGGCCAAGATGAGCCACGGCCACGTGATGAACCTTATCGACCGTGACGTCGACTTTATCTGGATGCCGTGCGTGCGCTGGGAGCGCAAGGAGGATCCGACCGCCGGTAACTGCTATAACTGCCCCATCGTCATGAGCTACCCCACGGCGTTGGCACTCAACATCGACGAGATCCGCGAGCAGAACATCGAGTTCCTGTATCCGTTTGTGCCGTATCACGACAAGACCGAGCTCAAGCGCCGCCTGTACCAGGTGCTCGCCGTCGACCGCGTGGCCGATGCTGAGGCCGGTCGCGGTCGCGTGCGCGGTCCCAAGATCACGCGCTCCGAGGTCGATGCCGCTGTCAACGCTGCCTTTGAGGCCGATGCGCGCTTCCACGAGGACATCCAGACCATGGGCGAGGAGGCCCTTAAGTGGGTCGAGGATCACGGCGGCCACGGTATCGTACTCGCCGGCCGTCCCTACCATAACGACCCCGAGATCAACCATGCCCTACCCGAGCTTATCTCGAGCTTTGGCTTCGCGGTCTTTACCGAGGATTCGCTTGCGCACCTGGTGAAGCCCGAGCGTCCGATTCGCGTCGTCGACCAGTGGATGTACCACAGCCGCCTGTATGCCGTCGCCCGTTTTGTGACGATGCGCAACGACCTGGACCTGATCCAGCTCAACTCTTTCGGCTGCGGCCTGGACGCTCTGACCACCGACCAGGTGCAGGAGATTCTGGAGGCCAGCGGCAAGATCTACACCGTGCTCAAGATCGACGAGGTGTCCAACCTGGGCGCCGCGCGCATCCGCATCCGCTCGCTCATGGCAGCGCTCAAGGACCAGGAGGCCGAGCGCTTGGCCGAGGCCACGGCCGCGGGCGAGGCCTACGAGCAGGGTGACGCCGCGCCGGTGGCGCCCTCCACGGATGCCCCCGCGTTCGCGAGCCGCAAGTACACGTTTGAGGCCCAGCGTGAGAGCGCGTCGACCGCGTGGCCCAAGGTACCCTTCACCGAGCAGATGCGCGACGAGGGCTACACCATCCTGTGCCCGCAGATGGCGCCGATCCACTTTGATCTGGTCAAAGAGGTGTTCCGTGGTGCCGGCTACAACCTGGAGCTGCTGCCCTCGACTGATCACGATGCCGTCGAGGCCGGTCTGCGCTATGTGAACAATGACATCTGCTATCCGTCGATCCTGGTGACGGGCCAGATCATGGAGGCCATCGAGAGCGGTCGGTACGACCTGTCTAAGACGGCCGTGGTTATCAGCCAGACCGGCGGTGGCTGCCGTGCCACCAACTACATCGCGCTCATTCGCAAGGCCCTGCGCGAGAGCGGCCACCCCGAGATCCCGGTGATCTCGCTTTCGGCCGTGGCGCTCGGCGAGGACAACCCTGGCTTTAAGATTACGCCGGCGCTGCTCAAGCAGGCGGTCTACGCGGTGCTCTTTGGCGACGTGATGATGCAGATGCTCTACCGCTGCCGCCCGTACGAGGCCACGCCCGGCGCCGCCAACGCGCTCTACGAGGAGTACATGGCGCGCGCCCGCAAACTGGCGCCCAAGTTCAACCGCCACAACTACACCAAGCTGTGCCGCGAGGCCATCCGCGCGTTCGACACCATGCCGCTTGCGGGCGAGGGCACCAAGCCGCGCGTGGGCGTGGTCGGCGAGATCCTGGTCAAGTTCCATCCCACGGCCAACAACCACGTGGTCGACGTTATCGAGCGCGAGGGCTGTGAGGCCGTGGTGCCGGGCCTGCTCGACTTCTTCCTGTACTCCATGAGCAACGCCGAGCTGCAGAAGGACGAGCTGGGAAGCTCTGCCACTACGCGCGCTGGTATGCAGGCGCTCATCAAGCTCGTGGACTGGATGCGTACGCCGGTGGAGGAGATGCTCGAAAAGTCCCGCCGCTTCGAGGCACCCGAGCGCATCGGCACCATGGCCGACAAGGCCCGCACGGTGCTTTCGGTGTGCAACAACATGGGCGAAGGCTGGCTGCTCACGGCCGAGATGCTCGACCTGATCGATCACGGTGCGCCCAACATCATCTGCACGCAGCCCTTCGCGTGCCTGCCCAACCACGTGGTGGGCAAGGCCGTGATCAAGGAGCTGCGCCGCCAACATCCCGAGAGCAACATCGTCGCGGTGGACTACGACCCCGGTGCATCCGAGGTCAACCAGCTCAACCGCATTAAGCTCATGATTAGCGTGGCCAAGGAAAACATGCGCGCCGGTAAAGGCTTTAAGCTCGAGAAGGTGGCGCCGCTCGCGATGGACGAGGTCACCGGCCAGATGCGTGCCCACGACGGCTGCGTGAGCTGCGGGCCGGCCAGCGAGGAGGCCGTTGCATCGGTCGCTAAGCGCCTGGGACGCGGCATTAAGAAGTAGTTGGCCTGCTTTGGGCTAGATATGAGGCAAACGGGTGGTAGCCGTAGCGGCTGCCACCCGTTTTTGTTGGACACATGTTGCGCAAATGACCTTGCTACAGCCTTCCGTGGGCTCACCCGATTTTTGGGCCGGCTCGGGCTTTGAGGACAAGTTACTGCAGGCCCAAGGCGATTTTTCGCTCAACGCAGGCCAGCACAGTGTGACCTATCTGCCAAACGACGAGACGATCGCTACGGTCTACCCATCGCCACCTACGAGATGGAAGCCGAAAAGTACATCTACCGCGTGTACAAGTACGAGCTGTAGCACTGTGCTTAGGTTTGACCAATGGAGTATGAAAACACGCCGTTCGCCGATGCCCCCTCCGTGAGTGGTAGCCATATGGTTTGATATCAGAAACATATAGTTGTCGCCAGCTTGCTGGCGACGTTCCCCCTGATATCGGAGGTTCCAGGTATGTTTCGCGCTCCGTTGAACAACTATTGATTGGGCCAACATGGGTCGCCGTGCTATTTCGATAACCCTTGCAGTGGTCTGCCTGGCTGTGCTCCTGGGCGCTACAGGGCTGTTTGCTATAAGTCGAGAAACGTCCTATATGCAGGAATGCGCTTCCGAAGGGTTTGCCATTGACGGTTACTATCGGGATGACAAAACGAGTCGGGAAACCCTGGCCTTTCTTGAAGAGGATAACCATCGGTGGCAACTGGTCGACAAAGACGGCAGCTGCGTTGACGGGCAGTTTAAGCGTACGGATGACCCTAACATCCTGATATTAAAGAAGGAAAACGGCGAAGAATTCGGTACGGTCCACGTGGCGTATATATCGCGCCGACGCAATCAGGGGCAGATTTACCTAATTAGAAATACTGAGGTGACCCGATTTTATCTTGTGAGCACCGATCCGGCGTTTACGGTGGAGTCTGGCGATGTCGATGCGGACGTCTGATTCACGGCAATAAAACAGCGAGCGGGGCGCGGACGTGAACTACGTCCCGTTTTTTGCTTGTGCCTGCGTCGCGTCTGAGCCTCGCCGCGACTTGCGCCTGTGCGCGGGAGCCATCCCATGCTCCGCATTACTCCACATCAAATTCCACGCGGTCGAGATCGGGCACATTGAGGTCGATGAGCTTACGGGCGACGTGACGGTCGTGTGCCCCGAGCGCCTCGCTTGTCGTCACATGGGCGACGATTTCGCGCTCTACAATGCCTTCCTCGTCCCCTTCGGTAGCCGAGGTCTCGACGGCGACGGTGTAATCCCTAAAGCCCGGCAGCACCGCGGCAAGCTCGCGCGTAGTTTCGGTGACGCCGTAGCCGTCCTGCACGCCGGCCTGCGCCGAGCCAATAGACCCCGCGGTCATAACGATGCAGGGGATGGCAAAGATCGCCGTGCCCACAATAATGCGGCGGCGCACCTTGCGTGACAGCTCACCGACCTCGGCGTCTTCTTCTGCGGTCACAATGCCGTCGCCGTTCAGGTCGCGCTTGAGCGGCACGCGCAAAAGAAGCAGCACGGCTTCGGCAGCCAGTGCGATAAAGACTACATTGATGCCAAACTCGTAAAGCGCCGAGAGAAACAGCGACCCGCTTGCGATGGCGATGCCGTAGCCCGCCGCGCACAGGGGCGGCATGAGCGCGGTCGCCACGGCCACGCCGGCGATGAGCGTGGCGGGTTCCTGGTCGCGCGAGTTGCCCAGCCCGCCTGCAAAGCCGCCTGCGAGTGCGACGGTAAGGTCCCAGACGGTGGGTGTCGAGTTGTCGATGATGGCGGCCGTGGTGGTGCCAAGGGGCGAGAGCTTAAAGTACAGCGTGGACGTGACCAGGCAAAAGGCCATCTGCAGCGCAAGGCTGGCGACGGCTTCGACGGTAATCTCGCGGTCGAGCGTGGCAATACCGTATGCCATGGCAAGGACCGAGCCCATAAGCGGGCAGATGAGCATGGCGCCCACGATGGCGATGTCCGAGTCGATATCGAGGCCGATGCTTGCGATGAGCATGGCGATGATGAGGATGCACAGGTGAGAGCCGGTTAGGCGCGCCCCGTTTACAAAACGCTTGCGAATTACGTGGTAGGGCGCGCGACCCTCGCGAATGTTGAATGCGCGCTTTAGGAAGCGGGTGGCGTTCTCCATGGCCTCACTATGGGCGGGGCGGATGCCGTGGCGCCGGTGATGGCGTTCGCGTAGTCGCTTGATCTGTTGTTTGTCGAGTTCCATGTCCACCTCGTTCCAGCGCGGTCCGCGCAACGCGCCCGTTGTCCTAACTCTACACCGTGGCGGGCGGGGTGTCTGTTGGATGTGGAATCCGATAGGGCGGATGACGCGGGAGCAAATGCAAATCACAGGCTCAATTCCATCCCGCGAGAATATGATGCACCAGCTCCTTCAAATGTGACGAAACTGTGAAGCATGAGAGCGTGAATTTCAAAAAATACGCTGGTCGCCAATGTTGCGCAACAGAATTCAAAAATCGACAGCTACCGTTTGATACGTATGGATACATCCGTGTCAAAGGGAGAAAGCCATGGCAAACTACAGTCCACAACACTTTGAGCCTCGGGCCAAGGCCGTCAACGTCAAGGGCGTTGCCAACCGCGCCGTCGCAACCGTTTTGACGGCGGGCCTCATCGCTCAGCCGCTCATGTCGCCGCTGGCGGCAATCGCCGCACCGTCAACCGATAACGGCGATTCTGTTCAGGGGGGGGGTAGTTCTGTAGAGAATACCGTTGCCGCCGGTAACCAAGCGGTCGTAAAGACGGCTGCCCAGCTGGCCGAGGAGTCGGCAAAGCAGCTCAAGGACGCTCAGGCCGCCTACGATGCCGCCCAGAAGAAGGCCGACGCGGCGGGCCAGTCTCAAAAGCAGGCGCAGCAGCAAAAGAATCAGGCCTCGCAGGCTGTGAGCGACAACGAAATCGAGCAGAACGCAGCAGAAGTCGCCGCGCTCCAGGAGAAGATTGACGAGCTCAAAGCCGCCGTCGAAAAGACCGAGCAGCAGCAGAAGAAGCTGGGCGACCTGAACGAGCAGCTCGATCAAGCCAACAAGAGTGTCGAGGATAAGACCCAGGCGCTCAAGGACGCCAAGGCAAAGCAGGACGAGGCCAAGAAGGCCCTCGATGATGCCCAGGCCAAGCTCGAGGCCATGGGTATGGACGAGTACGAGGCCGCCAAGAAGGCCGTCGAGGACGCGCAGGCAAAGCTCGATGACGCCAATAAGGCCGTTGCTACTGCACAGGCCAATCTGGACCAGGCCAAGGCTGCCGAGGCTAGCGCCCAGCAGGAAAAGAAGGACACTGAGGCCGCTCTGACGACTGCCCAGGCCAAGAAGCAGGAGACTGCCGCTGCGCTCGCAGCCGCAACCACCGCGCGCGATAACGCCCAGCAGAAGTTCAACCAGGCGCAGGCCGCGCTCGATGCTGCCGTCTCGGGTACGGGTGTCGACCTGAGTGCGCTTGAGGCCGCCAAGATCGCTGCTGCTGGTGAGCTCAAGACCGCGCAGGCGGAGCTCAATGCCGCGACGGATGCCGACGCCACCGCACAGACAAATCTGCAGGCCGCCCAGGCTGCCGTCGCTGCCGCGCAGGAGAAGGCCAACGCCGCCAACGCTGCTGTGGCATCTGCCCAGTCTGCATACGATGCGGCAAACAAGGAGTACAAGGACGCGGCCAGTAAGCGTGACGCCGCGAAGACGGCATACGAGCAGGCCCAGCAGACCGAGGCCGACAAGAAGGCTGAGTACGACCGACTCGTCGAGATTCGTCAGCAGAAGAGCAACGAGTTCGATCAGGCTCGTGCTGAAGTAACCGACGCGCACAATGCATACGACGCCGCAAACGCCGAGGTCGAGAAGCTTAACCAGCAGATTGCAGACCTAAAGTCCAACATGACCGTTGACCAGGAAGTCATCAGTCAGGGTATGTTCGGCTTCATGAACTACATCATCGGCGGCAGCCAGTTCACAGCCACGCAGAAAAAGAACGCCCAGGACGCCGTATCGATGCTGACCGGCGCCGCTGACAAGGCCGAATGGTATGACAAGTACGTCGATCAGGACATGTCCCGCGACACCAACCCGCTCTCCTTGGAGCAGATGCGCAACGCCCTGACATATCTCGACACCCAGAACAACCTCCGCAAGGCGAACGGCCAGTCGGCGCTCAGCGTCAGCCTCCGCATGACTGTGGCGGCAGCCCTTAATACATCATATTCATCGAACATCTGGGGACACTCGAACTGCTATTTCGACAACGGGGAGAATCTTGCCGGCGGAGGCGGCGCATATACCGGCGGCGAGACCGAGGATACACTCGGTTGGCCCTACACCGGCCTCTACACACAGGAGAAGGAGGCATTCGATAAGTACGTCGCGCAGTATGGCGACGAACTCGGCAGCCACCGATATGATTCCTATTACATCTACCAGAACTACAACAGCATCTATCACGAGTGCGGGCACTATCTCAACATCATCGATTCAGCCACGGAAGCCATCGGTATCGCGACCGGTAGCGGTAAGAACACCGATTCCGAGGTAACCATCTTCGATTACAGCGCTGATAGCACTCAGGCTGATTTCACTGTCCCCGAGTTCAAGAAGCTCCTCAACGACTACATCGATTCCGCCTACAATGCAGGCGGCACGCAGGAGCAGAAGGAGCAGCTGAAGCAGCTTCAGAGCAAGCTGGCAGATGCGCAGAAGAACTTCGGGACTGCTGGAACGGCTTATTCTAACGCATTGGATAAGCAAGAAAGCGCGCGCGACGCCTATACCGCGGCCGACACGAACGTGAACACCGCCAAGGGTGAGTACGAGAAGGCCAAGTCCGGCACCGCCGCCGCTAAGACGGCATACGACGCAGCGAAGGATGCGCTCGGCGGAATCGACATCGAGTCCCTCAAGCAGAACCTCGATGCCGCCAAGGCCGAGGCCGCTACTGCCCAGGCGGCTCTCGATAAGGCAAACGCCACGCTTGCTGACAGCAAGACGAAGGCAGCCGAGGCCGCTGCTCACAAGGCGAAGGCTCGCAGCGCCCGCGACGCCGCCAAGGCAAAGTCCGATCAGGCCAACGAGGCGTATGACAACGCTACCGCTTCGGTCAAGGACCTTGCCGCCAAGTGCGATGCCGCCAAGACGGATCTTGCGAACAAGCAGGGCACGCTTAACGATGCCAAGAAGGCCGACGATGCCGCCCAGGCTGGTGTAGACAAGGCCCAGGCCGCAGATGTCCAGGCCGCGACTGCTCTTTTGGACGCCAAGCAGGCGGTTGCCGCCAAGGCGCAGGCTGTGTCCGATGCGCAGGCCAAGGCCAAGGCTGCTGAGGGTGAGCTGGCTACCGCGAACAAGGCCTTCGAGCGCTTTGCCGGCGCCCAGAAGGCGGTCGACGACGCCAAGGCCGCCTATGACGCTGCCGTGGCCAGTGTCGCCGATGCCCAGAAGCAGCTCGAGGCCGCCAACGAAGCCGTCGTCGATGCGAACCTCGATATCTTCAAGGCCAAGGCAGAGCTTGCCAACGACGAGGCACTCAAGGCCGATCTTGAGGCTGTCGATCACAAGGCATCCCTTGCCGCGGGCACGACGGGCAACGAGAAGCTGGTCAAGCTGAACGCTGCCTACGCTCGCTATAAGGCTGCCGTCGATGCCGCCGCTGGTCTCAAGGCTGCCCTGAGCGATGCCGATGCCAAGCTGTCCGACGCCAACGACGCCTATGCCGCCGCGCTTGCCGAGCTTGACGATGCCAAGGATGCCCTGGCTGCCGCGCAGGCCGAGTACGACAAGTATCATCCCAAGGCCGAGCCGCAGGCCAAGCCTCAGGTTGCGCAGGCTGCTGCAAAGGCTCCTGTCGCCAAGAAGAAGGCTGCGAACGCTGCGCTCGCCCAGACTGGCGACAATTCCGCTCTTGCGGGCGAGGTGTTCGTCATCGGCGGTATCACCCTCGTGGCCGCTGGTGTGACGCTGAGCGATCGTCGTCGCAAGCAGATGTAGCGTTTCGAGCGTAGATTCTGCAACGAACTTCAATTCATAGCGGGACCGTCTCGTTAGCCAAACGATAAGGCCGGCGCGCTGTCATACGCAGCGCGCCGGCCTTTCTTTGTTTCGGTATCAAAAAGCCCGGTCGGCAGCCGCGAAAGCTACCGACCGGGCAAGCCGTAGGCAATATGGTTGCTGTCGAGCAGCTGCTCGACTTAGCCCAGCAGGCTCAAGCCCACGGAGACAAACGCCAGGATAACGCCGACGATGGACTCGCCGCCGAGCAGGCCGCTGGCGACAACCAGGCCCTGCTCTTGGAAGGCGGCGTCCTTGGCAGCCCTCTCCTCGTCAGAAAGACCAGCGGTGGCGTCGCGGTGGGCGGACCACTTGTCGTAGGCGAGCTTGACGCAGGAGCCCAGGAATGCCGTGAGTGACATGTAGAACGGCAGGTACACGCCCAGGCCGATCATCATGGCCGGAATGCCAAGCCAGTACATGACGATGCCGGCGATAAAGCCACCTGCGAACCACGGCACGCTCGGGATGCCCGAGACCATGGTGGCGACCACGCTTGCCTGCGCGGCCACAAAGCTCTTGTCGGGGCCGAAGGCGTCCGGACCATAGGCGGTGACGAGCGCGACCATGACAGCGGCAGCGACCAGGGCACCCACGATGCCGCCAATGGCTTGGCCGATCCACTGCGCACGCGGGTTGGTGCCCAGCACGGCGCCGGCCTTAAAGTCGTTCATGACGTCGCCCGCAAGGCCGCACGCCACGGCTACGATGCCGGCGATAAAGAACAGCTTGACCTGAGCGATCTGCGCGAAGGCGGCCACGATGAGCATAACGATGAGGCCAAAGATCTCCATGGGGTCGATGCCCGTCTGGCCGCAGCTCTGTGCGCTCATGATGGTGGTGACAAAGGTGAATAGCGTCACGATGACGGCCGGAACGGGGCCAAGGTTAAGCACGATGGCGATGATCACGGCGATGGCGGCAGCGCCCAGGCCGATGATGCCGGCGTCGAGCTTAAGCGATCCCGAGATGAGCGACTGCTCGTCGGTGTCGGTGGAGCTGTCGGCGGCAAGACCGCGGACGATACCGGCGACCTGCGGCAGGATGTCCTTGAGGACGACGGCGACGCCAAAGCCCATCATGAGGCCCATGCCCAGGGACTTGACGATGCCTTGCGCAGTCATAACGTCGAACAGACCGGCAGCGGTGCCGCCCACGATGATGCCAAAGTTGCCCAGCAGGGCGCCGGCAAACCAGAAGGCGACCGGGGCGAAGCCCACGAGGAAGCCGACGGAGAGCAGCATGGGCGAGTTGTAGATACCAAAGGTCACGCCGGGGATGTTGAGCGTGCATAGCATGCTGGGCACCACGCCCAGGGCGTCGCGCAGCACGCTATAGATGCCGGCGATGGCCATGGAGCCAAAGAGCTGCTTGCCGGTTTTGCCGCCGGCCTCGGTGGCGCGCAGGGTCTGAGCTGCGGCGTTGCCGGTGGGGAACTCAAGCGCGGCGTCCACGATAAAGTGACGGTGGATGAGCGCGGTGGCCAGCAGGCCCAGGATGGTGCCGGCGAGTGCCACGATAAACATGTCGAGCCAGCTGATCTGGTCGGCATAGCCCAGCATCCAGGCACCCGGGATGGTAAACGCTAGGCCGCCGGCGACCATGGCGCCCGCGGACATGATGGTGTGGGTGACGTTGGCCTCGTTGAGGCTGGCATTGCCCATGAGCTTAAGGAAGAACAGCGAGATGACGGCAGCGAAGACGATCGGCCAGGGGAGAGCGCCCATCTTGAGGGCGGTGTAGGCCGAGCTTGCCGTGATGATCACGCAGCCAAGGACGCCGATGACGACGCCGCGCAGCGTGAGTTGCCCGCGCATCGAAGCGCGGTTCGAGGGATTGCTCATATTGAACTCCTTTGCGTATATCCGCTTCCCCCGGGAGCGCCGCTACGGATACGGCGCGGGAAGTCGGGTTACCAAGGGCCGCCGCGTGAGCTCGCGCGCGACCGCGCACCAGTATAGCCGTAAGCTAGTCATTTTGGGATGACTGGTTTAGGTAGGCGATATACTGCTGGGCAGACGAAAGGAGCGCCGACGATGCTTAATGGGTGCGCATATATATTGACGGTCGACGTGGGTAACACGTTCATTCGCTTTGGTCTGTTTGCAGAGGATTCGGCCGCGGCGCAGGAATGCCCGCTTGCGACGTGCGAGATCACGACGCCATCGAGCATTACGGCCGACGAAGCGCGTATGCGTCTCGCTCAAGTCATGGCCGCGCTGGCGGCCGATGCGGGCATGCCCGGCGCGCTCGTACCCACGGCGGCCGTGCTGAGCTGCGTGGTGCCGGCGCTCGAGCGCCCGTGGAAGGCGGCTCTTTCCCGTATCTGCACGGGGCGCGTGCTCACCGTGGGGCCGGGCCTCAAGACCGGCATGCCCGTGCACTACGACGACCCGGCCGAGATCGGCCCCGACCGCATCGCCGATGCCGTGGCGGCTCGTGCCGTCTACGGCTCGCCGTGCATTGTGATCGACCTGGGCACGACGACCAATATCGAGGTCATCGACGCGCACGGCACCTTTGTGGGCGGCGTCATCGCGCCGGGGCTGGCGCTCGGCGCCCGCTCGCTTTCGGCGGCAGCAGCGCGTCTGCCGCAGGTCGAGCCCTCGGCACCCACGCATGTAATCGGCCGCAACACGCGCGAGGCCATGCGCTCGGGCGTGGTCTTGGGCGAGGTGGCCCGCATCGACGGCATGCTCGACATGGTGCTCGCCGAGATGCGCGCGACCAAGGCCGCGGGGGAGGGCGACGTGCCCATAGTCATTACCGGCGACGATGCCGAGGCGCTTGCGTCGCTGGTCGGTCATAGTCTGACGGTCGACGACGCGCTGACGTTGCGGGGTCTCGCCGAGCTCTACCGCATCAACCAAAAGCCCCGCCGCGTGTAAAGGTGAGGGCGCCGGTGGGACAAACGCCTCCACCTTTCACCTGCTACAATGGGTCAAACTATTGCGATTACGGAGGTGTCTGCCATGTCGGACGATCTTCATCAAACTTCGTCAGGCAAGCGCCTGGACGTCATTAGCTGGGACGAGTTCTTTATGAGCGTGGCCATCGCCGCGCAGCGTCGCAGCAAGGACCCCAACACGCAGGTGGGTGCGTGCATCGCCAACACCAACCACCGCATCCTTTCGGTGGGCTACAACGGTACACCCTCGGCGCTCAACGACGACTTTTTTCCGTGGGGTACGAGCGACGACCCGCTGCAGGACAAGCACAACTACGTGGTCCATGCCGAGGCCAACGCCGTGCTCAACTACCGTGGCTCGCTCAAGGACCTCGAGGGTTCCACGGTCTACGTCACGCTGTTCCCGTGCCACGACTGCGCCAAGATTTTGGCTCAGGTGGGCGTGGGCGAGGTCGTCTACCTGGACAACAAGTACGCCGACACCGATGACGGACGCATCAGCCGCCGCATCCTCGACTCCTGTGGCATCAGCTACCGCCAGGTTATCGTCGATGTGCACATCGGCACCGAGGGGCAGGCTCAGCAGTAGCGCGTGGCAACGCCAGCTGGCGGCAAAAGCAGCTAAAAGAGCCCCGTCCCAAATTGACTACTCGTGAAAGTCGCGTCTGCGCGCATGGACGGCTCGTGAGCGGGTACACGGCTGTAGTAACATAGCTTCTGTCCGCGGGCGCGCCCGCGTAATTGTGAGAAAGGAGCCCCTGTGGCTGTTAACGAAGAGCTGCTTAAGAAGGTTCTTGAAGAGATTCGCCCCAACCTGCAGGCCGATGGCGGCGATATGGAGTATGTGGGCGTCGACGACGAGGGTGTCGTCAAGCTGGAGCTGCAGGGCGCCTGCGCCGGCTGCCCCATGAGCTCGCTGACCCTGTCCATGGGCATTGAGCGTATCCTGAAGGAGCATGTGCCCGGCGTTACCCGCGTTGAGCAGGTCAATGCCTCCGGCGAGGCCGAGGACCTGTACGACGAGTACGCGCCGTTCTAAGCTGCGAAAGCTGCGGACGGCATACTCCGCATAGACGTTACGCTCAAATATGCGGCTGCGAGCGCAAGGCCCGCGGCCGCATTTGTATGTAGGGAGCAGGAGGATCGATATGCTCAACGACCTCTACCATATGCTTGATCCCGTCGCAATCTCGGCGGGCCCCATCACCATCTACTGGTACGGCCTGGCCTACGTGGTCGGCGCCCTGCTCACAGCAGTCGTCATGTACCGCACGCAGCGTCGCTGGGGCTTTAACATCACGATTGACGACCTGACGAGTGTCGTGGTCGGCGTGGTCTTTGGCCTCATTATCGGTGCGCGCCTGTTCTACGTCGTCTTTTACGGTGATGGCTACTACTGGGCGCACCCGCTCGAGATCTTTGCCACCAACGAGGGCGGCATGAGCTTCCATGGCGGTTTGGTGGGCGGCATTATCGGCGGCATCATCGTGTGCCGCATGTATAAGCTCGACGCCTGGACTTTGGCAGACCTTGCCGTCATCGGCGCGCCGCTGGCCTTGTGCCTGGGACGTTGCGCCAACTTCGTGAACGGAGAGCTGTGGGGCAAGCCGACCGATCTGCCCTGGGGCGTGGTCTTCGGTGGCACCGCGGGCGATATGCCGCGTCACCCCTCCCAGCTCTACGAGGCATTTCTTGAGGGCATCGTGCTCTTTTGCATTCTGCAGGTGCTCAGCCGCAAAAAGCCGCTACTGCCCCAAGGCACGTTTATGGGCGTGTTTGTGATGGGTTACGGCATCGTCCGCTTCCTAATTGAGTTTGTGCGCGTGCCCGATGCACAGCTGGGCTATCTGCTGGGTGGCGTTATCACCATGGGTCAGCTGCTGAGCCTGCCGCTCGTAATCGCGGGCCTGGCGCTCATCATCTTTGCTCGTCGCCGCAACCAACCCCAGCGCGTCTACCTGGACGCCTAGCCACCAAAACCACCACAAAGGGGACAGGCACCTTTGTGGTGGTTCGCTGGGCAACGATGACAGAACCGTAACGTTTCCCCAGATAAAACCTGCCAAAATAAACCTGTCCCTTTTTGGCAGGTTTCTAGAAAGGCTTTTCGGACTGTGAAGGATTCCGACCTCTCCACAACGGCCGCGCGCGACGCCGCTCGCATTGTTTGGTTTAAACGCTATCCCGCCAGGCAGACGTTCATCGCTTTTTTGCTCGCACTGCTGGCGACCACGGCGTTTTCCATCGACCCCGCCCCGGTGTCGAGCAACGCGGTCTTGGCGATCGACCCCAAAGCCTCGGGCATACTGTACGTGTGCTACGAGGTGCTCCTCTCGTTTGCCGGGCATACCGATGCGGTCATGTTACTCGCGCTTGCCTGCCTGCTCACGCTGCCGTTTCGCTACGTCTTCTTTGGCCGCGGCGACGCCTGGCGTCCCTCGGTCATCCTGCCGTCGCTGTTTTTTGCCATCTGCATGGTGTTTGGCCGCAGCTACGACCTCACCGACTCGGCCGAGATCGTGCTCGGCGACAAGGCCCGCATCATCTGCGCCTGGATCGGCGGCGCGGGCTGGATGCTCTTGGCGGTCGTTGCCTTCTATCTGGCTTTTGAGTGTCTGGATTGGCTGAGCTCTCGGCGCATTCCGTTTTCCGAAGCGCACTTTGGCCGCGTATGGCGCGTGGCTCATACCGTGCTTTCGATCCATCCCTTTGCCGGTCCCTTCCTGGTGCTTATGATCGCCTGGGCGCCCACGCTCATCGCCTCGCTGCCCGGCCTTTTTATGGGAGACACGGGTGCGCAGATTCGCCAATGGTTCAACTACCCCAACGGCACAAGTGACTACCTGCGCCTGCTCAACCCCAATGTGTTGCTCAATGGGCATCACCCCGTGGTACACACGGCCATCATCGGCTCGTGTGTCCAGCTGGGCCTTTCGCTGTTTAACAGCGCCAACGCGGGTCTTGCCATCTACACCTGCACTCAGTTTGTGATCACAGCTGCCTGCATGGCCTATTCCATCTCGTCGCTGCGCAAGCTGGGCGTGAGCCTGCCAGTCCGCGGCGTGATCCTGCTGTTCTTTGCGTTTATGCCGATGTTCTCTAACTATGCGGCGCTGCTCACCAAAGACGTGCTCTTTGCCGACGCGTTTTTGGTGCTGCTGGTGCAGACCGTGAAGCTTGTGGCCTGTGGCCTGCCCCGGCGTGATGCCAATGTCGAGCGAGCAGGCGAGAAAACCCCCGTGCTCTTTGCGCGCCACGACTGGCTGCTGCTCGCTCTGGGTGCCATGGGTTCCACGTTTTTGCGCAACGGCGGTCTGGTGTTTCCGCTGGCGGCATGTGTAATCGCGGCGGCGTTTTGTGCCTGGGACGCTCATGCGACTCGTCGTGCAGCCCGGCAGTCGGGTGCTGCGCCTGCGGGCGTCACCCCGCGTTTCCGCTGGGTGGGTGTTCTTGCGGTGCTCGCACTCTGCCTCGTCTCTAATATGTACTTCACCAAGGTCTTTATGCCGGCGCACGACATCACGCCTGGTTCCAAGCGCGAAATCCTCTCGATTCCGTTCCAGCAGACGGCTCGTTTTGTCCAAAAACACGACGGCCTCAACTCGGGCGTCAATCCCACGGTCAAAGAAGACGGCACCATCGTGGAGGCACCTTGCGACAGCTTGGTGACTGACGAAGAACGTGCCGTGATCGATCGGGTACTCCAGTACGAAAACTTGGGTCGTCGCTACAATCCCGACAAGTCCGACGCCGTTAAGAACTGTTTTAACGAGTACGCGTCGCAGGAAGACATCAAGGCCTATTTTGAGGTGTGGGCTCAGATGTTCAAAAAGGATCCCGAGTGCTATATCTCGGCGCTTGTCAATAACTACTATGGATACTTTTATCCGAGCGCGCGCGATGCCTGGGTTTACAGTACGGCACGCAGTGCCGAGATCATGGCGCGTCCCGACAACCTCAAGTACTTCGACTTTCATCCGGTCGACAGCAAGGCCGTACGCTGGTGCGACCACCTGATCAACTTGTACCGCGTGGCGGTGCAGCGCATCCCGTTTATCTCGCTCACTATGAGCTCGGCCACCTATGTGTGGATCATGATCGCCGTGGTGGTCTACCTGCTGCGTCGTCATTCATGGCGTGCGCTGGCGATCTGGGTGCCGCTGTTGGGCGTACTCGCCGTGTGCCTGATTGGCCCGTGCAACGGCTCGACCTACATGCGCTACCTGTATCCGGTCATCGCCTGCATGCCCTTCGCCATCGGCGCCACCGTCACCCGCAGCGACTTCCTCTGGTCCTAACTTGGTGCATTGGGGTCAGGTTTCTTTGCGCCAAAGGGGCCATCATCACGACGCCTTCATTTTGGGGTTTATCTCGCAGGCCAGTAGGTATATCATAACGACGTTTGTTTATATTGCCCGAGCATCTGCGCTGGGCTTTAGGTCGAAACCGATAGGAGACACGTATGTCCGGACACTCTAA
>DBFOME010000030.1:0-22344 GCA_048430645.1 Collinsella sp. | reverse complement strand
GACATGTGCAGAAACTCTGGTCGGAGCCAAAATACCTGTTGACTCGTACGGCGAGCGGGGTAATATGGACGGGTTACTTGCAGAGCCCCGTGAATCTCTGTAACAACACGTACTGTACATGGAGGAGTCTAAGTGATTTCGAAATCGACTCACTACGCCAAGCAGGGCGAGGTCCAGCGCAACTGGGTTCTCGTCGACGCCGATGGTGCTGTCCTGGGCCGTCTTGCCACCCAGATCGCAATGATCCTGCGCGGTAAGAACAAGCCCCAGTTCACGCCCAACAGCGACTGCGGCGACTTCGTTGTCGTCATCAACGCCGATAAGGTCCAGCTTACCGGTAACAAGGCCGACACGAAGACCTATTATCGCCACAGCGGCTACAACGGCGGCCTCAAGGCTGAGAGCTTCCGCCAGGCTATGGAGAAGCACCCGGAGAAGGTCATCGAGCGCGCCGTTCGCGGTATGCTGCCCAAGACCACCCTCGGCCGTGCCCAGATGACCAAGCTTAAGGTCTACGCTGGTGCCGAGCATCCGCATGCTGCCCAGAACCCCACGAAGATTGAGCTGGAGGCTTAAAGATGGCTGAGAACACCGTTGTCTACCAGGGTACCGGCCGTCGTAAGAACGCCGTCGCCCGCGTCCGTCTCGTCCCCGGCACCGGCAAGGTGACCATCAACAAGCGTGACGCCGAGCAGTATTTCGGCCGTCATCAGCTCGTTGAGAACGCCCTTGCTCCCTTCAAGGTGACCGACACCGCCGGTCAGTTCGACGTTATCGCTCTGTGCGATGGCGGCGGCATCTCCGGTCAGTCTGGCGCTCTGCGCCTGGGCATCGCTCGCGCTCTTCTGAACGCTGGCGACTACCGTGCTGACCTCAAGAAGGCCGGTTTCCTTACGCGCGATGCTCGCGTGGTCGAGCGCAAGAAGTACGGCCTCAAGAAGGCCCGCCGCGCTCCCCAGTTCTCCAAGCGCTAAGGTTTTATCTCCTTTCGAGATACAATGTACAAGCGGGGCCTGCCGATTCCTCGGCGGGTCCCGCTTTTCTTTTTTTCGACTAGGGTGGGCGGTTGCATATCGCCTGCTAGGGAAGGAGCAATCCTATGCCCCAGAACATCTTCGGTACCGATGGCGTCCGTGGCGTCGCCAACGCCGATCTTTCGTGCGACCTCGCGTTTCGTCTGGGTCGCGCGGCGACCAAGTTTCTTGGTCCGGATATCTGCATTGGCCGTGACACGCGCCTTTCGGGCACCATGCTCGAGAGCGCTCTGACCGCCGGCATTATGGCCGAGGGCGGCCGTCCGCACTGCTGTGGCGTCATCCCCACGCCGGCCGTGGCGCTGCTCACCGTTCAGAACGAGCTCGACGGCGGCATCGTCATCTCCGCTTCGCATAATCCGCCGGAGTTCAACGGCATCAAGTTCTTTAGCCGCAAGGGCATGAAGCTTCCCGATGCTGTCGAGGAAGAGATCAGCGCCTGGGTCATGTCCGAGGAAGCCATGGCTGCCGACACGCTGCCGACCGGTGCCGGCGTGGGCCACATCATCAAGATGAAGGACGCCCGCAAGGCATACGTCGACCACGCCATCGATACGCTTGATGGCCTGAGGCTTGACGGCCTGGTCGTTGCTGTCGACTGCGGTCACGGTGCTTCCTGCCAGACCACGCCCGCCGCGCTGCAGCGCCTGGGTGCCACGGTCCATGCCATCAACACCGATTACTGCGGCACTGACATTAACGTTGAGTGCGGCTCTACGCACCTCGAGCCCTTGCGCGAGCTCGTGCTGCGCACCCATGCTGACATCGGCCTGGCCCACGACGGCGACGCCGACCGCGTACTGTTCGTGGACAGCGAGGGCAATGAGATCGATGGTGACTACATCCTGGCTATCTGCGGTTCTGACCTTGCCGCTCGCGGCAAGCTCGCCAACTCCGAGATCGTTTCGACCGTCATGTGCAACCTGGGCTTCTCCATCGCTATGAAGGAGCAGGGCTTCGAGATGGTCCAGACCGCCGTGGGCGACCGCTACGTTCTGGAGCGCATGCTCGCGGACGGCGCCGTCATCGGCGGCGAACAGTCCGGCCACATCATCTTCCTGGAGCACAACACCACCGGTGACGGCCTGGTGACGGCTCTGCAGCTGCTGGCCGTGCTCAAGCGCACCGGTCGCACCCTCACCGATCTTGCCGGTATCATGAAGAAGTATCCGCAGGTACTCGTCAACGTGCATTCCGACAACAAGGCTGGTCTGGACGATTGCCAGCCCATCTGGGATGCCGTCGCTGCTGCCGAGAAGGAGCTTGACGGCCGTGGCCGCATTCTGGTGCGCCCGAGCGGTACCGAGCCGCTGGTCCGCGTGATGGCCGAGGCCGAGACGCATGAGTTGACCCAGCGCGTTGTCGACGACATCGTCGAGGTTGTCAAGCGCGAACTTCCCTAATGGTCAAAAACCGTTGCCAAGTGGTAAACTGTTAAGGTTATTTTGATTGATCGGTATGTCCGAGGGGGAGCATGTTCACTAAAGTCCTAAGGTCTTTTGGTATGCGTGGTCGAGTCCTTACGCTGGATGCTCCCATCTCGGGCGACGTCATTCCGCTTTCCGAGGTAAACGACCAGACGTTTGCCACCGGCCTTTTGGGCCAGGGCGTGGCGATTCAGCCCACCGGAACGCGCGTGATCGCGCCGGCTGATGCCAAGGTCGAGGCTATTTTTCCCACGGGACACGCCGTTGCGCTTAACACGGTCGATGGCTTGGACGTGCTCATCCACGTTGGTTTGGACACTGTTCAGCTCGAGGGCAAGCACTTTACCGTACATGCGCAAGTGGGTGACATCGTCCATAAGGGCGATGTACTCATTGAGTTCGATCGCGAGGCAATTGCTGCCGAGGGCTACGATGTGACGGTTCCCATCTTGGTGTGCAACTCCGTTGAGTTCTCGAGCATCAAGGGCTCCGTTGGCGTGCATGTCGAAGAGATGGACCAGCTCATCGTTGCTCGCGAGCGCTAGCAAGTGCATGTGGCCATTAGCCTACAATTCAAACACGTTTACGGAGGGCGCCCTTGAAAGAGGACGCCCTCCGTGGCAAGATGGGATTTGTCCGAAGCTAAAAGGCTTTGGGTCACCGTGGACGGGCAGGGGCCTCGACGCGGTTAGACACGAGACACATACATTACGCGACCTCGCCCTGGTGGCCGCACACGTTGGTTGCGGCCGACGCGGGCCGCGGGCAAGTGCTTGTAAGGGAGCCTTGCCTCTCTTGTACGAGAAAGGACGCGTAATGAAGATCATTAAAGCTAAAGACTACGAGGATATGAGCCGCAAGGCCGCTAATATCATCTCGGCCCAGGTTATCCTCAAGCCCGACTGTGTGCTGGGTCTTGCCACCGGCTCCACCCCGATCGGTGCCTACAAGCAGCTCGCTGCTTGGTACGAGAAGGGCGACGTCGACTTTGCCGAGGTCAGCACCTACAACCTGGACGAGTATCGCGGCCTTTCGCACGACGATCCCCAGAGCTATCACTACTTCATGCGTGAGAACTTCTTCGATCACATCAACATCGACCTTAACAACACGCATGTGCCCGACGGTTCCAACCCCGACGCCGCCGCTGCCTGCTCTGAGTACGACAAGATCGTCGCCGCCGCCGGTTACCCGGATCTCCAGCTGCTCGGCATTGGCAACAACGGCCACATCGGCTTCAACGAGCCCGATGACCACTTCTCCAAGGGTACGCACTGCGTCGACCTCACCGAGAGCACCATTCAGGCCAACAGCCGCCTGTTCGACAGCATCGACGATGTTCCCCGTCAGGCCTACACCATGGGCACTCAGACCATCATGTATGCCCGCATGATCCTGGTTGTCGCTAACGGCGAGGCCAAGGCTCAGGCCGTGCACGATATGTGCTATGGTCCAGTTACGCCCAAGTGCCCGGCTTCGATCCTGCAGCTGCACACCAACTGCGTTGTCGTTGCCGACGAGGCCGCCCTTTCGCTCTGCGAGTAGCGCGAATCCTGCAGCTCGACATAGCCTTGCCTAAGGCCTCCGCTTTGCGGGGGCCTTTTTGCTATCCCTGTCCGCCCACTTGACCAAAATCTTGCCGCAAGCTTGACGAATGCCGGATGCCCAACAGCTTGATTCATTCCATACCAGATTCTATGCAAAAATACCACTAGAAGGTCGTAGACGGTAGCGGGTGCTAGGCGAGTTGAATGACATAACTGAACCTTGTTCATTTGCGTTACACTGCCGCTTAGATGGGACAAGCTGACAAGCTCATTTACCTGCTTAAAGACCGATTAGTCGGGGGATTAATAACAATCGGCCCTCGCTGTACAAAAACTTGCCGCTTGCGTACCAAAAGACAACCTAAAACACAAGGCCGCTCTATTCATAGCGCGGCTTGTATGGTCTTGCGGCTACAGTGTCCATACGGTCGAGTTGAGGAGCGGGCATGGTAAACGATTTGAGCGGTATAGACGACCTCGAGCTGATGCCGCTGGGCGGAGGCTATATGGTGCGACGCGAACGCTTGATGAATGAGCTTATCGCCAAGGGCCGAAAGGCCGGCATCGTGGTTCTTTATGCGCCCGATGGGTTTGGGAAGACCTCGGTGCTGCTGCAGTACACCCATGAGGTTAAATGCGATCCGACGCGAGGCCCCGTGCGGATTATCGAGGCCGATCGCGCCACTGGACGCGAGGTGTTTATGCAGCTCGAGGTGGTTACCGAAGAACTCAAAGACAAACCGCACTCCCTTATCGCGATTGATAATGTGCCAAACCTCGATCAGCACGATACCGAAGACCTCATCGACAGGATTCGCGGGCTGCGCGCTATGGGGGTAGGGGTCTTTATCTCCTGCCGTCCTTCAAATCGTCAGCTGATTCATGGGCTGGGCGATTCGGTTAAGATCAATGCGCAGATGCTCAAGGTGCATGCCTATGAGTATTCGGCGTGGGCATCGGCGTTTTCGATCAGCACATCGCTTGACTTTTATCAGCTCACGCAGGGCGTGCCCAAGCTCGTCTCGGCATTGCAGACGGGTCTGTATGGCCAAGGTGACGTAGCCGGTCTGCTCGAAAACGAGATTGTCAACGTATATGGCGCGGCACTTGTCGATCTGGCTTCGCTCGACAATAATGCGCTGTTTTGCGTGGCATGTCTCATGGTTTTGATGGGCGAGGGCAATATCGCAGAACTCGAGGCTTGCGGGGTGAGGCTGTCGATGGTCGACCAGTCCTACTTTGTACGCGACTACCCGATCTTTGGCTTGGACCCCGCCGAGCGGAGTTTTACGTGTCTGGGCACGGAGGATAACGGACGCTTGCGCTTGCGTAAGTTGGTGGCCGAGATTCGCCCCGAACTTGTTCCGAGGGCGGCCCGGATTTTGCTTAAGGCGGGCCGATGCGATGCGGCGATGGGCCTGGCGGATGCCTTTTTGGACCGTGAGGCGGTCCTTGAACTTGCTGGGCAGTATGGGGTCGATCTGGCTCTGACGGGGCACGGGGCCGATATCTGCCGAGCGGCGCTGGGCACGATCGATGCCGACGATCCGGCTCCAGAGCCAACGCCTGCCGAAGCGCTTGGCGTATATCTGGCAGCGGTCAGCGTGTCCAATACAAAGCTCGCTCGCTATATGGCATCGGTCGTCGAACGCGGGGGCGAACGGGCGGCCTGCGAAATAGACCCTGTTTCATGGAGGGTGGCCCAGACACTGACGGTTGTTTGCTATGGGGACAACGGGCTTGGGCTTCCTACGAACCTGGCCGTGCCAGAAATCGAGACATCCCATACCGCACTCGATATGTTGTCTGCGCATATCGAGGTCAAGCGCTGTCTGACAGAGCGGGGAGATGACGGCGGCGTTCTACAGCAGCTCAAAACGAGCAAGGCCTACGACTGCGAGCTTGACATCGCGGGGATTGTTATACGAGCCGATAGCATGCTGGTGGAGCTCTTTGACGGGTCGTTTGCGGGAACCGACGAGCGCGACGACGAGATGACGGTGGTGCGGGAGGCGCTCGACGTACGTGGGCTTAAGGCGATGGCTATCTGGGTGCGCATGGTGTTGGCGGCACGGCGGCTCCTTTCCGGCTTGCCGGTAACCGACGACGCGGCGTTCAACGAGCTCGATCGTTTTGCCGTGCGCATGCGCGACAACCAGATTCAGCTGTTTGGCCTGTTGCTAGAAGGCTGGCAGTCGCTGGCAGAGGGACGGCCGGTTAATGCAAAGTTCCGTGCGGTCCAAGTGCTCAAACTTGCCGAGGAGTCGATTGCGTACATGCGCGATAACGCATTGCTGCTGGAGCGCGCGGCGTATCTGCGTAACACCTCGATGGTTTCGGTACGCGAGGAAGCGGAGCTACTCGATATAAGCCAGACGCAGGTTGGTGGCGCAGAAGCCTGGATGGTGGCGCTGCATTTGGCCTGTGCGGGCCGAGACAGTGACCTTGCAGCCTGGATGTCCATGAATCGTGCGGGGATTCTAGAGCCATCGTATCGGCTCTTTGCGCGCCTTGCCATGCATTGTCTGGGCGAGCCGGCGGGCAGGATACGCAAGAAGCTTCCCGTGCGCGAGCTGTCGCGGTACTCGCTGCGCGACGATTTGGAAGGGGAGGGCGAGCGCCTGTTCCAGGCCGGCGAGGTTGAAGCGGTTGATACCATCGACCATATCGAGATTCGCATGTTTGGTGCGTTTCGCGCCGAGCGCGACGGGTTTCCCATCACGGACAAAATGTGGCGCCGCAAGAAGGCGGCGACACTTGCCGAGCGGCTTGCGCTGGGCATGGATGCGCTCGTCGATCGTGAGACGCTGGCCATGGAGCTGTGGCCCCATGCCGAGTTCAATAGCGCCCGCAATAACCTGTACTCGACGATATCGCGCTTGCGGTCGGCTTTGGGGCCGACGCCGGATGGCAAGTCGTGTGTGCTCATCCAAAATGAATGCATCGGACTCAACGGCGACTACGTCAAGACCGATGTACGGCTGTTTGACCAGATAAGCCGCGAGGTTTTGGGAAATCGCACGGGTGCGCGCGGGCCCCATTTAGTTGAGCTGTGCCTTAAAATTGAGCAGCTTTATGCCGGACCGCTGTATGTTCCCAATGGCTGTAATCCCACCTACTTTTTGCGTATGCGACGCATTATGCAGTCAAAGTACATCGATTGCATGATTAAGGGAGCAAATGCCGCTCTAGAAGAAAACGATCTGCAGTCGGCGATTTGGCTGGCGGAGTCGGGGCTTCGGCAGGAAACGGCGCGTGAGGATATGGTGCGCTGCGCCATGCGTGTCTACAGTGCGGCGGGGCGGCGGCGCGATATCGTCGAGCTATACAGTGGGCATATGCACCATCTGAGGGAGCAGGTCAATGGCGTGCCCGAGCCCGAGACGCGGCGTCTATACGAGCGCTTGGTGGAGGGGCGGCTCAATCGCGTGCTGGTCGAGCGATAAAAAACGGGCGCCCGAAGTACTTGGGCACCCGTAAGCTTGCTATGTGTTGGTTCGCCGGATCATTGGCTCTTAGACGAGCTTGATCTTCTCGATGTCCTTGCGCGAGGACTCGCGATACAGTGAGAACTTGCGGCCGATAACCTGGACGACCTCGGCGTGGCAGCGCTCGGCGAGCTCTTCGGCGGCCTCGCGGGCGGAAAGACTGGAGCCATCGAGCACGGAGCACTTAACGAGCTCGTGCTTCTCCAGGTAGGCGACCGTCTGCTCGACGGTGCCCTCGTTGACATCGGACTTGCCGATGATGATGGCGGGGTTGAGGTGATGGGCCATGCTGCGAAGCTGCTTGACCTGTGCTCCTGTCAGTGCCATGGGTTCTCGCTTTCTATGTATGGGGCGCCCCGCGACGGGGCCTTAATCTACGTGAGCTGTCCCACGATAGCGCAGGAACGGCGCGGTGTGGAGCGCGTTTGCCCAGTTCAAAAAGAATGCGGATGCCGAGTGAGTGGGCGGCGCGGGCTGCGAACGGGCTATGAGCTGGGCGCAGAGACCGGCTCCCATGCAATAAACGCCCAACGGACTTTGCGGACGTGGTCGAGCATATAGCGCCCCTGCGGCACGCCCTTGGAGCCCGGCTCACCGGCATGGGGGTTCTCAATCATGTGTTGAGCGATGTAGTCGCGCAGGCGGTCGATCTTATCCTCGTTGCCATGCTCGAGCATACGGGAAAAATCCGCTACGCCCGCCTCAAGGCTATCGAAGGTGTCGCGACGGGGCGATTCAAAATACGTGACCTGCGGCAGCGCACCCATCTGAATAAGGATGTTAAAGGCATACACAAAGCCATTACTGCAGGTAACCGAGGCACCGATGGCGTTCATCAAGTGCAGATCATAGCGCGGGCTGGAGTTGGCGACCATCGTGACAGCACAACGACGACGAGCCGTACGATCAAGCTTGGCAAGCGCGCCTTTTAGATTGGTCGTCGTAACCGACCGACTGGCAAAGGCGACATCCACCGCCTTCGCGACCGGTCCAACCAAATCCCAATCATCATCCCAAGCAAGCTCAAGCGGCGTTATGCGCCTTTCGAGTCCGTAGTACTCAATGCCGGCATCAAGCGTGCCCAGCATAGCGGGGGAGAAGTCGGCAGCAATCACAGGATGCCCAGCCTGAGCAAGCGGAATAGCAATCGACCCAGCCCCACATCCCATATCCAGCGCCGACTCACCAGGCTCAAGAGCCAGCAATTTCATAAAATCCCGGGCATACGGAGCAGTCTCCAGTGGACGAAAATGCCGAGCCCGCTTATCCCATTCAAAAGAATCATCAGCCCGATGCCGAGCGGCCTGCAGACGCATCCATTCGCCATTCCAATCCGCAGAAAGCAGCTCAGAACGAGTATCCCCATCAACCACGGGCCAACCTCCTAGCAACAAAAAAGCGACTCCCCCCAAAAGAAGAGCCGCAACCAGCATATACCAGAAAAGAACCGTTCCAATGCCAAACCGCCGCACCAGCCAAGTGGTGCAGGAGCGAAGCAACTGCAACCGGGATAGACCCCAACTGAGGTCCCGTTGTGCGGGAGCCCCGGGGAGGGCAAATATATAAGGTCGATCGCGAGTTCCGCACGAGCCGGAGAGCACTTAATGTGCTCTCCGTGCGAGTCAGGACTGTCCGAGCAGGCGACCTTATATATTTCCCCGCCCCGGGGCTCCTCGCCAGTCCCCCTCAGCTAGTTCTTGAGCGAGTTCAGCGGAGCCGGGAAGCGTCCACCGCGGTGGGCAAGCACGGTGCCGGCGTTGGGGTTTACCGGCATGATGGGCGCACGGCCGAACAAGCCACCGTACTCGACGCAGTCGCCCACGCCCTTGCCGATGGCGGGAATCACGCGGACGGCCGTGGTCTTGTTGTTGATGACGCCGATGGCCATCTCGTCGGCGATGATGCCGGCGATGGTCTCGACCGGAGTGTCGCCAGGGATGGCAATCATGTCCAGGCCAACGGAGCACACGCAGGTCATGGCCTCGAGCTTCTCGAGCGAAAGCGCACCGGCCTCGACGGCGGCGATCATGCCGGCATCCTCGGACACGGGAATGAAAGCGCCCGAGAGACCGCCCACGCTGGAACTGGCCATGACGCCGCCCTTCTTGACGGCATCGTTGAGCATGGCGAGCGCGCAGGTCGTGCCGGGGCCACCGCAGGTGCCCACGCCGATGATCTCGAGGATGCGCGCGACGGAGTCGCCGATGGCAGGCGTGGGAGCCAGCGACAGGTCGACAATGCCCTTCTCGACACCCAGGCGATGGGCGGCCTCGCGGCTCATGAGCTCGCCGGCGCGGGTGATCTTAAAGGCGGTCTGCTTAATCTTTTCGGCGACTTCCATCATCGATGCGGAATCGGGCAGCGTCTCCAGGGCTGCGGCCATAACGCCGGGGCCTGAGACGCCTACGTTGATGACGGCGTCGGCCTCGCCACCGCCGTGGACGGCGCCCGCCATAAACGGGGAGTCCTCGACCATGTTGGCAAAGCAGACAAATTTGGAAGCGCCGACGGAATCCTGGTCGGCCGTGAGCTTGGCGGCATCGATGATGGTCTGGGCGGCCATGAGCACAGCGTCCATGTTGATGCCGGCACGCAGGCTGGCGACGTTGACGCTGGAGCAGACGCGGCTGGTGGTGGCGAGCGCCTGCGGGATGGACTGGATGACGCGGCGGTCGGCGTCGCCGATGCCCTTCTGGACGAGTGCGGAGAAGCCACCCAGGTAGTCGATGCCGAGGGTCTCGGCCGCGCGGTCGAGGGCATGCGCGATGGGGGTGAGGTCCTCATCCTTGCAGCACGCGGCGATCTGCGCCACCGGGGTGACGGAGACGCGCTTGTTGACGATAGGGATGCCGTACTCGCGCTCGAGGTTCTCGGCGGTCTCGACCAGATGCTCAGCCGTGTGCGTCACGTGGTCGTAGATCTTCGTGCACATGCGGTCGAGGTTCTCGTCGCCGCAACCCATGAGCGAAACACCCATGGTGATGGTCCTGATGTCGAGGTTCTGCTCCTCAACCATGCCGCGGGTTTCCGCGATTTCTGCGGGCGTGATCGCCATTCTTGCGCTCCTATCTGCCAAAACGAGCATAGTCTTATCTATTCTAACGTGCCGCACGCGCCAAGTGGCGCATGCGGCACGTTTTGGTGCTCGGTTGTTTCCGTTGTGTTACTTCCCAAAGACCTCTTCGGCGATGCGCGCGCTCTCGGCGGCGTCCTTGGCGTAGTAGTCCGCGCCGATCTGTTTGGCGTATTCGGGGGTGAGCACGGCGCCGCCCACGATAATCTTGACGCCCGGCACCTCGGCATGAAGCAGTTTGATGGTCTCCTCCATGGCGACGACCGTGGTGGTCATAAGCGCCGAAAGGCCGACGAGCTTAATGTCGCGCTCCTGCACGGTCTTGAGCACCTCCTGCGGATCGACATCGCGACCCAGATCAAAGACGGTGTAGCCGTAGTTGTCGAGCAGCATCTTGACGATATTCTTACCGATGTCGTGGATGTCGCCCTTGACGGTGGCCACGCAGATCTTGCCCTTGTCGGCAATCTCACCGGCGGGCATCAGGCGCTTGATGGTGTCGAAGCCCACACGCGCGGCCTCGGCCGAGGCCATAAGCTGCGGCAAGAAGAACTTGCCCTGGTCAAAGAGGACGCCAACCTCATCGAGGGCGGGGATAAAGTGGTTGTTGATGAGGTCCATGGCGTCGTGGTCGGCCAGCAGGCGTTCGGTCTCGGCCGCGACCTCGCCCTTGCGGCCCGAGACGACCATGTGGCGGATGGGGTCGTCATCGGCGCTTGCGGTGGTGCTTGCGGCAGGCGCGGCATCGCTCGATGCCGACTGAGCGGCCGCCGGGTTCGCGGCGATCTTATACGGGTCGGTCCAGCCGGCGTAGCGTTCGATGTATCCGGTCGAGCCCTCGTCCTCAACGCTCAGCACGCGATAGCTGTAGACGGTGTCCATAAAGCGCTTAGAACCCGGGTTCATGATGGGGGCGTCCAGACCTGCACCAAAGGCGGCGGCCAAAAAGACCGAGCCCAGCAGCGGCCGCGCGGGCAGGCCAAAGCTGATGTTCGATACGCCGAGTGCGCACTTGACGCCCAGGCGCTCCTTGCACATAGACATGGCGCGCAGGATCTGCTCAGCCTGGCGCTGGTTGGTCGAGGCGGTCATGACCAGGCAGTCGATGAGGATGCGGTCTGGGCCGATGCCGTAACGGGCAGCCTCGGCCACGATGCGCTCGGCGATGGCATAACGTGCCTCGGCGGTATCCGGGATGCCGCCTTCGTCGAGCGTGAGGCCGACGACGTTGGTGCCGTAGTGGGCGACCAGCGGGAAAATCTCGTCCATGATCTGCTGTTTGCCATTGACCGAGTTGATGATGGGCTTGCCGGCGTAGCGACGTACGGCGGCCTCGACGGCGGCGGGGTCGGTGGAGTCGATCTGCAGCGGCAGCAGCGTGGAGCCCTGGAGCTGTTCGGTCGCCTGTTGGATGATCTTGACCTCGTCAATCTCGGGCAGGCCCACGTTGACGTCCAGGATGTCGGCGCCCTGCTCCTGCTGGCTGATGCCCTGGCTCACAACGTAGTCCAGGTCGCCGTCGCGCAGGGCCTGCTGCAGGCGCTTTTTGCCGGTGGGGTTGATGCGCTCGCCGATGACGGCGATCTTGTGGCCGTCGCAGGGAAGGTCTACGACCGTTTGGGCGCTCGTGACCGACATACTGGGCTTGCGGTGGCGCGGGCTGGGCGTGTGGTTGTCGATAAGCGTGCGCAAGGCCGCCATGTGCGCCGGCGTGGTGCCGCAGCAACCGCCCACGACGCTCACACCGTCGGCGATCATGCCGGCGACGGCCTCGGCGTATTCGGGGGCTTGGATATCAAAGACGGTGTTGCCGTCGTCGTCTACATGGGGGAGTCCTGCATTAGCCTGCACCATAACAGGCTTGTCGGTAACGGTGAGCATACGTGCGGCGAGTCCTCGGAGCTCGGCCGGTCCTTGGCTGCAGTTGATGCCCAAAACGTCGGCACCGATGGCGTCGAGCGTGATGGCGGCGACCTCGGGACTCGTTCCCAGGAAGGTGCGACCGTCTTCCTCGAAGGTCATGGTGGCAAAGACGGGCAGGTCGGAGTTCTCGCGGCAGGCGAGGACGGCCGCCTTGATCTCGGCCAGGTCGGTCATAGTCTCGATAATAAAGAGGTCCACACCCGCGGCGACGCCTGCGCGCACTTCCTCGGCAAAGAGGTCATAGGCCTCGTCGAAGCTCAGGGTACCCAGGGGGCGAAGCAGCGCGCCGATGGGACCGATATCGCCGGCGACGTAGTGGGCGCCGGCCTCGCGGGCACAGGCGACAGCGGCGGCAAAGACATCTGCCACGGTGGCGGCACCGTCGAGCTTGTGGGCGTTGGCGCCAAAGGTGTTGGCGGTGATCACGTCGCAGCCGGCCTCGACGTACTGACGCTGAATGTCGGTAATGACCTGGGATTCCTCAAAGTTGAGCAGCTCGGGCAGGGCGCCCGCCTTCATGCCGGCGGCCTGCAACATGGTGCCCATGCCGCCGTCGAACAGCAGGTGTCCCGTGCCCTCGATGGCCGCACGCAGGCGATCGTCCTTAATGCGCAGATCGTCGATCGTGCGCGTCTTGTACGTGGCACCGTTGCGACGTGCAGCATCAACGGGTGCTGCCAATGCAGTGCCGTCCAGATCATGAGTGATAAGCGGAGTAAACATCAATGAGCTCCTAATGGCTGGAATAGCAGGTGGTGTGGGCGGCGCGGAAGCGGCAGTGCTCGCGCATACGGCAGATATTGCAGGTGGGGCGGCTCTGGGCGTCGTGGACCTCGCCGTCAAACAGACCGATCACCGCGGTCACGCTCTTGGTGGGCATGAGTAGGCTGGTGGGTGTGACGGTCAGGCCGATGAGCCGCGTGGCGTTGAGTGCATTGACGATCGCGCGCTGGGCCGAAAGCGGGCAGTCGCCGTAGCCGGGACTAAAGCGCCAGTTGCCGGCGAGCCCATGAACGGCGGCGTCCGTCTTGACCTGCTGGTCCATTTGCTCAACGGCGGCTTCCACGTAAGCGGAGCACGCGGCGTCGAGCACGGCGCCCTCCAGGGGATGTTGGGCTCCCGTGGTGCGCAGACGGCGCTCAGCATCCATGCCGAGGGTGCATGCCATGAGCGCGGCAAAGCGGGCATCTTTGAGATGTCGGTAGATATCGCGACCTCGCAGCTCAACGTTGGTGCCAACCAGACGGATGCTGGGCTCGCCCTGCTCGTCGACGCCTGTGGCATCGACGGCAAACACGCGTCGCACGCCGCGGGGCTCGATATCCAGCTCTAGGCGCTCGACCACAAGCTCAATACGCTGCGACAGCTCGGGCTCAATCTGCTGGCCGCCGTAACCCAGATACCGCAGCATCTCGGCACGGTCGACACGGGGATGGTGCGCGGCATCGATACGGTAGAGCGCCGGCGACGCAAGGTCGGCCGGCACTTCGATAGCGGTTGTATCGATGTGCGGTTTTTCCATTACCCCAGGCGCTCCATAATGGTCGCGGCGATCGCAGGACGGTTCATAGTGTACAGGTGCAGGCCGTCGGCGCCGTGCTCCTTGAGGTCGCAAAGCTGGCGGGCTGCATAATCTACACCAGCTGCCTGCAGGCTCTCGGGGTCATTCTCGTACTTGGCGAGAATCTTGATGACGGGGGAGGGCAGCGACGCGCCGCACATAAAGACCATGCGGCTGATCTGCGACTTGCCCATAAACGGCATGATGCCCGCGGTAATGGGCACGGTGATGCCGGCCTTGTCGGCAAGATCGCGAAAACGGTAGAAGCACTCGTTATCAAAGAAGAGCTGCGTCACAAAGAAGCTCGCGCCAGCGTCCTGTTTTTGCTTGAGGTGCTCGACCGAGAGGTTGAGATCCTCACAGGCAATGTGGCCCTCGGGGTAGGCTGCGGCGCCCACGCAAAAGCCGGCGTCGACGAGCTCGGGGATGAGGTCGCGGGCGTAGGCGTAGTCCGAGGCGGGCTTGTCGTCCTCGGTTGCGCCGGCAGGGAGATCGCCACGCAGGGCCAGGATGTTTTCCACGCCGGCGGTGCGATACTCGTCGATTTTGGCGGCGATATCGGCGTGCGAGCGGCCCACGCAGGTAAGGTGTGCTACCGAGGGTGTATCGAATTCGCTCGTAATCATATGCGCGATGGGGGCGGTGGTGGTGCCGTTGCCCGAGCCGCCAGCCGAGCAGGTGACCGAGACAAAGCTCGGCGAAAGCTTGCACAGATTGCCTGCCACTTCGCGAGCCGTGTCGAGGGTGAGCTCGCCCTTGGGCGGGAACATCTCAAACGAAACGGGTGCGGTGCCCTGGGATGCTGCCTGCTTAAAAACCTCGTCGACGCGCATATCGTGCTCCTCTAGATACGTAATAGTGTGATGTGTTGTAAGGATTCTACAGCACCACTGTGCCACGGTGGAGTTTCACTCGCTATTTGAGGATACCAATCAAAGATGCCTTGCTATCGGCTTTCTCTATAACAGAGCGGCTAATCTAGGCACGGACTATAAAAACTGGTATCTGATGCAAAATACCAGTTAATAGAGCTCCATCCCAAATTGACTACCCTTAAACCATGGGGAGAGGTCTGCAATTTATGCAGTTGATTGGCTGTTGAGGGTGGCAACGCCGCCTCGATAGGGTAACCTCATTGATTGGTTTCGCGACAGCAACATAACGGTAATGTCGCGGAAACACGGCGAGTCTAAGCTATGACTCGTTCGTTAGTAATCAACACCGCTTCTCACGCGGTGCCGATACGAAGGGAGTTCCGTATGGCCGATCTTACTGACCGCTTCGGGACCATGGTGTTCTCTGAGGAAGTCATGAAGGACTACCTCCCCAAGGACATTTGGAAGCGCCTTGCTGCAACCCTCGAGGGCGGTGAGCCGCTCGACCTGGATGTGGCCAACGCCGTTGCCCATGCCATGAAGGTCTGGGCCATCTCCAAGGGCGCGACGCACTACGCGCACTGGTTCCAGCCGCTTTCGGGCATTACTTCCGAGAAGCACGACAGCTTCCTGGAGCCCAACCACGACGGCACCGCCATTACCAAGTTTACGGGCAAGAACCTCATCCAGGGCGAGCCCGATGCCTCGAGCTTCCCCAACGGCGGCCTGCGTGCTACCTTCGAGGCCCGTGGCTACACCGCTTGGGACCCCACTAGCCCCGCCTTTATCAAGGACGATGTCCTGTGCATCCCCACGGCTTTCTGCTCCTACACGGGCGAGGCCCTGGACAAGAAGACCCCGCTGCTGCGTTCCATGACCGCGCTCTCGCGTGAGTCTAAGCGCGTTTTGGCGCTGTTTGGCAAGACCCCCAAGAAGGTCGTTCCTTCCGTGGGCGACGAGCAGGAGTACTTCCTGATCAAGAAGGATGCTTACCGCAAGCGCAAGGACCTGGTCATCACCGGCCGCACCCTCTTTGGCGCCGCTCCCTGCAAGGGCCAGGAGCTCGAGGAGCACTACTTTGGCGCTATCCGCCCCACCGTCTCGGCCTACATGAAGGACCTGGACGATGAACTGTGGGCGCTCGGCATTCCCGCCAAGACCAAGCACAACGAGGTTGCTCCCTGCCAGCATGAGCTTGCTCCCGTCTATGGCGAAGTCAACGAGGCCATCGACCAGAATCTGGTCATGATGGAGAAGATGAAGCTCATCGCCTCCCGCCACGACTTGGTCTGCCTGCTGCACGAGAAGCCCTTTGAGGGCATCAATGGTTCGGGCAAGCACAACAACTGGTCGCTTGGCACCGAGTCCGAGAACCTGCTCGATCCGGGCGACACCCCGCTCGACAACCTGCAGTTCATCGTCTTCCTCACCGCGGTGATCGAGGCCGTCGATAACTATCAGGAGCTCCTGCGTGCCTCCGTTGCCTCGGCCGGCAACGACCATCGTCTGGGCGCCAATGAGGCTCCTCCGGCGATTATGTCCATCTTCCTGGGCGACCAGCTTACCGAGGTCGTCGAGAAGATCATCGATGGCAAGGCTTCCGTTCATGCCACGCGCGGCGTGCTCGACCTGGGCGCCGATACCCTGCCCAAGCTGATGCAGGACAACACCGACCGCAACCGCACCTCCCCGTTCGCCTTCACCGGCAACAAGTTCGAGTTCCGTGCCTGCGGCTCCGAGCAGAACGTCTCCGACTCCAACCTGGTGCTCGATGCCGCCGTGGCCAAGTCGCTCAAGTCCTTCGCCGACGCGCTTGAGGGTACGCCCGAGGATGAGTTCCAGGACGCCGCGCTCGAGTACTGCAAGAAGGTCCTGACCGACCACCAGCGCATCCTCTTCTCCGGCGATGGCTACTCCGACGAGTGGCCCGTCGAGGCCGAGAAGCGCGGCCTTGCCAACAACAAGACCACGGCCGACGCCCTGCCCGCCTTTGTTTCCGATAAGGCCATTGCGCTCTTTGAGGAGACGGGTGTCCTGACCAAGGCCGAGGCCCAGTGCCGCTACGACTGCAAGCTCGAGAAGTACAACAAGCTCATGAACATCGAGGCTACCACGATGGTTCGCGAGGCGCGTCGTACCTATCGCCCGGTCATTACCGCCTATGCCACCAAGGTCGCTAAGGGCCTTGAGACTATTCGTGCCGCCGGTGCCGAGGCCGCCATGCAGTGCGAGCAGAACACGCTCAACAAGCTCTGCAACGGTATCACCACCATCAACGACTCCATCAAGGCGCTCGACGCCGTGCATCAGAAGGCTGAGGCCCTCGATGGCCAGGAGCAGGCCAACGTGTACGCGCACGAGGTCGTTCCCGCTATGGATGCGCTGCGTGCCGCCGTGGACGCCATGGAAGAGATCGTGGCAGCCGATTACTGGCCGGTCCCGACCTACGACGACATCCTGTTCTACGTGTAGAGCGTAACTGACATATCGTCACGGTATTGAGCCGGGGTCCGCATTACGCGGGCCCCGGTTTTTGTTTGCGAAGAGCGCTTAGGAGTCCGTTTTGCAACTGATTCGCCCACGTAATAAGGGGGCGAGGGCAAAAAACGTCAAATATGAGTACTGTCACAAGTCCTGTAGCATTATCTTTTTGCAAAATATGCAGTATTACGCAACATATGTCCAAGTACTTAGCTGATAAACGCCTGCAATTCTTTCGCCGTAGGACACCTGACGTCTAAATCGATTTCTGAAGGCATGAAATCGCTGTTACTAAATCGGTAACAGTACTCATATTTGCCATTTTTTGCCCATGGTCCATCGGAAGATGCCGGGATCCGCACCCTGCCGGGTCCGAATCCCGGCATATCGGTAGCAAAAAGCCCGCTACCGAATTGGTAACGGGCTTCACATTTCAAATGGTGCCCCCAGCGGGATTCGAACCCGCGATATCCACCTTGAAAGGGTGGCGTCCTTGGCCGCTAGACGATGGGGACAGCGGGAAAGAGTATAGCAGACTTTTTTAGCCGTTCACATATCGTTGGCAAACTGAAAAACCACCACAAAGGTGCCTGTCCCCTTTGTGGTGGCGAGGCGTTAGGGGAGGAGCTTCATCGCGGCGTCGTGGGCGGCGTGCTCGTAGGTGTCGTCGAGGGGTTTGAGCGGCAGCAGGGCTGTGGCCTGCGCATCGCCGCGGCGCTCGAGGGCATGCGCGATCAGCCAGTCGGCGAGTTCGGGGTTTTTGGGCAGTGCCGGTCCGTGTAGGTACGTGCCGATGACGCCCTTGTAGATCAGACCCTCAAAGCCGTCGTCGCCGTTGTTGCCGGTACCCGTGACGACGGACGTTCCGAGTGGCGTGGCGTCTGCGTCGAGCAGGGTGCGACCTCCATGGTTCTCGAATCCCACAAAGGGCTCGGGTGACAGATCGGTTTTGACGGCGACGTTGCCGATCAGGCGGTCGGAGCCGCGTACGGTTTCGGCGGCAATGACCCCCAGACCCTCGATGCGATTCTCGCCCATATAGTACGAACGGCCGAGCAGCTGATAGCTGCCACAGATGGCAAGCAGCGAGCCGCCATCCTCAACATAGGCCGCGACCTTGTCTTTTTGGGCGAGCAGCTCGTGTGCCACGGCTAGCTGGTCGCGGTCGGAGCCGCCACCCATCATGACGATATCGGCATCGGTGAGATCGAGTGACTCGCCCATACGGACCTCGTCCACGCGAACGGGAATGCCACGCCAGGCGCAACGGCGCTCGAGCGCGATAACATTGCCGCCGTCGCCGTAGAGGTTAAGGGCATCGGGATACAGGTAGACGATGCGCAGCGGGCGCGAAAGCTCGACTGGTGCGATGCCGACAGGAAGAGCGCTGCCGTCGGCACGGGCTACGGCGCGCCCGGCAACAGCGTCGGCGGCAGCGCCTTTCAGCCCGTCGAGCTCCTTGACCAGCGGCGGGAAGGCCGTGTAGTTAGCGACGGCGTAGAAAGTGTCGCCGGCAGCCTCGTCTGCCACGGCGCCAATTGCCTGGGCGACGTCCGAGATTATCGCGGCATCGATGCCGGCGTACTTGAGGCGTACCTGCATGTCGTGCGCACGCGTGCCTCCGGCAAAGGCGACAAGACCCGGCGTGCCGGCGATGCGCTCAAAGTCGACGTCGTAGATCCACGATACATCGTGTCCGTCGGCGTCGTTGTCGTTGAGGAAGAAAGCGCAGAGTCTGCCGCCCGCCGTCTTAATGGACTGGATCTGTCGATCGAAGCCTACGGGATTCTTGGCCAGGTTGGCCTCGACGGTGCGGCCGGCGATATCCCAGCGGCCCATGCGTCCGCCGGCGGGGACGTAGGCATCGAGCGTGGGCTGCAGGTGCGCCGTATCCACGCCTAACTCATGTGCGGCAAAGAATGCAGCGGCAACGTTGTAGACCATGTACAGGCCGTTGTAGCGCGTGGCGATGTGTACGGCAGCCGCGTCGGACGCAGATCCAAAGACCAGGTCAAAGCCGTAGCCGTCGCAGCCGAGCTCCACGCCCGTCACACGGCGGACCAGTGCGGGGCGTGCCCAACCGCACGAGGGGCAATGGTAGGCGCCGAGTTGACCATACTGCACATAGTCGTACTCCAACGGGGCGTTGCACTGCGAGCAAAAGCGCGAGTCGCTAATACAGTCGGACTCGGTGTTGGTGGCGCCGTCGATGCCAAAGGCGATGCTTGCATTGGGAACGCGTGCGGCGATCGCGGCACACAGCGGGTCGTCTGCGTTGTAGATGAGCGTTGTCGTTGGAGAGAGCTCCAACGCATGGGCGATGACGTCTTGGGTATGGTCGATCTCGCCATAGCGATCCAGCTGGTCACGGAACAGGTTGAGCAGCACGAAGTACGTCGGCTTGAGCTTGGGCAGAACGCGTACGGTGTAGAGCTCGTCGCACTCAAAAACGCCCACGCGCTTGCCGCCGCCGGCTCGCTTGAGGCCGCTGCGCGCTTCGAGCAGTGCGCCCACCACGCCCGGCTCCATGTTGTTGCCGGCGCGGTTGCATACCACGGTGGCACCGCTGGCGGCAACAGCGTCGGCGATGAGGTTGGAGGTGGTGGTCTTGCCGTTGGTGCCGGTGATCACCACGCTGCGGTCGACCAGGCTCGCGAGGTCGCTTAGCAGCTCGGGGTCGATTTTCATGGCGATGCGGCCGGGAAGCACGCCACCCTGGCGTTTGAGGACAGAGCGCAGTCCCCAGCGAGCGATATCGCTCGAGGTGCAGGCAAGAGATGAGCGGAAGTTCATGAAGCCGTTCCTAACATAGATGACATGGTCGGGGCGATCGCGTCGCTAAAAGCCGTAGCGGCGCGCAAATTCCTGGGCAAGCTGCGATACGTCTTCGCAGGCATTGGCCCAGGGGGCAAAGTCGGGGGTATCCGAGATAATGCCGTCCGCTTCCCAAACGGCCTGGTGCGAAAGATCCCAGGGATCGCGTGGCTCGGGCCGGCAGGGAAGGTACGGCGTCTGGTACATGGGGTTCAGCAAGAAGAACGCGCCGCCCTCGCAGCGGTTGGCAAACTCGCGCAGCGCGCGTGTCGCCGGGCGCATCTTGTTCGTTTTGAACAGCAGAATCGTGCGGGCGAGCAGATACCAAGGAGAGTTCTCGAGTGCGTCTGCCCCGATCTCTTCCTCGAGCTGGTGGGCTAGGGCAAAAAAGCCGTCCTGATCTTCCAGACGAGCGAGGGCGAGCAACACGGTGCCTGCGGCTCGGGTGGGATAGCCTTCTGCCTTAAGGACGCGGCGGGCGTAGTTGGCGGCAGCGCGGTAGCGGGCGCTCGCCATGCACAGCTGCGAGATGGCCTCGAGCGTATGAAGCCACCCGATAAGAGCCGGCTCGCTCACGGTGAGATCGGCCGCCGTCACGCTGTCTGTCAGCACTTTGTTGGCCCAGTAGTGCGGGGCTTCCATGTCGAACCCGGGCACGCTTTGCTGCAGGTAATCGGCCGTGGTCGCTTCGAGCTTCATCAGGTCGCCTAGGCAGGCGTCGACGGGCGTGTCCGCCAAAATGATGGCGAGCAGCTGGGCATCGAGGACATACGCATCGACGCGGACGATCTTGAGCAGCTCATCGCGCATATCGTCGAAGAGGCGGTTGCGCGTTTGCTCAAACTCCTCGTCGCTGCCCATGTCCTCGATGCGATGGAGCTCGTCGAGCAGGTAGCGATGAACACCGGCATAGGACAGCAGCGCCTGGGCATGCTCGGACTGCGCATACTTATGAGGGTTGACGTTCACGTCGTTATGGACAAGCTCGCGTGCTGCATCGGTGAGCTCGGGGTGCGACGCCAGATAGGTGCGCTCCAGGTAGGCGGGGATGTAGACGCTCGGATCCATTAGAGGTCTCCTCCCTTAAACGGCAAACCCTGCTCGGCCGCCCGCAGTATGCGCTCATCGATTTGGGAACGCACGATATCGTTGGTGGCGACCCAGGCGGCAAAACTGGCGTTGTCGGGGGCGCCCAGGCCCTCCTGCAGTACCGGCGTCGCCTCGGACAGCGCAAGGACAAGCTCGTCGGTCGAGCCCACGCCCACGTTGACGCGGGCATAGACGCCATCGGGAAACTCGGTTTGGAAGTAGAGCGCCTCGGCTGCGTGCGGGCACGAACGCGCAAGGATACGCAGGTAGTGTTCGGCACCCTCGTAGTCCAGCTCGCGCCAGGCAGCGCTCATCAGCGCGATGAGCGTCCACGGGTCCAAGTCACGCTCCGCATCTTTGGGGCGGCGGCGCAGCGGGGTATTCGCGAGGTACGGCACGGAGTGAGCGGAGCGAAAGCGCTTGAGCTCCTCGGCGGGGTATTCGAGCTTTGCCATGGCGAGCATCGCGGTGTGGCGGACACCAGCGGGGTCGTTGGGCGCAAAGTCCAAGCTGCGATTCGCGGCTTCGAGCGACATGCGGTAGCGTCCGCTAATGAGCGCGCGCGATGCCAAGGCGGCAAGCCAGCGCAGGTAGGGGCGGCGCATAAGGTCGCCTGCGGCCTCGCGCTCGTAGGGGTCCTGCGCCGAGGCGATCTTGAGCGCCAGATCGTGCTCCACCTCGTCGCACTTGGACACCAGATACTGCACGTATTCCTCGTTGGATTCGGCGGTGAGTGCCGTCAGCATGCGCTGGGCATCCCAGTTGGCCGGATCGAGTGCGGCCGCCTCGCGGAGCATGTTCTCGGCTGCGGCTTCTTCTTGCTCTGCCTGGGTATCGTCGGGGATAAAGGGAATGCGGTAGTCGACAGCCTCGACCACCTTGGCAATCAGATGCCCGGCGCGGTCGCGGTCGTGCACGATGAGCGGTGCGGGGTTGCGGGTGAATTGTTCCATCAGACGCTCTACGGCGGCACCGTCGGTGAGCGGGATATTGTCGCGGCGCAAGGCCTCAAGAACGAGGCGATGGCAATCC
>DBFOME010000029.1:0-27874 GCA_048430645.1 Collinsella sp. | reverse complement strand
GAGATCCGTAACCTGCCGGCCGCCAAGAAGTACGGCGACGACGTGAAGGTCTCCATGTACATGTACGACCGTCCGTCCTGGACCGGCGAGGTCTACGAGACCGAGGCTTACTTCCCCACGTGGATCAACAAGGAGACCGCTCCGCACGTCAAGGCCCTCGTCGACGCCCACAAGGCCATGTTCGGTGACGAGCGCATCGGCTGCGAGCCCAGCATGGACAAGCGCACCGGTCGTCCGCTGTGCGACAAGTGGACCTTCTCCACGAACTGCGTCTCCATCCAGGGCCGCTATGGCATCCCCTGCGTGGGCTTTGGCCCGGGTGCCGAGTCTCAGGCACACGCTCCCAACGAGGTCACCTACAAGGACGACCTGGTCACCGCTGCCGCCATGTACGTGGCTGCCCTGAACCTCTACGATCCGAGCCAGGCCGATGGCGATGCCACCGTGTTCCGCGCCGGTCTGACCAACAACAAGATCGACTAGTCCCATTCCTCGATCTTGTTGAACCGGGGGCAGTTTATGCCCCCGGCGCCTCCTGTTGACTTGGGGCCCGCGGTCGTTATCTCCCATGCTTCCTCGACGGTGGCGGGTCCTCGTCATAGCGCTCTGCATGTTCTAGCCACACGCGCATGCCGGAGCGCATCTACTCATTGCGATCGTTTCACCTTTAGAAAGGACATTTACATGGACGCCAAGTTTACCGAGCTCGTCGAGCAGCTGAACGGCCTCGATTTTAAGGGTATGTACGGCAGCGACTTCCTGCACACCTGGGACAAGACCACCGATGAGCTCAAGGCGCTCTACATCGTCGCCGACGCCCTGCGCGAGCTGCGTGAGAACAACGTTTCGTCCAAGATCTTCGACTCCGGCCTGGCCGTCTCCCTGTTCCGCGACAACTCCACCCGTACGCGCTTCTCCTTCTCTAAGGCTGCCAACCTGCTCGGCCTTGAGCTGCAGGACCTGGACGAGAAGAAGTCCCAGATCGCTCACGGCGAGACCGTCCGTGAGACCGCTACCATGATTTCCTTCATGGCCGACGTCATCGGCATCCGCGACGACATGTACATCGGCAAGGGCGACGCCTACATGGCCGAGGTCTCCGAGTCTGTCCAGCAGGCTTACGAGGACGGCGTTCTGGATCACCGTCCCACGCTCATCTCCCTGCAGTCCGATTCCGACCATCCCACGCAGTCCTCTGCTGACATGCTCTACCTCATCAACGAGTTTGGCGGCCTCGAGAACCTCAAGGGCAAGAAGGTTGCCGTCACCTGGGCCTATTCGCCCTCTTACGGCAAGCCGCTGTCCTGCCCGCAGTCGCTGATCAGCCTGCTGCCCCGCTTTGGCATGGACGTCACCCTGGCTCACCCCGAGGGCTACGATCTCATGCCCGAGGTCGTCGAGCGCGCCAAGGGCTATGCCACCGAGTCCGGCACCACCTTTAAGCAGGTCAGCACCATGGCCGAGGCCTTCGAGGGCGCCGACATCGTGATCCCCAAGAGCTGGGCTCCGTTTGCCGCCATGGAGAAGCGTACCAATCTGTACGCCGAGGGCGACGACGCCGGCATCGCTGCGCTCGAGAAGGAGCTGCTCGCCCAGAACGCCACCCACCAGGACTGGTGCTCCACGACCGAGCTCATGGAGAAGACTGCCAACGGCCAGGACACCATCTTTATGCACCCGCTGCCCGCCGACATCTCCGGTGTCTCCTGCGAGCACGGCGAGGTTAACGCCGACGTCTTCGACATGCACCGCGTGGGCATGTACAAGGAGGCCAGCTACAAGCCGTACGCCATCGCTGCCATGATGTTCCTGCAGAAGGTTGCCGATCCCGCCGCTACCCTCAAGGCCCTCGACGAGCGCAACACCGCCCGTTGGCTCCAGGCCTAAAGCCGGGCTGAGGTAAGCTATGTAAAGGGGGCGCTCTGCCAACCGGCGGGGTGCCCCCTTTTTGCATCGCGGGCGTGCGGGATAAGCGCTTTCGATGTGGATGCCCGCGGCGCGAGTTATGGGTACGATGGTTTCAGGGGAGGTATCACCATGAAACTTGGATGCGTCATTATGGCTTCGGGCGAGGGCAAGCGGTTTGGCTCTAACAAGATGCTTGCCGATATCTATGGCGAGCCGCTGATTGCCCGGACCATCGATTCGGTTCCCCGGGGCTTTGACGTCGTGGTTTCGACGCGTTGGCCCGAGGTCGCTCAGATTTGCGAGGACAAGCATTGCCCGTGTGTGCTGCACGATGGCGAGCTGCGCAGCGAAAGCGTCCGTGCGGGCCTTTCGTGGGGAGCCGAACGCAACTGGAAAGGTTGCCTCTTTTTGCCGGGCGACCAGCCGCTCGTGAGTTCGGATTCTTTTGAGGCTATGGTTCGTGCATTTGACGAGTGTGGCCGCAAGCATCCGGTGCGTCTTGCGTGCAACGGTGAGCCTTCGAGCCCGGTGCTCTTTCCGGCGGAACTGTTCGATGCACTTATGTGTCTTGAGGGCAAGGACGGCGGCGGTTCGATCCTCAAGGGCCGTACCGACGTGGTGCTGGTCGAGGCGCGTGCCTACGAGCTGTGGGACGTCGATACCGCCAAGGGGCAGCGACGCATAGCGGAGCATATCGCCGCCTGCTCGTATTTTGATCGCGTGGCCAACTGCATAAATCAATAAGGAGCAATTATGATCATCATCAAAAACGGCGCGCTCGTGACGCCACAGGGGCTTCGCCGTGCCGATCTTGCCATGGATGGCGATAAGATCGTGCGGATCGCCGCGGCGATTGAGCCGGCCGAGAGCGATACCGTCGAGGATGCCACGGGCTGCTGGGTGTTTCCCGGCTTTATCGACGGCCACACGCACATGCAGTGCTGGACCGGCATGGATTGGACGGCCGATAGCTTTGAGACCGGCACGCGCGCGGCTGCCTGCGGCGGTACGACGACCATCGTGGACTACGCGACGGCCGATCGTGGCGTGACCATGCCCGATGCCTTGGCCGAGTGGCATCGCCGCGCCGACGGCACCTGCACGGCAAACTACGCCTTTCATATGGCACTCGCCGAGTGGAACGAGCGCAACCGCGCCGACCTTTCGGCCATGCGCGAGGCGGGCGTATCGTCGTTCAAGACCTACTTTGCCTATGACCACCTGCGCTTGGACGATGCCGAGACGCTCGAGGTGCTCGAGGAGCTCAAGCGCCTGGGCGGTATCCTGTGCGTGCATTGCGAGAACGGCACGTTGGTGAATGAACTGCAGAAGCGCGTGTACGAGCAGGGGATTCATGGGCCCGAGGGACATGCGCTCAGCCGTCCGGACGTGTGCGAGGGTGAGGCCGTGAGCCGCCTGCTGTATCTGGCGCACTTGGCCGGGGACGCTCCGGTCAACGTGGTGCACCTTTCGACCAAGCTGGGGCTCGAGGCCATCCGTGCTGCCAAAGCGCGCGGGCAGAAGAATATCTATGTCGAGACCTGCCCCCAGTATCTGATGCTCGACGACACCTGCTATCTGGAGCAGGGCGAGGACGGCTTTGCGGGTGCCAAGTATGTGATGAGCCCGCCGCTGCGCCATGCCGGTGACCGTGCCGCGTTGCGCGAGGCGCTTGTGGCCGGCGAGATCGATACTATTGCAACCGATCATTGCAGCTTTAACCTGCACGGGCAAAAGGACCGCGGGCGCGACGATTTCCGCGCGATTCCCAACGGCGGGCCCGGCGTGGAGCATCGTCCCGTCGCGATCGCCACGAGCTTTGAGGGCCAGCTGGGCCCCGAGGACCTCTGCCGCTTGATGAGCGAGAACCCGGCGCGCGTCTTTGGCATGTATCCGCGCAAGGGCTGTCTTGCCGAGGGCTCCGATGCCGACGTGTGCGTGTGGGATCCCCAGGCGCGCTGGACCATTCGCGCCGCGATACAGCATCAGGCTGTGGACTACACGCCGCTCGAAGGCTTTGAGGCACATGGCCGCGCCAAGGCCGTGTTTGTGAACGGCGTGCTGGCGGCACGCGACGGCGAGCCTACCGGAGCCCAGCCCGGTCGCTACGTGCCCCGCTAGCAGCAAAGATGCCGTGTCCCCTCCGCAGTTGCGGTGAAATACGGACTGTTTGCGGCCGTCAGGCGGCCAAACAGTCCGTATTTCACCGCAACTGACGAGATGGGGCCGGCTACTTGAGGCTGGTGGCGATGAGGGGGCGGTTGAGGGCTGCCTCGAAGCGATCTGCCATCGTGGGGTCGCTGAGCGTGTCGACTTGGTTGAGCATGATGCGGGCATTGTTGAGGTTCAGCATCCGCATCTCGGCATTGAGCACCTGGGCGACGCGCTCGGGCGTGGCGATGTCGGTGAGCTCGCAGCCGCAACGCTCGCAAAAGAGCTCGGGGCGGTGGGCAACCTCGGCGACGGGTTTGCCCAGTCCCGAGGCGCCGACGACCCAGACAACGTTTGCCGTGCCAGAGGGAATCACCGGCTCCCAGGCGGCGTGCGCCTTGAGCGGGAGCCGCTTGCTGCCGTCCGCCTCGGCCAACACGTAGTCAAAGCGCTGTGCCAGCTCGTTGAGTGGCTCGGCGGGTGCGGAGAGCTTGCCTGTTTCCGGGTCTAAGACACCCGCCTGGCAAATACTCCCGCGGGCAAGTCCCGCGCACGCCTCACAGGTGCAGCCGGGAACATGCGCGGCACCCGGCTTCCAAGGTGCGGCACCCAGGCGACGATTCGACCCGTCCCACGGGACGCCGGCGACGGGAAACATGTGCGTGGTGGTGCAGAGGAGCACCCCGCCGCCGGCGCGCATGAGCTCGAGACCCAGCGTTTTCAGCAACGTCGACTTGCCGCCGCTGCCGATAATCGCGGTAATGCCCGGCTCGATCCTGAGCGCCGAGGCAAGATTGCCGCTAACCGTTTCCATCTGTTCACCGCCGTATAATACTGTGATAATAAATAATCATCAGAGTAGCGGTCGAACCGCTTTTGCTCTGCTCAAACCGTAGCACAGGGAGGTGCCCCGGGAATGCTCGTTTATGTTCGCGGCGCCGGCGATATCGCCACGGGCGTCGCCGCTCGCTTGGTGCGCGCCGGCGTGTCAGTTGTCATGGCCGATATCGCGGTTCCCACGTGCATCCGTCGCACAATCAGTTTTTGCGAGGCCATTCGCCTGGGCGAGGTCCAGGTCGAGGGCATTCGCGCTCGCCTGGCGCAGACGTCGGCCGAGGCGCTTGAGATTACCGAGGCGGGGGATGTCGCCGTGTTGGTGGACCCCCAGGCACAGATGCTCGACGAACTGAAGCCCGCGGCTGTGGTCGACGCAATTCTGGCCAAGCGCAATCTGGGTACCACGCGCGACATGGCTCCTGCCGTCATCGCCGTGGGGCCGGGCTTCACCGCGCCGGTTGACTGCGACGCCGTGATCGAAACCATGCGTGGGCATTTCCTGGGCCGTGTCATTACCCAAGGTTCGCCCCAGCCCAACACGGGCGTGCCGGGCGTCATCGCCGGATATGGCAAAGAGCGTGTTATCCACAGCCCCGCCGCCGGCGTGTTTAGGTCCGACCATGTGATCGGCGACATCGTGAGTGCCGGCGATGTGATCGGGTATGCGGGCGATTCGCCCATGTGCACGCAGATCGATGGCTGTCTGCGCGGGCTTTTGGCGAACGGCGTGCAGGTGACTGAGGGCTTTAAATGCGCCGATGTCGATCCGCGCGGCGATGCCAGCTATATCAACTACATTTCGGACAAGGCGACGTCGGTCGGCGGCGGCGTGCTCGAGGCACTCGCTATGCTCACCGATATCTTTAGAGGATAGAAGGCGGCAATGGAAAAGCTCGATGTTGTGAATGCGGCGCTTGTCGCCCTGCGTGCTGGCGAGACGTGCGAGCTCGTGGTCGTGGCCGGCACGGCGGGGTCGTCGCCGCGCGGCGTGGGCGCCTGGATGGCCGTCTTTGCCGACGGTAGCCAGGCGGGCACCATCGGCGGCGGCAAGATCGAGCTTTTTGCGCTGGACGAGGCGCGAGAGCTGCTGGCCGCGGGGCAATCGCGTCTGGTCCGCTACACCATGGGCGGCGAGAACTCCGATACCGGTATGATCTGCGGCGGAGCCATCTGCCTGTGCTATCTGCATCTGGATGCGATCCAGGCACAGTTGTTCCAGGAAATTGCCGACGTCTTGACGTATCGACGTATCGGCGACTTCGTCATCGACTTTGAGCCGTTTATCGCAAGCGCGCTCGAAAGCGACGCTACTGAATACCATGGCGAGGAATCGCGCCGCACCATTGCGGGTTGCCCCGGGCTTTCGCTGGTGGAGGAGGGGAGTAAGGTTACCTATACAAACGCCGCCTCCGAGATTCCTCCCGCGCACATCGAGACGCTCTGCCCCGAGGGCCTGACCTATATCTTTGGCTGCGGCCACGTGGGCGCCGCGACGGCGCGGGTGCTCACGGCGGCGGGCTTTGCCGTCGTGGCGTGCGACGACCGCCCCGGCACGCTGACCCCCGATTGGGTGCCCGGTGTCTACGATCGTCGCTTGGTCGATTACAAGAACCTGAGCGAGCTGTGCCCCATCGGCCCGCGCGACCTGGTGGTCGTCGCCACGGCGGGTCACAAGTCCGATATCGACGTGGTGATTCAGGCCATGCGCGCCAAGCCTGCCTACCTGGGCTGTCTGGGCTCGCGCCGCAAGACGGCCTTTGTGCGTGCCCGCCTGGAGCAGGAAGGCTTTACGCAGGACCAGATCGACGAGCTGCACCTTCCGATCGGCGTTGCCATCGAGGCCGAGGACCCCGAGGAGATCGCCATCTCCATCGCCGCCGAGATGATCCACCTGCGCCGCACCAAACTCGTCCCCCGCAAGCGCTAATCGCATCCCCACCAATAAGTTGCGGTGAAATACGGACTGTTTAAGCCTGTTAGGCCGCCAAACAGTCCCTATTTCACCGCAACTGCTTTTTGGGATCCATTTGTGCGGGGGAGTTGTGGAGTTGTGCAGGCAGACGAGGTTTTTCTGGAAATACGCTCCCGATGCGCGTATAGTACCGATTGTTTTGTCGGCTCCTGCTGCGTCGAGTCCAAACCGCAAAATGCCATGAGCGGTGCGGATGCAGTCAGGAGGCACGAGGACAACCCACCGTGGCCACGCCCCGTGCTTAAAACCCCAAGAAGGAGTGAACAATGGCAGAAGAGAAGTATGTGCCGCGTCTGAAGACCAAGTACAACAACGAGGTCAAGCAGCAGCTTCAGGACAAGTTCCAGTACGAGAACGTCATGATGATCCCCAAGTTTGAGAAGATCGTCGTGAACATGGGTGTCGGCGAGGCCGCTACCGATTCCAAGGCCATCGACGGTGCCGTGCGCGACCTGCGCGCCATCACCGGCCAGCAGCCGATGATCACCCGTGCCCGTAAGTCCATCGCTACCTTCCGCCTGCGCGCTGGTATGCCGATCGGCTGCAAGGTTACCCTGCGTGGCGACCGTATGTGGGAGTTCTTCGATCGTCTGACCTCCGTCGCGATCCCCCGTATCCGCGACTTCCGCGGCATCTCCGCCAAGAGCTTCGACGGCCGTGGTAACTTCTCCATGGGCGTCACCGAGCAGCTCATCTTCCCCGAGATCGACTTCGATTCCGTCGATCACCAGCGTGGTATGGACATCACTTTCGTGACCACCGCCAACACCGATGAGGAGGCCAAGGCCCTTCTGGACGCCTTCGGTTTCCCGTTCAAGAAATAGGTTCACCTGCCCTAAAAGCGCCGTTTCCACAAGGGAGCGGCGCTTGGGGCGAACAATACTCTATGTGAGGAGGATATAAGTGGCTAAGACATCGATGATCGTCAAGTGCAATCGCAAGCAGAAGTTCTCTACTCGTGAGTACACGCGCTGCCAGCGCTGCGGCCGTCCGCACTCTGTGTACCGCAAGTTCGGCCTGTGCCGTGTCTGCTTCCGTGAGCTTGCACTCAAGGGCGAGCTTCCCGGCGTTAAGAAGGCCAGCTGGTAAGTCACTACCAGCGTTTCAAGCATCCGTTTGGAACAGGGAAAACGCGCTAGTTAGGCTTTGCCGTTAAGGGCGGCGAAGAACCAAGAGCACGTGTTCATCAAGAACGAAGGAGAATCTGTATGAACCTTACAGACCCGATCGCAGATATGCTTACGCGCATCCGTAACGCTAACTCTGTGAACAAGGCCACGGTCTCCATGCCGAGCAGCAAGAAGCTCGTCGAGATCGCTCGTGTTCTGCACGAGGAGGGCTACATCGAGGGCTACGATGTCGAGGACACCGTTCCCCAGAAGACTCTGCACATCACGCTTAAGTATGGTCCCAAGAAGGCTAAGGTCATCAACGGCATCCGCCGCATTTCCAAGCCGGGCCTGCGTAAGTACACCGGCGTTGCCGACATGCCCCGCGTCCGCGGTGGCCTTGGTACCGCCATTATTTCCACCAGCCATGGCGTCATGACCGACCGCGATGCTCGCAAGCACAACGTCGGCGGCGAGATCATCGCTTACGTCTGGTAATTCGCTCGGTAGGTAGAAGGAAAGGAGATCACCGTGTCTCGTATCGGTAATAAGCCTGTCCAGATTCCCGCCGGAGTCGAAGTGGCAGTCAACGGCAACAACGTTGTCGTCAAGGGCCCCAAGGGCCAGCTCGAGCTCGATGTCTTTGAGAAGCTCGCTATCAACGTCGAGGACAACGTCCTCACCGTTTCCCGTCCCGACGACGAGCGTGAGACCCGTGCCCGCCACGGCCTCACCCGCGCCCTCATCCACAACATGGTTGTTGGCGTTTCCGAGGGCTTCGAGAAGAAGCTCGAGCTCGCCGGCGTCGGTTACCGCGTGCAGCAGAAGGGCAAGAACCTCGAGTTCTCCCTGGGCTTCTCGCACCCCGTGATCGTCGAGGCTCCCGAGGGCATCACCTTCGAGGTTCCCGACAACACCCACGTGAACGTCAAGGGTATCAACAAGCAGCAGGTCGGTCAGATCGCCGCTGAGATCCGCGGCCATCGTCCTCCCGAGCCTTACAAGGGCAAGGGTATCCACTACGTTGGCGAGCACATCCGCCGCAAGCTGGGTAAGGCCGCCAAGTAGTCGTAACCGACTCACTCGCATAAGACCAGCACCCCGTCAGGTGCTGGCAAGATCAACCTTTTTAGGAGTTTACGTATGAACAAGCATAAGGCGAAGCTGGAAGGCCTCAAGCGTCGTCAGCGTCGTGTTCGCGGCAAGGTCTCGGGTACCTCCGAGCGTCCGCGTCTTCGCGTGACCCGTACTAACGCCAACATCTATGCCCAGATCATCGACGACAGCAAGGGCTCCAGCCTGACGCTCGTCTCTGCCTCGACCCTCGAGGCCGAGTTCAAGGGCACCCACACCTCGAACAAGGAGGCTGCGGAGAAGGTCGGTCAGCTCGTTGGCAAGCGCGCCATCGAGGCCGGCATCACCAAGGTCGCCTTCGATCGCGGTGGCCGTATCTACCATGGCCGCGTCAAGGCCCTCGCCGACGGTGCTCGTGCCGCCGGTCTCGAGTTCTAGGAGGTATGTAGCACATGGCTCGTAATCAGAAGCAGCAGCGCGAGGCCTCCGAGTTCGAGGAGCGCGTCGTTTACATCAACCGCGTGTCGAAGACCGTCAAGGGTGGTCGTCGCATGAGCCTCGTCGCTCTCGTCGTCGTTGGCGACGGCAAGGGCAACGTCGGCGTTGGCATGGGCAAGTCCGCTGAGGTGCCCATGGCCATCTCCAAGGCATCTCTCGATGCCAAGAAGAACATGTTCCACGTGCCGGTGACCGAGCAGGGCACCATCCCGCACGAGGTTCTCGGCCACTTTGGTGCCGGCCGCATCATCATCAAGCCCGCTGTCGAGGGTACCGGCGTTATCGCCGGCGGCGCTGTGCGTCCCCTCTTTGAGCTTGCTGGCATCAAGAACGTCCTGTCCAAGTCCCTCGGTACCGACAACGGCCTCAACATCATCAAGGCTGCCGTCGAGGGCCTCAAGGAGCTCTCCAGCCCTGAGGACGTCGCGGCTCGCCGTGGCCTGACGGTCTCCGAGATGTTCGTCGGTAAGGAGAACTAAGCATGGCTGACACCATCAAGATCAAGCAGGTCCGCAGCACCAACGGTTGCAAGCAGGACCAGGTCCGTACTGTCCGTGCCCTCGGTCTCCACAGGATCCGCGAGGTTCGCGAGATTGCTGACAACGAGTCCGTCCGCGGCATGATCTTCAAGGTCAAGCACCTTGTCGAGATTGTAGAGGAGTAGCAAATGCAGCTTCACGATCTTACTCCCGCGCCCGGTTCCACCAAGAACCGCAAGCGCGTCGGCCGTGGCAATTCTTCGGGTCACGGCACCACTTCTGGCCGCGGCCAGAAGGGCCAGGGTTCCCGCTCTGGCGGCACCAAGGGTGCCGGCTTCGAGGGTGGCCAGACTCCGCTGGCCATGCGCCTGCCCAAGCTTCCGGGCTTCCGCAACCCCCGTCGTATCGAGTACACCGCTGTTAACGTTGAGCGTCTCGAGCGCAAGTTCGAGGACGGCGCTGTGATCGACGGTGCCGCTCTTAAGGCCGCTCGCATCACCAAGAGCGAGTTCGAGCCCGTCAAGGTGCTCGGCAATGGTGAGCTCACCAAGAAGTTCACGGTCAAGGTCGACAAGGTCAGCGCTTCTGCGCAGGCCAAGATCGAGGCCGCCGGCGGAAAGGTCGAGCTGCCGTGCTAAATGGTCTTAAGAATGCTTTCCGCATCAAAGAATTGCGCGAAAAGATTCTTTTTACCATAGCTATGCTCGTCGTGTACCGCATTGGTGCGCACGTTCCTGTGCCCGGCATTCCCTTCCAGGGGATGCTGGGCCTTTTCTCGACCGATAACAATTCGGTCGCCGCAGGTGCTATGGCCCTCCTGAATCTTTTCTCTGGCGGCGCGTTGAGCTATGTGTCGGTGTTTTCGCTGGGCATCATGCCTTACATCACCAGCTCGATCATCCTCCAGATGCTCCAGGCCGTCGTGCCTTCCCTGCATGAGCTTGCCCGCGAGGGCGAGGTCGGTCAGACCAAGATTACGCAGTATTCGCGTTACCTCACCCTGGCTCTGGCAATCCTCAACTCCGTGGGTTACCTCTTCCTCTTTAAGAGCTTCGGCATCAGCTTTAATGGCGCCGGCGCTCCCGAGATCATCTTCGACCTCATGATCGTCGGTACGCTCACCGCGGGCGCTATGCTGATCATGTGGATTGGTGAGCTCATCACCCAGCGCGGTATCGGCAATGGCATGTCGCTGATCATCTTCGCGAACATCATGGCCGGTCTGCCGCAGGCTATCTTCTCCAGCACCGAGGGCAACGCCGGTGGCATCATCACCATGGTGATCATCTGCGCCATCATCCTGCTGGTTATCCCGCTGATTGTTTTCCTTGAGCGCGGCCAGCGCCGCATCCCGGTCTCCTACGCTAAGCGCGTCGTGGGCCGTCGCATGATGGGTGGCCAGACCACCTACCTGCCCATCAAGGTCAACACCGCGGGTGTCGTGCCGATCATCTTCGCTTCGGCGCTGCTGTACTTCCCGGCTCAGATTGCCGTGTTCTTCCCCGGCATCGGCTGGATTCAGGCAGTTGCCTCCGCGCTTTCGACCGGTTGGCTCAACTGGGTGCTTAACGTTGTCCTCATCGTGTTCTTCGCGTACTTCTACACCTCCATGGTGTTCAACCCCGATGACACGGCCGATAACCTTAAGAAGCAGGGCGGCTTTATTCCGGGCGTCCGTCCGGGTAGGGCTACCGCGGCCTACATCAAGAACGCGCTCAACAAGATCACGCTTCCCAGCGCTGTCTTTTTGGCGCTCATCGCCATCGTGCCTTCGATCATCTTCTCCTTCACGGGTAACCATCTGATCCAGGCATTTGGCGGCACGTCCATCCTCATCATGGTCGGCGTCGTGCTCGACACGGTCGATAAGCTCGAAGGCCAGATCAAGATGTATGATTACGATGGATTCTTTAAATAGGCTAGAGGAGGATTGCTCATGAACCTCGTATTGCTCGGAGCTCCGGGTGCCGGTAAGGGCACCGTCGCACAGGAGCTCGTCGCCGAGTTTGGCGTCGCTCACATTTCCACGGGCGACCTGCTGCGTGCTGCCGTCAAGGGTGGCACCGAGCTTGGTATTCAGGCTAAGAAGTACATGGACGCTGGCGAGCTCGTTCCCGACCAGCTCGTGATCGACCTTGTCAAGGAGCGCCTTGCCGCCGATGACGCCCAGCAGGGCTTCATCCTCGACGGCTTCCCGCGCAACACCGCCCAGGCCGTGACGCTCGATTCCGAGCTTTCCGCCATGGGTCGCGAGATCGACTGCGCCCTTCTGGTCGATGTGGCCCCCGAGGTCATCATCGATCGTCTGTCTTCGCGTCGCACCTGCCGTGCCTGCGGTTACACCGGCACCGCTGCCGATGCTACCTGCCCCAAGTGCGCAGGCGAGATGTATCAGCGCGACGACGACAAGCCCGAGACCATCAAGAACCGTCTCGACGTCTACGAGAAGTCCACGAGCCCGCTCGTCGACTACTATCGTGGCCAGGGTCTGCTCAAGTCGGTCAACGGTGACCAGGCTCGCGAGACCGTGTACGGGGATGTCAAAGAGGCTCTCGGTCTATGATCAAGATTAAGTCTGCAACGCAAATCGAGCAGATGAAGAAGGCAGGAGCGCTATCTAAGATGGCGCTCCGCCACGTTGGAGCCATGGTGCGCCCTGGCGTTTCGACTTTTGAGCTCGATCAGCTCGCGGAGCAGATTATCCGCATGCATGGCGGCACCCCGGCCTTTAAGGGTTACGGCGGGTTCCCGGGGACCATCTGCGCATCGATCAACGATGCCGTGGTCCACGGTATTCCCAACCCCGACATGATCCTGCGCGATGGCGATATCATCTCCATCGATACGGGAGCCGTTGTCGACGGTTGGGTCGGCGATAACGCATGGACGTTTTTCGTCGGCACCCCCACGCCCAAAGCCAAGGCTTTGTGTGAGGTCACGCGCGATTGCCTTAAGGCTGCTATCGAGCAGGCTGTTCCCGGTAACCATATCGGGGACGTCGGCTATGCCGTTCAGTCCCTCGCCGAGTCTCACGGATACGGCGTGCTTCGTGATTATGTGGGCCATGGCATTGGCCGCGTGATGCACGAGGACCCCAACGTTCCTAACTATGGAAAGAAGGGGAGGGGCGTTCGCCTCCAGGCCGGCATGGTCATTGCCATCGAGCCGATGGTTACGATGGGTTCCAACCATGTGAGCACGGGCTCCGACGGTTGGATCGTCACGACCAACGACCACCTGCCCGCTGCGCACTACGAGAACACCGTCGCCATTACCAATGACGGTCCGGTGATTCTCACCACGGATGCGCAAGGTGCTTGGTGTTCGCTCCAAGGCGGAGAAATGTAACAAGTTCCACTTAGTTGTGGAGCCATTACGAAGTTATTACGATGCGTGCATACGTGTTGTAGAATACTCAATCGCTGTCGTTTTCTAGAGAAAGATGATTGCTTGTGAAGAAGGAAGACGCAATTGAGCTCGAGGGTACGGTAAAGGAACCGCTGCCCAATGCCATGTTTAAGGTCGAGCTCGAGAACGGTCATTCGGTTCTGTGCAACATTTCTGGCAAGATCCGAATGAATTACATCCGTATTCTCCCCGGTGACAGGGTTGTCGTGGAGCTTTCCCCGTACGACCTGACCCGCGGCCGCATCACCTATCGCTACAAATAGCGGCACGCATACACGCACTCCATTTCCGACTGCAGGCTTAGCTCAACCTACGGTCGGATTGTGTGTGAAGACCAGCCATAGTTTTAAACGCCTGCGGCTGGGCGAGTAGATAGTAGGGAAGTAGTTTGAGCGCTACCGAAAGGAAGAACGATGAAGGTACGTCCTTCGGTCAAGAAGATGTGCGATAAGTGCAAAATCATTAGGCGCCATGGCAAGGTCCTCGTCATTTGCGAGAACCCCCGTCATAAGCAGCGTCAGGGTTAAGAGAGGAGACTACGTTGGCCCGTATTAATGGTGTCGACCTCCCGCGTGAGAAGCGCGTTGAGATCGGTCTGACCTACATTTACGGCATCGGCCGCACCACTGCGACGAAGATTTGCGTCGAGTGCAACGTTAACGTGGATACGCGCGTTAAGGACCTCACCGAGGATGAGGTTAACGCCATCCGCGATTATATCGATAAGAACCAGATCATGGTTGAGGGCGACCTCCGCCGTGAGCGCAACCAGAACGTCAAGCGCCTTATGGACATCGGCTGCAACCGCGGCCTTCGTCACCGCAAGGGCCTCCCTGTCCGCGGCCAGCGCACCCACACTAACGCTCGTACCCGCAAGGGCCCGAAGCGTCAGATCGGTGCTAAGAAGAAGAAATAAGGAGCGCTAGATAGATGGCTACTGCTAAGAAGAACGTTCGCGCTGCCCGTCTGAAGCGCGCGGACCGTAAGAACATTTCCGTGGGCCAGGCTCACATTCGTTCTACGTTCAACAACACGATCGTTTCGATCACCGATCCCCAGGGCAACGTCATTTCCTGGAAGTCGGCTGGCCAGGTGGGCTTCAAGGGCTCCCGTAAGTCCACGCCGTTCGCTGCCCAGATGGCTGCCGAGGCTGCTGCCAAGCAGGCCATGGAGCACGGTATGAAGAAGGTTTCCGTCTTCGTCAAGGGCCCCGGCTCCGGTCGTGAGACCGCCATCCGCTCCCTCCAGGCTGCTGGCCTCGAGGTCTCGAGCATCCAGGACAAGACCCCCATTCCGCACAACGGCTGCCGCCCCAAGAAGCGTCGCCGCGTGTAACTGAAAGGATCGTATCAATATGGCAATCGACAGGACTCCTGTTCTTAAGCGCTGCCGTCAGCTCGGGATCGATCCCGCTGAGCTCGGTTACAGCAGCAAGAAGGAATCTATCCGTCAGCCCAAGCGCCGTCGCAAGGAATCTGAGTACGGCATGCAGCTGCGCGAGAAGCAGAAGGTCAAGTTCATCTATGGCGTTCTGGAGAAGCAGTTCCACGGCTACTTCAACAAGGCCCGTAAGATGAACGGCGTCACCGGTGAGAACCTCATGATCATTCTTGAGTCTCGCCTCGACAACGTCGTCTTCCGTCTTGGCTTCGCCCGCACCCGCAAAGAGGCTCGTCAGTCCGTCCGTCACGGTCACTTCACCGTGAACGGCAAGCGCGTGGACATCCCGTCCTACCGCGTCAAGGCCGGCGACGTCGTCGCTGTCGGCGAGAAGTTCCGTGACCTCCTCCCCATCAAGGAGGCCCTGATTTCCTCCGAGCGCTTTGAGGTTCCTGGCTGGCTCGAGGTCGATATCGAGAAGCTGTCTGGTAACGTGCTCGCTCTGCCGACGCGTGAGCAGATCAGCGGTGATATCAACGAGCAGCTCATCGTCGAGCTCTACTCTAAGTAGTCCATCCGGGCTGCTGAGGCTGGAGGTAATACATGTCAGAATTCATTAGGCCTCAGGTTCAGGTCGAAGAGATCAACGAGACGTCTGCTCGTGTCTCCGTCGAGCCGCTCGAGCGTGGCTACGGCGATACGCTGGGTAACTCCCTCCGTCGCGTACTTCTGTCCTCGCTCGAGGGTGCCGCCGTCGAGGCTATTCAGATCGATGGTGCGCAGCACGAGTTCATGACCATCCCTAACATGGTCGAGGATGTCACCGACATCGTCCTGAATGTCAAGGGTCTTGTCTTCAGGGCTCTCGGCACGACCGACGAGGCGACCGCCACCATCTCGGTTGACGGCCCCTGCGAGGTCACCGGTGCGGACTTCTTTATTCCGTCCGAGTTTGAGCTGGTCAACCCCGAGCAGCACATCGCTACGCTCACCGAGGGTGGCCATCTCACCATGAGCATGCGCATCGGCTATGGCCGCGGCTATGTTTCTGGCGAGGCCAACAAGCGCGACAACGATCCCATCGGTGTGATCCACGTCGACTCGCTGTACTCGCCGGTTTCCCGTTGCGCCAAGCTCGTTGAGGCTTGCCGTGTCGGTCAGCACACCGACTACGACCGCCTTGTCCTCGAGATCGAGACCAACGGCTCCATCGCCCCGCGCGACGCCGTGGTCCAGGCTGCCAATATCATCAACCAGCATATGGCCGCCTTTATGAACCTTGCCGAGACCCCCGAGGTCGAGGAGGAGGCTTCGATCTTCGCTCCCGAGGTCACCAACGACAACGCCGAACTGGACAAGCAGATCGAGGATCTGGACCTTTCCGTCCGTTCCTACAACTGCCTTAAGCGCGCCAGCATTCACTCGGTCCGTCAGCTCGTTGAGTTCTCGGAGAACGATCTGCTCAACATCCGTAACTTCGGTGTTAAGTCGATCGAGGAAGTGAAGGACAAGCTTGAGTCCATGGGCCTGAGCCTGAAGGCTTAATGCTTCGCATATTTGAGGAGAAACTAGACCATGCGTCACAACGTTAAGAAGGGCCTGAAGCTCGGCACCGATGCGAGCCACACCAAGGCCATGAAGAAGAGCCTTGCTAAGGCCCTCTTCGAGAACGACCGCATCAAGACCACCGAGACCCGCGCTAAGGCGCTGCGTTCGGTCGTCGACCCGATCATCACCTGGGCCAAGAAGGGCGACCTGCACTCTCGTCGTCTGGCTATCGCCAAGCTCGGCGATAAGCAGCTCGTTGCCGAGATCTTCGACAAGGCTGCTCAGGGCATGTGGCAGGACCGCAACGGCGGTTACACCCGCATCATGAAGCTCGGTAACCGCAAGGGCGACAACGCTCCCATCGTTATCATGGAGCTCGTCACCGAGCCTTGCACGCCTAAGGCTAAGAAGGCTGCTCCGGCCCCCAAGAAGGCCGCTGCTCCCAAGAAGGTCGAGGCTGCCGAGGAGGCTCCTGCTGAGGAGACCGCTGAGTAGACAATCCGTCTGCATAGGCTATATTCGAGGGGTACGTTCGCGTACCCCTCTTTTTTTGTCGCGATACCGTTGCTTGTTTGTTGGGAGCGCCCATGACTGCGCCGTCTGATTTCAATTCGATTTCCGAGCTTGACGCCACGCTCGTATTTCGCGTGGCCTATGATGGCTCGTCGTATAGCGGATTTGCCGTGCAGCCGGGACAGACGACGGTTGCGGGTGAGCTACGTCGAGCTATTGAGACGCTCCTGCGCCGTCCGATCGACCTGACGTGTGCGGGACGTACCGATGCCGGCGTGCATGCGGTGGCACAGTTTATCAGCGTGCCCGTAACGGACGCTGAGTTGGCTTTGACGCGCCGTAGGTGGCTGAGGGCTATGGATGCCCTCCTGCCCAAAGATATCGCCATAAACGAGGTCTACAAGGCCCGTAAAGGCTTTTCTGCACGCTTTGATGCGCGTTCCCGTACGTATACGTACCGTATTGCCGATCGCGACGCGCGCCCTGTGCTTTCGCGCGGTGCGGTGTGGTGGCATCGCTACCCATTGGATGTTGAGGCGATGTCTGCGGCCTGTCCCGCGCTGCTGGGCGAGCAGGACTTCAAGAGCTTTTGCAAGGTGGCGTCTGCCGTGGGCAAGCCCACGCACCGCTGCGTGATGCGTGCCGAGTTTGGCCATGAGGTTGCGTTTGGCGAGGACATCCTGACGTTTACCATCGAGGGCAATGCGTTTCTGCATTCGATGGTCCGCACGATCGTGGGCACGCTTGTCGAGATTGGCATGCATCGCCGTGAACCCGAGTGGATGCGCGAGGTCATCGATGCTTGCGACCGTACCGCTGCGGGCCCCACGGCTCCTGCCTGCGGCCTTACGTTTATGGGCGTGGATTACGATCCCGCCGAGCTTGTCGTGCTCGACTAGGGGAGGGCTCGGCGCGTCGTGCGTCGGCACCTGTCATCTGTGGGCTGCGCGTGTGCAACATCTGTTCTTGGCGTGCAATACAACCGGTGTCTCATTGCTTTTATTGCCGGGGTGTACCATGAACGACAGTTTGATTCACTGCTGTCGAGAGGACGGATAACTTGGTTCGACGTGGCTCGCATCCGCGACTTTCGGTGGTCCTTGTGGTAGAAGGTTCGCCCAGCTATGCGATGCGTGCGCTCGAGAGTATCCAGAACCAAGACCTCTACGATTTGCAGATTGTCGTTGTCTGCCGCGATGCTGCGCCCGGTGTGCGCCATTCGCTTCAAGTTGCTGCCGACAGGGACATCCATATTGATTTGATTGACGTCGAGGACGCGAAGCGCGGCGCTTGTCTTCGTGCCGGTTTTGCTGCCTCGCGCGGCTCTCAAATCATCGCCATGAACGCCGATGAGTGGTTTGCTCCGCAGTCTCTTTCCAAGATGGTCGATATCGCGTGCGATACTACGGCAGACATAGTGCTCCCCACGGTGTCGCTCGACCGCTATGATGCACATCGAGAGCGCCATTCGCGCGTCTTGGATGCTGCTCATATTTCCATTGATAGCAAATCTTCGATGGTGACCGGGCTGTCCCAGTTGATTTTAGGCGGCCTAGTCGTTCAGACCTCTGGCGTGATGTATAGCCGTCCGCTGTTTGAGGCATGCCTTTTGTACGACAAGGCGTTTCGCACAGTTGGGTTTATGGCGTGCTCGCTCTCGCGGGCGCAGCGCGTCTCCGGATGCGGCGACGCTTGTTTCCACGCGGCGGCACCTAAGCTTACAGATGCCTTTGATCCCACCATGTATGCCAAGGTATCCGATGACACCCGGGCGCTCGACGAGCTTACGGACTCACTCTCGGAAGCAGATAGCGGTGGTCGGCTCAAGCTGGCAACCCAAAAGTTCTACTTTGCCGGACTGGTCGCCTGCATCGAGAATTTGTGTCTGAGCCCGCATGGGGTGTCGTCAATCGAGCGTTCCGCCCGTATGCGTGATATGCTCGAGGCGCCTCGAACCCGTCAGATGGTCGCCGCGCTCAAGGATAACCATCGGGGGCTCGGTCTGTTGTTTGGGCCGATCGCCAGCGCCAAGCCCGCGCGCTGCGTGATGTGTACGCATCTGGCGGCTTTTCTTAACCGGACGGGCGCAAAAACCGCCTAAACGGCTCATCTCGAAACAAATTTGCATAGAATTGTTTCGAAATGCGTTCTTATACACAAAAGCCTTCAAATAGCGTTAAACTATTCAATCACTGATTGATTGTCTCCGCCATCTTTTGGAGAGAGGGTTTGTATGGCTAAAAAACGCAATGGGCGCCAGGATGCCATTAGAGATATTGTGCGCAATAAGGACGTCCGCACGCAGCGCGTGCTGGTCGATGAGCTCCGCGCTATGGGCTTTGATTGCACGCAGGCGACTGTCTCTCGCGATATTGCCGATATGGGGCTGCGTAAGCTCCCTGAGGGCATCTATGTTCTGGCAGAGGACCTGCACCTGCAGCGTATGGTTTCCGAGCTCGTAACGGGCGTTCTGCGCACCGATAATCTGGTTATGATCAAGGCTCAGCCTGGCACGGCTTCCGGCATCGCCGCCGCCGTTGATGCGGCAGAGCTGCCCGATGTGCTTGGCTCGCTTGCCGGCAACGATACGATTTTGGTTATTGCCCAGACGGCCGAGGACGGCGAGCGTCTTGAGGCGCTGATCAATAAGCTGAGCAATTCTCGCAAGTAGGCGTGCGGGTCGTGCGCTCGGCACTGTGTGCGTGACATAGTGGCTTGTAAGGGGTATCGACGTTGGTCGGTACCCCCTTTTTTGTTTGCCGGTATAAAGACCGCCCACCAGGTCGCTTTAAACTAAAAGGCCCCCGAGCAGTTTAATAAGCTGCTCGGGGGCCTTGTTGCTTATGGCCGGATGATTTCTAGCCGACCGTATCGTCAGGCGTGGGCGAGGGGTCGGGAGTGGGTGTAGGCGTAGGCGTGCCGCCATCGCCGCCGGTCGAACCACCAGTTGAGCCGCCCGTCGAGCCACCGGTCGTACCGGTGCCGCCGGTGGTGTCGCCACCCGTGGTCTCGGTGGTCGTGGTCGTCGTGGTAGTCGTTGTGGTAGTTTCCTCTTCGTCCTCGTTCTCGTCCTTGTCGTCGTTCTCCGTCTTCTTGGCGTTGTTGGTGCCGTAGAACTTCCAGACGCTGTTGTTCTTGTAGGTGGGCGCCGTTCCGGTCGCAAACTCCTCGCGCTCGGTACCGGTCAGAACGGTGTTCATAAACCGCTTAAAGACAGGCAGGTTGGTGCTGTCGCCCAGCAGGTCCGTGCCGTATTTTTGGATGGGGATCTCACCTGCGGAATAGCCGGTCCACAGGGCGCACGCCAGCTGCGGGGTATAGCCGCAGAACCACAGGTTGGTGGTGTTGTCGGTGGTGCCCGTTTTGCCGGCATAGGGCTGGTTGACGCTCAAGGCGCCGGCAGCACCCGTACCGCTGCCCTGCATGACGCCGGACAGAACATCGGTGACCGCGGCGGCCTCGCCCTCGGTAAGCACCTGTGAGGGATTGTCCGTGTGCTGGTACAGCACCGAACCGGTACGAGAGTCAATCTCGGTGATGGCGATCGGCTGGCGATAGTAGCCGCCGTTGGCAAACGTCGCGTAGGCGGCGGCCATCTCGAGCGGCGAGATCGAGCCGGTGCCGAGCGTCATGACGGGAACGTCCTCGATGTTGTCCTTGGCGGGATCGATGCCGAGCTTTTTGACGAGTGAGATGATCTTGCTGTTGCCGACGGCTTCCGCCACCTGGATGTAGCCGGTGTTGGAGGAGTATGCCGTCGCCTGCTTAAGCGTGATGTTGCCATAGCTATGGTTGGCGTAGTTTTGGACCTCGGTCGTGGTGCCCTTGGCCTTGAGCGGCGAGTTGCAGTTGAGGGTGACGTTGGGGTTCATGCCGTTTTGGATGGCAGTTGCCAGCGTAAAGGCCTTAAAGGTGGAGCCGACGGGACGCTTGGCCGTGGCATGGTTTACGTGGTTCTCGTCGGCGTTGTAGTCATAGCCGCCCACCATGCACTTGATGTAGCCGGTCTTGGGGTCGACGACGACCATGCCCATGTCCAGGCCGTCGAGCGAGAGCGTGTCGAGCTGCTCGCGGACGGCATTCTCTGCCACCTGCTGCATCGTGGGGTCGATGGTGGTCTTGACGGTCAAGCCGCCCTTAAAGAGCACGTCGGTCGAGAACTCCTGCTCCAGCAGCTGCTTAACATAGGCGACAAAGTAGGGCTGCGAGTATACGTCGACGCCGCTGCCCGAGATTTCGGTCACGTTGAGGGAGATGGGCTCGGCCTGTGCGGCATCGTGCTCCTCCTGCGTGATGTGGCCCAGGCGCAACATGTTGTCAAGGACCTTGTTGCGACGGGACAGCGCCAGGTCGGGGTTGACCGTGGGGTCGTACTGCGAGGGCGAGTTGGGAAGGCCGATGAGCAGCGCGGCCTCGCTCAGGGTGAGGTCGGCGGCGCTCTTGGACAGGTAGGTCTCGGCGGCGGCCTCAATACCGTAGGCGCCGTGACCGTAATAGATGGTGTTGAGGTACATCATGAGGATCTCGTCTTTGGAGTACATGTCCTCCATCTTGACGGCGATGTAGGCCTCGCGCACTTTACGCTCGATGGTCGAGTCGAACTGCTCCTCCTGCAGGATGGTGTTGCGCACCAGCTGCTGGGTGATAGTCGAGGCGCCTTCGTGTCCGCCGCCGAGGGTTGCCACCGCAGCACGCGCGATACCCCACAGGTCGATACCGCCGTGCTCGTAGAAGCGCTCGTCCTCGACGTCAACGGTGCCCTGCAGCACGTAGGGGGAGACCTCGTCCTTGGTGATGGACTTGCGGTTTTGCGTGTAGAAGCTCGCGATCTTGTTGCCGTTGCAGTCGACGATCTCGGTGGGCTCGCTCACCAGATACGCGTTGGCGTCGGTGTAGTCGGGCAGATCGGACAGCCAGCGGTTGACGTTGCCGACCATGCCGATGCCAAATGCCACGCCCGCAATCAGCAGAAAGCCCAAAAACGAGAGCAAGATTATGGGCAGGGCATGCGTCTTTGAACGGCTGCGTCCCTGTCGTTGGCGAGGACCCATATATTGACCTCCAGGTATGTCGTGCCGGACGGTGGATGTGCCGTCGGGGCAGGATGGACATAAGTTATTACACGATAAACCAAACGGGGCGCGCGATGCCTCGTGTATGCTGGAAGACGGCATTTTTCAGAGTGAATGCATACCTTGGTAAGGAGTTTGTCGATGGCGATTCGGACGATGGGGCCGAGCGGACAATACGAGACTGGATTGGATGCTGCTGGTGCGGCGCTGCCCGAGTTGCTGGCGCCGGCGGGCGGGCTCGACCAGATGCTTGCGGCCATCGCCGCGGGTGCCGATGCCATCTATGCGGGGTTGGGCGGCTTTAACGCCCGTGTGAGCGCCCATGGCTTTACGGATAACGAGTTTGCGCGCGGCTGCGCCGTGGCGCATGCCCATGGCGTGCGTGTGTACGTAACGCTCAACGTGTTCGTGTTTGACGATGAGTTGTCCGACGCGGTGGTGTTGGGAGCTCATGCACTGGAGCTGGGCGCCGATGCTCTGATTGTCGCCGATGCCGGGTTGGCCTGCGCGCTGCGCGCGGCGATTCCCGGGGTCGAGATTCACCTGTCTACGCAGGCGGGCGTTCATAGCGAAGGCGCCGTGCGGCTTGCCGCCGATGAGCTGGGGGTCGAGCGCGTGACGACGGCACGCGAGCTGACGGTCGACGAGATTGCGGCGCTATGTGCCACGGGTGTGCCCATCGAGGTATTCTGCCACGGTGCGATTTGCATCGGCTATTCGGGGGCGTGCGAGTTCTCTGCCCTTCGACGTGGCCGCTCTGCGATGCGCGGTGATTGCACGCAGCCGTGCCGTCTATCCTATGACTTGGTGGACGAGGCTGGGCAGAGTGTTGCCGCCGTCGAGGGAGATCGCCTGCTGTGTCCGCGCGACTATCTGGGTATTGCGCATCTGCCCGAGCTTGTAGATGCCGGCGTGGCGTCGCTCAAGATCGAGGGGCGCATGAAGAACCCCGATTACGTATTCAACGTGGTGCGGGTGTGGCGCCGGGCACTCGATATGCTGTGCGACGGCGCGTGGGACCCCGATGCCGTGGAAGAGCTTGAGCGCGAGCTGGGAAGGTCGTTTAACCGCGGGTTTACCGACGCGTATTTGCGAGGCCGCTCGGGTGCGGAGCTTATGAGTTTTGAACGCGCAATTAACCAGGGCGTGCGCGTGGGGCGTTTGGTCGCTGTGGGCCACGAAGAGGTGACCGTTGAGCTCGACGCCGCCGTGGCGGCGGGTGACACGCTCGAGATTCGGTTCTATCCGGGTGTCGACGCGCGTCCCGATGCGCCCAAGCGCTGGCCGCAGGTGCCCTGCCCGGTGGATGCAGCAGCGGGGAAGCGCATCGTCGTGCATTGCAAGCGTAAGGTGGACGCGGGCTGCGAGGTGTACCTGATTCGCAGCGCCGGCGTGTTGGATCAGACGGCGGCGGTGTTGGAGCGCATGCGGGCCGAGGCGGATGCGATTGCGCCCGTTGAGCGTGCCGTTGAAGTGCTGCCCTTTGAGGGCGTTGCGGTGGATGGCGGTGCATCGACGGAGTTGGTGGAGTGCGCGGTTCCCACTCGCATGGTTTTTGCTTGGCAGCTGATGGATGCCGACCCGCGCGGAGAACTCGATTTGTCCGACGCCGTTGTGGTGCTTGACGAGGTGTGCCGCGCGAGTGACGCTGACCGGACCCGCTCACTGATGCAGCGTGCCGGGCGCATCGTCTGCCGCAACCTGGGGCAGGTGGCGATCGCTCGCGAGCTGGGCGTGACGTTTGACGTGGCGGCGCCGGTGTTCTGCGCGAATCGGGCCACGCTTACCTGGCTGCGCGGATTCGGTGCGGGGCGGGTGTACTTGCCGGCCGAGTTGCTCGGCAATGATGCGGAGCGTATTGCCGAGCTGGCTGCTGAACCCGGCGTCTTGGGTCCGGTCGACGCCGACCGTCCCGAGCTTATGGTGTGCGAGCACTGCCTGCTGACCGCCGAGGGCGTCTGCGCCACCGATGCGACGGGACAGGTTCGTTGCCGCGACTGCTTGCGTCGTCGGCAGGTACGCTATCTGGTCGAGCGTGACGGTACACGTCTGCCAGTTGCCATTGACGCATGCGGCAGGACGAGGATTTTCCTGTCGTAGGTGCCGCGTCGCGTCAGTTTGTTATCATAAGAGAGTTTATGGACTTCCAGCACCGCCGTTTTCGGCGAGGGTGCTATAGAAAAAGGAGGATACCCAATGCTGTCTGTTGACGAGCAAATGCGTATCATCACCTCGGGCGCCGCGCAGATCGTTCCCGAGGCCGACCTTCGCAAGAAGCTTGAGAAGGGCGAGCCCCTCAACATCAAGCTCGGCGTCGATCCCACCAGCCCCGACCTGCACCTGGGCCACGCCGTGCCCCTGCGCAAGATGCGTCAGTTCCAGGACCTGGGCCACAACGTCACCCTCATCATCGGCAACGGCACCGCGCTGATCGGCGACCCTTCGGGCAAGAATTCCACCCGTCCGCAGCTTTCGCAGGAGCAGATTGAGGCCAATGCCGAGACCTACGTGAGCCAGGCCATGAAGATCCTGGATCCCGAGAAGACCACCATCGTGCACAACGGCGACTGGATCCTTTCGATGGACCTGGCCGGCCTGCTGCAGGTGTGCTCCAAGTTCACCGTCGCCCGCATTCTTGAGCGCGACGACTTTACCAAGCGCTACCAGTCTCAGACGCCGATCGCCCTGCATGAGTTCCTGTATCCCGTGATGCAGGCTTTCGACTCCGTGCAGATCAAGGCCGACGTGGAGATGGGCGGCACCGATCAGCTCTTCAACCTGCTCGCTGGCCGTGAGCTCATGGAGAAGATGGGCATGGAGCCGCAGATCGCGCTCACCATGCCGCTGCTCGAGGGTACCGACGGCGTGCGCAAGATGTCCAAGTCATACGGCAACTACATCGGCCTGACCGACGCTCCCAAGGATATGTTCGGCAAGACCATGTCCATCCCCGATGAGATGATCGGCAAGTACTACCGCCTGGCGAGCTCGCTCACCCCGGCCGAGGTCGACAAGATCGACGCTGCCCTGGCCGATGGTTCTGCCGACCCCTACGAGCTCAAGCGCGCTCTGGGTCGCGACCTGTGCGACACCTACCACGGCGTCGGTGCCGGCGACGAGGCTCAGGCCGAGTTCGACCGCGTGTTCAAGGAGGGCCAGCTTGCCGACTTCCCCGAGAAGCACGTTGAGCTGACCGTCAACGACGAGGGCCAGATCTACCTCGCAGGCCTGCTTAGGGACCTGGGCCTTTCGGCGAGCGCCGGCCAGGCCCGTCGCGACATTGACGGTGGCGGCGTCAAGATCAACGGCAAGGCGGTGGCTCCCAAGAGCTATAACATCGATCCCAGCGCCCTCAAGCTGGGCGACACCCTCTCCGTGGGCAAGCGCAAGGGCTTCAAGTTGATTTAGTTCCGCCGTTCTACCGAACGGCGGACCGGCCGACGCTGCGCGGGCCGCATTTGGACAATCTGACGTTCAACTTCAAGGGCGCGACCAGAAGGTCAGCGCCCTTTCGTTTCACGTCACCTTGTCTCAAATGCGGCCCGCTCGCTGTCGTTGCCAAAACATCGGCGCTTCCGTTGTTGGCACTTGGGGACGTTCCTTTTGTGCCGGCACTTTGGGACACTCCTTGCCATTGGTGCAAAGTAACCTGCCCCCATTGCGCTGAGCGGCGTGTGCCGTTAAGCGGAGGGGCGTATTGTTGGCCCATCGTTTGGGCATACAATGGCTATTAGCTTACTGCGGTGAAGGCCTGTCCGCTCCGCAGCTGTTTTCTACGGTTAAAGGAGTATGTATGTCCGTTGAGGTCATGAGGTCTGTGATCGATGCTGCCGAGGGGCGCGTGCCCGTCGACACGCTGTTTACCAATGCGCAGATTGTCGACGTGTATGGCCAGCGTGTGGCGCCCGGTAGCGTTGCCGTTAAGGACGGTGTGATCGTCGGCGTGCTCTACAACGGTCGCGACGATGCCGCTGGCACCTACGAGGCAACTGAGGTCATCGACTGCCAGGGTCGCTATCTCGCTCCCGGTTTTATTGACGGGCATCTGCATATCGAGTCTTCGAACATCCGTCCCGCCGAGTATGCTCGCATGGCCGCGACGCGCGGTACTACCACTGCCATTGCCGACAGCCACGAGATTGCCAATGTGGCGGGCCTGGACGGCCTGCGCTTTATGATCGAGGACGGTCGCCGCGCACCCATCTCCATCAAGTACATGATGCCTTCGTGCGTGCCCGCGCTGCCCGACGAGCAGGCCGGTGCCGTTATTTCGGCTGCCGATATGCAGGCGTTTTTTGCCGAGCATCCAGGCGATGTCTTTGGTCTGGGCGAAATGATGAACCTGCCGGGCGTCTTTATGGCCGACCCCGAGACCTGTGCTCGCATCGATGCTGCCAACCAGACGCCGTCCAAGCAGGTTGACGGCCACGCGCCGCTCGTTGCCGGTAAGGACCTCAATGCCTATGCCGCAGCGGGCATTATCGCCGACCACGAGTCGACGATTCCCGAGGAGGCACTCGACAAGCTATCTCGCGGCATGTATGTGATGCTGCGTGAAGGTACGTGCAGCCATGACCTGGCCAATCTATCGCCGATGCTGCTGGAGAATCCCGCGCGCGCCCGCCGCTGCTGCTTTGCGACCGACGACCGTGCTCCCTCCGATGCTCTTTCGACCGGCATGATCGACAATGCCTGCCGCGTGGCCATCGAGGTCGGCGTCGACCCGGTGGTCGCCATCTCCATGGCGTCCCTTTCCACGGCTGAGGCATTTGGCCTGGACCACGGCTGCCGCGACCCGCACGAGCTCCGCGGCGCAATCGCCCCGGGCAAGCGCGCCGACCTGCTGTTGCTTGATGACCTGACGTTTGCCAAGGCTCCGCATCGCGTATATGCCGCCGGTGCTCTGGTGGCGCAGGATGGCACCTTTGTGGGCGAGGTCGCACCCGAGACGGCCGATGTCGCCTCTCTTGCCGATGAGCTGCGTGCTTCCGTTAAGCTGCCGAAGCTTTCGCTCGACGTATTCGATTATGCCTTTAAGCCGGGCGAGGCCGTTATCGATGTCATCCCGGGTATGGCTATCACGGGTATGGCCCGCCCCGAGAGCGCCGAGGACTTGCGTCGCATTATGCTTATCGAGCGCCATGGCCGCGGCGTGTCGCTGCAGGCCGAGGGCGTCGACGGCGACGGCCCCGCTGGCCTGGGCCTGGTTGGCAAGCATATCGGTCGCGGCTGGGTGCGTGGCTTTACCATCACCGGTGGTGCCATTGCCTCCACGATCGGCCACGACTCGCACAACGTGTGCGTGGTGGGCGACAACGCCGCCGATATGATGGCTGCCGTTGAGGCCGTGGGCCAGGGCGGCCACGTGCTGGTGCGCAACGGCGAGGTCGTGGCGCGCATTCCGCTGGCGCTCGGTGGCCTTATGAGCGAGGGCACGGCCGAGGACGTTGCCGCGCAGCACGATGACTTTATGGTCAAGGCGCGCGCCATGGGTATTGAGCCGCCGCTCGACCCCATCATGGGCATCATCTTCCTGCCGCTGCCGGTCATCCCGACGCTCCGCATCCGCCCCGAGGGCATGTTCGACGTTACAACCTTCACCTACGCCGACTAGTCATCGGGGACGTTCTTAAACGACTAGTCATTGGGGACGCTCTTTGGCGGGCTGCCTGACGCCGCGACCGTAGGGCCTCTGGCATGTGTGAGCTATTTGCCAGGTCCTTGTAACGTTTACGCCCGCGGAGTCTTATTTGAGCTCCCTTTGGGTACGTTGGAATCGGATACGCGTTCGATTCCAACAAGCCCGAAGGGAGCTTTTCTATGTTTAAACTGATTGCATCCGATATGGACGGCACACTGCTTGACGAAAACGGCCAGGTGCCTCCCGAGACCTACGAACTGATTCTGGCGCTACACGAGCATGGT
>DBFOME010000028.1:0-17162 GCA_048430645.1 Collinsella sp. | reverse complement strand
GCAATGCTCACCGATCTGTACGAGCTCACTATGGCCCAGGGCCTGTGGGAGAGCGGCAAGGCCAATGAGCAGGGTTGTTTTACCGCGTTTTACCGCGACCATCCCTTTGGCAGCGCCTATGCCGTCATGTGCGGCACCGCCGAGCTGCCCGAGCTGGTCGAGAACCTGCGCTTTACGCCCGAGGATATCGACTACCTCGCATCGCTTGAGGCCCCGGCCGGCGGCGCGATGTTTAAGTCCGCATTCCTCGACTATCTGCGCGATTTTCGTGCGCATGTAAACATCGACGCCGTGCCCGAGGGCGAGCTCGTCTTTCCGCGCGAGCCCATGGTGCGCGTCACCGGCCCCGCGCTGGAGTGCCAGCTGCTCGAGACGGCGCTGCTCAACATCGTCGGGTTCCAGACGCTTGTCGCCACCAAGACGGCGCGCGTGGTGCTCGCCGCTGACGGTCGCCCCGTGGCCGAGTTTGGCCTGCGCCGAGCCCAGGGTCCCGATGGCGGCCTGGCCGTTGCGCGCGCGAGCTACGTCGCCGGCTGCTCCTCTACGTCCAATGTGCTCGCCGGCCGCCGCTACGGTATTCCCGTCTTTGGCACGCATGCGCACAGCTGGGTGATGAGCTTCGATTCCGAGCTCGAGGCCTTCCGCGCCTTTGCCAAGTCGAGCCCCAAGAACTGCACGCTGCTCATCGACACCTACGATGTGCGCGAGGGCTGCGAGCATGCCATTACGGTTGCCAAGGAGATGGAGGCGGCGGGCGAGCGTCTGTCGGCTATTCGCATTGACTCGGGCGACCTCGCCAAGCTCTCCAAGTATGTCCGCGGTCGTTTCGATGCCGAGGGCCTGCCCTATGTGGGGATCTCGGTTTCTAACGATCTGGATGAGTACACGATTCAGTCGCTGCTCGACCAGGGCGCGCCCATCGATAGCTTTGGCGTGGGCACCAAGCTCGCGACCTGCTACGACCAGCCGGCGCTGGGCGGCGTGTACAAGCTTTCCGCCCGCCGTGCGAGCGAGGCCGACCCGTGGACGCCGGTGGTCAAGCTCTCCGAGCAGCCCTACAAGCGCACGATCCCGGGCGTGCAGCGCGTGCGCCGTTATTACGACGGCTTTGGCGGCCCGGTCTGCGACATGATCTACGACGAGGACCATCTGGTGGGGGAGGGCGCCGCGCGCGGCAATACCCTCGTGGCCGTGAATGATGCCGCCCTGGTGACCGACGTGTCGGAGCTTGAGTATCGCGAGCTGCTGGTGCCGATCGTGCGCGATGGCAGCGCAGTGGCTCCGCGTGAGAGCATCCAGGACGCGCGCGAGCGCTGTGTTTGGGCGCTCGATCATCTGGACGCAGCTTTCAAGCGCTTCCTGTACCCGCAGACCTATGTGGTGGGCATGGAGCAGGGCCTGGCTCAGGTGCGCGACGAGCTCGTGCGCAAGAACATGGCCGCGGCCTCGGCTTTCCCCTGGGCAAAATGATCAGCATGCGACGGAAGATAACGGATCATTTTCTCTCTTGCCCGTTCGCCCGTTCGCTGAACAGTTGATTGGTTTGACGTATGACGACTTCTTATAAAACGATGGTGGTAAAGATCGGTTCGTCCACGGTGGTGGGCGCCGATGGCAAGGTCAACCGCGCCTTTATCGGCGGACTTGCCGATCAAGCCGCAGCGCTGCGCAAGCTCGGCTGGCGTCTAGTCGTGGTGAGCTCGGGCGCTATCGCCTGTGGCTATCCCGTGTTGGGCTTCGACCGCAAGCCGGTCGGCGACCTTCCGAGCCTGCAGGCCTGCGCCTCGGCTGGTCAGTGCATCATCTCGTCGGCCTACGACGAGGAGTTCCATGCGCGCGACCTGCTCACCTCGCTCGTGCTGCTCACGCGTCACGACACGGCGCGTCGCACGTCCTACCTGCACGCGCGCGACGCCCTGCTGCGTCTGGTGGAGCTGGGCGTGGTGCCGGTCGTCAACGAGAACGACACCGTTACCGTCGACGAGATCAAGTTTGGCGACAACGACACGCTGGCGGCGCTCGTGAGCTGCCTGGTTTCCGCCGACCTGTGCGTGACGCTGTCCGATATCGACGGCCTCTACACCGCCAATCCGCACGAGGATCCGACGGCCGAGTTTGTCCCGGTCGTGCATAAGATCGATGCCAAGATCATTGCCTCGGCGGGTGATTCTTCGACCTCGGTGGGTACGGGCGGCATGATCACCAAGATTCGCGCGAGCCGCATCCTGATGACGGCGGGCATTCAGAGCGTGATTTGCTCGGGCGAGGAGCCCGATGCCCTCGTGCGTCTCGCCCGCGGCGAGAGCGTGGGAACCCTGTTCGATCCGCCGGCGGAGCGCCTGGACATCGCACCCCGCAAACTGTGGATCGCGCTGGGCGACAAGGCCCACGGCTCGGTGACGGTTGATGACGGTGCTGCGAAGGCGCTGGTCAGCCGTGGCTCTTCCCTGCTTGCGGTGGGTATTCGCGAGGTCGATGGCCAGTTTGCCGAGGGCGATGTGCTCGATGTGTGCGATCCGAGCGGTATGGTCGTCGCCCGCGGTATCGCCGAGGCCGATTCGGACGTGCTGGAGCTTGCAGCCGGCCGTCGCCAGGACCAGATCGCCAGCAACCGCCTGCTCGCTAACCTGGCCGAGAAGCCGGCGATACACAGGGATAACCTAATCGTCTTCGCTTAACCAATTGACGCTGCAAACGCCCCTAAGCGGCAATCTGACGTTCAATCGTCGGGCATGACCAAAAGGTCAATGCCCTCCTCTTTCACGTCACCTTGCTCGCTTAGGGGCGTTTTCGCTTTCCGTCCTCTTTCTGCAATGACTTCATTAACCTGGTACTTGGGGACGTTCCTTTTGTGCCGGCAGGTGGGGACACTCCTTTGCTAGAAGATCCGGCGCAGGTCTCCGCGGTTGAGGGCTTCGTCGAAGAGGTGCTTGAACACCACGCTGCCGTGCAGACCGTCGTGCTCGAACTCGTTGGTCACCCAGGCATGCGAGTCGCCCACGCGGCTGAGCGTATCGAGCTGCAAGCCCGAATCGACGTACATGTCGTCGAAATACACCGCGGCCTGGAGCGGCACCTCGTTGCACGCCAGTCGCTGCGGGTCGTAGATCTTGTCCCAGCTGGTGTCTTCCATCAGCAGGTCCATGGCGGGTTTGAAGGGCTTGAGCTCGGGCATCTGCTCGAACATCCACGGGAACATTGCCTCGCCGGTAAACATGAGCGGGCGCGCGAGGGTGTCGAACTCGGCGCGGTGTGCCTTCTCTTCGGCCGCGGCCCAACCAATGGGCATAGTGTCGCCGTCGGCGTAGATGAACTCCTGCAGTGTCCAGTACAGCGGGTTTGTACGCGTGTTGGTGCGCTCGAAGGCGCGCATCAAAAAGCTGTCAGATACCGAGGCGCCGCAGGCCAGCGTGCCGTCGCCGTCGGCAAAAGCGTGATCGACAATCCAATGCATGCGCTCAAAGCTCGGCTTCATACCAAAGTCGCTGCCCATGAGCTGTAGGCGCTCGACCGTCATCGGTGAGCCGTCGGGCAGCACGGGCTTCTGGGCCTCGAGCGCATCGGCCAGTGCCGCCACGCGCTCGACGTCGGCGGGGTAGCGGTCGTAATACTGCTGAGTCTTGGCCGCCATGCGCGGGAAGGTGTGCGCGTAGACCTCGCTTGCGCTCGCTGGCACATGTGGAATGCCGCCGCAGGTAAAGCTCGCCGCCACGCCTTCGGGGAAGAGCGACAGATAGCTCAACGTCAAAAAGCCGCCGTAGCTCTGCCCGAGTGTGACCCAGGGCTTGCCGCCAAAGCCCACCAGGCGCAGGTACTCAAAATCGCGCACGATGGAGCTGGCGAGGTGGCGCTTGAGGAAGTCAGCCTGCGAGCGTGCGGCATCGGAGCCGGCCGCCGTCGCGCGCTCGCCCAGTGCGGCAATCGTGCGCCCGTCCACGCAGCAACTGCGTCCGGTGCCGCGCTGGTCGGGAAGGACCACGCGGAAGTGCTTGACGGCCTCCTCGATCCAGCCGTCGCTTGTGGGCGACAGCGGACGCGGGCTCTCGCCGCCGGGGCCGCCCTGCAAAAACAGGAGCAGCGGCAGATCGTCGTTGATGCGGTCGGGCGCGCAAACCACGCGGTAGAAGAGCTTGATGCTCTCGGGCGCGCCGGCGATTGGTGCCGGCATGGCGCCGCGGCGCATGGTGCTGCCGACGGCCAGGAGCATCGGCTCCAGGCCGCGCCAGTCAAGGGGGACGTCGATGCTGTGGTCCTCGACGTAAAGGCCGGGGACGTGGTACGAAGTGATGAGGGCCATGTGAGTCTTCCGTTCGTTGCGGTGTTTCGGGTTGACCAATTCTACCGCCGCGGGCGAGGCCATGCGCAAATCGGCTACCATTGTTGCAAACTTCTAGGAGAAAGGGCCGCCCATGTCGGTCGATATAGCCACGTATGTCCACGATCTTGCCGTTGCCGCCAAGGCAGCGTCGGCCTCGCTTGCCACGGCGAGCGATGAGCAGCGCCAGGAGGCCGTGCGCGCCATGGCCGCAGCACTGCGCAACGGTGTCGACTCCATCGTCGCCGCCAACGAGCTCGACATGTCCGCCGCGCGCGATGCGGGTACCTCGGCCGGACTGCTCGATCGCCTGCTGCTGACGCCTGAGCGCGTCGAGGGCATGGCCGCCGGCCTGGAAAAGCTCGCCGAGCTGCCCGATCCCGTGGGCCGCGTGCTCGACCACCGCGTGCTTGCAAGCGGCGTGGACCTGACCCGTGTGAGTGTTCCGCTGGGCCTGGTCGCTATGGTCTACGAGGCGCGCCCCAACGTGACGGCCGACGCCGCAGGCATCTGCATCCGTACCGGCAACGCCTGTATTCTGCGCGGCGGCTCGCTGGCCTATCACTCGTGTGCCATGATCGCCGAGCTGCTGGCCGATGCGCTCGAGGCCAAGGGCTTCCCGCGCGAGGCCGTGTCGATGATCGAGTCCACCGACCGCGAGGCCACTGGCGAGTTCATGAAGCTCCGCGGCATTGTCGACGTACTCATTCCGCGCGGCGGTGCAGGCCTGATCCAGCGCTGCGTGCGCGAGTCGCTTGTGCCGGTGATTGAGACGGGCACGGGCAACTGCCACATCTACGTGCATGAATCCGCCGACTTTGATAAGGCGCTCAACATTATCGTTAATGCCAAGACCCAGCGCGTAGGCGTGTGCAATGCCGCCGAGTCGCTGCTGGTCGACCATGCTGTGGCCGATGCGTTTTTGCCTGCGGTCGTTGCCGTGCTGCACGATCACGGCGTGCTCATTCACGGCGACGAGGCCACGTGCGCCGCGTGCGCCGACGCCGGCTTTGTGGAGGGCGATGACTACGTCGCCGCGACTGAGGAGGACTGGGGTCGCGAGTACCTGGCGCTCGAGATGAGCGTGAAGGTCGTGGCAAACGAGGACCAGGCCATCGCACACATCAATCGCTACGGCACGATGCACTCCGAGGCCATCGTTGCCGAGGACACGGACGCTTGCGAGCGCTTCCTGGATGCGGTCGATGCCTCGGCCGTGTACGCCAACGCCAGCACGCGCTTCACTGACGGCGGCGAGTTTGGCCTGGGCGCCGAGATTGGCATCTCGACCCAAAAGCTCCACGCCCGTGGCCCCTTTGCCGCCGAGGCCCTCACTACCTACAAATACAAGCTCCGAGGCACCGGCCAGGTCCGCCCCTAACGACCGCGCAAGAAAAACCGCCACAAAGGTGCCTGTCCCCTTTGTGGCGGTTTTAGCTGGCGCGGGCGGTTAGGCCTGGAAGGTATCGCGATCGGGCGCGAAGGACTGCATGGCCGCGATGGTGCGGTCAAAGAGCTCGGGGAGCTCCCAGCCGAGCATCTCGGCGCCCTGCGAAATCACGTCGCGCGAGCAGCCGGCGGCAAAGCGTTTGTCCTTGAACTTCTTCTTGAGCGACTTAGTCGTAAAGTCCATAACGCTCTTGCTCGGGCGCATGATGACGGCAGCGCCGATCAGGCCGGTGAGCTCATCGCAGGCAAACAGGATCTTTTCCATCTGCAGCTCGGGCTTGGGTAGTGAGGTGTTGAAGTCCGACGTGTGCGTCTGGATGGCGCGAATGAGCTCGGGAGACGCACCTTCGCCCTCAAGAATCTCGGCAGCATAGATGGTGTGGTTAATGGGGTCGTCCTCATGCTCCTCCCAATCCAGGTCGTGCAGCAGACCGACGATGCCCCAAAACTCCTCGTTCTCGGGGTCGAACTCGCGCGCAAAGTAGCGCATAGTGCCCTCGACTGTCTCGCCATGGGTGATGTGGAACGGGTCCTTGTTGTGCTCGTTGAGCAGTTCGAACGCGCGGTCGCGGGTGATTCCGGCGGTAAGCGGCTCTGCCATAGGAGACTCCTTGTGCTCGTGGGTATCGATAAGAATGAATACTACTAGAACAAGAAAACCACCACAAAGGTGCCTGTCCCCGTTGTGGTGGTTTTTGGCGCGGATGGGTTAGTTGAGGGCGGCTTGGGCTAGGCGGGCTTCGGCGTCCTCCTCGGTGACGCCCAAGGCCACAGCGAACTCCTCGATGGAGCGGCGTTTGGCCTCCTTGAGAACGCGCATGTAGTAGGAGCTGGGTTTTTTATCAGCTTCCTCGGCCAGGCGAATGCGGTGCATCATGGTTTTTGCCACGCGGACCGTCTCGGGCGCGCCCAGCTTGAGCTGCTGCTTAAAGTGTGTCTCCTCAAGTGAGCTGTTGCGCTCGGTAAAGGTGTCGCACTCCAGCTCGTCATAGTGGCTCAGCAAGTGCTCGGCATCTTGCTGCGAGATGGCGGCGTGCAAACGGTCGGCCTGCGCCACGGGGTACATGAGGATCGTCTGCGCATGTCCCTGCTTGGTCTCGAGCAGCAGCATGGGCTGCGGTGTGTCGTCCCTAAAACCGACGACGGTGCAGACTCCCTGGCCCGGATGAATGACGTGTTGACCGATTGAGAACATGCTACCTCCAACTTATACGAATTTACATATGTCTAGAATAACACGCTGACGTGCGCAAACCGTTACTTTATGCAGGAAAAGCACACAACTCTGATAGGTAAGAGTATTCGATAACAGACGCAGCTCATTCACACCTTTACGCATTTTCAACGCCTGCATAATCTGCAGGCAGACCGGCATCTTTGAGTGACTCCATACAAGCTGTAGTCATTTTTGTGCATATGCAATATCTATTGGCTTTACCCTGCGACAGTGCCCGTCGCTTGTGATAGAGTGCTACAAACTCTGGCTTTTGCCCTACGAGTGACCAAGAGCTCGGGGGCTTTAACACAAGGAGGATCTATGCCCGAGAAGATTGAAGAGCTGGTACGCGCTGCGCTTGCTGCGGCCCAGGAGGCCGGCGACCTTTCCGCATTTGAACTTGACGATTGCGCTATCGAGCGACCGGCTGACACTTCTCATGGCGAGTGGACCTCTACCATGGCCCTGAAGTCCGCCAAGCTGGCCCACTGCGCCCCGCGCAAGATCGCCGAGGCCATCGTTGCCCATATGCCCGAGGACCCCGCGATCGAGAAGGTCGAGATCGCAGGCCCCGGCTTCATCAACTTCTACCTCTCCGTTGCCGTCAAGAATGCCATCTTTGGCGAGGCTCGCGAGAAGGGTATGGACTTCGCTAAGTCCAACGTCGGTGGTGGCCTGAAGACCCAGGTTGAGTTCGTTTCCGCCAACCCAGTCGGCCCCATGCACATCGGCCACGGCCGCTGGGCCGCGCTGGGCGACTCGCTCTGCCGCGTTATGGACCACGCCGGTTACGACATCCAGCGTGAGTTCTACATCAACGACCACGGCTCTCAGATGAACACCTTCGGCAACTCCATCAGCACGCGCTATATGCAGCTTGCCGACATCATCGCCAAGCAGGGTGTGGATATCGACGAGGCTCACAAGCTGCTGATCGCAGACCGCGACGCCTTTGTTGCCGACGAGAACGACGAGCACCCCGAGACCCATCCGTACCAGGACAACTTTGCCGAGACTCTGGGCAAGGACTCCTACGGCGGCGACTACATCATCGACGAGGCCGCCGAGTTCTGGCGCACCGACGGCGATAAGTGGGTCAACGCCGATCCGCAGAAGCGCATGGAGAGCTTCCGCGAGCGCGGCTATGTAAAGATGGTCGACAACATGCGCGACCTCTGCCACGCCGTCAATTGCGACTTCGATCGTTGGTTCTCCGAGCGCTCGCTGTATGTGAAGGACACCGAGGGCGAGACCGCCGGCACCTCCGCCGTCGACCGCGCTTTTGAGAAGCTCGACAAGATGGGCTACCTCTACACTAAGGACGGCGCCCTGTGGTTCCGCTCCACCGACCTGGGCGATGACAAGGACCGCGTTCTGATCAAGTCCGACGGCGAGTACACCTACTTCGCCTCCGACGTCGCCTATCACTGGGATAAGTTCCAGCGCGTCGACCACGTCATCGACATCTGGGGCGCCGACCACCACGGCTACATCGAGCGCGTCCGCTGCGTCTGCGACGCTCTTGGCTATCCCGGCAAGTTTGAGGTTCTGCTGGGCCAGCTCGTCAACCTGCTGCGTAACGGCAAGCCCGTCCGTATGTCCAAGCGCAAGGGCACCATGGTGACCCTGCAGGAGCTCGTCGACGAGGTCGGCTCCGATGCCGCTCGCTACACGCTCATCTCCAAGAGCTCCAACCAGATGGTCGACTTCGATATCGAGGCCGTTAAGAAGCGCGACAACTCCAACCCGGTGTACTACGTGCAGTACGCTCACGCCCGCGTGTGCTCCATCCTGCGCCGTGCCGCTGACGTTACGCCCGAGCAGGCTGACGAGATGGGCATGAAGGCCGTCGCCGCCAAGGCCATCGGTGAGAACGTCGATTACTCGCTGCTGACCGACCCGACCGAGCTCGCCCTTTCGCGCAAGCTCAACGAGCTCACCGACCTCATCGCCAGCTGCGCTCGCGACCGCGCCCCGTTCCGTCTGACGCACTTTGCTGAGGAACTCGCCGGCGACTTCCACAGCTTCTATGCTGCCTGCCAGGTTCTGCCGAGCGAGGGCCGTCCCGTCGACCCCGAGCTTTCGCGCGCCCGTCTGGCCGCTTGCGACGCCGTCCGCGTGACGCTCGCCCTGGTGCTCACCCTTGTTGGCGTTTCTGCGCCCGAGCAGATGTAATCTGCGAGTCATTTGACCGTACAGACTTGGTTTAACTAAGCCTTGAAAGCCCGATCTCCCACGGAGGTCGGGCTTTTTGCAAACGCCGACGTATTGACGAATTTGGAACTGCTGGAAATACGAAACTATGCCGGTTTACTACGATGAAATGAGAAATTCCAACCACGCCGGCTTTTCGCAAAAAAGTGCAAGGCATCTACCTGCGGTTTTAGTTCAACAAGTTTCGGAGTGGTCGCGGTTGAGCGATTCATCGTAGTAAACCGCCATAGTTTTGGCGGAGGCAGTCAGATTTGTGGGTGTTAAACCAAAGATTGTCCCTTTTGACTAGTCGTTTAAGAGCGTTCCCAATGACTAAGTTGCAGGTGGTTGCGGTTGTGTTACACTAACGCTGCGTATATGACGCAATCATCTCGATACAGATCAATGATGTCCGTCGTTTTGAACGGAACTAGACTGTTTAGCCGCCCTGAAGGTTTATGCAGGGAGCATGTGATCACAGGGCTTGAAAAGAAAGTTGAGCAAACACTGTGTCTGATCAACAGCAAGAAAACGAAATAATGACGACGCAAGCCGCTCCCGCTGCAACGGTTGCGTCGGACCAGGTCGCGGCGCCCGCGCATGCCTCGGCTCCTGAGACGCCTAAGGCTGCTTCGACGCCTACGCCTGCAACGGCTGAGAAGGCCGTGCCTGCAACTGGTGAGGAGGCTGTTCCGGCAAAGCCCAAGCGCACGCGCCGCACGGCCAAGCCTGCCACAGACGGCGAGGAGGTCACCAAGCCCAAGCGCCGTACCACGCGCACGACGCGCGCCAAGCGCACCGTTGCAGCTGACTCCTCGGCGCCGATTTCCGATGAGGTCGCGCAGGCACGTGCGTTGGCTCAGATTAGCGAGGCTCAGGTGGTGCGCGCCCGCCGTCGTGCTGCCGAGCGTGAGGCCGCGGCTCTGACCGAGCTTGCAGCTCCGTCTGTGCCCGAGACACCTGCCGCCACCGAGACCCCTGTCGCCGACCAGCCGACCGAGAAGCCGGTACCGCGCACGCGTCGTCGTGCGGCCAAGTCTCAGCAGGATGCTGAGCAGGTGGCCCAAGAGTCCGGTGAAGCTCTGGCTCGTTCCGCGGTAGGGGAGGGTGCGCAGCCCTCTGAGTCTGCAACACCTGCCGAGGCCAACGAGGTTCCCGTTGTCGATCCCGCTCTCCGCCCGCACCGTCGCGGCCGCAAGCCCAAGGCTTTCGTCGAGGTCGAGAAAGCTGCCGCCGCCGCTGCAGCAGCCGCAGCTCAGGACGCCGCGATGACCGCCGCGCCCGCGCCCGTCGCCGACGCTTCTGCCCAGGGAGCCGCTGCCACCGAGGCCGACGCGCATGCCGAGGGCGAGCCCGCCGATGTTCGCCCTGGTCGTAGCCGTCGTACCGCTTCCAAGCGCTCGTCCAAGGCTAAGGTTTCGAAAAAGGACGCGTCCGAGGATTCTGGCAACGAGGCCGTCGAGGCAACCGTCGACTCTGCTCCCGATGCCGAGAACGCCGGTCAGCCGGCAGCCGAAAAGCCCAGGCGTACGCGCAAGAAGTCTGCAAAGGCTAAGGCCGTCGAGCAGCAGGCCGATGCCGAGCCCAATGCCGATGCCGATACCAAGGCCGATAACGAAGCCCTGGCCGACACCGACGCAGCAGCTCCGGCGGCCAAGGGCGCCACGACCGCCGAGTCCGACGAGAACGCCCGCCCCAACCGCCGTCAGCACAAGCGCAACGACGAGCGCAACGAGCGCAAAGACGAGCGCAACAACGACCGCCGCAACCGTCAGCGCGATCGTAAGCAGCGCAACAAGGAGCGCAACGCCGCCCCGACCGAGCCTACGCTTTCGCGCGAGGAGCTCGCGGCCATGAAGGTCGCCGAGCTGCGCGAAAAGGCCAAGGAGTTCGAGATCGAGACGACCGGCAAAAAGAAGGCCGAGCTCGTCGAGGAAATCTACACCACCGCCGCGAAGGCCGAGGGCTTCCGCGACATCAAGGGCATTCTGCAGATTCGCCCGGACAGCTCCGGCATCATCCATGCCCACGGCTACATGAAGTCCAATGACGACGCCTTCGTGCCCGCCTACCTCATCCGCTCCGCGCGTCTGCGCACGGGTGATGTGATCGAGGGCTCGCTTCGTCCCTCGCGCGGCGGCGACAAGCGCGCCGGCCTTGCCAAGATCACAACCGTCAACGGTCTTGATCCCGAGCAGGCCCGTAACCGCCCCAAGTTCGGCGACCTCACGCCGGTCTATCCCAATGAGCCTCTGCGCATGGAGCACGGTAAGGATTCCATTACCGGTCGCGCTATCGACATCGTGTCGCCGATCGGCAAGGGTCAGCGCGGCCTGATCGTGTCGCCGCCAAAAGCCGGCAAGACCACGATCCTCAAGAAGATCTGCCAGTCTATCTCGATCAACAATCCCGAGGTGCACCTCATCTGTCTGCTCGTCGACGAGCGCCCCGAAGAGGTCACCGATATGCAGCGCTCCATCAAGGGCGAGGTCGTGGCCTCGACCTTCGATATGCCCGCCGAAAACCACACTCGCGTGGCAGAGCTCGTGATCGAGCGCGCCAAGCGCATCGTGGAGCTGGGTGGCGACGTCGTGGTGGTGCTCGACTCCATCACGCGTCTTGCCCGCGCCTACAACCTGGCCGCTCCCGCCTCGGGCCGTATCCTGTCGGGCGGCGTCGATTCGGCGGCCCTGTATCCGCCCAAACGTTTCTTGGGCGCTGCCCGCAACATCGAGAACGGCGGCTCGCTCACTATCCTGGCTTCCGCCCTTATCGATACCGGCTCCAAGATGGACGAGGTCATCTTTGAGGAGTTCAAGGGTACCGGCAACATGGAGCTCAAACTCGACCGCGACCTGGCCGACCGCCGTATCTTCCCGGCCATCGATCCCGTTGCCTCGGGCACGCGCAACGAGGACCTGCTGGTCGACGAGCAGATGCGCCCGTTTGTCTTTGGCCTGCGCCGTATCCTCGCCGGCATGAACAATACCGAGCGCGCGGCCGCGTCGTTTATCAAGGGCCTCAAGGGCACCAATACCAACCAGGAGTTCCTGGTGCGTTCGGCAAAAAAGCATAGCGATTACGAGCAGACGTTCTAGGCCGTCCGCCGCACGCGACATCAGCCATAGACATGTCAGAAGGGCCGGGGTTTAGATCCCGGCCCTTTTCGTATAGCCGCTCGCCAACGATTATTGACCTCACGACCGGCAAGCAGCGATTTTCCCGTTTCAATCCCGCTTCGTCGCTTGCAATCCCCAAGGGGGTTTCACATAATAGCTGTTAAGCTTCGCGACGGAAAACGCAGATGAAACGAACCATATACCGTTGCTTTGGGGCATAGACCCGCTTCATCTTCTCTCGCGCAGCCAACTGAATGATGTGATTTGGGTGCTGGAAGATGGGGAGAGCTCATGGCTTCTTCTGATGCAACACAACGAGCAGTCCTTGCTGGACTTTCCTGCGGGATCGGCCTTGCCGCTCCCGTGGTGATGTATGCTGCCACGCTGCCGTTTTCGTCGGTGAACGAGACGGTCGTCGCGGGCGCTGTTCCCTTTGCCGTGGGCGCGGTGGCGGGCGTGGGTATCTATGCCGCCTCGCTCGGCATTTCTGAATATCGCGCGCAGCATGCCGAGCGCCTGTTCGAGCCCGACGCCATGGGTGGCGCTGCGAACGTCAACCAGCATCAAAATGAGTTCCAGACTGCCTCGATGTCCGCCCAACAGCAGTGGGCTGCCCCTCAGGGTGTTGCTACTGCGGCTCCTGCCGTGCAGGCAAACGCCGCGCAGCCCTCTTCGGTTTTCTCCGGCCTGACCGGTGCCTTCCAGCGCCGCCGTGCCGACGATGGCGTCCCCACCATCGCCCGCGCCGCAGACGCCATGAGCGAGGCCGACGCCTGGTCCATGATCGATAGCATGCTCGACGACGATTCGCCGGTCAGCTGCGATCCTGCGCGCTCACGCGATGTGTACCAGGTCGCCATCGACGAGCTTACCTACGGCGGTAAGACCGGCTCCTATAACCGCGATGACATCGCTGCCGCTGCGCGCGCCGTCTCGGGCTCTCATGCCGCCCCTGCGGGCAGCACGGCCGCCTTTGTGGCGCTCGTGGCTAACGCCGCCAACAACGCCGCCACGGCTCAATCCGTTACGTATGACACTGCCGTGCCCGTGACTCCGGCCGCCGCCACCGCCGTTGACCCCTACGCCGACGAACCGCTTGCCGTCGACGAGGAGACTATTGCCGCCCGCCGCGCTGCCGAAAGCTCGCTGTGGGGCGCCCCTGCACAGCAGCAGGCGGCGGAGGCGGTGCCGTACAACGCGAACCTTGCCAACATGCCGATCATCAGCGACGCCTCTGCTGCGGCTATCGACCTCGATGACCTTGACGAGCCGGTCATCTCGAACGACATGCCGTATGTGGTCGCTGCCCCGGTTGATGTCCCGGCCTCCGCGTCCCGGTCCGTCGCAGTTGACGAGCCTGTTGATGCGACTTCCGAGGAAGACGTCCCCATGGCCGATTATTCGGGCCACGAGGGCATGTGGGCAGCCGCTGCCGCAATTTTGGACGAGGCCGTCGAGCCTGCTCCCGTTGCCGCTCCGGTGTTTACACCTGCTCCTCAGCCCGTTGCCCCCGCTTACGTTGGCCGCCACAGCGCCGTGTTCCCCGAGGATACCGCCCGCATCTCGCGCGAAGGCATCGAGCGTGCCGAGGCCATCGCTGCCGGCATCATGGAGAACCGTCGTCACGAGCGCGTCAATCAGATTCTCGAGGAGGAGATCGACCGCCTGCAGTCTGCAGCGGTGAGGCGCACGGGCCGTGCCTATCTGAGTGTTATCGAGGGCGGCACCGCCAGCTTTGAGCCGCTCTGTGCGGAGGCATAACTTCTGCATGCTTAAACTCGATCGAAAATGGGCGGTCGCGACCTGCCTGATGGTGCTGCTCATCTGGGGCAATTCGATGGTTCCCGGCACGGGATCCGGTTCATTGAGCTTGTCGATTATGGAGGCCGTTCGCGGCTTTCTGCACGGCATGGGGCTTCCGTATGAGTGGGTGACCAACTTCGTCGTTCGCAAGTGCGCGCATTTTACCGAGCACATGGTGCTCGGCATTCTGGCGACGCACGCTTTCGATATCGAGGGCCGTCGCACCTTTGACGTGCTGCTTCCCACGGCGGTTTTCCTACTGCTGATCCCCTCGATTGACGAGACGATTCAGCTCTTTGTGCCCGGTCGCGCCGGCATGATCACCGACGTGATGATTGACTGCTCCGGGGCGATGACGGGCGTTGTGCTTCGATATCTTCTACGATCGCTCATGTGTGCCAAAAAGGCCGCCTAGGACACATTGCTTGGTCCTAGGCGGCCTTTCTTTGTTTGGGGGCTTATGCGGGGCTTGGCGGCGTTATCCCATAGGATGGGATTGCTGTACGTTGCGGCGCCCCTTTGGCGCGCCTACTGCTGAAGCGCGGCGGAACCCAGGGCCAAGCAGCCCATGATGCCCTGCTTGCCCTCGAGGCTATTGTTGACAATGTAGGTGTCGATATCGTTGACCTCGGGCGTGACGATGTAGCCGTTGAGCATCTCGGCGCACTTTTTGCGGGCGAGCGGCACGATAGGGGTGTGATCGGCAACGCCACCGCCGATGATGATCTTCTGCGGGGCATAGCACAGCGTGTAGGTCATGAGCGCCTGCGCCAGATAGCCTGCGAGCAGGTCCATGGCCTCCGGGTCGTCGGCCATGTCTCCGGCGCTCTTGCCGTCCCAGCGCTTTTTAACGCCGGGACCGGCGATGAGGCCCTCGAGGCAGTTGTCGTGGAAGGGGCAGGCGCTATGCTCGCCAATGGTGTCGCGCGGGTCGCGCGTGACCAGGATGTGGCCGGCCTCGGGATGCATCATGCCATGCACGAGCTGACCGCCCGAGAGCACGCCAGCGCCCACACCGGTGCCGATGGTCAGGTAGACAACGTCGGTGAGGCCCTGAGCGCAACCAAAGGTGACCTCGCCCAAGCAGGCGACGTTGACGTCGGTATCGTAGCCGCAGGGGACCTTGAGCTCGTTTTGGATGGTTCCCAGTAGGTCAAAGTAACGCCATGCGGTCTTGGGCGTCTCCAAGATCTTGCCGTACTGGGGCGAGGCAGGGTTGACCGCGGTGGGGCCAAAGGCGCCGATGCCCAGGGCGGCGATGCCCTTGTCTGCAAACCATGCGTTGACGGCCTCGACGGTCTCCTGCGGGGTCGTGGTCGCGATCTGCTCGCGCTCCAGGACCGTACCGTCCGCATAGCCCGTGGCGCAGACCATCTTGGTGCCGCCGGCCTCGAGTGCTCCGATAAGCTGCTGCTCTGCCATAGTATTCCTCTCTCTGGGACGAGTTGCTCCGTGACTAAAGTATAGAGCTCTAAACCATTTAAGAAAGCGCTCTAAAAAGAAGCCCTGCAACGCGGCGGGCGGTGCGGGGCTTCTTTTGTTGCTTTAGTTGCCGGGCCGTCCTTACCCGCGCGGCTTGATTTTATCACGTAGCGACTTGAGGTTTTCCAGCGCCGCGTTGAGTGTTTCGTCTCGCTTGGCAAAGTGGAAGCGGATCAGATGGTTGACGGGCTCGCGGAAGAAGCTTGAGCCCGGCACGGCACCCACGCCAACCTTGGAGGCGAGATCCTCGCAGAAGTCGAGGTCGCTGTCGTAGCCAAATTCAGAGATATCCATCATGACGTAGTAGGCGCCCTGCGGCACGTTATGCTCAAGACCGATACTGTCGAGTCCCTGGCAGAACGGGTCGCGTTTGGCGGTGTAGAGGTCAAGGACCTCATCGTAATAGCTGTCGTCGAAGTTGAGGGCGGTAACGACGGCTTCCTGCAGGGGAGCGGCGGCGCCCACGGTGAGGAAGTCGTGGACCTTCTTGATGCGCTCGGTAATCTCGGCCGGGGCGATGGTGTAGCCCAGGCGCCAGCCGGTGATGGAGTAGGTCTTGGACAGCGAGCTGCAGCTGATGGTGCGCTCGAACATGCCGGGCAGCGTTGCCATATAGACATGTTCGTGGGGCGCATAGACGATGTGCTCGTAGACCTCGTCGGTGATGCAGTAGGCATCGTACTTTTTGCAGAGGTCGGCGATATACGTGAGCTCCTCGCGCGTAAAGACCTTGCCGCAGGGGTTGGACGGGTTGCACAGGACGATGGCCTTGGGGTCGTTGTCGCGGAAGGCCGCCTCGAGGACCTCGCGATCGAAGTCGAACGTGGGCGGGTTGAGCGGCACATAGATGGCTCGGCACCCGAAAGAATCGTGTCGGCGCCGTAGTTCTCGTAGAACGGCGAGAAGATGACGACCCTGTCTCCGGGGTTCGTGACCGTCATCATGGCGGCCATCATGGCCTCGGTGGAGCCGCATGTGACTACGATGTTCTTGTTGGGGTTGATCGGCATGCCCATAAAGTGCTCCTGCTTGGCCGCGAGCGCCTCTCGCATGGCCTGGGAGCCCCAAGTGATGGAGTACTGGTGATAGAGCGGCTTGGGGTCGGTCGCGATGGTGCTGAGGCTCTCGAGCAGCTGTGCCGGAGGATCGAAGTCAGGGAAGCCCTGCGAGAGGTTGACGGCACCGTACTTATTGGAGATGCGCGTCATGCGGCGGATGACCGAATCGGTAAACGTTGCCGTGCGATTGGAGAGTTCTTTCATGCTTGTCCTTTCGAGCATTTGCAGTGGGGCAAGTTTACTCCTATGAAACCGGTGGGAATTGCTCGAAACGCGCTCGAAAAACTCTTTTCAAAATTCTTGAAAATTGGGGCTTGCATCGCGTGGCGTTCCTTGCAATAATAGTCGAGCGCGAAGCGCACAGGACACGGTGGGTGTAGCTCAGTTGGCTAGAGCGACGGGTTGTGGTCCCGTAGGTCGAGGGTTCGAGTCCCTTTACCCACCCCAGTTCTTGCTTCGTGTTGATATCGGGTCGTTAGCTCAGTTGGTAGAGCAGGGGACTCTTAATCCCAAGGTCCAGGGTTCGA
>DBFOME010000027.1:0-18387 GCA_048430645.1 Collinsella sp. | reverse complement strand
AAGGAATTTCTCGGGGCCGCCTCTCGGCGGCCTTGCGAAAAACAAATCCAAGTTAGACCATTTCAAATGGTTCGATGTCTGCCCGGATGCGACACAACTGGTGTGTCCATCCTCGCAGTATCCGGTTCTCAAGGTGCACGCCCCGCGGCTGATCCGGTTCCACCGGGCCGCGCGGCAAGGAGATATATTGCCAGACCGGAGGGGCCCCGGGGGCGGGAATCTGGGCGTACACATTTCCTACACATCTTGTGATCCGACTAACGTTTGCCAGCCGTTAACTACCGCTCGCCGAGCATCTCTTTATATAAGGCAGTCTCATGGTTAAAGCGGATACGTCCCCCTAGCTAAAGCACAGCCAGCATCGAGCAACTCATCACGTTCTTCCACCGAGAACCCCTCGGCGTAGACGCGCACCACTGGTTCGGTCCCGCTAGGACGGACCAGCAGCCACGTGTCATCCTCGAATGACAGACGCAAGCCGTCCATATGACTAACGTTTTGCGGCACCTTGCCACAAATCGACTTGGGGTTTACGCCCGGCAGCAGGGTTCGTAACGTTTCGGCATCTTCGGCCTCAAGGCGCAAATCGCGTCGACCGTAACTCGTCTTACCAAAACTGTCCTCGAGTTGGTCGACCAGAACGCCCAAAGGCGCGTCCGTCTTTGCCATAAGCTCACACAGAATCAGACAGGCGAGGATTCCATCGCGCTCGGGCATATGCGCGGCGATGCCGATACCACCGGCTTCTTCGCCGCCCATGAGGACGCCGCCCTTCTTCATCTCCGCCGCTATATATTTGAAACCGACTGGTTTGACGGTCACGCGGCAGCCAAGCGCCTCGGCAATGCGACGCACGAGCGTCGAGCATGAAAGATTGACGACGACGCGCCCCTCCAAATTACGAAATTGAACCAAGTCGCCCAAAACGAGCGCCATGATCTGATGCGGATGTATATATCTGCCGCGCTCGTCAACCGCGCCGATACGGTCGGCGTCGCCGTCGGTCACCAGGCCAGCGCAAGCTCCGTCCTCGATAACCGTGCGCTCGCAAGCGTCCACCCACGGTTCAACGGGGTCGGGGCAGATATCTTCTTGGTCAGACGCCTGCCCGGCGTGAATCTCGTGCACCTCAACGCCAAGCTCGCGCAGCAAGTCGGCTAGATAGCCCTGGGCTGCGCCGCCCATGGGATCGACAACCACGCGCAAGTGCGCGGCGCGGATGGCTTCGGCATCGACAAACGATGCCACCGCCTGCATATAGTCAGGAATGATATCCGCGGTGCGATATTGCCCCTCGATCCCCATTGGCTCGGGAGCCATAGTCTCTTCGAGCTCTTCGATGACATCCTGGTTGGCGGTCGAGCCGTCACCCATGCGAATCTTGAGGCACAGATAGCCCTGCGGATGATGGGACCCCGTCACCATGAGCGCGCCGCACGCTTCACCGTCATAAGCCGCCGCCCACGTAAGGGCAGGGGTCGGGACAGGTCGCGAAGCGAGCACGGCGTCTAGCCCGTGCGCTGCTAGCACGCCCGCCGCAAGCTCAGCGAACTCGCGCGCCAGGGGCCGGGTGTCGAACCCTATATATACCGTTTTGCCCGGATTGGTCTTTTGCCACAACTCGCCGACGGCATCGGCGATACGGGCAACGTTATCGGCAGTGAAGTCCTCATCGACGCGAGCGCGCCAACCGTCAGTTCCAAAATGAATTATCGCGCACACGCGCAGACACCTCACAGTGTTTGGATCATGGTACGCATGGGGTATACCCGCAACATGCACTCGGCAACCTGCCGGCACCAGCATTCACCATTTGGGCAAATGCTGCCGAGGACATGCAAGCAATAAAAAAACCGCCCCGTATGGAGCGGTTTGCCCTTTATATATCGAGCGCCTCGGCCATCGCGGCCGTAGTGATTGCCGTGGTTCCACAGCAACTGCCCACCATTGCGGCACCGGCATGCCTCCATTCGATGCATGCGCGCGCGAAAGCTTCGGGGTTCTCGTGCCATACGGGGCCATCCTGAGTCTGGACCGGATCGCCTACGTTGGGACGCACCGTGACGGGAGTAGTCGCCGATGCAACCATCCTGGGCACCGCCGCGTTCGCGGCCGCAAGCGAACAGCAATTAACACCAACCGAATTTGCGCCGTGTTTTTCGGCGTACAAAACGGCTGCCTCGATGTTGAGGCCATCGCCCAACAGGTCGCCTTTATCGTCAACGACAAAACTCACCAGAACAGGCATGCCATCGGCGGCATCTCGGGCGCCGGCAAGCATGGGCTGCAAATTACGGATAGACGTCACCGTCTCGATCAGCAGACCGTCAACGCCGGCGTTGAGCAAGGCGTGCGCCTGTTCGCGCGCAATGCCTCGGATTTCACGATACTCGGCAGAGTCCTCGGCAAACCACTCAATACCGATCGGGCCCATCGAGCCTAGCAGCAGCTGAGGGTGCGCCTGGCGGGCATCGTCGACGGCCCCGCGATTGACCTCCGCCACGGACGGCGCAATCTGGTCGTGCTTGAGGGCATAGCTCGATGCCTGAAAGGTGTTGGCAATGAGCACCTGCGCGCCGGCGGCGACATACAAGCGATGGATACGAGAAACGGTCTGCGGCTCTGCCAGATTCCAAAACGCCGGTGGAATGTCGGCGGCATCGTACTCACTCAACAGAACACTGCCCATGGGGCCCTGCGCCAACAAGGTCTCGCTCGACAAGCGGCGCGTAAGTTCCTCGGCACCAAAGCGGTTGTAATAACTCGTATCCATATATATCCCGCTATTCCTCGACGCTGATTCCCTGCTTTTCGAGATAGGCGAGCCAGCGGCTCATCGTGTCCTCGGATAGCGCATGCTCCATCATGCAGGCCTCGGAATCGGCTCGCTCAAATTCGACACCGAGCTCCTGAACCAAAAACGTGCGGATGAGGCGATGACGGTACCAGATAGCCGTGCCAACCTCGCGACCGCGATCGGTCAGGATTACCTTGCCGTAGTGCGATTGCTCGACAAGCTCGGATGCCTTGAGCGCCGAAACCGCTTTATTGACCGATGCCTTGGAGACGCCAAGGCGCTGCGCGATGTCGACCGATCGCACGCCGTTGGTTTCCCCCTCTTCGCTTTCAATGCGAACCATGCACTCCAAGTAGTCTTCGTTCGCCACCGTCAGATGTAGTTCGCGCGAGCTATTTGTCGTATCCATGATCTTCCGTCCCTTCTGCATTCAATGGCTGATTCTACCCCATCCAAGCGTCGTGGTATGCCGTGGCATACCGTGCTAGAGTTCTTGTTGCACACGACGACCAAGATTGGAGCGGTCTTTATGGAAAACACCACCACGAGCCCCGATGTCCTCGAACGCTTTTTGCGCTACGTCCAGATCAACACGCAGTCCGAGGATGCAAACTGCGACCAGGTACCCTCGAGCGCCGTTCAGTTTGACCTTGCCAACGTGCTGGCTGAAGAGCTGCGCGAGCTTGGTGCGGAAGATGCCCACGTGACCGAGCACGCCTATGTCTGCGCGCATATCCCCGCAAGTGCGGGCGCTGAGGACAAGCCCGCCCTGGGCCTGATCGCCCATCTCGACACCACCGAAGTTGCACCGGGCGCCGGCGTGAAGCCGCACATCGTACACTACGAAGGCGGCGACCTGGTCTGCGGCACGGTTGACGGTAAGCCCGTTGCCATGAGTACCGCCAAGCTTCCCGCCCTGAATGACCTCGCGGGTGAGGACCTGGTCTGCAGCGATGGCACCACGCTGCTGGGCGCGGACGACAAGGCAGGCGTCGCCGAGATCATGTCGCTTGTCGCGCGTATCGCTCAGGACCCTTCTCTGCCCCATCCCGCACTCGGCATTTGCTTCTGCCCTGACGAGGAGATCGGCCACGGAGCCGAGCTGTTGGATATCGATACCTTTGGCTGCAAGTACGCCTACACGGTCGACGGCGGCCCCATCGGCGAGCTGGAGTGGGAGTGCTTTAACGCCGCCGAGGTGACCGTCCGCTTTGAGGGCCAGTCCATCCACCCGGGCGACGCCAAGGGCCGTATGGTCAACGCAGGCAATCTGTTCTGCGACTTCAACGCGTTGCTCCCCTACGTGCAGCGCCCGGAGTATACGGAAGGCTACGAGGGCTTTTATCACCTTGAGGGTGTATCTGCGACCGTCGATCACGCCACAGCGCGCTATATCGTCCGCGACCATGACGCCGCCAAGTTCCAGCAGAAACTCGACCTTATTGATGCCGCCGCCTCGATGCTCAACCAGCGTCTGGGTGAGGAGCGCGTGACGGTCGAGATTAGGCAGCAGTATCGAAATATGGCCGAGATCGTTCGTGACTATCCCGAGCTTATTGATGTTGCCAAGGAAGCCTACCTTGCCTGCGGCGTTGAGCCCCAAGTGCTGCCGATTCGCGGCGGCACCGACGGCGCTCAGCTGTCGTTCCGCGGTCTGCCCTGCCCCAACCTTTCCACCGGCGGCTATTGCTACCACGGCGTCAACGAGTTCGTCCCGGTCAGTTCGCTCGTCAAGATGACCGACGTGCTCCAGGAGCTCGTCGCCCGCTTTGCATAAGCCTGGCTGCACAAGTCCAAAAGACGAATTGCCCCGTCCTCAACCAAGAACGGGGCGATTTTTTTACTGCAACGAGAATAGGTTGACGCACGCCAGCCTCTTAACGCAAGGAGTGTCCCAAACTGCCGGCACAAAAGGAACGTCCCCAAGTGCCAAGTGGACTACCCAACTGCAAGTGACGACATCGCTGGTTGAATCAACGTCAGCGAGCGACGTCCAGAGCGAACAAGTTGGCATGAAAAAGGCAGGGCATTGACCTTCTGGTCATGCCCTGCCTTTTGAATGACAAATTGTCGCCTTGGGCGGCGCGCAGCGTCGAGCCGTTACGGCGTTTGGTAAAACGCCGTAACTTAGTAGTTGGCTTCGTAGCCGTTGCCGTCGCCGGTGGGCTCTTCGTAGTAGTCCGAATCGCTCGAATCGCTTGAGTCATCGGAATCGTCAGAGCTGACCGATGAGGTTGCGGTACCGTTTGCGTAGTCGTCAGACGTGTTGTTGTTCAGGTCGCCAATCGTAGAGCTGGAACCGTCGGAAAGGCCCATGGTGTTGGGACCCTTGGGATCCTTGCCAGCATCGACGCGCTCCATCATTTCCTTGAGCTCGTCCTCGTAGACAAAGACGTAGCTCACACCGTCGATCATGGTGCTGTCGTCGGCATACGAGGGCAGGTTGGCCGAGTAGATACCGTCGACATCCATACCGCGCATGGCGTTGACCGTAGCCACGATATCCTGAACGCTCATATCGGTTACGAGCATATCGGACAGCGAATTAACCAGGCCAAAAATCTTCGTGGCATCGAAGTTATTGAGAATCTGGTTGGCAAGGGCGCCAAGCACCTGACGCTGGTGGCGCATGCGCGTGTAATCGCCGTCGGCATAGGTATAGCGGCAGCGGGCATAGGTAAGGGCGGTGGCACCGTCCATATGCTGCTGGCCAGCGGTAATCTTAATATCCAGGTGCTCAGGGTCGTCAACATCATCGGTTGCGTTAATGTCGATACCGCCAACCGAATCAATCAGCGCCTGCATACCGTCGAAGCTGACCTCGGCATAGTGGGAAATCTGAACACCGCACAGCTCGTTGACCGCCTCGACCATGGCCTCGGCGCCGCCAACGGTATGGCAGGCGTTGATCTTCATGGTCTCGCCCTTGTACTCGACCTTGGTGTCGCGCGGAACGGAAATGAGCGTCGCCTGCTTTTGCGTGGGGTCGATGCGTGCCAAGATAATCGAGTCGGCACGATACGTATCCTCGCCCGGACGGCCGTCGGTGCCAAGAAGCAGCACGTAGAACGGATCCTTTGCCTCATCGGTGTCAACCAGAACCCGACGCAGATTGTCGGTAATGACATTAGAATCGCCGAGCTTGCCCATAATGGTGGCAAACCACAGGCCGGCAGCGGTAGTGGCACTCAGTAGCACGCCAAGCACGACAATGAGCGCGACGTGACGAATCGTGTGGCTACGACGACGTTGACGAGCGCGCTCGGAATAGCGAGCCACGTTATCGCGACTGTAGATCTTGGCCTGCGCACCAGTTGAGGGTCTTCGGGTGCTAGTATCCGCGAGGGGCTTTTTATTAAACATAGGCAACCTGTATTAGTAGATGACGGGATCGGGGACGGTAGCATGCTCGACATGCGCGCCGAGCGCCTGCAGCTTTTCGACAAACTGCTCGTAGCCGCGCTTGATGTGATGGATGGCCGAAACCTCGGTCGTCCCGTCGGCGATCAAGCCCGCTACGACGAGGGCCGCTCCGCCACGCAGATCGGGCGAGGTAACCTGTGCACCCGAGAAGCCCTTGACGCCATGAATCATGGCATGATGACTCTCGATACGAATGTCGGCACCCATGCGCACCAGCTCAGAAGCAAACATAAAGCGATTCTCGAAGATGTTCTCGGTAATAACGGAACTGCCGTCGGCGAGAGCGGAGAGCACCATAATCTGCGCCTGCATGTCCGTCGGGAAGCCGGGGAACGGAAGCGTCTGGATGTCGACCGGCTTGATACGCTCGGCACGGTTCACATGGACGCCATCCTCGACGCGCTCGCAGTCGATACCCATGAGCTCCATCTTCTTGAGCACCATGCCCAAGTGAATAGGGCAAAAGCCCGTGACATCGACACCGCGATCGTCGGCCATCAACGCACCGGCAACGATAAAGGTACCGGCCTCGATGCGGTCGCCCACCACGCGATGGGTAACGGGATGGAGCTCTTCCACGCCTTCGATAGTCACGACGGGCGTACCGGCGCCTACAATCTTGGCGCCCATCTCGTTGAGCATGTTGGCGAGATCGACGATCTCGGGCTCGCGGGCGGCATTGTCGATAACCGTGGTGCCCTGCGCGCGCACGGATGCCATAATGAGGTTCTCGGTCGCACCGACACTGGCGAACTCGAGCGTGACGGTGGTACCGCGCAGACCTTGGGGCGCATTAGCGTTGATGTAACCGTGGGCGGTATCGAACTCAACGCCCAGGGCCTCAAGACCAAGAATGTGCATATCGATCTTGCGAGCACCCAGGTTGCAGCCGCCCGGCATGGCGATCTTGGCGCGATGGAAGCGACCCAGCAGGGGTCCCATCACGGCGGTGGAAGCACGCATCTTGGCAACGAGCTCGTAGGGGGCCTCCCAAGAATCGACCTGAGAGGTATCAATCTCGAGCGTGTGCTCGTCGAGAACATCGATCGTAGCGCCCATGCCCTTGAGCACCTTGCCCATCACGTGGACATCGGAAATATCGGGCACGTTCTGCAGCGTCGTCTTGCCCGGCGCCAGAAGCGTTGCCGCCATGAGTTTGAGTGCGGAGTTCTTGGCACCCGAGACGGGCACGGAGCCTCCGATGGCGTGGCCACCCTCAACGCGGATAATATCCAAGGTCTACCCTTTCAAAAAGCATGCCCGGGATGGCTGCGCCATCCCGGGCATGATGTGTTCGCAAATGGTCGAACGCTAAATCGTTTGACTATTGGGCAAGCTTGAGCTTACACCATGCGATTTCATTATAGAGGTAGGCGCGGCGTGCATCATCCTCCGACAAATTACCCAGCTTCTCTTCAAAACCTTGAATATCAGCTTTAAGCTTGTCGGCATCGACGGTCGCCAAATCGCAAGCGCGCTCGGCGAGAACGGTCACGACATCGTCCGCAACCTGGGCATAGCCGCCGGCCACGGCAAACGTGTGGTCGACAGTGCCCATGGCCTTATCGGAAACGCGAACGTAACCGCGGTCGATCGTGCAGATCTCGCTGGAGTGAGCAGGCAGAACGCCAAACTCGCCATCCGTGGACGGAATCGACACAAACGCAGCGTCGCCCTCATAGGCGCAGCTCACGGGGCACACGATGCGGATACGCATAACCTACTTCTCCCCCATCTTGCGGGCGCGCTCGCGCACGTCCTCAATCGTGGAAGCATAGCGGAAAGCCTGCTCGGGCAGGTCATCGGCCTTGCCGTCGACAATCTCGGCGAAAGAGCGGACGGTATCCTCGACGCGGACGTAGACACCGGGGTTGCCGGTGAACTTCTCGGCGACGTGGAAGGACTGCGAGAGGAACTGCTGAATCTTACGGGCACGGTTGACCGTAAGGCGCTGCTCCTCGGACAGCTCGTCCATACCCAGAATGGCGATGATGTCCTGAAGGTCGGAGTACTCCTGCAGGAGCTCCTGGACCTTGACGGCGACACGGTAGTGTTCCTCGCCGACGATCGAGGGATCGAGAGCGTCGGAGGAAGACGCGAGCGGGTCGATAGCCGGGAACAGGCCGAGCGACGAAATGCTACGCGAAAGAACCGTGGTGGCGTCGAGGTGCGTAAACGTCGTGGCAGGCGCCGGGTCGGTCAGGTCGTCTGCGGGGACGTAGACAGCCTGGACGGAGGTAATGGAGCCCGTCTTGGTCGAGGTAATGCGCTCCTGGAGGTCGCCCATCTCGGTTGCCAGCGTGGGCTGGTAGCCAACGGCGGACGGCATACGGCCCAGCAGTGCGGAAACCTCGGAACCTGCCTGGGAGAAGCGGAAGATGTTATCGATGAACAGCAGAACGTCCTGGCCACGATCACGGAAATACTCAGCGGTAGTAAGGCCGGCCAGACCGATGCGCAGACGCGCTCCGGGCGGCTCGTTCATCTGACCATAGACCAAGCAGGTCTTGTCGATAACGCCAGACTCGCTCATCTCGAGGAACAGGTCGGTGCCCTCACGGGTACGCTCGCCGACGCCGGTGAACACCGAGGTGCCGCCGTGCTCCTGGGCGAGGTTGTTGATGAGCTCCTGAATCAGAACGGTCTTGCCGACGCCGGCGCCGCCGAACAAGCCTGTCTTGCCGCCACGGATGTAGGGCTCGAGCAGGTCGACGGCCTTGATGCCGGTCTCGAAGATCTCGGTTTTGGTGGTGAGCTCGTCGAAACGGGGCGCTGCATGGTGGATGGGGTAGAACTCCTCCACCTCGGGCATGGGCTTGCCGTCGACGGGCTTGCCCATGACGTTCCAAATGCGGCCGAGCGTCTTGGGGCCGACCGGCATCTTCATGGGCTCACCGGTATCGGTGGCGATGAGGCCGCGCTGCAGGCCGTCGGTCGAGGACATGGCGACCGTGCGGACGACGCCGCCCGGAAGCTGGCTCTCGACCTCGAGGATCGTGCTCAGGTGACCGATCGGGGTCTCGGCCTCGACCGTGAGCGCGTTGTAGATCGGGGGCACCGCGCCGTCAAACTTGACGTCGACGACAGGGCCGATGATTCGCACGATGCGACCATCACCGGCAGTCGTCTTCTTGGTGGCTTCCTCGACCGCAAGCTTTACGGTGTTATTAGCCATTACTGTTCCTCCAATGCTGAGGCTCCGCCGACGATCTCGTTAATCTCGGTCGTGATCGAAGCCTGGCGCACGCGACTATACGTGCGGGTAAGGGTCGAGATGATCGCGGTGGCGTTTTCCGTCGCGGAGTGCATGGCCTTGCGGCGTGCACCCTGCTCGGCAGCCGCCGAATCGATCAGGGCCTGGTAGATGACCGTCAGGATATAAGACGGCACAAGCTTGCCGAGAACATGCTCGGGAGAGGGCACGAACTCGAACGTGGACGAGATGCGCTTAGGGGCGTCGGTCTCGTTCTTACGCGGACCGTGGGCCATAGCGATCATCTCGGGGTCGAGCGGCAACAGATGCTCGACGCGAAGCTCCTGATCCACGCGGTTCTTGGCGTGGTGGTAGACAAGCTCGACACGGTCAAGCTCACCGGCACGATACGCATCGCAGATATGAGAGGAGATCATGCGGGCCTGATTGAAATCGGGCTCAGAGGAGTTGCCCTCAAAGTGCATGACGACGTTTGCGCGGTCACGGAAATACGTGGCCGGTTTGCGCCCACACGCGATAATCTCGCACTCGATGCCGTCGTTCGCCCAAGAAGCGGCGAGCTTTTCGGCCGTGCGCTCCACCGTCGTATTGAAACCGCCGGCAAGGCCGCGGTCCGAGGCAATAACGACAATCAGGCCATGCTTGACGCTCTCATGCTTCTGCAGCATGGGATCGGTGCCCGAACAGGAGGCGTCGCCGGCGACCGTCAACATGACGTCGGTCAGCGCCTCCTTATAGGGCTCGGCCTGCTTGGAGCGATCGAGGGCACGACGGATCTTGGCCGTAGAGACCATCTCCATCGTGCGCGTGATCTGCTTGGTCGTGGTAACCGAGGAGATTCGCTTCTTAATGTCGCGAAGGTTGGCCATGGGGCTTAGTTCTCCTCTGATCCAGAAACATCCGAATGGTGCTTGGCCATGAACTGCTGCTTGAAATCGCCGATGACGCGCAAGAGCTCAGCCTTAGTGTCATCATCGATCTTCTTGGCGCGAACCTTGTCGAGCAGCGAGCCAAAGCCATTGTCCATGTACTCGATGAGCTCGGCACGGAAAGGCAGCACGTCGGCAATCTCCAGGTCATCCAGGAAGCCCTCGTTGCCAGCGAACAGCGTAACGATCTGCTCGCCAACCTCAAACGGCTTGTAACGCGGCTGCTTAAGGAGCTCAGTCATGCGAGCGCCGTGGGTAAGCTGCTTTTGCGTGGCCTCGTCGAGGTCGGAGCCGAACTGCGTGAAGCCGGCGAGCTCCTGGTACGAAGCAAGGTCCAGACGGAGGTTGCCGGCGACCTGCTTCATGGCCTTGGTCTGCGCGTCGCCACCGACGCGGGACACGGAAATGCCCACGTCGACTGCCGGGCGCTGGCCCTGGAAGAAGAGCTCGGACTGCAGGTAGATCTGACCATCGGTAATGGAAATGACGTTGGTCGGAATGTAGGCCGAGACGTCGCCGTCCTGGGTCTCGATGATCGGAAGAGCCGTCATGGAGCCATAACCGTTCTTCTTGGACATCTTGACTGCACGCTCGAGCAGACGAGAGTGCAGGTAGAAGATGTCGCCAGGATAGGCCTCGCGTCCGGGCGGACGATGCAGCGTCAGAGACATCTGACGGTAAGCCACAGCCTGCTTGGACAGGTCGTCGTAGATGACGAGCACGTGGCCGCCGGGGTTGGTCTCGCTGGCGGGCTTGCCGTCCTCGCCGTTGTACATGAAGAACTCGCCGATAGCGGCACCGGCCATAGGCGCGATGTACTGCATTGGGGCGGAATCGGCAGCGGTGGCCGAAACGATGATGGTGTAATCGAGCGCACCGTGCTGAGCGAGGGTCTCGCGGATGTTGGCAACCGTGGAGGCCTTCTGGCCGATGGCGACATAGATGCAGACCATGCCCTTGCCGCGCTGGTTGAGGATAGCGTCGATGGCGATGGCGGTCTTACCGGTCTTACGGTCGCCGATGATGAGCTCACGCTGACCGCGGCCAATAGGCACCATGGAGTCGATAGCGAGCAGACCGGTCTGAACCGGCTCACACACCGGGGTACGGTCGATGACGCCGGGGGCCTTGAACTCGATGGGGCGACGGTGCGTGGCGACGATGTCGCCCAGGCCGTCGATGGGCTGGCCGAGCGGATTGACGACGCGGCCGAGCATGGCGCGGCTCACAGGGATATCCATAATGCGGCCAGTGGTGCGGCACTCGTCGCCTTCCTTGATGGAGTCGACGGCACCAAACAGAACGGCGCCGACCTCGTCACGGTCAAGGTTCTGGGCAAGGCCGAAGACGGTCTCACCGGTATCGGAGCTCTTGAACTCCAGAAGCTCGCCTGCCATGGCGCTCTTAAGGCCGGAGACGCGCGCGATGCCGTCGCCTACCTCGTCGACCGTTGAAACCTCATGCGTATCGACCGTCGCGGAGAGGCTCGTGAGCTGCTCCTGCAGTTTCTTGGCGATATCCTGGGCATTGAGGGTTTCGGACATTAGGCTTCACCTCCGTACGAATTAGCAGAGTTTGCGAGGGTCTCCTGCGCGATGCGCAGCTGCGTCTTGACGGAAATGTCACGACGCTCGCCGCGGGCCTCGAGCACCAGGCCGCCGACGATAGACGGGTCGACCTGCTCGATAAGGAATACCTTGCGGCCGAAGTCCTGCTCGCATTTCTTAGTGATGGTTTGACGCAGCTCGTCGTCGAGCGGGATCGCCGTGGTGACGGTCACGCCCACTACATCCTCGTCTTCCTCGGCAACATACTTAAAGGCAGCTGCCACCTTGGGAAGAAGGTCGAGCTGGTCGCGCTTGGACATGGTGTCGAGCACGGCGATGATCTCGGGGCTGGCAGAAGCCAGGCGCTCGATCATCTCGAGGTCCTCGAACACATGGTTCTCGGCCTTGGCGGCTTCCAAAAGGGAACGCGCGTAGGTCTCGAGCACCTTGTCCTGATAGCGGCTAGTCGGCATTCAGGCTACCTGCTTCCTGGATGTAGCGCTCGATGAGCTTCTTCTGCTCGACATCGTCCTCGAGTGCCTCGCCCACGATCTTGGTGGCGACGGCAACGGACAGGTCGGCGATGGAGCTCGCGGCACCGGCGTAGATGGACTTGCGCTCGTCCTCGACGGTCGTATGGGCCTTGGCGATGATCTCCTCGGCCTCCTTGTGAGCAGCCTCGATGATACGGGCACGCTCGGACTCGGCGTCCTTACGGGCCTCGAGAACGATGTCGGCAGCCTGACGACGGGCGTCGGTGACGATCGAGTCGGACTCAGCGCGCTTGGCGATGGCCTCCTGCTTGGTCTTCTCGGCCTCGTCGAGGCTCTCCTCGATCTTCTTGCCGCGCTCCTCCATGGTTTTCATGATGCCCGGCAGGGCGACCTTGGCCAGCACGATCCAGATAATCAGGAAGGCGATAAGCGCCGGGATGAACTCCGCCATCTTAGGGATGAGGATGTCCGCACCGGCAGCGCCGTCCTCGGCGAACGCGGAAACCGGCATGAGCAGCGCGGCCGCGGACGCGGAGAGTGCGATCGCGCTCTTCTGGGATGAAAGATTCATACTTGACGCTCCGTGCTATTTAACGATCAGCGCGACAACGAAGCCGATCAGAGCCAGAGCCTCGCCGAAGGCGGAGCCCATGATGAAGACGGTGAACACGCGGCCCTGGACCTCAGGCTGACGGGCCATAGCACCCGTAGCACCCAGAGCAGACAGGCCGATAGCAAGACCAGCGCCGATAACACCGAGACCGTAACCGATAACTCCCACGATTCCTCCTTTGTCGTGCGTGTCTTATTTCACGCAGGATAACCTTTTTATAACTGCCGGGCTCCATGGGTACGGGCACCGGCGGTTTAACGAATTGCCTTACCTTTAAGGCACGAACGGAAGACTACTCCTCCTCCGCGACCTCCTCTGCCTCGGAGACATACACGGCGGTAAGGACCGTGAAGACGTAAGCCTGGATGGCGCCGACCACAAGCTCGATCGCATAGATCAGGATGAGGATGGCAAGCCAGGCCAGCGAAGGCAGGGCGCCGACGGCGTGGGCCGCGGAAACCTGCTGAAGCAGCGGCTGCATGAACATGCTCGCCATGATGGCGAACGAGCCCATGACCACGTGTCCTGCAAACATGTTGCAGAACAGACGAACGGCGAGCGTGATGAGGCGCAGGAAGGTCGAGAAGAGCTCGACGACCCACACGAGCACGTTCATCGGGAAGCTCACGCCCTGCGGGGCGAGGCTCTTGATGTAGCCGATCACGCCGTGAGCCTTGCATCCGTAGTAGATGAAGTACACGAAGGCGAAGATGGCGAGCGCGGCGGTGGAGCCGATTGCGCCGGTGCCGGGCTTCATTCCCGGGATCAGGCCGATCATGTTGTTGATCAGAATGAACAGGAAAAGCGAGCACAGGAACGGGAAGTGCTTCTTCCAGTTCTCACCCACGACGCCCTTGCCGATATCGTTCTCGACGTACTCGATGATGTACTCGAAACCGTTGACGAAGAAGCCCTTGGGAACCAGGGTCTGCTTCTTCTTGAACACGGCCAGGACGATCAGGAGCACGATCGTGGAGACGATCAGCCAAAACGAGTACTGCGTGATGCCGCAGCTCAGATCGCCCACGACAGGGGTGGAGCTGAACTCGCTGACCAGATGATTAATCTCATCAGGCAGCTTTTCAAAAATTTCCACGACTTACCTTTCGACCTCATGAGGATCTCGCAGCGCCTTGGCGACGCGAACCGTGCAGGCGGCCATAAAGGCCACGAAGCCGATCGCCTCGCCCAGGAGGAACATGCGAAATGCCTCTCCGAACAACACAAACACAACCAAGGTAAAGACGAGCAGGGCGATTGCTGAGACCGCCAGACTCACCATACCCTTGAGCATGTCCGCATTCTGTTTATCGTCAAGAACCGGCTTGAGCGTAAAGACAAAGGGAAGGAAGGCAATTGCGCCCGCGATGGCGCCTGCAACGATAGCGAGCAGATCGGCTATCTGAAACACTGGCGTCCTCACTTTCCTTTTTAACGCTTCACAGAACAGTTCCCGCCAAACATTGGTGACTATTGTACGAGCCAATCGCTAAAGTACAACCGAAAAAGCATCGGTTAATACGCACCTGTTCGTTTTCTTAAGACCTTCTTTATGCCGCAGGTACGGTAATACGTTTTTCTCGAACCCTGCAGGGCAAAACGTCCGTTAACAGGAGTGCGCGCGGTCGCCTTTTGTTCATCCGCGCGCACCGTTTCTTCGTATTTGCAGCCGCGGCCGTCTTAGCCCAGCGACTAGAGCGTGCCGTAGATGCGGTCACCGGCGTCGCCCAGGCCGGGAACGATGTAGGCCGCCTCGTTGAGATGGTCGTCGATGGCGCAGGTATAGATATGCACATCAGGATCCTTCTCAGTCAGCGACTTGAGGCCCTCGGGGGCCGCGACGATGCACAGCATGCGGATGTCCTTGACACCGCGCTCGCGCAGGTAGCTAATGGCCATCTCGGCCGAACCACCCGTGGCGAGCATGGGGTCGACGACCAGGCAGATGCGCTGGTCGATATCCTTGGGCATCTTGCAGTAATACTCGTGCGGCTCGTGGGTGACCTCGTCGCGCTCCATGCCGATGTGGCCCACGCGAGCGGAGGGCACCAGGTCGAGGATGCCGTCGACCATGCCAAGGCCCGCACGCAGGATGGGCACGATGGCGAGTTTCTTGCCGGCAAGCTGTTTGAACGTGGCGGTAGTGATGGGGGTCTCGACCTCGACGTCTTCCATGGGCAGGTCGCGCATGGCCTCGTAGCCGTCAAAAAGCGCGAGTTCGCGCACGAGCTGGCGGAACTGGTTGGTGCCGGTGTTTTTGTCGCGCAGGATCGACAGCTTGTGCTGGACGAGCGGGTGGTCGACAAGCGTCACACGGGACGCATCGTAGGTGACGGTCATGGATTGATTGCCCCTTTCGTTGCGGCCGCAAAACGGCCTTGCTGACAAGGCGTGCAGCAATGTTGCCGCCGCACGCCATGCATTAGTTTAGCGGTTTGTTGTATCGAGCAGCCCATCGCAGCCCTACTGTGCGGTGCTGAGCGAGCGCCTGACTGCATCACGCCAGCCCGCAAGGTTTTGCTCGCGGCGCTCGGCGGACATGTGGGGAAGGAAGGTCCTAACGATCTGGGCATTTTGCTCCAGCTCCTCCAGGTCTTCCCAATAGCCGACGGCAAGACCCGCCAAGTACGCGGCACCGATTGCCGTGGTCTCCACCGTCTCGCATTGCAGCACGGGGATATCCAGCAGGTCGGCCTGGAATTGCATGATGAACTCGTTGCGCGAGGCACCGCCATCGACGGACAGGCGCTCGATCGAAAGCCCCACGTCCTGCTCCATGGCGCGCAGCACATCGTAGCTCTGATATGCCATGGATTCGCAGACGGCACGTACGATGGTCGCACGGCTCGAGGCGCCGGTCAGACCGCACACGATACCGCGGGCATGCGGGTCCCACCAGGGAGCGCCCAAACCCGCAAAGGCGGGAACGAAGTAGCAGCCCTCGTTGTCGCTAATCGAAGCGGCGAGTTGTGCCGACTCGCTCACACTCGAGATGATGCCCATGTTGTTGCGAAGCCAGTTCATCGTTGAGCCGGCGGCAAAAATAGAGCCCTCGAGCGCATAGCTGACTTTGCCGTCCGCAGCGATACCGATGGTGGAGACCAGGCCATTCTTGGATTCGACGATCTCGTCGCCGGTGTTCATGAGCATAAAGCAGCCCGTGCCATAGGTGTTTTTGGTCTGGCCGGGATAGAAGCAGCAGTGGCCGAACAGCGATGCCTGCTGGTCGCCCGCCACGCCCATGATGGGCGGCATGTTGGTCATGATGTCGCTCGCGACGCGGCCGTAGTCGCCCGAGCTCCAGCGAACCTCGGGCATCATGGAACGTGGAACGTCAAAGAGCGCCAGCAGGTCGTCGTCCCAATCGAGCGTATGGATATTAAAGAGTGCCGTGCGGCTGGCATTGGTGTAGTCGGTGGCAAAGACCTGGCCGCCGGTGAGGTTGTAGATGAGCCAGGTGTCGATGGTGCCAAACATGAGGTCGCCCGCCGCCGCGCTCTCGCGTGCGCCGTCGACGTTGTCGAGAATCCACTGCACCTTGGAGGCCGAGAAATACGGGTCAAGCGTAAGTCCCGTGCGGGAGCGCACCAGCTCCTCGCAACCCTGTTCAACCAACGCGTCGATCGCCGGCGCGGTACGACGGCACTGCCATACGATGGCGTTATAGATGGGCTGGCCGCTCACGCGGTCCCAGACCACCGTGGTCTCGCGCTGGTTGGAGATGCCGATGGCGGCGATGCGATCGGAATGGATGCCGCTCTTAAACTGAACCTCCATCATCACGCCGATCTGGCTGGCAAGCACCTCCGTGGGATCCTGCTCCACCCAGCCGGGGCGCGGGAAGCTGGTTTTGACGCTACGACGCGCCTGGGCAACGATGCAGCCGTATTCGTCGACAATGGCCGCGAGTACCGAGGTAGTGCCGCAGTCGAGCGCCATGATGTAGGAACCGCCAAAGTTAAACGAGGCATCTTCCATGCCCAGGCTGTCCAGATTCAACGACATCGCTTACACCCTTCTATTGCATCGGGTCGGACAGGACCCGCTCGATCTCTGATGCGGGAAGTGCGCCTTGGCGCAGGATCTGGAGCCCGCCGTGCTGGAACGACACGATGGTCGAGGCGTCGCGACACGGGGTCTCACCGGCGTCGACGGCAACATCGACCCCCTCCAGGATGCGACCCTCGACGGCGGCAAAGCTTGCCGGCGAAGGCGCGCCGTGCGTGTTGGCGCTCGTGCAGGCAAGGGGACTGCCGCAGGCGCGGATGAGCGCTTGGACCACGGGAGAGGCCGAAGCGCGCAGGGCCACGGTGTCGTCGGCAGCGCGCATAAAGGTCGGCACGCAGGGGGCTGCCTTGACCACGATAGTCAGGGCTCCCGGCCAGCATCGTCGCGCGAGTACGCGGGCATCTTCCGGGATATCCACGCCATAGCGGTCGAGTGCTTCGACGCCATCGACCAGCCAAGCGACGGTTTGCGTGAGCTCACGTTGCTTGAGAGTGAAGATACGGCGATAGCCGGTGCCGAGCGCAGGAACTGCGGCGCCATTGACGGCAGCCTGCGGATCGCGCGGCCACGATGGGAATTCGCTTGTATCTTGGGGCACGGCGTCCGAGAAGGCGTTGACTGCCACGGCGACACCGTAGACGGTCTCGGTCGGGATCAAGGCCAGGCCGCCGCAGCCGAGCACCTCGGCCGTGCGCTCGACGGCAAGCCGATGCGGCTCGCGCGTTCCCTCGTATACCCGATAGACCGTCTGCATGTGTATGCCAGCCCCTTACGCTCTGGTGCAAGTTTGTTTACTGTGGGGCATTCTCGCACGAAACGTTCAACCTATTTGCCCAGAGCGCATGTTGGTTTGGTGAGCGGCTCTAGTAGTCGGTGAAAGTGAGGGGGTTAATTGAAGATTTTTAGCGCGCAAGCGTAACGGTACGATCGGGAAACTCGATGCTTGCAACCAGTTTTCCGCCGAGGCTCTCTGCGTACCTGCTCAGCGTGTCGAGCCTCATCGAACCCAACTCCCCACGCTCGAGCTCGGATACACGTTTTTGAGAAACGCCCATCGACTGGGCGACCGACGCCTGTGTTAGATCTTTTAACCTGCGAATCTGAGCAAGCTTATAGGCTTCGATACGATCGCGAGTCCTCTCCTGCTCGGCGGTAATGGAGTCGCGTGTTATCCCGCGAGATTCCATATACTCATGCAGTTCCATCTCGATCGAGCCTCCTTACGTGGCGACGGTATATTTGCTCGGCCCTTGGAATGTTGATCGCATACCAACCGTTCCATTTTGCCCTTGACGATCCCGCTCGCGACTTATCACCCGCCAATAGCAATACCGCCTGGCGCTTGGGGTCAAAGGCGAAGAG
>DBFOME010000026.1:0-4765 GCA_048430645.1 Collinsella sp. | reverse complement strand
CTGTTCTTTGGCATTGTGGCCTATGCGATCGCTGTCTGGCTCGACCCCAATTCACCCGTCGGCATTCGCGACCTCATTTCGGTCGAGGCGAGCGGCATCTTCTTTGGCAACCTCACACCTATGATGATGGGCTCGACTCCTGCTCAGATCTACCGCCTGACCAAGGCGGGCCAAAATGTCGGCGAGGCCGGGGCCACGCAATTCACGCGCTTTATCGTGTATCAGTTTGGCCTCGTTGCCTGGGGCGCTATCCTGCTGCTTGCTCGCATGCCGTTTTTTGCCGAGCGCTATGGCGACATGACGCTGCTGTGCGTCTTTAGCTTTGGCGGGCACTGCTGCATCTTGCTGGGCATCTTCGCCGTCGCGCTCATGCCTAAGACCGTCACGCGCGTTGCCCATTGCATCATCAATTGGCTTGAGCGCATTGGTGTCTCGGCCACTAAGATCGAGGGATGGCGCACGTTTGTCGACGGCGAGATCTACTCCTTCTCCGAGAAGTTCAAGCTTTCAGCCGGACATTTTTCTTCCATGCTGCTCACCGTGTTTATCACCATGCTGCAGCTTGCGTTTTTCTATCTGGTGCCGTATTTCCTGATGCTTGCCTTTGGCCACCACGAGGTCGACTTTTTCTCGGTCATGGCCGCGAGCGCCTTTGTCCAGCTTCTGAGCTCTGCGGTCCCCTTGCCCGGTGGAACTGGTGGCGCTGAGGGTGGCTTTGCATTGTTCTTGGGTCATTTCTTTGGGTCGGCTTCGACCGCCGGCTATCTGCTGTGGCGCCTCATTACGTTCATTGCGCCGACCATTTTGGCTGCGCCCCTGTTGGGCCTTAAGAGCGCCCACAACGAGAGCATCCATGCGCGCTGGGATCGCGTGATGCGCAAACTCGGCCGCACGCCTCAGATGCCCTCTGTGGCCGCGAAGCCGCACCCCACGAATGCTGTTACCGTTGATCCCAAGAAGCACGCTCAGAAGGCTTCTGGGGCCGCTAAGCCGGCTCATAAAGCCTATGTGCGCCAGACAGGCGATGGTATTCGCGTATCTCCGTCGGCACTCAATAAGAAGAAGCATCCTAAGTCGCAGTAGGGCAGTCGTGCGTTCTTCATGACGCGGGGCATATTTGTGCCGTATGGGGGATAATCCTCTTACGTAGATTATCTCTCATCTGTTGATGAATGCTCGCATATCGAAGGGACACGCCCATGGCAACCAGCAAACCGCGTCTTGACCGCCGCATCGTTCGCAGCCGCAATGCCATCCTTTCTGCTTTCGAGCGCCTGCTCATGGAAAAGCCGCTGGCAGACATTACGGTGAGTGCCATCGCGCGCGAGGCCAATGTCGACCGCAAAACCTTCTACGTTCACTTTGGCACGGTTGACGGCCTGCTCGATGCCATTGCCGTCGATGTTGTGGAGATGATTGTCGACTCGGTCGAGAAAACGCTTGCTTCCATGGACGGCGACACCAACGAGCGCGCCCTTGGCGCGGCGGCGACCTTCTTTAAAACCGTTAACGAGGCGCTGTGCAACAACCTCGTGCTCAATCGTCAGCTGATCGAGAACATTCCGCTCGATGATTTTATGGCTCGTCTTCGTGCACCGCTCGAGCACGAGATTGCCGAGCGCGATCTGCTGCCCCAAGGTCTCAAGGACGAGATGTTCGACTACTATCTGGCGTTTTTGCTGTCGGGTATTATCGGTATCTATCGCACGTGGGCGCTGTCTGACGGCTCGGTTCCTATTGAGCGCGTCTCTGAGGTCGCCAACGACCTGACTCTCAACGGCCTGTCGAGTCTGGAATCTCGCTTCGAATAGCATCGATAATTCAACAACTTAAAGAAGTTGCGGTGGAATAGGGATTGTTTTGGTTATTGGAAGGCCGATCTAGTCCCTATTTCACCGCAACTTAGTAAAACTGTTTTGATGGTAAGGCGGAGCAGCCTCGAAGATGAGCCTCGAGACTGCTCCGCTTCATTTCTGAGCGTTTGCCGTGTAGAACAGCATTAATCGCCGTTTTTGAGCGTGCGGCCCTGCTTTTCGAACTTGTGCATGTCGCTATCGGCCATGCCCTGCGACTTGTCCTCGTGACGCTTGGCGTATAACGGATCTTCGGAGTCGTTCCAGATGCGGTCGGCGACAGGTGACCATGCCTCGGCGGCAGCCTGGGTCTTTTCGCGCAGTTGCTCGGGTGACTCCTTCTCGATTAGGTCGGTGCTCATTGCGCCACTCTCGGCGATCAGTTTGGGCAGCACGTCGGGATTCTCGAGCATGGGGCATGGCTTGAGGTAGTTGTCGTTGAACGGCATGTTCTCGTAGTACTTCATAAAGAGGGGAGAGCGCAGCGCGTCGAGTAAGCTCACATCGTGGATGTTGGCGTTTGAGTAGTGGATGAACACGCACGGCTCCACGTCTCCGGCGGCGTTGATGTGCAGGTAGCGGCGGCCGCCGGCGATACATCCGCCTACAAACTCGCCGTCGTTTTGGAAGTCGAGCGTAAACAGCGGCTTCTTCTCACGCATTTCGCGGATAAAGTGATACATGTGCTCGCGCTGCTCGGGCGTGGGCATGAGCTCGGAGGTTGCATTGCGGCCAACCGGCATAAAGTGGAAGTACCAGCAGAAGAGTGCTCCCTCGCCGATCATCCAGTCCATGTTCTCCTCGGTAGCAACCGTATCGGCATTGGCGCTGGTCCAACAGGTGGAGATACCAAATGGCAAGTCGCGCTCGCGCAGGAGTTTCATTGCGTGCTCGATCTTTGCGTAGGTACCCTCGCCGCGACGGGCGTCGGTGGTGTGCTCATTGCCCTCGGCGCTGATGGCGGGGACAAAATTACCTACGCGAATCATATCGTCGCAGAAGGCCTCGTCGATCAGCGTGGAGTTGGTAAAGCAGAGAAACACGCAGTCCTGATGTTTTTCGCAAATTCTGATCAGGTCGTGCTTGCGGACGAGCGGCTCGCCGCCGGTATAGATGTAGATATGCGTACCGAGCTCTTTGCCCTGCGTAACGATAGAGTCGATGTCTTCGAACGAGAGATTCTGCTTGTAGCCGTACTCAGCGGCCCAGCAGCCCGTGCAATGCAGGTTGCAGGCGCTCGTGGGATCGAGCAGGATGGCCCACGGAACGTTGCACTGGTACTTTTCGCGGTTCTTTTCCTGCTCTGGCCAAGCAAGCAGGTTGGCGTCGACAATGAGGGTCTTAAGCAGCTTGGTTCGCATCTGGGGATTAAGGCTGAACACACGTATGATCAGATCATACCAATTGCCGCGGCTCTTGATGACATTGGTGAATGCCTCTCGCTGTACAGGAAATACGCGATTGGGGACCAGCTTGTTCACGAGGTCCATGATTTTGTCGATGTTTTCTTGCGGGTTGTCGTCGAGATAATCGATGAGCTTGTTAAGCGCTGCACGCTCTGCTGACTGTGTAAGCGACATGGGTATATCCTTTCACGTGTGCTTAATGTGTGATAATACCCACTTGTAGATTAAACGAAGTCTAAAGATTTGTAATGTGTCTATTCAACGAATCAATTTAATTTGGGGTGAAGCGTTATACGCCGACACCTTCTAAGTTGCGGTGAAATAGTGTCAGATGGGGATGCGGACGATTTCTTGGGCCGCGCCTAGGCGTATCCATTGGAATCCTCCGATGCGCCTTCGCACGCTCGCATGACCTCGATACCATGCGAGCGTGCGAACTCGACGAGCTCTGCGTTGCGGGCGTTTATGGTGCCGAAGGCGGCGGGGCACACAATAAGGCGCGCACAGTGGACGAGGAGCTCTTTGGCGCGGGCTATGGTTTTATCCCCGATTGGCTCGAAGGCGCGCTCGGCCACGCATTCCGTCGCCAGGTCGCGCGCGAGCTCGCAGTCGATGTCCCCTTCGTGCAGAACGCCCACGTAGAACGCCTTGCCCTGCCGGATGAGATGGCGAAACACAGCCGACCCCGTACCTGCGCCGGCGATGACGAACGTGTGCGCATCGCCGTGCGGGCGCCCAATTTCCACGCTGCCGAAGCGCTCGTTGAAGGTGCCATGTTGAAGGCCGTAGAGCTCGCCAATCGTCTCGCGCGTGAATATGTCCTCGGGTGCGCCGGCGCGGAAGACCCGGCCGTCCTTCACGCAAATCACCTTGTCGGCGCTTTTCTGCGCGAGCTCGAGTTCGTGGATGGACATGATGACAGCCACATTCCGCGATTTCGCAAGGTGGCGAAGTATTCGCAGCAGGTCGATCTGATAGCGGATATCGAGATACGACGTGGGTTCGTCGAGCACGAGCACACGCGGATCCTGCGCGATGGCGCGTGCGAGCATGACGCGCTGGCGTTGCCCGTCGCTTATCTGCATGAAGTCGCGCTCGGCGAGCTCTTCCACATGTGCGGTTTTCATGGCCTCATCGACCCGACTATGGTCGTCGGGCGAGAGTGTGCCTATTCGCCCGGTGTAGGGATGCCTTCCCGCCTCCACGATATCGCGGCAGGTGAGGAGCTCGGTCCGGGGGCGATCTGTCAGCATAACGGCAAGGTTCCTTGCGAACTCCGCCGTCTTCCATCGGGAAATCTCCCGCCCGTCGAGCTCGACCGCGCCGGCAAGCGGTGCCAGATGGCGTGTGATGGTTTTCAAGATGGTCGACTTGCCCGAGCCGTTCGGCCCGATGAGCGCCACGACGTCGCCCGCGCGAACCTCCAGATCGACGCCTTCGACTACGACCTTCTTGTCGTAGCCCGCCGACAGGTCGCTTATGCGGAAAAGCGGCGCTCCGTCAGCC
>DBFOME010000025.1:0-38994 GCA_048430645.1 Collinsella sp. | reverse complement strand
TCCGGTTTCGCTGTGCATTACGGCGCCGGCGGGCAGCTATCTGGGCATGCTGTTGGGCCAGCTTATGTTTATGCTTGGCAATTCCGGTGGCATCGTGTCGCTGCTCACGCTCATGGGGCTTGCCGCGGGCTGGGAGTTCCTTAAGATCGCGGGCGTCAGTAACGTCGTCCTATCGCTCGCCTATGCGCAGTTTATGAGTGTGGGAACGGATTCGTGCATCCTGATCGCCGCGACGATGGCAACGTTCGCCGTTTGGGGCATGCCTTTTGGCGCGTCGCTCCGCGTTGCGGATAAGGACGAGAAGGCTCTCATGCTGGGCTATTCGATCTCGGGTGTTCTTGGCGGCGTAAGCGAGCCGGCGCTGTACGGTTGCGGCTTTAAATATGGCAGGTGCCTGACGTGCATGGCCATTGGCGGCGCCGTCGGAGGTCTTGTTGCGGCCGTGGGCCACGTTACGGCCTATACCATCGGCATGACGAATGTCCTTATGGTCATTGGCTTTGCCACGGGCGGCATCTCGAACCTGCTGTGGTGCTGCGTTGCCGGCGGTGTGGCATTTGCGGTGTCTGCGGCGCTGAGCTACTGCTTTGGCGTGGTGCCGGCGCAGGGACAGGCGGCAGAAGACGGGGCCGATTCACCCGAAACAGTGGCGAGCGCTGCTGAAGTAAGCGCATAAACCTGTGCGACAAAAGGACGATTCTTTTGTCATGCTCCAAGGCCGTGGCCCGTGCGGGCTGCGGCCTCTTTGTATCTGGGAGACAAAGTGGCTACACTACAATCCGTTTGAGCAATAGATATATAGGTAGTACCGTGGGGGCGGATGCAGATGGTCGAGTGGATAGTTAAGCGCGCGCAGGGCGATCGTGCGCGTGTGGGCACGTTAGCGGGCATGGTGTGTATTGTCGCCAATGTGGCGCTTTGTGCTGCGAAGGGCGCAATCGGTGTGGTTTCGGGATCGGTTTCGATTGTGGCGGATGCCATGAACAACCTGTCCGATGCCAGCTCGAATATCGTGAGCGTGCTGGGCTTTAAGCTGGCGAGCAAGCCGGCCGACCCCGAGCATCCTTACGGCCATGGTCGCTACGAGTACCTCTCGGGTCTTGTCGTGGCGGCGCTCGTGCTTCTCATTGGCCTTGAACTGGTGAAGTCCTCGTTTGAGCGTATCATCCACCCCGAACCTGTCGAGTTCTCGCTTGCCCTGGTGGCAGTTCTCGTGCTTTCGATGGTCGTAAAGCTCTGGATGGCGACCCTCAACCAAAAGCTCGGCGATCGCATTGAGTCCGAGACGCTGCATGCGACCGCCCAGGATTCCAAGAACGATGTCCTTGCTACGGGCGCCGTGCTGGCGTGCGCAATTGTTTCGCAGGTGACGCACATCAATCTTGACGCATGGGTCGGCCTTGCCGTTGGCGCCTATATTGGCTGGAGCGGTTTTGAACTCATCCAGGATACGGTGAGCCCGCTTTTGGGCCAGACGCCCGATCCTAAGCTGGTCAAGCACATTCGAGATAAGATCATGAGCTATCCCGGTGTTTTGGGCGTTCACGATCTGATGGTTCACGACTACGGCCCGGGCAGGAAGTTCGCAAGCGCTCATGCCGAGATGGCGGCCGAAGCCGATCCGCTGGAGAGTCATGACACGCTCGACAACATTGAGCAGGCGTTTAGGAAAGATGACGGCATGATCGTCACGCTTCATTACGACCCCATCGTGACCGACGATCCAAAGGTGGCAGATATGCGCCTCCGCATCAACGCGATGGCCAAACAGATCGACGGCCGTATTTCGATCCACGACCTGCGCTGCGTGCCGGGCCCTACGCACACTAACGTGATTTTTGACTGCGTGCGTCCTTCGGATTTAACGATGGGCGCCGATGACCTTAGGCGCACGCTGGCGCAGCAGGTGGAGTCCGAATATCCCAAGTCGATAGCCAAGATTACGGTCGATGAAGACTACGTCGGCGCGGCACGCGAGTAGGGCTGTATCGCTAGGGCCATTCGCGCAAAAGGGGAGACCATGAAGAAACTGTATCTGCTCCGTCACGGTCAGACGGAGTTCAATGTCAAAAAGCTCGTCCAGGGCCGCTGCGATTCACCGCTAACGGACTTGGGCCGTCAGCAGGCCGCAAAGGCCGCCGCATGGCTTAAAGCCCGCGACGTCACCCCCGACAAGGTAGTCTCGTCTCCTTTAAGCCGAGCCATGGCCACGGCTCGGCTCGTCGCAGGCGAGCTCCTCGGCCCGGACGCCGCCGTCGAGCCCTGCGAAGGCATCATCGAACGCTGCTATGGCTCCTTTGAAGGGGGCCCGCACGACGCACTGCCTACCGACGTCTGGGATCCGGGCGAGGACTTAATCCCCTTCGGAGGGGAGGGAAGTCAGGCGCTGCAAGAGCGTATGGTAAGCACGCTCGCTAATCTCATGAGCGCCGATGATGTTGAAACCGTCCTGGCAGTAAGCCACGGCAGCGCCAGCCGCCAATTCATCAAAGCCGCCGCCCCAGAGGGCTTCGAACTCCCAGCAAAGCTCCCCAACTGCGCCATCATGATCTTTGATTTTGAGGATTCGCAAGAAGAATGCGACACGTCCCAATGTAAGTTCACCTTGCAGCAGATCATCGATCCTCAACAAAGTCTTTAGCCTGAGCGAGCAGAGTTAAGCAGGCATCAACGTGTCGTCTCCCGAGCTTTGGCTTGACACGCTGAACATCTACAAGGATAACCTTGAGGCCGTCGAGGCGTTCCTGGCCGACGCCCGCGCCATGGGCGACGGTCGCCTCAATGTGGTGCTCACCGGTGCCGGCACCTCCGATTACGTGGGTGAGGTTGTCGTCCTCAACCCCGACCTATCCCTCGTCGAGACCTATCTCGGTGGCGAGAGCGTCTACACTGAGAAGTAGCTGCTGACCTATTTGCGATTTGATGCGAATAATGAGACCCCGATTCGGCTTTATCGAATCGGGGTCTTTGCTGTGGTGTCCAGCTAAATCAAAACAGGCCTATTCTGCGACGATGATGCGAGTTGATTCGAGAACCATGGAACGCTGTTTGTCGTTGACATTTGCATCGGTGATGAGTGCGTCCATTTGATCGAGATTGAAGAAGCCGAAGAAGTCCATCTGTCCGATCTTGCTTGAATCGCAGACAAGGTAACGCTTGGCGGCGCGATCGCAAGCGAGCGCCTGTAAGCGTCCTTCCTCAAGGTTAGAACAGGAGATGGATTGGGCGAGTACGCCGTTGGTGCCGATAAAGCAAGTGTCGATACCGAGCGGGGCGAGAGCATCTTCGGCGATGGGCCCGACGAAAGAACCCGATCGTTTGCGATACTGTCCTCCCAGGGCCCAGATCTCCACATCGTTACGCGTCTGGAGCATGTTCAGCACGATGATGCTGTTTGTGATGACGCGCAGCCGCATGCGCGGCAGCGCACGGGCGATGAGAGCGCAAGTCGAACCTGGTCCGAGGAAGATGGTGTCGCGCTCTCTGATGAGGTTGACAGCGGTGCGTGCGATATGCTCTTTTTCAGGGGAGCGGATTGAGAGCTTTTCAAAAAACGGGACCTCTTCGGCAATGGGGGAGCCGCTTGAAAGTCGGATGCCACCGTACTCGCGGATGACGCCAGCGCGTCGCGAGAGCTCATCGAAGTCTCTTCGAGCGGTCATTTCAGATATACCAAAGATTGTTGCGGCTTGGGCAACAGTGACCATTCCGCGCTGAGCGCACAGCTCAAGTAATTGTTCGTGACGTTCGGGTTTAAGCATGGCTTGCCAATTGGATTATGCGGTAATGACGGAGGTATAGGCGCGGAGGGCCTCGATGGTCCGGGGGTCTGCGTCCTCGTTAATGAATGCCGCGGTCATATCCTCCAGTGTGGTGAAAAGGCAGAAGTCGCGCCTTCCGACTTTTTCAGCATCTACAACAAGATAACGCTCCTGAGCTCGAGAAAGAGCGTCTGAGAGGACCATGGCTGCATCGGGACGAGAGCCAAAGACCTCGTTTCCAAAAATACCGGTTGCCGAGACGTAGGCCTTGGGAGCGGATAGACCGTAGGGGCCGCGGCCGTTGTATGGCATGGTGAAAACTCGCGTGTCGTGACGCATCATGCCACCAACAAAGAATAGATCTATATGTGGATTGTCGGCTAGCAGGTTCAGCACGGGAAGACTGTTGGTGACGACGCGTATGTCCTCCTGGGGCAAATACGAACACATGAGCTCGAGAGTGGAGCCTCCACCGAGAAAGATCGTATCGCCGGCTGAGACGGTTTGGGCGGCGGCTATAGCAGCGGCACGTTTCTGATCAACTTGAAAACGACGTTTCTCCTCATGCGGGGTCAAACGTGAAAGGGCTGTTCCGTGGGCGGAGTGTGGAAGCTGAGCCCCTCCGTGTACGCGCACAAGAAGGCCCTTGTCGGCAAGCTCGGCCAGGTCACGCCTGATGGTCATATCCGAAACAGATAGGGTATTAGATATCTCGTTTACCGATACCGAATGATGTTGATCGAGCAAGTCGAGAATGGCCTGCTGGCGTTCGGATTTCATGAGTGCCGACTCCCTCATCGAGCGTTTGTTCTTATTTCAATGTAAACGAACAACATAAATAAACGCAAACCGTTCACGAAGGCACATTACCTTTCACCGGTCAAAACATAACGCTCACGGAAAAAACCATCAAATAGGAGGTAAATAGAGCTCATTCCAAAAATCATCTCTTGACCAATAAACAACTATAGACGAACATACACGAACAGAACGAACAGAACGAACAGAACGAAGAGAATTAATAAGTATGAAAGGACAGAAGATGCGTATCGGTGTCATCCTTGCAAGTCACGGAGAGTTCGCTCAGGCCGCCCTCGGCGCCGTCGAGATGATTGCGGGCAAGCAGCCTGATGTCATCGCTCTTGGTCTCACCGCCGAGAAGAGCCTGGAGTCTTTCGAGTCCGAGATGCGCGAGGCTTACGAGACCCTCAGCGCCGAGTGCGAACTCGTCGTCACCCTATGCGACATCTACGGCGGCACCCCATTCAACGTGACTACCCGCTGCCTGCTCAACGGCATGAACATGGTTGCCTACACTGGCCTGTCCATGCCCGTTGCGGTCGAGCTCCTGCTCACCCGCGATGGCCTCGATTCCGCCGACGCGGTCCGTGCCCAGCTCACTGCCGCTCACGCCGGGGCCCAGCAGGAGATCAAGGCTCCCGCTCCGGCCGTGGAGGCAGACGAGGACGATTTGGACCTCTAGGCTCGTTAGCCCGTCGATTCGAGTGGCGCTCACCCGTATCCCCCGAGTGGGCGCCTCGATCGAGCAGAGCATTCGTAAACGGTACTGAAGGAACGTGCAAACGAAAAGGAGAACATCATGGCACTCAAACTCGTCGACATCGATGACCGCCTGATCCACGGTCAGGTCGCCACCACTTGGATTCCCGACTTCGGCATCGAATCGGCAATCATTGTCTCGGATAAGGTCGCCAACGACCCCGTCCAGAAGTCCGTCGCCGGCCTCGCCGCCCCCGACATCAAGGTCTCCGTCTTCGGTGTCGAGAAGTTCATTGAGGTCCTCAAGAAGACCGAGCTCAAGAAGGCCACGATGGTGCTCTTCACCAACCCCATCGACGCCCTCAAGCTGCACGAGAACGGCTTGCCGTTCGACTACCTGAACGTCTCCGGCATGCGCTTCAACGAGCAGCGTCATCGCCTGCACAAGAACATGTCCGTCACCGCCGAGGAAAAGGCCGCCTTCGAGGAGCTCATTGGCCTCGGCGTCGACTGCTGGATGCAGACCACCACGCGCGATTCCAAGGAGCCCGTGTCCGAGCTCCTCAAGAACTACTAAGTAAGTAACCATCTCCGGGCATGTGAACCCGGGGCGTGCCCATCGGAGGGAACGATGGGCGAATAGGGAAGGAGAGGCTTATGCTTCAGGCACTTCTGCTCGCCATCTGGGCGGGTCTGTGCACTTGGGACCAGTTCGGTCCCCACCTGGGCTTCCGCAAGCCCCTGCTGGCATCCGTCGGCGTCGGCATCATCCTCGGTGACATGACGACCGCCATCATGATCGGCGCGACCATGGAGCTCATGTGGCTCGGCGTCAACAACATCGGCGCTTATGTTCCGCCGGATGTCATCTCCGGCACCATCGTCGGTGCCGCCCTGGGCATCATGGGTTCCACCGACACCGCCAGCGCCATCGCCCTGGCAGTCGCCATCGGCATCCCCACCGCCACCTTGGTTCAGCAGCTGAACATCTTGGTCATGACCACTAACGTCTCGCTTGTCCACGGTGCCGACAAGGCCGTCGAGTCCGGTAAGTTCAACGCCGTCAACAAGTTCTTCTGGACCGGCGCCCTGTGCTTCTTCCTGACCCGCGCCGTTCCCGTCTTCATCGCCACGGGCATCGGCTCCTTCGTGATCGAGGACATCATGGCCTTCCTGCAGAACCAGGTTCCGTGGGTCCTCACCGGCTTCTCCACCGCCGGTGGCATGATGCCGCCGTCGGTCTGGCCATGCTCCTCACCATGATGATGAAGAAGAACATGTGGATCTTCCTGCTGCTCGGCTTTATCATGGCCGCCTTCCTCAACGTCCCGACCGTGGGCATCGCGCTCGCCGCTTGCGCCGCCGCCGGCGTGTGGGACGTCATTACCGAGGGCCAGAAGAATCAACCCGCCCCTGCCGCCGCCTCTGCCGCCGGCTCCGATGATGACGAGGAGTACGATCTCTAATGGGTAAGATCTCCAACTCCACCCTGAACAAGGTCCTGCTGCGCACCCAGGGTTGCCAATTCGCGCACAACTACGAGCGCATGCAGTCGCTGTCCCTGACCTACTGCTTTGCCCCTGTCCTCGAGGAGCTCTACAAGGACGCCCCCAAGGAGGAGCGCGTTAACGCCATGAAGCGCCACCTCGAGTACTTCAACACCCACCCGCTCGCGATCCCCTTCATCCTTGGCATCACCGCCGCCCTGGAGGAGACCACGGATGAGGATCAGAAGGACACCGTCGTCGGCATCAAGACCTCCCTCATGGGTCCCTTCGCCGGCCTTGGTGACTCCCTGCTGAACCTCACCTGGTTCCCGATCGCCGGCTCCATCGGCGCATCTATGTGCGTCGACAACGGCTCCATTGTGGGTCCGCTCGTGATGTTCTTGCTCATCAACCTGCTGTACTGGCCGCTGAAGTACTTCGGCCTGCACAAGGGTTACGAGATGGGCTTGGAGCTCGTCGAGAAGGCGGGCGTCCAGGTCTTCGACCGTCTGGGCAACCTCGCCAACGTGCTGGGCGTCATGGTCACCGGCGGCCTGATCGCCACGACCGTTAAGCTCAAGCTTGCCGTGCAGTTCGCCTTCGGTGAGGGTGACCCGCTGGTGCTCCAGGACCAGCTCGATAAGGTGTTGCCCTTCCTGCTGCCTGTCGTTCTGACTTTCATCTGCTATCGCCTGCTCAAGAAGGGCCAGGGCAAGAACTCCGCCCAGATCATCATCGGTCTGATTGTGTTCTCCCTTGTGTTCGCCGCTATCGGTTTCTACTTCCCGGCGTTCAAGATCTTCGCCTAATCGCGAGCTTATCAAAAGGCAAATCGTTTGATGCCCGCGCCCCGCATGCCGGGCGCGGGCCTCGTTGTCTCATGTGCTCTCCATCGTGCGCGATCGGGGTGCGCTCCATTATGCCCATGTGCCTTTGGCGTATCGCCATCTGGCAAATCCAACTATCGAAAGGATGCCAATGAGAACCGTCCTCGTGCTCATGGATACTCTGCGTCGCGACGTCCTGTCGTGCTACAACCCCGCAACCGACGTCCAGACCCCCAATCTCGATGCCTTTGCCGAGCGTTCCTGCGTGTTCGACAACCACTGGATCGGCTCGGCTCCCTGCATGCCTGCCCGCCGCGACATCCTCACCGGTCGCTACAACTTCCTCGAGCGCCCCTGGGGCCCCATCGAGCCCTTCGATGTGACGCTGCCGGCCTGCCTGCGCGCGAACGGCAACTTCTGCCACATCACCACCGACCACTGCCACTACCTACGCACCGGTGGCGAGGGCTACCTCCAGGAGTTCAACACCTGGGATTACTACCGCGGCCAGGAGGGCGACCCGTGGGTCAGCCGCATCGATGAGCCGAATAACATGCCCGAGACCTTCTACGGGCGCGTGCGCGAGCAGTACCAGAAGAACCGTCAGCTCTGGCCCAACGAAGAGGACATGCCGAGCCCCAAGACCTTCCAGTCCGCCTGCGACTGGATCGACGGCAATGCTGGGGCCGACGACTTCTTCCTTATGGTTGAGGCCTTCGACCCGCACGAGCCCTTCGATGTGCCCGACAAGTACATGGAGATGTACGGCGGCACTGGCGAGCTCGACCGCGACTACTTCGAGATTCCTGAGTACAAGCGCGTCTCCGCCACCGACGTCAACAAGGGCGCGGAGGACTACCTGCAGCGCCGCTACAAGGCCCTCGTCACCATGACCGACCGCTGGTTTGGTAGGCTCATCGACAAGCTCGAGGAGCGCGGGATGCTGGACGATACCATGGTCATGGTCACCACCGACCACGGCTATTTCCTGGGCGAGCGCGACTACATGGGCAAAAACTACATGCACCTGTATAACGAGCTCGCGCATCTGCCGTTCATTGTGCACTTCCCGGGTAACGCCCGCGCCGGCGAGCATGCCCGCCAGCTCACTCAGGCAATCGACATCATGCCCACGGTGCTTGAGGCCCACGGCTGCGAGATTCCCGCAGATGTGTGCGGCACCTCCCTCGTGCCGCTCATGACGGATGCTGACGCGCCCACGCGTGGCTACGCCCTGTACGGCGTGCACGCCATGACCGTCAACGTCACCGACGGCCGCTACACCTACTTCCGCGCGCCGGTCGCCGGCAACCAGCCGTGCTTCGAGTACACCGCACTGCCGCACACCATCCGCAAAAAGATGGGTTCGGACTGCCCGGAGGAGATTGAGTGTGGCCGCTACTTCAAACGCACCAAGTACCCGCTGTTCAAGATCCGCTGTAAGAAGCCGGCCCAGATCGAGGGAGCCACGCCGCTCGCCGAGGTCGAGCAGACGATGCTGTTCGACCTTGAGAGTGACTACGGCCAGGTTAATAATCTCGCCGGCAAGGACGACCACGCCGAACAGCGCATGATTGACCTGCTGCTGCGCGGCCTGGAGGAGCATGAGTCCCCGGCCGAGCAAAAGGAGCGCCTGGGCTTGGCCTAAGATTCATGCGGTGATTGTGCGGGCCGGATGCGCCGCCTCGGGTAAGGAGGTGGTTTCCGGCCCGATGAGTGAGGGCTAGCCTGTGCGAAGGGGGGTATGTGCCATGTGCGCGAAGCATATTGGCTTTTTGATAAAACCGGCATCGAGTGCTTGCAACATGCGGTGCAGGTACTGCTTTTACTGCGATGTCGCTGCTCATCGCGAGGAGCGGAGCGCCCGCGTCATGGGCGAAGACGTGGCAAGTGCCATCATCGACCGTGCACTCGCCGTGGCGAGTGATGCGCACATTTCTTTCGCCTTCCAGGGCGGCGAGCCCACCCTGGCCGGCCTTGACTTCTTCCATTCGTTCGTCGCGCGGGTGGAGGAGCGCCGTGAGAACCAGCGGGTGAGCTGGGCGTTGCAGACCAACGGCTACCTGATCGAAGAGGAATGGGCCGAGTTCTTCCGCGAGCACGGGTTCCTCATCGGAGTCTCGGTTGACGCTTATCGCGACCTGCACGATTCGATGCGTCCCGATGCGCACGGTGCCGCTACGTACGCGCGCGTCATGAGCGGCGTTCGCCTGCTGCGCGAGCGCGGCGTGGACGTCAACATACTCTCGGTCCTCACCTCGCAGATGGCGGCGCATCCGCAGCGCGTCTTCTCCTTCATCAAGCAGGAGAAGATCACCCATATCCAGTTCATCCCGTGCCTGCCGGGCCTCGACGATGAGCGGGACACGTTCTCGCTCGACCCGCGTGCCTTCTCCTCGTTCTACCGCCGCTTGTTCGACTTGTGGTGGCGCGAGCTCGGTGCTGGGCGCTATGTGAGCATCTGGCTGTTCGAGAACGTCATGCAGATGGCGCTCGGGCAGTTTCCGTCGCAGTGCGGTATGCTCGGCCGCTGCGCTCCGCAGTTCGTGGTGGAAAGCGACGGTTCGGTGTATCCGTGCGACTTCTATGCGCTGGATGAGTACCGCGTGGGCGATATTCGCGTCGATTCCCTTGAGGCAATGGCGACCTGTGAGACCATGCGCATGTTTTTGAACGAGCCGCGTCGCGATTGCGCGCGGTGCGCCGATTGCCCCTTTGAGGGCATTTGCCATCGCAACTGCAAGCGCCTGAACATCGCCTATTACGATGCGGGCTACTGCGGGCTGCGTGAGTTTTTGGAGTACGCCTATCCCGGCCTGCAGCGCGTGGCTCGCATGTTCACGCGGCGCTGATCCTGCCCGGGTTTTGCCTCGTCGTAGTTGTGTGGGGCTCTGCGCCCCTCCCGCCTTGACCACTCAATCTTCATCCCGTTCCCGTGAGTTTGGAGTTCCCTATGCCCCAGCAACCCAACGTTCTCCTTATCATGTGCGACCAGATGCGCGGCGACTGCCTGGGTATCGACGGCCATCCGGACGTGCAGACGCCCTACTTGGACACGCTCGCCGCCGACGGCATGCTGTTCGAGAACGCCTACTCCGCCTGCCCGAGTTGCATCCCGGCGCGCGCCGCCCTCTTTTGCGGCAAGACGCCCGCGGGCACGGGCCGCGTGGGTTACCAGGACGGTATCGCGTGGGAGTACGACCATATGCTCGCGCAGGAGATGCGCGACGGCGGCTACCAGACCGCCGTGGTAGGCAAGATGCACGTGCATCCGCCGCGTTTGGGCTGCGGCTTCGAGCACATGCGCCTGCATGACGGCTACATCGGCCACTACCGCAAGGCGAACCTGCCGTACTGGATGCACCAGAACGTCTCCGACGACTACATGCGCTTCCTCAAAAATGAACTGGGCGAATTCGCCGACGTGAACGGTTCGGGCGTTGAGAACAACTCCTGGATCACCCATCCCTGGGCCTACGAGGAGCGCCTGCACCCCACCAACTGGGTGGTGGACGAGTCCATCCGCTTTTTGGAGACCCGCGATCGCACGCGCCCGTTCTTCCTCATGACGAGCTTCGTGCGGCCCCACCCGCCCTTCGACGCGCCGCAGACCTACTTCGATCTGTACCGCGACATGGAGCTGCGCGCGCCTGCCGCTGGCGATTGGGATGACGCCGATGCCACCGAGCGCGATGGCATGATCTTGGACAGCGTGCACGGCTGCCGCGACGCCGAGCTGCGCCGCGAGGCCATGGCGGGCTATTATGCCTGCATCACACATATGGACCACCAGATCGGCCGGCTCATCACGGCGCTCGAGAACGACGAGACCTACCACGACACCGTGATCGTGTTCTGCTCCGACCACGGCGAGATGCTCTTTGACCACAGTCTCTTTCGCAAGGTGTTGCCCTACGAGGGCTCTGCGCGCATCCCCTTCATCGTGCACGTGGGCAAAAACGTCGATGTGCCGGGCGGCGAGCGCGTTCGCGGCGTGAGCGAGAGCACGGTGGAACTCATGGACCTTATGCCCACCATCCTCGAGGCGTGCGACCTGCCCGTGCCCGAGGGCGTGGAGGGCGCCTCGCTCATGGGCGAGCTTACCGGCGCCGCGCCGCTGAACCGTGCATACCTGCACGGCGAGCACAGCGGCAGCCGCGAGCAGTCCAACCAGTGGATCGTGACCCCGCATGACAAGTACATCTGGTTCACACGGACCGGGGTGGAGCAGTATTTCGACCTGGACGCCGATCCGCGTGAGGAGCACGACCTCATCGACGCTCCGGAGCGCGCCGCGCGCATCGCCGTGCTCCGTGCCTGCCTGATTGAGGAGCTCGCTGGTCGCGAAGAGGGATATGTTCGTGACGGCGAGTTGGTGGCGGGACGTGCGCCCGCCGTTATGCTTGAGCGCCCCCGGCCCTCGCGCCTCCAACGTTAAGAGAAAGGCCTATCCATGGATATGAAGACGATCGGCATTGTGGTCGTAGTGGTTGCGGTCGGGTTCACCATTTACATGGAGGTCCAAAAGCGCACAACCTTCGCCAAGCTCGAGGCGTACCTGCGCGAGGGCGACCTCAACAACTACCTCAAGGTCCTGAACCGCCCGCTCACTAGCGTGCTGTACCCCAAGTACAACGTGCTTTTCATGCGCTTGAACGCAGCTCTTGCCATGGATGACGTCGAGGCATCCGAGCGCATCATCCGCGAGATGGGTTCGCTCAAGATGAGCGAGGAGCAGACACTCGCGCTGGCGGCAAAGGCGTTCTCCTTCTACGTGGAGATCGGGGATGAGCCCCACGCACGCGAGGTGCTCTCCTACCTCGAGGAGCACGGTGATCGCGAGGCTGCGCGTGCCGACCGTCGCACCTATGACGTCTTCCTCAAGGGCTCGTATGCCTATATCGACGAGATGGAGCGCGCGTTGTCGGAGGCGGCTGGCATGGAAGAGGCCCTGCTCTGCCAGATGCTCTCGGTTCAGTACGAGAACAAGGGTGACGAGGGGCGCGCCGCGTCCTATTGCGAGCGCGCTGAGCGGACGCTCGCAGCAGCCATGCCTGACAAGTAGGGAAGAGTCTAGGCGCTTCATATGCTAGCAATCGTATTCGCCATTGCGTTTTTCGCCTCTACCATCAGTGCCATCTGCGGTGTCGGCGGGGCATCATCATTAAGCCCGTGATGGACGCCGTGGGTGTCGCCGACGTGGCGACCATCAACTTCCTGTCCGGATGCACCGCGAGGACAACATCGGGCACTTCGCCATGAGCGTTTCCACCGCGCTGCTGCTCGACGTCGTCTACGCGTGCGTCTTCAACCAGGATTACTTCGCTAACTACTAGCGGCGTGTCGAGACGGTGCGCGGGCCATTGATGGACTCGGCAGGCAGATTGGCGGGGACGCCTAGCCCTTGGCGCAACGGTGCTCCGCATGAGCGGCGTAAATAGGGACATATCGCGCAGCAGCGTTCGAGATATGTAAAAGTCCACAACCATACGCTGCGGTTTTGAATGATACGAACGCTTGCAATTCGTTGCATAGGGTGTTGCTCGATCGATAGGAGCTTGTTCGGATGGGTCCTCAATACATCTTGGTCTTCGCGGTATGCTTCCTGGCGTCGCTTCTGGGGCCGCTCTGTGGCATCGGCGGCGGCGTGATCATCAAGCCCGTGGTCGACGCGATGAACGTCATGAGCGTGAGCACGGTGAGCTTCCTCTCGAGCATGTCGGTGCTCATCATGTCGCTCTCCACGCTCGCGCAGAACGCGGCGAGCGGGCAGTCTGATATCGACGCGCGGGCGATGTCGCCCATCGCCGTCAGCTCCGCGGTGGGCGGCGTGATCGGCAAGATGTTGTTCAACCGGCTGGGGTCCGTGTTCCCCGACGCCGAGCTCGTCGGCGCGGTCCAGGCCGCCGTGCTCATCGTGCTCGCCGTCCTCGTGCTGGCCTACACGCTCAACAAGGCGCGCATCAAGGGCCTCAAGCTCGAGAATGCGTGGGCGCAGGCGCTCATAGGGTTCTGCGCCGGGGCGTGCTGGTCCTTCCTCGGCATCGGCGGCGGCCCCTTCAACTTGGCCATCCTCGTCTTCTTCTTCGCCATGGAGAGCAAGCCCGCCGCGCAGGCGTCGCTGTTCATCATCGCGTTCTCGCAGACGGCGAGCCTCATCTACACGCTGGCCACGGGCAGCGTGCCCGCGTTCCTCCCCGTGGTCCTGCTGGGCATGGCGGCGATGGCGGTGCTTGGGTCGGTCGTGGGGCGCCGCCTGCTGCGCCGGATGGACTCGGCGGCGGTCGATAAGCTCTACGTGTTCGCCCTCGTGCTCATCATCGTGATCTGCACGTACAATTTCATCCGGTTCTCGGTGCTCTAGTTCTTCGCCCCGAAACGGGATGCCGCGATAATGGAGCTGGAGCGCGGGCCTTCCTCTTCTGCCTTGAGGAGGTCGCCGTGTCCCGCTCGTCTCATGAGCGCCGATGGTGTTGAAGTCCTCTTGGCAATAAGTCGCGGCAGCGTCAGCCGCCAATTCAAAAAAGCCACAGGCGGAAGGCAAACCGCTTCAAAGCAAATTCACCCTCCAACAAATAGTGGATCCCCAACAAAGTCTTTAGCCTGAGCGAGCAGAGTTAAGCAGGCGTCAACGTGTCGTCTCCCAAGCCCGGCAGAGCAGCAACCTTAATATATTTCGCCGCCGCTCTGCCGGCCCCAGGCGACTCCGCGCACTTTACCTGCGTAAACAATGTGAGTGAAATATGAATCTCGATGGATACGCCCGCAGCCGTGTATACTAAACAGCTGTGTGAAACCAGGGGAGTATTCTGGCTGGACAAAATGCCTGCTTAATAGGGTTGTCAGGTAGTCCGGGCGAAATACAAGGCTGGGGAGCACGTCGTGTAAGTAGTGGTCCTCTAGGGGCGTACGCTCGGTGGTGTACGCATTGTCCCAAGACCACGCGAGAGTTGGGATCATATCTTGATCAGCATGATTCTCGGCCGCAAGATTGGCATGACCCAGGTTTGGGACGAGGACGACAACGTCGTTCCCGTCACGGTCATCCAGGCTGGCCCCTGCGCTGTCTCGCAGGTTAAAACTCAGGCAACCGACGGCTATGATGCCGTCCAGATCGGTTTCGGCGACATCAAGGCCAAGAACGTGAACAAGCCCATGGCTGGTCACTTCGCCAAGGCTGGCGTCGAGCCTGTCCGCTTCCTTCGTGAGGTCCGCGTCGAGAACGGCGAGGAGCACAAGGTCGGCGAGGTCGTCACCGTCGCTGATTTCGCTGATGTCGAGAAGGTCGACGTCATCGGTACCTCCAAGGGTAAGGGCTTCCAGGGTCGCATCAAGCGCTGGGGTCAGCGCCGCGGTCCTATGACGCATGGTTCTCACTTCCAGCGTCACCCCGGTTCTATCGGTCAGTGCGCCTATCCTGCGCGCGTCCTCAAGGGCGTCAAGATGGCCGGTCACATGGGTAACGAGCGCGTTACCGTCAAGAACCTTTCCGTTGTCCGCATCGATGCCGAGCAGAACCTCATCTTGGTCAAGGGCGCTGTCCCGGGTGCCAAGAATGGTCTCGTCGCCATCCGTATGGCCTAAGGGCCCAGCCCATTTAGCCCAGCGTCATACCAAGGAGAACACTTAAATGGCAAAGTTTGAAGTAAAGAACAGCGAGGGCAAGAAGGTCGCCGAGGCCGAGCTCGCCGCTGAGGTGTACGGCATCGAGCCGAACATCCACGTTATGCACCACATCGTCAAGTGCCAGATGGCCTCTTGGCGTCAGGGCACCCAGTCCGCTAAGGGCCGCTCTGAGGTTTCCGGTGGCGGCAAGAAGCCTTGGCGTCAGAAGGGCACCGGCCGTGCCCGCCAGGGCTCCATCCGTGCTGCCCAGTGGCGTCACGGTGGCGTTGTCTTCGCCCCCAAGCCCCGTTCCTACGCTAAGCGTATGAACAACAAGGAGGTCAAGCTGGCTATGCGCTCCGCGCTGTCCGCCAAGCTGGCCGATGGCGAGCTCGTGCTCGTCGACGACTACGGCTTCGAGAAGCCTTCCACCAAGGCTGCCGTTGCCATGCTCAAGGCTCTCGGCCTTGAGGGCAAGCGTCTGACCATCATCGTTCGCGATGAGGACGTCAACGCCTACCTGTCGTTCCGCAACATTCCCAAGACGTTCATCATCACCGCCGACGAGGCCAACACCTACGATCTCGTCAACAACAACGCTGTGCTGATGCCCGCCGACATCGCCGCTCACTTCGGGGAGGTGCTTGCATAAATGACCGCCCACGAGATCATCATCCGTCCGATCGTGTCCGAGCGTTCCTTCTCCGGCATGGAGCAGAACAAGTACACGTTCGAGGTCGCCAAGGATGCTAACAAGTATCAGATCAAGGACGCTGTCGAGGAGATCTTCGGCGTCAAGGTCGTTCGCGTGAACACCCTGACGGTCAAGCCCAAGACCAAGCGCGTGCGCTATGTCGCCGGCAAGACCCGTTCTTGGAAGAAGGCCATCGTCACGCTGGCCGAGGGCGACACCATCGAGGTCTTTGGCAACCAGGCCTAAGACTCGCTGCTGTTGAGTGAGCTCATGCCTCCCAAATAGGGGAGGCGAGAGCTCAAGGTTTTGGGCGTATAAAATGGACACGCCCGGAACCGTGTATACGTCCGGTGTCATCGCACCCGAGGCAGAACCTCGAATCCCTGTCTGCGATGGCTAACGGATTCCTATTGAAAGGGATTGTAATGGCTGTAAAGCACCTTAAGCCGACCTCCGCTGGTAGGCGTTGGCAGACGATCTCCGACTTCTCCGAGATCACCTGCACCAAGCCCGAGAAGTCTCTTCTCGAGCCCCTGCCCAAGAAGGCCGGTCGTAACAACAACGGCCGCATCACCACCCGCCACCAGGGCGGCGGCGTGAAGTGTCGTTACCGCGTGATCGACTTCAAGCGCAACAAGGACGGCGTGCCCGCCAAGGTCGCCACGATCGAGTACGATCCGAACCGTTCCGCTCGCATCGCTCTGCTGCACTACGCTGACGGTGAGAAGCGCTACATCCTGGCCCCCAAGGGCCTCGAGGTCGGTCAGACCATCATGTCCGGTTCTGACGCCGACATCAAGCCGGGCAACGCTCTGCCCCTCGCCGACATCCCCGTCGGTACGCTCATCCACGCCGTCGAGTTCCAGCCGGGCAAGGGCGCCGCTATCGCCCGTTCCGCCGGTAACTCCTGCCAGCTGATGGGTAAGGAGGGCAAGTACGCCATCGTCCGTATGCCTTCCTCCGAGATGCGCCGCATCCTCGTTACCTGCCGCGCCACCGTCGGTGAGGTCGGCAACGCCGATCACTCCAACATCGTCATCGGCAAGGCCGGCCGTAAGCGCCACATGAACGTGCGCCCGACCGTCCGCGGTACCGTCATGAACCCTGTCGACCACCCGCACGGCGGTGGCGAGGGCAAGAACCACACCTCTGGTCGTCCCTCTGTTACCCCCTGGGGTAAGCCGACGAAGGGCCTTCGTACGCGCAAGAAGAAGAAGGTCTCGAACCAGCACATCATTCGTCGCCGTAAGAAGTAATTTCGGATACCGAGTTTTAGGAGAAAGCACTTATGAGCAGAAGTCTCAAAAAGGGCCCGTTCGTGGAGACTCGCCTTCTCTCGCGTATCACCGCGATGAACGAGGCTGGCAAGAAGGACGTCGTGAAGACCTGGTCCCGCGCGTCCACCATCTTCCCCGAGATGGTTGGTCACACCATCGCCGTCCACGACGGCCGCAAGCATGTGCCCGTGTATGTTACCGAGTCCATGGTTGGTCACAAGCTCGGCGAGTTCGCGCCGACTCGTACGTTCCGTGGCCACAAGGCCAAATAGGGGGTTAACCGTAAATGGCAACTAAGTCTATTGAAACTGAGGCCACCGAGGTTCGCGCCGTCGCTAAGTACGTGCGTGTTTCCCCCAGCAAGGCCCGCCTGGTGGTCGATCTGATCCGCCGCAAGCCTGTCGCTCAGGCCTTCGACATCCTCCACTTCTGCGACCGCGCCGTCGCCGTGGATGTCGAGAAGGTTCTCCGTTCCGCCGTTGCGAACGCCGAGAATAACAACGGTCTGCGTGCCGACAACCTGGTTGTCGCCGCTGCCTATGTTGACGAGGGTCCGACGCTTAAGCGCATCCGTCCCCGCGCCAAGGGTTCCGCTTCTCGCATTCTGAAGCGTACTTCCCACATCACCGTCGTCGTTGCTCCTCGAAAGGAGGCGTAAAGCTGTATGGGTCAGAAAGTCTACCCCACCGGCTTCCGTCTTGGCATCACCGAGAACTGGCGCTCCCGCTGGTTCGCAGAGAAGGATTACGCTAAGACCCTCGGTAACGATCTCGAGATCCGCAAGTACCTCGAGAAGCGTCTTTCCCGCGCAGCTGTCTCCCGCGTCGAGATCGAGCGCGCTGGCGACAAGGTGAAGGTCATCATCCTCACCGCTCGCCCCGGCGTTGTCATCGGTAAGAAGGGTGCCGAGATCGATACCCTCCGTACCGAGCTCGAGAAGGTCGCTGGCGTCTCCAAGGGCCAGCTCTCCGTCGATGTTGTCGAGATCAAGCGCCCCGAGCTCGACGCCAACCTCGTTGCTCAGTCCATCGCTGAGCAGCTCGAGGGCCGCGTTGCCTTCCGTCGCGCTATGCGCAAGGCTGTCCAGTCCGCCCGCAAGGCCGGCGCCAAGGGCATCCGTATCCAGTGCTCCGGTCGTCTCGGCGGTGCCGAGATGGGCCGTCGTGAGTGGTACCGTGAGGGTCGCGTGCCTCTGCACACCCTCCGTGCCAAGATCGACTACGGCACGGCTGTCGCCAGCACCACCATGGGCGCTTGCGGCGTGAAGGTCTGGATCTACCTGGGCGAGAAGCTCCCGGGCCAGCCTGTTCCCAACCCTGCACTCGAGGGCTCTTCCCGTCCTCGTCGTCGTAACTCCGAGAGGAGGGGTCAGTAGTGCTTGCCCCTAAGCGTATTCTTCACCGCAAGGTGCAGCGTGGCTCCATGAAGGGCCAGGCCAAGGGTAATACCGAGCTGCATTTCGGCGAGTTTGGTATCCAGGCTCTCGAGGCCCATTGGATTACCAACCGTCAGATCGAGGCCGCTCGTATTGCCATGACCCGCTACATGAAGCGTGGCGGTCGTGTCTACATCACGATCTTCCCCGATAAGCCCATCACCAAGAAGCCTGCCGAGACTCGCATGGGTTCTGGTAAGGGTAACCCCGAGGAGTGGGTGGCCGTCGTCAAGCCCGGCCGCATCATGTTCGAGGTCAAGGGCGTGCCCGAGGAGGTCGCTCGCGAGGCTCTGCGTCTTGCACAGCACAAGCTTCCCATCAAGACCAAGATTGTTGCTGCCAAGAACGCTGAGCAGCGCATCGAGAAGGAGATGGCTGAGGAGGCCGCTCTCGAGGCCAAGTGGGCTGCTGAGGACGCCGCCGCCGCCAAGGAGGAGAACTAATGAAGCCCGCAGAGATTCGTGAGCTCTCGGACGCTCAGCTCGTTGAGAAGCTGAAGGAAATGCGCGCCGAGCTCTTTAACCTTCGTTTCCAGATGGCCACCAGCCAGCTGGACAACACCGCTCGCGTCAACACCGTGAAGAAGGACATCGCTCGCGTCCTCACGGAGCAGCGCGCCCGCGAGATCGCAGCGGAGAAGTCCGCTGTCGCCGAGTAGGACCTAAGGAGAGAACATGACTGATTCGCGTAACTCGCGTAAGGTCCGTACGGGTGTCGTTACCTCCGTCTCCGGTGCCAAGACCATCGTTGTCACCATCACCGAGCGCAAGCGTCACCCCAAGTACGGCAAGATGATGACCAGCTCCAAGAAGCTGCACGCTCACGACGAGGAGTGCACGGCTGGCGTGGGCGACACCGTCCGCGTTATGGAGACCCGTCCTATGTCCAAGATGAAGCGTTGGCGCCTCATCGAGGTCGTCGAGCGCGCTAAATAAGCAGTCGCTCTTACGACTTGTACGTTTCCGAAGATGTGCGTATGCCTGGCTTGCATACCACGGGCCGCATAAAGGCTGCGCACCTCTCTTCGGTTCTTAGTTCGGAGGAACATCTACCATGATTCAGATGCAAACCATGCTGAACGTCGCCGACAACTCCGGCGCTCGCAAGATTCGCTGCATCAAGGTGCTTGGCGGTTCCAAGCGTCGTTATGCAGGCATCGGCGATGTGTTCATCGGTGCTGTCCAGGAGGCTACCCCTGGCGCCAACGTCAAGAAGAAGGACGTTGTCCGTTGCGTCGTCGTTCGCACCGTTAAGGAGATCCGCCGCAAGGATGGCTCCTACATTCGCTTTGATGAGAACGCCTGCGTTGTCATCAACAACGATGGTTCGCCCGTCGGCACCCGTATCTTCGGGCCTGTCGCTCGCGAGCTTCGTGACAAGAAGTACATGAAGATCGTCTCGCTCGCTCCCGAGACCCTGTAGTTAGGGGAGATATATGTATATCAAGAAGGGCGATAAGGTCCAGGTTCTCTCTGGTAAGGATCGCGGCAAGCAGGGCGTTGTCCTGCGTGCTCTTCCCGCCGAGAACAAGGTCGTTGTCGAGGGCGTTTCGGTCGTCAAGAAGGCCGTCAAGCCCAACGCTGCCAACCAGCAGGGCGGCATCGTTTCGCAGGAGGCTCCCATCGACGCCTCCAACGTCAATCTCGTTTGCCCCGAGTGCGGTAAGGTTACCCGCGTCGGTCACGAGAAGGACGGCAAGAACAAGCTGCGCGTCTGCAAGAAGTGCGGCCACAAGTTCTAAGCTGCCCGCAACATCAAGTTGCTAGCAAAGGCCCGGATGCCCCACGGCACCCGGGCCTTTTTCTATCCCTACTCATTGGGGACAGACTTAAATGACCAGTCGTTGGGGGGGACAGTCTCTATGTGCCGGCAGTTTGGGACGATCCTTTGATGTCTGATGCCCCCAGAGGGGTGAAGTAATACAGCTGGGTCTGTCTTTTAGGGCTTTGGTGTTCCGCCCCTTTATGTTTCACAAGGATCGTCGCATGCGCATTTACGCGCATAGCCTTGCGCGACAATGCGCATAGCCGCGCAAACATCTGCCAACTATGGCTAAATAATGACCGATAAGCAAATAAATACGCAAACACGAGCAGATACGCGCGCAATTGTGCGACTATAGGTTTGTTAGAAATGAAGGACTTCCGATGACTCAGGAGGCACATCATGGCAGATTCCAAACAGGCTCCGCTCGACGCCGAGGCAGCCGCAAAGGCGGCGTTTGCCTCGGTCCAGAATCAGCCGTTCCCAAACGACATCTTTACGGCTCCCGAGCTTCGTTGGGCTGTAATTGGGTGTGGCGTTATCGCCAACCAGATGGCTCAGTCTCTCGCCCTTGCCGGCCGAAAGCTCGCGGGCGTTGCCAACCGCACGCTGTCCAAGGCTCAGGCTTTTGCAGAGCAGTATGGCGTTGAGAAGGTCTATGGCACGGTCGAGGATCTCTACGCCGATCCGGACATTGACGCAGTCTATATCACCACGCCGCACAACACGCATATCACCTATCTGCGAGCCGCTCTGGCAGCTGGCAAGCACGTGCTCTGCGAGAAGGCCATTACCCTCAATTCCGCCGAGCTTGACGAGGCCCGCGCCATTGCCGACGAGCACAACGTGGTCCTTATGGACGCCACCACGGTGCTTCACATGCCCTTGTATCAGGAGCTGCGTCGTCGCATGGATGTCGGCGAGTTCGGCCGCATGAATCTCGCTCAGCTCAACTTTGGCAGCTATAAGGAGTACGGCGACCTGACCAACCGCTTCTACAACCGTAGCCTTGCCGGTGGCGCCATGCTCGACATTGGCGTGTATGCGCTCTCCGTTATGCGCCTCTTTATGGCGAGCCAGCCCGCTGAGGTTGTCTCGCTGGGCAACACCTGTGAGACCGGTGTCGACGTTGCGGGCGGCATTGTCTGCCGTAACGCCGAGCAGCAGCTGGGTGTTGTGAGCCTTACGCTCCACTCCAAGCAGCCCAAGCGCTCGGTCATCAGCTTCGACAAGTGCTATATCGAGGTCAACGAGTATCCGCGCGCCGATCACGCGACCATCGTGTGGACTGTGGACGGCCACCGCGAGGAGGTCCACGCCGGCACCGAAGCTTACGCCCTTTGCTATGAGATGGCCGATCTTGAGAAGGCCGTTGCCGGCGACGACTCCAAGCGCGAGCTGCTGGATTATGCTTCTGATGTTATGGAGCTTATGACCAAGCTCCGCGCCGATTGGGGAGTCGTGTACCCCGAGGAGGAGTAAGCGATGCTTGCGGAAGATAGGCTCAATGCGATCGTGTCGATGGTGCAGCAGGCCGGCTCGGTTACCGTGCCGGAACTTGCCGAGGCCCTGGGCGTGACACCGTCCACCATTCGCCGTGACTTGCAAACGCTCGACCGCGCGCACCGTATCGCCAAGGTGCACGGAGGTGCGACGAGTCTGGAGCGCGCGCACGTGACGCGCGACTTGACGATCAGCGAACGCAGTGATCTCCATAACGATGACAAGGAGCGCATCTGTGCTCGTGCCGCGGCCCTGGTGGAGCCCGATAGCTTTGTGTATATCGATTCGGGCTCAACGACCCTCAAGCTCATCGAGCATCTTCCGCGTCTCGACGGCGTCACCTATGTGACCGATTCCGTGCTCCATGCTCAGCACCTTGCTTTGCGCGGCATGCGTACCGTGGTGCTGGGCGGCGAGCTCAAACCCGAGACCGAGGCGCTCGTTGGCCCCGATGCCTTGGCAACCCTGGACCGCTATAACTTCAACTGCGGCTTTTGGGGATCCAACGGCATCGCGGCCGAGCAAGGTCTCACCACACCGGATATCGAGGAAGCACAGGTCAAGCGTATCTCGATGCGCCATACCGCCAAACGCTTCGTAATCTCGGACGCCAGTAAATTTGGCATGGTGGCGCCCGTCAAGTTCGCGGACTTCCGCGACGCAACGATTATTACCGCAGGCGAGGTCCCCGCCAAGTACCGGGCAATGGACAACGTCATCACGGTCTAGCAGCAGGGGACGGGCTAAGGCCAAAACCACCACAAAGGGGCCTGTCCCCATTGTGGTGGTTAGCAACGGAAACCGAGTAGTTTTCTCAATAGAAAAGCGGCAACGTCCATCACGGGCGTTGCCGCTTTCGTTGTCTACCGGTTTGTCTACGTCTGTAACAACTGGACCGTTAAAAGTGGGTTAGATGTTACAGAGTGAGATACTTCCGAACCGCACCGTCCCTTTGTCTCAATCTGTAACATCTGGGACCGATTTTGCCGAGTTATTGTTACAGATTGAGATTTTCCCTTGAGGGGGATTCGAATGTCTCGATCTGTAACAGACCGACCGGAAAATGGGCTCTAACTGTTACAGATCGAGACGTTTTGGGACCGCGGCTGAGCCATTGCGGCAAAACCACCACAAAGGTGCCTGTCCCGATTGTGGTGGTTTAGGGCTCCCAGGGGCAGGGGGCTTCGATGTGGATGTGCTCGCCGGTTACGGGATGCGTGAAGGACACGCTGTGGGCGTGGAGCATCAGGCCGCAGGGGCGCGGCGTTCCGTACAGGTCGTCGCCAACCAGGGGATGATGCTCGCTTGCCAGGTGCACACGGATTTGGTGCTTGCGGCCGGTGAGCAACTCGACATCGATATACGAGCGCGTGGGCAGGCCACGACGGCTCTTAAGGCGTTTGAGCACCTTCACGCGCGTTTGAGAGGGCTTGCCGCTGGCGCCGACGCGCATCTTGCGGCTGTCGTGACGGTCGCGGGCGATGGGCTTGTCGATGAGCTTTTCGTTCCAGTCGATCTTGCCCTCGGCGAGCGCTAGGTAGTGCTTTTCGAAAGCGTGGTCGATAATCATCTGGTCAAAGGCGGGCTGCGTCTGCTTGTCGAGCGAGAACAGCACCACGCCGGTGGTGTCACGGTCCAGGCGATTGAGCGGCTGCATGTCGGTCGCGGCAAAGCCGTCGCCCATCGCCAGCAGCAGGTCGCTGGCGTAGTCGGTGAGCGTGCGCTCGCCGGTGCCGTCGCCGTGGACGATCATGCCGGCGGGCTTGTCGATGGCCATAAGCCAGGCGTCGCAGTAGAGGACTTGAGGTTCTTCGTTCACGTGTAAGCCTTTCGGTTAGCTAATTCCCACAAACATGCAGCCCGAAGTCGCCCCGCGCAGGCGGGCGGCGGGCTTGCGGCCGGCTTGAGCTGCCTCGACGGCGCGACGGACGCGAGCGACGGCACGGGCGATCTCATCCGTCTCGAGTAGCGTTCCGTCCACCATGAGACGACGCACGCCGGCATCGAGCAGCTGAGGAACCTGAGGCGTGAGGTCGATGGGGTAGGCGTCGTACAGGCGTGAGCGGCCGTGGATGTCGGTACGCACCGGCATGACCTTTCCGTCGATATTCTTGAGCGAGAGCTTGCGGGCACGCAGGCGGCAGTTGGCGCAATCGTGGATGCAGCCGTTGGCAACCTGCAGAATGCAATGCTCGCTTGTCATGACGCGCGGGCGGCCAAAGACGGTGATGCCCAGAGCCGCGGGCGCGGCGGCGCCGAGCGAGACAATCTCGTCGAGCGTGATCTCGGGCGAGAGCCAAAACGCACCGGCTCCGCGCCCGGCAAGCGCCTCCATGCAGGGCGTGTTGTGCACCGGCAGGCAAGAGCGAATCTCGGCCGTGGCGCCAACCTGGGCGGCCAGGGCAAGCTCAGAGATGTTGCCAATAGCGACCGTGGCGCCGGCAACAACCCACGGGTCGACGCGTACGTGGTCAACGGCGCAGCAGACCTCGTCGAGCACGGGTACGATGCCCTGCTCAAATGCATCGGCGGGGGAGAGCTCGGCCGCATCGAGCGCGTCGGTGGTCATGTAGATGCGCGTTACACCCTCGGCACGAGCGGCCTCGGCGGCCTCGAGCAAGGTGACGGTGGCGCAGATCTGCGGCTCATCGCGGTAGTGCTCGGGCGCGGGGCGGGAATCACTGGTTACAATCGCCGGCAGCTCGAGCGTTTTCGCGCGCTCCTCGTACGGTGCCAGAATGGCCTCTTCCAGCGCCTTACAAGCGGCGGCGCGCACCTTGTGCACGGCGGAAAAGCCCATACCGCAGCCGGCGTCGAGCGAAACGTCAAAGCTTGCGGCCTCAAAGGGAGAGGAGCCCATGCGCCCGACGTGCTCAACCAGATCGGATGCCTCGACGGCGCGGGTCTTGGCAGCCTCGACGGTAAAGCCCGTGGCCGTGGCCGTAAGCGAAGGGTCGTCGCAGCAGGTGAGCGTAACGGTAAACGGCTCGCCCAGGCGCGCCACGACGGACACGTCAACAGCTCGGCGGCGCAGCACATCGCGCTTGAGCGCGGCGCCGGCGGCGTCGATGGCGCGCTGACTGCGAATCACGCGGACGCGGCAGCCCTCGGGCATGCTGCGGGGCACGCGGCACTCGATGATGTCGCCGGCAGCGGCATCCTCGGCAGCGATGGTGGTCAGGAACTGGTCAAACTCATTGTCGTGACGAAGCTCCAGCAGGTCGCCCTTGCCCACGGGCTCAAACAACTCAATGCGGGCGATGGCGGCGCGGCGACGACGGTCGTCGGGTTTGAGCCCGCGCACGTCGCGGTTGGCCAGACGGCTGCCCAGCACCGTGCCCACAATCTGGCCGCGGTTGTTGGAGCGCTCATAGCTCATCATCTCGTCGCCCGAGGTGCCGTCCTGATAGGCGTGCGTAAAGTCGCGGTTGAAGCAGCGCTTGAGCTGGCGCTGGCGGGCAGCTTCCTCGTCCTTGGCAACGGTGGCTCCGGATAGCATGTCGTCAATTTCGTGACGATACACATCAACGATGGAGTACACGTAATCGGGCGCCTTCATGCGACCCTCGAGCTTGAGCGATGCGGCGCCGGCGTCATACAGACGGCGAACAAGCTGTGAGGTGTTGGTGTCACGCGGGCATAGCGCACGCTCGCGACCGGCAGGGGAGAGCGCGCGACCGTTCTCGTCGATCAGCTCGTAAGGCAGGCGACAGGGCTGGGCGCACATGCCACGGTTGGCCGATCGTCCCGCCATGGCAAAGCTCGAAAGCAGGCACAGGCCCGAGTAACAAAAGCAGATGGCGCCATGGCTAAAGACCTCAAGGTCCACATCGGGCGCGGCATCGTGAATGGCGGCAATCTCGTCGATGGAAAGCTCGCGCGAGAGGGTCACGCGGTCGGCGCCCTGCTCGCGGCACCAAAGGGTTCCACGGTCGTCGTGGATGTTCGCCTGGGTTGAGATGTGCGTCTCGATGCCGGGCATCGTGCGCTTGACCTCAAAGAACAGGCCCCAGTCCTGGATGATAAAGGCGTCGGCGCCCAGCGTGGAGCAGCGATGGATGAGTTGCAGCGCATCGCTCATCTCGGACTGCTTGATGACGATGTTGACCGTGACGTAGACGCGCGACCCGGCTAGATGTGCGGCTCGGCAGGCTTGCTCAAAGGCCTCGTCGGTAAAGTTGGTGGCCTTGCGACGAGCGTTGAAGCTGCCCATGCCGCAGTAGATGGCGTCTGCCCCGGCAGCAAGCGCGGCGGCAAAGGGCTCCGGGCCTCCGGCGGGTGCCAAGAGCTCGGGTCTGCGGTTGGTGGTTCTACTGGCGGTTGCGGTCATATCCTGCCTTTCAAAATGCTCAGATATTCAAAAGTATAGTGGTGCTGTTGCGGCGGACGAGCCCTGTGGCCCAAGCAGGACAAAGTCTTCAGCAGCCCTTGCAGCAAAAATGATCCGTTTCCCTCCGTCCCCAGCGGATCAGGTGATCCATAGGTGGCGGAGGAAAACGGATCATTTTGAGCTTCACTGTCCGGTCGTGCCGTTCAGCGGCCGACAGGCACCGTTGGGCGATAAAATATTCTCGCAACGTGATAATAATCTTGCATTGCGCGGAAACCTTGAGTACTATCCCAAATCAAGCGCGGTGTTCAGACCGAATTGTGCCTCCCGGTGTGAACGCCGCGCTCACGCTCTCTATCTGATCGTAAGGAGAAAAACATGAGCAAGACCGTCGTGTCTTCCGATAACGCACCTGCAGCCATCGGCCCGTATTCCCCCGGCATCCAGACCGGCAACATGGTGTTCCTGTCCGGCCAGCTGGGCATCGACCCCGCAACCGGCAAGATGCCCGAGGGCGTCGAGGCCCAGGCTAAGCAGTCCCTTGCTAACGTCGAGGCCCTGCTGACCGCTGCCGGCGCCACCTTTGCCGATGTCGTTAAGACCACGGTCTATCTGGCCGACATTGCCGACTTCGCTGCCGTGAACGAGATCTACGCCTCCAAGTTCGAGGCTCCGTTCCCCGCGCGCAGCGCTTTCCAGGTTGCCGCCCTTCCGGCCGGCGGTCTGGTCGAGATTGAGGTCGTCGCCGCTCTCTAAGGGGTTGGCAACAACTAAACATGACATGCAAAAAGACCCTGCAGTGCGTGTGAACTGCAGGGTCTTTTGTCAAGCGATGCGACAAAAATGATCCGTTTTCCTCCGTCCCCAAGGAGTCAGCGGGTTAGCCTTCCTTGCGGACTTTTTGCAGGTAGCGGTAGACGCTGGGCTCCGAGATGCCCAGCGCGGTGGCGGCGCAGGCTACGGCGCCCTTGAGCATGAACACTCCGTTGCCGTTGAGGTGGCGAATGACTTCCACGCGGTCGCTTTGACCAAGCGACGTCACATCCAGCCCGCGAGCGCTCAGCAGCTCGGAAATACTGCGGTCGATGAGCTCCTGCGTGGACTCCGAAAGGCTTTCGACCTCGATGGGGGAGGGCTCGGTGCGTGCGGGAGCGGCGTCAAAGCAGGCCATAAGCTGCTGGGCCATGGCACTGATGTTGCGCACGGCCGAAAGATCGGTGTTGACGCAGAGCATGCCGACGATCTCGCCGTCCTCGCGAATGAAGTACGTCGCCGACTCCAGCGTCTTGCCACCGGCACCGCGGCCTTCGTAGCCCGTAATGAACGGCAGATCGCGATATTTACCATCGTGCATGATCTTGAGTGCCAGATCGGTGGCGGGACCGCCGACCTTACGGCCGCTCACGATGCCGTTGCGAATATCGACGATGGCGTGGTCGGGATCCGAGAAATCGTGCAGCACGATTTCGCTGTTCTTACCGAGTACCTGCTCCAGGAAATCGACCATCGGCAAAAAGCGGCGTACGGTCTCGTTCACGGGCAACTCCTTTGGGTTCTATCGAAGTGTTCATAACAATTTTTTATCATGGTAACACGGTGTCTATTGACTCGTATATCCGCAGGTACATTGCGTAATACAGACGAACGGTAGGAATTTAGCGGTAAACGGTTGACCAAAAGAAAAGTAAGATGTCATTTTGACCAGACACTTTCCTGACCTGCGGAAATGCATTATCTCAGCTGAAGAATAGTCTGATAACAAAAAATTATTATTGAGAATGAGAATCATCTTTAATACGATATGCAATGAAGGCACAACCTCAACCCCGCACTGCGTCACAATAGAGCGTCAGATGCGAAAACAACTACTTCGAGGATTGGTGGTCAAATGACCCAGGAGACGGTTACGAACGGCACTGAAGCCCTGTTCACTCGCGAAGGCATGCCGCCCGTTAAGGAAATGATCCCGTGTGCCCTTCAGCATGTACTGGCATCGTTTGCCGGCATCATTACCCCGGCGGTCATCATGGCCGGCGTCTACGGCTTTAATAGCCAGCAGAGCACCGACATCATTCAGGTTGCACTCATTCTTTCGGCGATCGACACGGCCCTTCAGGCCTTCGCTCCCTTCCGTCGCATTGGCGGCGGCCTGCCCATCGTCATGGGCGTTTCGTTCGCGTTCCTGCCGGCCCTTCAGGCCATGGGCGCCTCGGGCTTTAGTTTTGGCGCGCTGCTGGGCGGCGAGATCGTTGGCGGTGCCGTCGCGGTCCTCTTTGGTCTGGCCTACAGCAAGATTAAGTGGCTGTTCCCGCCCGTCGTGACCGGCACGGTCATCTTCTCCATTGGCGTCTCTCTCTATCCCACGGCCGTCAAATACATGGCCGGTGGCATGGGCACGCCGTTGTGGGGCACCCCGCAGGCATGGTGCGTCGCTCTTATCACCTTCGCCGTCGTCTTCGCGCTCGCCAACTTTGGAAAGGGCACGCTCAAGCTGGGATCCGTGTTCTTTGGCATGATCGTTGGCATGATCGTTTCGATCCCCTTTGGCATGATCGACTTCTCCAGCGTCGCCACCGCTCAGGTCTTCGCTCTTCCCAAGCTCATGCCCTACGCGCTCGAGTTTGATCCCGAGGTCTGCATTACCCTCGCCGTCGTGTTCCCCATGGTTGCCATCCAGGTTATCGGTGACGTCTCCGCCGCCTGCCTGGGCTCCATCGACCGTATGCCCACCGAGCGCGAGCTCTCTGGCGCTATCGTGTCCCAGGGCCTCACTTCTATGGTCGGCGGCCTGCTGGGCGGTCTTCCCACCAGCGCCCTTGGCCAGAACGTGGGCATCATCTGCTCCAACAAGGTCGTCAACAAGTGGGTCTTTGTGATCATCGCGGCCGTCTTTGCCATCGCCGGTCTGTTCCCGCAGCTCTCTGCCGTGCTCTCCGCCATCCCGCAGCCTGTTATCGGCGGCGCGACCGTCGGCGTCTTTGGCACCATCACCATGAACGGTGTGCGCATGTTCACCCGCGAGGGCCTCACGCAGCGCACCACCACCATCGTCGGCACCTCCGTTGTCTTTGGCTTGGGTATCTGGATGGCCAGCGGTTGCCTTGCCGGCGAGGGCATGCCCACCTGGGTGTCCACCGTCATCGGCTCCAACGCCGTAACCCCCACCGCCATCATGGCCATCGTGCTCAACCTGATCCTTCCGCAGACGCCGGTCGTGGCTCAGCACATCGATGCCGCCAAGGATGCCGCTGTGAATCTGGTCCTGCCCGAGAGCAAGAAGTAACCAATTCGGTGCTATTCGCCGGCGGACGCATCGCCTCGTCCGCCGGCGCCATGCGGCGCCAAGCCGCACTTCAAAGGGCTCGTCCCTTTGGTGAAGCGTTGACGGGAGAGGGCCCGTTTCCGGTGTAGGCCGGCGCTTCGCACTTCCGCCATGTCAGAGGTGTCAAACCCCGCCCCTGATGTTGAAGGGAGCATTTATGCTTCTGGTCGCTAACGGTTCCGTCTTTACCCGCAACGCTCAGACTCCGTTCATTCCCAACGGTGCGGTCGCCATTGACGGAGATACGATCGTCGAAGTGGGCCCCGAGCGCGAGCTCAAGGCCAAGTACCCGGATGCCGAGTACGTCGACGCCCAGGGCAACCTCATCATGCCCGGACTTATCAACTGCCACACCCACATCTACTCGGGTCTGGCCCGCGGCCTTGCCATTAAGGGCTGCAACCCCACCAACTTCCTGGAGAATCTTGAGCAGCAGTGGTGGAAGATCGACGACAACCTGACGCTCGACGGCACCAAGGCCAGCGCCTATGCCACGATTCTGGATTCCATCCGCGACGGCGTCACCACGATCTTCGATCACCATGCGAGCTTTTGCGAGATTCCGGGCAGCCTCTTTACCATTAAGGACGCCGCTCAGGAGCTGGGCATGCGTTCGTGCCTGTGCTACGAGGTCTCCGACCGCCGCGGTCAGGAAAAATGCGACCAGGCCATTGCCGAGAACGCCGAGTTTGCCCAGTGGGCCGCCAAGGAGCGTCGCGATAACGACAACCACATGATCGCCGCCATGTTTGGCGGTCACGCCACCTTTACGCTTTCGGACGAGACCATGGACAAGATGGCCGAGGCCAACAACGGCCTGACCGGTTTCCACATCCATGTGTGCGAGGGCATGAATGACGTGTGGGACTCCCGCCTCAACCGCGGCGGCATCAGCCCCGTCGAGCGCCTGCTGCAGCACAACCTGCTCGGTCCCGACACCATGCTCGGCCACTGCATCCACGTGACACCTGCCGAGATGGACATCGTCAAGGAGTCCGGCACCTGGCTCGTCAACAACCCCGAATCCAATATGGGCAACGCCGTGGGCTGTGCCCCCGTGCTCGAGTTCTTCCGCCGCGGCATTCCCGTGTGCATGGGCACCGACGCCTACACTCACGATATGCTCGAGAGCCTCAAGGTCTTCCTGATCATTCAGCGTCACAACGCCGCTATGCCCAACGTGGGCTGGTGCGAGGCCATGACCATGCTGTTCGAGAACAATGCCAAGATGGCGAGCAAGTACTTCGATCGCAAGCTTGGTGTGCTCGAGGCCGGCGCTGCCGCCGACGTCATCGTTATGGACTACAAGCCTTTTACGCCGTTGAGCGAGGAGAACATCGACGGCCACATGCTCTTTGGCATGATGGGCAAAAACTGCCGCACCACCATCATCAACGGCCGCGTCCTGTACAAGGATCGCGAGTTCGTTGGCATTGATGAGGACAAGATCAACGCGTGGACCATGGCCGAGTCCAAGAAGCTCTGGAGCACGCTCAACGATCGCGCCTACTAATTACAAGTAGATTCGCGCGCGTCGGATGTTTCGCCGCATCCGACGCGCGTATAGGCGACCTCCGCGGGGTCGCCGGCGCTGTGCTAGCGCTACACCGTATTTGCGCCCGCCGCGCGGTCTCGCCGGGCGTTACAGAGAGGAGCTCACTATGAGCGACATCATGAGGCCGATCCCGTTTTCGCAGCTGATGAACTGGATCATCGAGGAGCACAAGACTCAGGGCGCCGTCTTTGGCGTGCGCAAGATGGTCACGACCAACCAGGAGGGCGCGCTTCCCATTTTTGACGAGCGCATCGAGACTCCGTTTGGCCCGGCCGCCGGCCCCAACACGCAGCTTGCCCAGAACATCGTGGCATCCTACGTGGCCGGTTCCCGCTTCTTTGAGCTCAAGACCGTTCAGGTTATGGACGGCGAGGAGCTCTCCAAGTGTGTGAACAAGCCCTGCATCGTGGCGCAGGACGAGTGCTACAACTGCGAGTGGTCGACCGAGCTCGAGGTTCCGCAGGCCTTTGCCGAGTACGTGAAGGCATGGTTTGCCTGCCACCTCATCGCTCGCGAGTACGGCCTGGGCAGCCCGGACGGCTTTGTCTTCAACATGTCCGTGGGCTATGACCTCGAGGGCATCAAGAGCCCCAAGGTCGACGCCTACATCGAGGGCATGAAGGACGCCAGCGGCTCCGAGGTTTGGAATGAGTGCCGCACGTGGGCGCTCGCTAACCTGGACAAGTTTGAGCATGTTGACGCCGCGTTTGTCGAGTCCATCCCGGCGCGCGTCTCCAACTCCATCACCGAGTCTACCCTGCACGGCTGCCCGCCGGCCGAGATCGAGCGCATCGCGACCTATCTCATCACCGAGAAGGGCCTCAACACCTACATCAAGTGCAACCCCACGCTGCTGGGCTATGAGTTTGCACGTCAGCGCCTCAACGAGCTGGGCTTTGACTACATCGTCTTCGATGACACGCACTTCCGCGAGGACCTGCAGTGGGCCGATGCCGTGCCCATGTTCGAGCGCCTGATTGCCCTGTGCGCCGAGCGCGGCCTGGAGTTCGGCGTCAAGCTGACCAACACGTTCCCCGTCGACGTGACGAGAAACGAGCTGCCCTCCACCGAGATGTACATGTCCGGCCGTTCGCTGTTCTCGCTGACCATCGAGGCCGCCCGCCGCATTACCGAGCAGTTCGATGGCAAACTGCGCATCAGCTACTCCGGCGGTGCCACGGTCTACAACATCCGCGCCCTGTACGATGCCGGCATTTGGCCCGTTACCCTGGCGACCGACGTGCTCAAGCCCGGTGGCTACGAGCGCTTTAGCCAGATGGCCGGCGAGTTTACCGACCTGGATGGCAAGCCGTTCGCGGGCGTCTCGCTCGAGGCCGTGACCGCAATCCAGACCGACTCGCTCACCAACCCGCTCTACAAGAAGCCGCTGCGCCCGCTGCCCGACCGCAAGGTCGCCGGCAAGAGCCCGCTTTCCGACTGCTTTACCACGCCGTGCCGCACGAGCTGCCCCATCCAGCAGGATATTCCCGCCTATCTGGCGGCTGTTGACGAGGGCCGCTACGAGGACGCGCTCAACATCATCATCGAGCGCAACGCCCTGCCGTTCATTACCGGCACCATCTGCCCGCATCCCTGCGGCCGTGCCTGCGAGCGTGCGTTCTACGAGCCCGAGGGCGCCCAGATCCGCGCCAGCAAGCTCAAGGCCGCCCGCGAGGCCATGACCGCCGTGCTGCCCAAGCTACGCGCCCAGGCCATCGCAAACGACGGCGAGCGCAACGTTGCCGTTATCGGCGGCGGCCCGGCCGGCCTGGCGACGGCGTTCTTCCTGACGCGCGCCGGCGTGCCCGTCACCATCTTTGAGGCTCGCGATTCGCTCGGCGGCGTGGTCCGTCACGTGATTCCTGAGTTCCGCATTGCGAGCGACGATATCTCCCACGACGCAGAGCTCTGCCTGGCCTTTGGCGCCAAGGTGCAGCTCAACGCCCGCGTGGAGTCCATCGACGAGCTCAAGGCCCAGGGCTTCACCGACGTGGTCGTGGCCACTGGTGCCTGGATGCCCGGTTCCGCCGGCCTGGGCGAGGGCGCCGAGCTCGACGTGCTGGAGTTCCTCGAGGCCGCCAAGAGGGGCGAGAAGCTCGAGCTGGGCGAGGACGTCGTAGTCATTGGCGCCGGCAACACCGCCATGGACGCGGCCCGCGTGGCTAAGCGCCTGGCTGGTGTGAAGAACGTGCGCCTGGTGTATCGCCGCACCAAGAAGCAGATGCCCGCCGACGAGGAAGAGCTCGATCTTGCTCTTGCCGACGGCGTTGAGTTCTGCGAGCTGCTGGCGCCCAAGGCACTCAACGGCGCCGTGCTGACCTGCGATGTTATGGAGCTCGGCGAGCCGGATGCAAGCGGCCGTCGCAGCCCCGTCGCCACGGGCGAGACCGTGGAACTTCCCGCCACCACGGTGATCTGCGCCGTGGGCGAGGGCATCGACGCCAGCCTGTACGATGCCGCGGGCGTCGAGCACGACCGTCGCGGTCGCCTTGCCGCCACTTCCACCGGTGTCGAGGGCGTCTGGGCTGCGGGCGACTGCCGTCGCGGTCCTGCCACCGTGGTTGAGGCTATTGCCGACGCCGCCGAGGTCGCCCGTGCCATCGCCGGCGTGGACTTTAACAAGTACGCCGATTGCAACGAGCAGGCTGGCCGCGAGGGCACCTGCTACGAGCGCAAGGGGTCGCTGTGCCGCGACAAGCGCAACTGCACCAAGACCCGCTGCCTGGGCTGCGGCTCGGTGTGCGAGGTCTGCTGCGACGTGTGCCCCAACCGCGCCAACGTGGCCGTTAAGGTGCCGGGCCTGGCCAAGCATCAGGTCGTCCACGTCGACGGTATGTGCAACGAGTGCGGCAACTGCGCCGTGTTCTGCCCCTACCAGGAGGGCCGTCCCTACAAGGACAAGCTCACCCTGTTCTGGAGCGATCAGGACATGGAGAACTCCGAGAACGAGGGCTTCCTGGCCGTGGACGAGGACCACTTTAAGGTCCGCGTCGCCGGCACGGTCCGCACCGTCTCGGTCGATGCCGTCAACACCGGTCTGCCCGAGGCCGTCCGCCTGACCATCAGGGCCGTGCGCGACAACTATTCGTACCTTCTTAAGAAATAGGCGAGTCTCTTATGGCCAAATCCATTCAACATCACGTGGCCTACGTTGCCTGCGGAAGCGGCTGTGCTTCCGCAGGCGGCGACGCCCGCTGCAGCGAAGGCTGCATTGGCTGTGGCGCTTGCGTTACGGCCTGCCCCCACGGTGCCATCGCGCTGGTCGACGGCGTCGCCCGTGTGGACCGCTCCAAGTGCACGGGCTGTGGCCTGTGCGGCATGGCGTGCCCGCAGCGCGTGATTGCCTTCGTTCCCGGCTACCAGAACATCCTGGTGCGCTGCAACAACACCGATAAGGGCGCCATTGCCCGCAAGATCTGCGACACGAGCTGCATCGGTTGCGGCATGTGCGCCAAAAAGTGCCCCGCCGGCGCTATCCGCATCGAGGACAACTGCGCCCATATCGACGGCGCGGACTGCCTGTCGTGTGGCATGTGCGCCGTCGTCTGCCCGCATGGCGCTATCCACGACCGCACCGGCATCGCCGCCGGCGTGTAGAAGGGAATCACCATGGCACAGGAATTCACTTTTACCGTTAACGGCGTCGAGCGCACGACGACCCAAAACAAACCGCTGCTGCGCTACCTGCGCGACGACCTGCACATTCACTCCGCCAAGGACGGCTGCTCCGAGGGCGCGTGCGGTACCTGCACCATCCACGTGGACGGTGCGGCCGTCAAGGCGTGCGTACTGACCACTGCTCTTGCCGCCGGTCGCAACATCGTGACCGTCGAGGGCCTGCCCGAGGACGTGCGCGAGGCCTTCGTGTACGCCTTTGGCGCCGTGGGCGCCGTGCAGTGCGGCTTTTGCATCCCCGGCATGGTCATGGCGGGTGCAGCGCTCATCGCCGAGGACCCCGAGCCCACCGAGGAGCAGATCAAGTACGCCATCCGCGGCAATGTCTGCCGTTGCACCGGCTACAAGAAGATTATCGAGGGCATCTCGCTGGCAGCTGCGGTGCTCCGTGGCGAAAAGCAGATCGACGAGGATCTGGAGCGCGGCGATGACTACGGCGTGGGCAAGCGCGCCTTCCGTATCGACGTGCGCAAGAAGGTGCTCGGCGAGGGCAAGTATCCCGACGACATCGACGAGCTCGATCAGCCGGGCCTGACCTATGCCAGCGCCGTTCGCTCCAAGTATCCGCGCGCCCGCGTGCTCTCCATCGACACCTCCAAGGCCGAGGCCCTGCCCGGTGTGGTGGGCATCCTGCGAGCCGAGGACGTGCCGGTCAACCAGGTCGGCCACCTTATCCAGGACTGGGACGTCATGATCGCCCAGGGCGATATCACCCGCTGCGTGGGCGACGCCATCGCGCTGGTGGTTGCCGAGGACGAGGCGACGCTCGAGAAGGCCAAGAAGCTCGTAAAGATCGATTACGAGCCGCTGGAGCCCGTGCGCAACATCGCCGAGGCCAGGTCTGCCGACGCCCCGCGCCTGCATGACAGTTTCTTCGCCTTTGGCAACACGGTGGAGCTCAAGGACAACGTGTGCCAGAGCCGCCATGTGACGCGTGGCGACGCCGCCAAGGCGCTGGCGGAGAGCGCGTTCACCGTGACGCAGCGCTTTACTACGCCCTTTACCGAGCATGCTTTCTTGGAGCCCGAGTGCGCCGTCGCCTTCCCGTACAAGAACGGCGTCAAGGTGCAGTCGACCGACCAGGGCGCCTACGACACGCGTAAAGAGTGCGCCCACATGTTTGGCTGGGATAGCGAGCCCGAGCGCGTGGTCGTCGAGACCATGCTCGTGGGCGGCGGCTTTGGCGGCAAGGAGGACGTGTCCATCCAGCATCTGGCCGCGCTCGCCGCATATAAGTTCCAGCGTCCCGTGAAGTGCAAGCTCACGCGTGCCGAGTCGCTCGCGTTCCATCCCAAGCGCCACGCCATGGACGGCACCTTTACGCTGGGCTGCGACGCCGAGGGCAACTTTACCGGCCTGGATTGCGAGATCAACTTTGATACCGGCGCCTACGCGTCGCTGTGCGGCCCGGTGCTCGAGCGCGCCTGTACGCATGCCGTCGGCCCCTACAAGTACCAGAATACCGACATTCGCGGCTTTGGCTACTACACCAACAACCCGCCCGCCGGTGCGTACCGAGGCTTTGGCGTTTGCCAGTCCGAGTTTGCGCTCGAGAGCCTGATCGACCTGCTGGCCGAGAAGGTCGGCCTGGATCCGTGGGAGATCCGCTACCGTAACGCCATCGAGCCGGGCGAAGTTTTGCCCAACGGCCAGATTGCCGACTGTTCCACGGCGCTGAAGGAGACGCTGCTCGAGGTCAAGGATGCCTACTACGCGCATCCCGGACACGCCGGTATCGCCTGCGCCATGAAGAACGCCGGCGTGGGCGTGGGCCTGCCCGATGCCGGCCGCTGCAAGATCCGCATCGAGGATGGCCGCGCCGTGGTCTACGCCGCCACGTCCGACATCGGCCAGGGCTGTAACACCGTCTTTTTGCAAGACGTTGCCGAGGCCTGCGGTCTGCCGCTTCGCTGCATCGCCAATGGCGAGTGCTCCACCGAGAACGCTCCCGACTCCGGCACCACGTCTGGCTCGCGTCAGACGGTCGTGACCGGCGAGGCCGTGCGCGGTGCCGCCTTCCTGCTGCGCGATGCCATGCTTGACATCGAGGCCGGCAAGCCTGCACCCGATACTCCCGTGAGCGCGCATGGCGACGGCGTCAAGATCGAGTACGACGACGGTCGCGCCTATCAGCTGCACACGCAGGAACTCGTCGCCGGCCAGGGCATGCATCCTCAGGATCCTGCGGCCGCCATCAAGGCGCTCGAGGGGTGCGAGTTTGGCTACGTGTATCTGGAGCCGACCGACAAGCTGGGCGCCGACGTTCCCAACCCCAAGAGCCACATCTGCTACGGTTTTGCCACGCATGTGGTCATTCTGGACGATGACGGCCGCGTGAGCGAGGTCTATGCTGCGCACGATTCCGGCAAGGTGGTCAACCCCATCTCCATCCAGGGCCAGATTGAAGGCGGCGTGCTCATGGGTATGGGCTATGCGCTTACCGAGGACTGGCCGCTCAAGGACTGCGTACCCCAGGCCAGGTACGGCACGCTCGGGCTGTTCCGTGCGCCCGAGATCCCGAATATCCACGCCATCTACGTGGAGAAGGACGAGCTGTTGCCCGTGGCATACGGCGGCAAGGGCATCGGCGAGATCGCAACGATCCCCACGGCGCCCGCCGTGCAGAACGCCTATCGCGCATTCGACGGCAAGCTGCGTCCGGATCTGCCCATGGTGGATACGCCCTACAGCCGCGCCCGTCACCGCGGGTAGGGTAGGGCGCGGACGACCATTGCTGACGGGCCGTTCGCGCTCAGCATCAACTACATACGCTGCGCCTTTGGCCCCGGCTCCATCGCGAGCTGGGGCCTTTTGTTTGGAGCGGAGACAGCATCCCGGAATTCGGGCAATCCGGTGGTCAGGGGTTGAGCGAGCGTCGCGCTAAGGATGCCAAGCGTAAAACCTTCAATGAAAATGGCGTAAAAACTACATCTGTCATGGCGTAAAAACTACATTGAAAGTAGCGTAAAATCAGCATTGAGAATGGCGTAATTTCGCATATCGCGTGATAGAGAGGGACGGCCGTCTGTGGATGCACCAAAGAGATTGACCCAAAAGGGATATAGGCCCCGGCTCATAGAGGAGCGCCTCGACACCCTTATGCGGGCGTTTGGCTGTGTGGAGATCAACGGCCCCAAATGGTGCGGCAAGACCTGGACGGCGCTCTCTCGCTCGGCGAGCGTCTCCAGGCTCGATGAGCCTGCGCAGCGTGCGGCGGCAGAGGTCGACCCAAGCCTGGCGCTCATCGGCGATGCGCCACACCTGGTCGATGAATGGCAGGAGGTGCCCGAGGTTTGGGATGCCGCCCGGCGTTTCGTGGACGCGAGCGGCAACGAACGGGGGACACTTTTGCTCACGGGCTCGACCGCGCTCAAAAGCGAGGAGCGCAGCCATGTTCGTCATTCCGGCACGGGTAGGATCGCCCGTCTGTCAATGCGCCCCATGGCCCTGTGTGAGTCGGGCGACGGCGAGCCGCTCGTGTCACTGGCAAGCCTCTTTAAGGGCGAGGATTTTGCCCCTCAGCGTCGCGAGAGCACGGTGGATGACGTCGCCCGCTGGTGCTGCAGGGGCGGTTGGCCTGCAAATCTTGGGCTTTCGGAAGATCTTGCGCGAGAGACGGCAAGCCAGTACGTGCACTCGGTGCTCGACGTCAACGTGCTGGACGAGGGCATGTCGCCCGAGCTTGCACACGGCCTTTTGCGAGCTCTTGCCATGAACGAGAGCCAGGCTGTCACGTACAAGACGCTCGTAAAGGACGCCTCGTACGGTGAGGCGGGCCCCGACGAGAGGACCATCGCTGCGTACTTGGACCTCTTCAACAGGCTCAAGCTGACCGAGGACCTGTGCGGATGGGAGCCGCCCATGCGCTCGAAGGCCCGCGTTCGCGTGCGCCCCAAGCGCTACTTCTGTGACCCGTCACTTGCGGCGGCGTTGCTGGGGGCTACCCCTGAGCGGCTGCTTGGCGATATGCAAACGCTGGGGATGCTCTTTGAGAATCTCGTCCTGCGCGACATGCGCGTGTTCCTTTCCACCTACGGCGGTGTCGACAACAGTGTCCATTATTTCCGAGATGAGAAGGGCCTTGAGGTCGATCTGATCGTTGAGCACGACGGGCGCTGGGGAGCCATCGAGGTCAAGCTGAGTGATGCGAAAGCAGACGATGGAGCGAGAAATCTCAAGGCGCTGGAGAGGAAAGTGCTCTCCAATCCTGCCGCCCAGAATGCCGCGCCGGCGTTTTTGGCGGTCGTGGTTGGAAAGGG
>DBFOME010000024.1:0-11188 GCA_048430645.1 Collinsella sp. | reverse complement strand
GCCGGCTTCGACACCATTCCTCAGCAGGCTGAGGAAGCAGCCGAGGGCCTCAACTGGAACAAGTTCGGCAAGATCATCTCCCTGGCCCTGCTGGCCGCCGGCGGCTTCTACATGGTCTGCATCTACTCGTTCGGCACCATCCTCGACTGGCATGAGTTCGTTAAGAGCCCGGTTCCCGCGCTCGCCTGTCTCAAGGGCATCAACATGCTCCTGTACCTGGCCATGCTCGTCATCGCCACGCTTGGACCCATGGGCCCGATGAACTCCTTCTACGGCGCAACGAGCCGCATCATGCTCGCCATGGGCCGCAAGGGCCAGCTGCCCGAGAAGTTCGCCGAGGTCGACCCCAAGTCCGGCGCTCCCAAGCTCGCCTGCGTCGTTCTGGGCGTCATCACCGTCGTCGGTCCGTTCCTGGGCAAGAACATGCTTATCCCTCTGACCAACGTGTCGGCTCTCGCCTTCATCTTCTCCTGCGGCATGGTCGCCCTCGCCTGCCTGCGCATGCGCTTCACCGAGCCCGACCTGCCTCGTCCCTACGAGGTGCCCGGTGGCAAGTTTGGCATCTCCCTCGCTATCGCTGCCTGCGCCATCATCATCGGCCTGCTTGTGATTCCGTTCTCTCCCGCCTCCCTCAACATGGTGGAGTGGAGCATCGTGATCGGCTGGTTGGCTATTGGCCTGGCCCTCATGGCTTTCACCAATTCCCGCAAAAAGTAACGCCGAGCCGGGGCGGATCAGGTGCGCGGGACCCTCTCTTCCGCGCGCCGAACCCGGCGCCACTTGGGTAGCTTTGTGAGGCCTTAACCCAACACGGCCTCGCCCACTATATGGATCCATAAGGAGGAACCATGTCCACTAAGTATGCAATCGTTGGCGGCAAGCTCATCGACGGTACCGGTGCCGAGCCGGTCGAGAACTCCCTCGTTCTCGTCGACGACAACGGCAAGATCGAGTACGCCGGCGCCATGCAGGACCTTCCCGAGGGCGTTGAGGTCATCGACGCCGCCGGCAAGACCGTCCTTCCCGGCCTGATCGACACCCACCTGCACTTCTCGGGCAACTTGACCGACGATGACACCGACTGGGTCATGCAGCCGCTTCTCGAGAAGCAGGCCGTCGCCGTCAAGCAGGCCTACGACTGCCTCACCCACGGCCTCACCACCGTCTGCGAGATCGGCCGCTTTGGTATCCAGATCCGTGACTGCATCGACAAGGGCGTCTTCAAGGGCCCGCGCGTTCTGGCCACCGGCCTTGGCTTCTGCCGCGTTGCCGGCCACGGCGACTCCCACCACTGCAGCCAGGAGCTCAACAAGGAATCGCACCCCTGGGGCGATCAGGTCGACGGTCCTTGGGATCTGCGCAAGGCCGTCCGTCGTCGCCTGCGCGAGAACCCCGATGCCATCAAGATCTGGGCTACCGGTGGCGGCATCTGGCGCTGGGACTCCGGCCGCGACCAGCACTACTGCTCCGAGGAGATTCAGGCTGTGGTCGAAGAGGCCAAGATGGTCGGCATCCCCGTGTGGAGCCACTGCTACAACAACCACGCCGCTGCCTACGATTCCGTCCGCTTTGGCTGCGAGCAGCTGATCCACGGCTTCGATATCGATGAGCGCACCATGGACCTCATGGCCGAGCAGGGCACCTTCTTCACCCCGACGATCGCCTTCCTGCCCACCTGGTACGCCACCTATCCGCCCGTCTACGTCCCCGAGCTGCACGACAAGTACGAGGGCACCCTGGTCGAGAAGGAGCTGCAGCGCAACTACGACTGCCTGCGCGAGGCCAAGAAGCGCGGCGTCGTCATGACGATCGGCTCCGATTCCTTCTCCTTCGTCACCCCGTACGGCACCTGCTCCATCGAGGAGATGTACGAGTTCGTCGACAAGATCGGCTTCACCCCGGTCGAGACCATCACCTGTGCCACCCTCAACGGTGCCAAGATGTGCCACATCGAGGACGAGACCGGGTCCATCGAGGCCGGCAAGTGCGCCGACCTGCTGGTCGTCAACGGTGACGTCGCCGCCGACATCCACGTGCTCAACACCGACAACATGGACGTCATCATGAAGGACGGCTGGATTGTCGAGGGCGGCACCTTCGGCGAGGCAAACAAGTACAGCGCCTAAGCTACCGTTCATCGATGGCTTGATGTAAAACACAGTATTTGATTGCATAATGCAATGGAGAGGGTCGCTTGCGGCCCTCTTTATTGCTATGGGGTGCGTCGGTAAGAAGGAGATGACGGTGGATCTCAATAGGCTGATTCTGGGCAAGAGCTACAACTCTACCAAGGTCTTTCGTACCGCTCAGCATGTGGTTCAAGCCATCTTGCTCGGTATTGTCGTTCCGCTGCTTATCCTGCTGCTCATCTGGGATCTAACCGATAATCCCAATCCCGTTCCGGCCGTTGTCGTCATTGCCGGCTTGGTCATGCTGTGCTTCTTCTTCTCGTACGTCTTTGTCGTTCCCGACGACCTCACATCGAGCGCAACCGACCGCACGCTCGCCATCGCTTCAAAAATATTCGCCTACACGTCGCGCGGCCTTACGCCCGAAGCTGCCCTAGGCGCCTCTAAGATCATCCTGTCCGAAACTATCGCCTCTGCCATCTGCTTTACCGACGGCAAGCAGGTGTTGGCAAGCTGGGGCGAGGACTCGGCAAAATGCCCCGCGGGCACCCCGGTGGTGCTGCGGACTACGCTCAACGTGATCAACAGCGGTGAGCAAAGCGTGTTCTCGCGCGATGCCTCGACCGAGACAGGTGGCTACTTTCCGCGCCTGCGCGCCGGTATTGTCGCACCGCTTACCGTGCGCGGGCATTGCGTGGGCACGCTCGAGCTGTATTATCCCCGTCTGAGCAGCATCGATATGCGCCAGACGGCGCTTGCCTCGGGCTTTGCCGACCTCATTTCCACGCAGCTTGCGAGCTTTGAGCTCGAGCGCCAGGACGAGCTTACGGCCCGCGTGGAGCTGCGCGCCTTGCAATCGCAGGTCGATCCTCATTTTCTGTTTAACACCATCAGCACCATCGTGTCGCTCGTTCGAACCGAGCCCGACAAGGCGCGATCGCTGCTGATCGACTTCTCCAATTACTATCGTCAGACGCTTTCTGATTCCGATACGCTCACCACGCTCGAGCACGAGGTGGAACAGGGTACTCGTTATATCAATCTTATGCAGGCCCGGTATGGCGACGGCCGTTTGCGCGTCTCGGTCGATATCGACTTTGAGGTGCGCGATTGCATGGTGCCGCCGTTTATCTTGCAGCCGTTGCTCGAAAACTGCATCAAACACGCGCAGCGCGAGACCGAGCCGCTTTCTATTCGTGTTAGGGCTTTCGAGACCGATGACGGTTTGGAGATCATCGTCGAGGACGATGGCATCGGTATGAGCGAAGAGGTCTGCGCGCATCTGTTTGAGCAGCATCGCCTGGAGGAGCCCGAGAGCATTACCGCCGACGGCTCCATCAAACGAGGCTGCGGCTTGGCGCTCTTCAACGTGCTTCAGCGCATCCATTTCTTTTACGGAGAAGATTCTGGCATGCGCGTGAAGTCCCAGGAGGGCGTTGGCACGCAGGTCATCGTCGAGCTGAACGGCGAGCCGCATGAGCCGGCGCCGTTGACGGCGTAGCACGCGGTTGGATTGAGAGAAAAAGAGGGGAAGCACATATGTCCGAAGGCTGGAACATCTTGGTGGTTGATGACGAACCTCCCATTAGGGCCGAGCTACGCTATCTGTTGGAAAAGGATACGCGTGTGGGCCAGATTGCCGAGGCGGGCAATGTCACCGAAGCCGTGGAGTCGATTCTGTCGAACAAGCCCGACGTGCTATTTTTAGACATTACCATGCCCGGTCGCTCGGGAATTGAGCTTGCCGAGACGCTGCAGAACCTAAAGACGCCGCCGGTGGTTGTGTTTGTGACGGCGTTTGCCGAGTATGCGGCCGATGCCTATAACCTCGATGCCGTCGATTATGTCGTCAAGCCGGTCGAGGACGCACGCCTGTCAAAGGCACTCGACAAGATCGAGGCAGCCTTGGGTGTCCGTCGTGTTATCCACGCTCCGCGCCAGCCTTTGCGTCTGACGGTGGACCGCGGGGGCAAAAAGGTGTTCATTCCCGCCGCAGACGTCTGCTACTTTGAGGCGCGTGCCGATTTTTGCAACGCCGTCTGCGCCGAGGGAACATACCTGATCAATGAGTCGATTTCCTCGCTCGAGCGGCGCCTGGCCCCCGAGGGCTTTATCCGTGTCCACCGCAGCTATCTGGTCAATTTGGAGGACGTGCACAATGTCGAGATCGGTTCCACGGGTCTTATGGAACTCAGGCTCGATCGCGTAACCTCGACGGTGCCCGTGTCCCGCCGTCGCGCTGCCGAGGTTAAAGCACACTTGGGGCTTGCGTAGACGGTCTGCGTGCCGTCGTTTACCATCGCAGGTTTGGCATGGGCGCGCGGTGGGCATAATGGGTGGCATCGAATGAAATCGAAAGGATCATTATGCCCGCGCTTATCACCCATCATCTGTTTGGCGAGGAAAGCATCGACCGTCTTCCGCAGGGCGTCATCACGTCCGATGAAGAGCGCATTGCCTTTATCTTGGGCAACCAAGGCCCCGACCCGTTTTTCTTTCACATTCTGACACCGCGTGTTTCCGACTGCACGCTGCTGGCGCAGGTCATGCATCGGTCGCGCATGTCTCGCCAGTTCGCGTGCCTGCGCGACGGCGTGTCGCATCTGCTGCCGCGCGACGCCAGCTTGGGTCGCGCCTTTGCGCTGGGCCTGCTGTCTCATTACGTGCTCGACCGCAACGCCCATCCTTTTGTCTATGAGCAGCAGTTTGGCATCGTGGAGTCCGATTCAGAGCTTGAGGATTCGAGCAGTCAGGTTCATGCCGTGATCGAGAGCGACCTGGATGTACTGATGCTGCAGCTTAAACGCGCCGGCGCTACGGTCGACGATTACCCGCCGGCGGGCGAGATCGTCACCACCGATCGCATCAATCGCGTGGCCGGCGTGCTGATGAGCTATGTTGCCGGACGCGTGTACGGCATTGACATTCCGGCGGGGGAGTACGGTGCTGCCGTTGCCAATATGCAGCGACTTTACCGCGCGATTGAGCCGGCCGGCTCCGCAAAGACGCGCGCGATCTCGCTGGTTGAGGGCTTGGTGCACGACTACTCGCTGCTCGATGGCCTTGCCCATCGCGTGACGACGGAGCTGCCCGAGCGCACCGGTAACCTGGGCCATCTGACATGGAAGAATCCCTTTACCGACGAGGTCTCGAACGAGAGTTTCCCCGAGGTCTTTGATCGCGCGCTGGTCGATTACGAGTGCACGGTCGCACGTTTTATCGAGACCGGTGACATGGATGCCGTGACCAGTCACGTCAACTACAGCGGTCGCGTGCTCAATGCCGATGAGGAGTTCGACCGCGAGGAATAGGGCCCGTGCGTGCCCCTTTGCCGAATCCTTACCGGCGGTTCTGGACAATTGGGGTACGATGAACTAACTGCATATCGGGCGAATACGAAGGGTCCCTGTCCATGAAATACACCAAGCTCGAGCGTAACTGGGTTATGTATGATGTGGGCAATTCGGCCCTCGTGCTGCTCAATACCTCGGTGGTGCCCATTTACTTTAACGCCATCAATACCGGCGCTTCTTCGGCCGACCTGGTGGTCGCCTGGGGCAATGCGCAGACGATTGCCTCGCTGGTCATCGCCATGCTCATGCCCATTCTGGGCGCGCTTGCCGACTACGCCGGCAACAAGATCAAGTTCTTCTTGGGCTTCTTCCTCACGGGCCTGGTGCTTTGCTTGGCGCAGGCTATCCCAATGTCCGCCATGGCATTTTTGACCGTGTACGTGCTGTGCACCATCGGCCTTAACTCTTCTATGACGTTCTACGACGCCATGCTGCCCGACATTACCACCGACGAGCGCATGGACGCCGTGTCCAGCTCGGGCTATGCCTGGGGCTACATCGGTTCCACCGTGCCGTTCGTCATCTGCCTGGCGCTCATCATGGGTGGCCCCGCTCTTGGCGTCCCTACCATGCTGGCAACGCGTCTGTCGTTTATCATCACTGGTGCCTGGTGGCTCATCTTTACCCTGCCGCTCATTCGCACCTATAAGCAAAAGTACGGTCGCGAGCGCGGTCCCGAGGACACCATCGGCCACATCGTGGGCGGTGTGTTCTCCGAGGTCGGACACACCATGCGCGAGATCGCCCACAACAAGACCGTGCTGGTCTACATGATTGCGTTCTTCTTCTATATCGACGGTGTGCACACGGTCATTTCCATGGCTACCAGCTACGGCTCGGCTTTGGGCATCGATTCGACCCAGTTGGTCCTGGCGCTGCTCGTCACGCAGTTCGTGGCCTTTCCGTCCGCCATCATCTACGGCAAGCTCGCCGGACGCGTGGGCACGCTCAACATGATCCTGGTGGCAGTCGCCGCCTACATGGGCATTGTGCTGTTCGCCGCGTTCTTCCTAAAGACCGCCTTTGAATTCTGGGTGCTTGCCATTATGGTCGGCCTGTTCCAGGGCGGCGTGCAGGCGCTTAGCCGTAGCTACTTTGGTCGCATTATCCCCAAGGAAAAGTCCAACGAGTACTACGGCTTCTTTGACATCTTCGGTCGCTATGCAAGCGTCATGGGCACTTTCCTAGTGTCGGTCGTCACCTCGCTGACCGGCAACCCGTCGCTGGGCGTCCTTTCCATTGGCGTGCTGCTGATCGTTGGCTTTATGCTGCTGGTCCGCCTGTCCCGCATGACTCGGGCGGCAGAGCATGCCGCATAGGAGCGAGCGGCTATTGTGCCTGTCCACGGTACTCTTTTGGGGTTATCCGCAATAAACATTGCGACTTGCGAGCAATGATTTGCCCAAGTGGGTATGATGGAATCAGCTAGGTCGCGGGGCGTCGCCTGTGTTTGGCGGCGTCCCGTTTTTGTGTTGCAGGGAGGGTAAGGCATGAACGCCACAGTCGTGATTCCAACGTATTGGGCGGGCGATGACGCTTGCGCAAACGCCCCTGGCACCTATGACCATTCGACGCGACTCAACGCCGACAATCCCGAACTCGACCGCTGCCTGGCCTCGCTTGAGCAGGTACGTGACATCCCGCGCATCATCCTTTTGGTGGTCTGTCCCGTTTCTGCCACAGCCGATGTGTCGCTGCGCGTGCACGAGATTGTCGACGCGCATCCCACGCTCAAGGTCACCGTTGTCACCAACACCCAGGCCTCGCGCATTGCAGACCGGGTTGCTCAGATCGCGCCCAAGGGTTCGGGCGAGTGCGTGAGCCTGCGAGGCTACGGTGCCATCCGCAACATGGGGCTAGCCTGTGCCGCTGTGCTGGGGCATGACGCGGTTATCTTTTTGGATGACGATGAGACTGTCATCGACGCCGACTTTATGAAGCGCGCGACCTATGCGTTGGGGCAGCAGACACGTCAGGGCTTGCCGATCTTGGTCAAGAGCGGCTATTTCTACGATCGCGACGGCTCGCCGCTGGCTCCCACGGACAAGGCGGGCATCTGCCATCGTTGGTGGACCAAGCGCATCGAGTTCAACCGTTGGATGAAAAAGGCGCTCTCGGGCACCCGCATCTCGCGCTCCAACTACGTGTGCGGCGGCCTGATGGCCCTGCACGCCCGCGCCTTTACGCGTGTAGCCTTTGACCCGTTTATCACCCGCGGCGAGGACTTGGATTACCTCTTTAACATGCGCATGTTTGGCTACGACGTGTGGTTCGATAACGAGTGGACCGTGCGTCATCTGCCTCCGGAGTCCGAAAAGCGCTCACCGCGCTTTATGCAGGATGTATACCGTTGGTACTACGAAAGGGCAAAGTTGACATTCGCCGCGCATCAAAAGGAGCTCATTCCCGTTACGGCGGCATCGCTCATGCCCTACCCGGGCCCGTGGATTTCGCGCGAGCTCGACGACCGCGTGCGCAAGACCGCTATGGTCCGCAGCGTGTTTACCCGCGAGCATGAGGGCTACCTGCGCATCTGGCGCCATGGTATCGACGAGGCAAAGGCCTATGCGCGCCAAAACGCTGCAAGCTACCTGCGTTTCCAGAGCTTTTGGCCCAAGATCATGGACGGGCTTTGGCGTGACGCACAACTGATCAGTATCCTGGAGGGGGCCGAATGATCGACCGCCGCGCCCAGCGCGATAGTTCAATATCAATCTTTCGCATCATTGCCGTTGCCTGCGCCATTTGCGTGCTGGTGTACTTTATTTTTGCCTTGGTGACCGGTATCGAGCCGATCGCCACGGTGATTGCCTGCGCGCTGCTGTGCATCTTTCTGTGCATCTTTATCTTTTTGACGCTCAATCCCGATTCGGTGCGCTCCCAGTACACCGAGGAGACGCTCTCGGTGGCCTCGGCCATGCTTGAGGACATTAAGGGCGGTCTGACGCAGGAGTCGGCGCGTTTGGTGTGCCGGCGCATTTTGCCCGAGACGCGCGCCATGACGGTGGCCATCACCGACGAGGGCAACGTGTTGGCCTGCGCAGGCGAGTTTGAGGAAAAACTACTGCCAGATTCTCCCATCCACACGCTTGCCACACGCTACGTTATCGAACATGGCATCGTGCAGTCGTTCAACCGTATGGTGGATGTCGTGGGCTCGGATGGCTCGCACAACCAAGTCCCCGCCGGCATTATCGCCCCCATCAAGGTGGGCGATCGTACCGTCGGCACGCTCAAGTTCTACTACAAGACCCCGCGCGCCGTCGACCGTACCCAGTACGCGCTTGCCTCGGGCTTTGCCGAGATCTTGTCCACGCAGCTCGCCATCCACGAGCTCGAGGTGCAAAAGGAACTCACGGCGCGCGCCGAGGTGCGTGCGCTGCAAGCGCAGATTAACCCGCACTTCCTGTTCAACACGCTGAACACCATTGCATCGTTTACGCGCACCGACCCGCTGCGGGCCCGCGAACTGCTTCGTGAGTTCTCATCGTTCTATCGTGCCACGCTCGACAACTCGGGATCGCTTATTCCGGTCTCGCGCGAGGTTGCACAGACCAAGCGCTACCTTACCTTTGAGAAGGCCCGCTTTGGCGAGGACCGCGTGCTTGCGACGTTCGATGTGTCCGAGGACGTGGAAGATACGCTGGTGCCGGCGTTCGTGATCCAGCCGATTGTCGAGAACGCCGTACGTCATGGTATGGGCGATGACGACGCCCTGAGGATCGACGTGACCGTTCACCAAGACGGCGAGGATGCAATCTTGATTGCCGTGGCCGATAATGGCGTGGGCATGGATGAGGGTACCGCCGCCAGACTGTTTGACGAGCGCTCTGCCCGTCCCGACGCCAGCTCTCCCCAGGGTGGCGGCGCCGGTGTGGCCATGCACAATATTTCGGAGCGCATCCATCGCTTTTATGGGCCGCACTCCTATACGCGTGTCGAATCGGCGCCGGGCAAGGGCACCAAAGTGCTCCTTCATCTTGATTTGTCAGAGAGCATCTTTGACATTCAAGAGTAAAATAAAAGGCTACGGGCTCAACGTCATGCGACGGATGCCCGGCGTAGTTAGTTGACGAAAGGTTTTATCCCTATGCTGCGTGCGATGATTGTGGATGATGAGGCGCCGGCTCGCTCGGAGCTTCGCTTCCTGCTCGAGCAAACGGGCAAGATCGGCACGATCACGGAGGCGTCGAGCGTCCGCTCCGCCATCGAGATGCTTATGGAAAGTCGCGTGGATGTCGTGTTTCTCGATATCTCGATGCCCGGTGCCTCGGGCCTGCAACTTGCCGAGGCGCTGCATAAGCTCAAAAATCCGCCGGCGATCGTGTTTGTGACTGCGTATAGTGACCATGCGGTCGAGGCATTCGACGTGGATGCCGTCGATTATCTGATGAAGCCGGTCGAAGAAGCTCGCTTGGATCGCGCGATCGAGAAGGTCATGCAACGCGCCAAGCCGGTTACGGACAGCAAGGTGACCATCGAGCGTATCCCGGTGGAAAAGGGCGGCCGCAAGGTGCTCATTCCCGTGGACGACATTCGCTTTATCATGGCTAAGGACGATTACTCCTGCATCTATACCGTCGATGATCGCTTTTTGTCGACGACCTCGCTGGCGCAGTTTGAGGCCAAGCTCTGCGACTTTGGCTTCTTCCGTGTTCACCGTCGCTATATCGTCAACTTGGCGTGCGTCACGGACGTCGAGACGGTGCCCTCGGGTGCCATCCAGCTGGGCATTACGGGCGTCGACGAACGCGTGCCGGTTTCGCGCCGCCGCGTCGTGCCGCTCAAGAAGGCTCTGAGTCTCTAGCACACTGGCCCCGCAGCCCTGTAGACCCATCGTCTGCGGAGCCGTGGGGCCTTTTTGTATGTATCTGCCGAATCGTTTTTTTGCGGAAGGGATCCCATGAACAGTGCAAGCGCCAAGCGCATCGACATCATCTCGGACACCCACGGCTATTTATCGCCTGCGCTCCTGGACGAGCTTGAGGGCGCGGATCTGATTATCCACGCCGGCGACCTCACGTCAGAGATGGACTACGAGCACCTATGCACCATCGCCCCCGTGCGGGCCGTACTGGGCAACAACGATTACTACCGCGACTACGGTCCCGATGTAGACCGTCTTGCGCTCTTTACCTACGAAGGCCTCAAATTCGCCGTAGCCCACTACCGCGAAGACCTTCCGGTGGGATCCGTAGACGTAGCCATCAACGGCCACACCCACGTAACCAAAGAAGCCCAAGTGGGCCGTTGCTTAGTCCTCAACCCGGGCAGCGCCAGCTACCCCAGAGGCACCCGAGGCCCCACCATGGCCAGAATGCTAGTAAAAGACGGCAAGATCATAAGCACCAAATTTATTGATCTAGAGTAACCACAACAAAAACGGGGGATGCAAATGCGTCCCCCGTTTCCATTTGAGCCAAAGGCAGAGCTTCAACAAAAACAATCAGACCAACCCCGCCGAGGAGCACGCGGGCTAGCCGCGCAGCGGCGCACGCCCGCAAAACTGGTTGAATAATGTGACGGCAGGGAGGGCTTCCGGGGCTGAGGGCGGGGGTTAAGTTTGTCGCGAGTTCCGCACGCAAAGGAAAGCACTTAATGTGCTTTCCGTCTTGCGCAGGACTGTAGAGCAGCAAACTTAACCCCCGCCCTCAGCCCCGGAAGCCCTCCCTGCCGTCACATTATTCAACCAGTTTTGCGGGCGTG
>DBFOME010000023.1:0-19539 GCA_048430645.1 Collinsella sp. | reverse complement strand
CATATGCCTGCGGTATCATATTGCGCCGTGTATCGTTTCCAAACACACGTCTCTATAACGTAACAGGAGATCACATGGACGCAACCGCAATTATCCTCGCTGCCGGCGAGGGCACCCGCATGAAGTCGAACCACTGCAAGGTTTCGCACAAGATCCTGGGCAAGCCCATGGTCCAGTGGATCGTCGACGCCACCATCAAGGCCGGCTGCAGCCGCGTCGTGGTCGTCATCGGCAGCCACGCCGACGAGATGCGCGCCCTTATCGACGGCACCTACGCCAACAGCGCCACCAAGGTCGAGTGCGTTGAGCAGACCGAGCGCCTGGGCACCGGCCACGCCGTGAAAGTCGCGCTCGAGGCCTGCGGCATCACGCAAGGCCCCGTCGTCGTGCTCAACGGCGACTTGCCCCTCATCACCGCCGACACCGTTGCCAAGTTCGCGCAAACCGTCGCCACCGGCGAGCTCGCCTGCACCGTCATGACCATGACCCCGCCCGACCCCTTCGGCTACGGCCGCATCAAGCTGGGCGCCGACGGCCAGATCGAGCGCATCATCGAGCAGAAAGACTGCACGCCCGAGCAGGCCGCCACGCTGCTGGAGTGCAACGCCGGCTGCTACGCCTTTGACGGCGCGCAGCTCGCCGCCCACATTGACGAGATCGGCAACGACAACGCGCAATCCGAGTACTACCTGCCCGACATGCTCGAGATCCTCAAAGGCCATGGTCAGGCAGTCTCCATCTTCCACTGCGATGACTACCGCGACGGCCTGGGCGTCAACAGCCGCATCCAGCTCGCACAGCTCACCGCCATCGCGCGCGACCGCATCAACGAGCACTGGATGGCCGAGGGCGTTACCTTCATCGACCCCACGCAGGCCTGGATCGGCCCCGATGCCACCATCGGCCGAGACACCGTCGTGTGGCCGCAGACGCATCTGATCGGTCACGTCACCGTGGGCGAAGAGTGCCAGCTCGGCCCCAACAGCCGTCTCACCGACACCACCGTCGGCAGCGGCTGCACCATCGATGAGACCATCGCCATCGAGGCCGTCATCGAGAACGGCGTCGACTGCGGCCCGCGCGCCTACCTGCGCCCGGGCACCCACATGCTCGACGGCTCCAAGGCCGGCACGCACGTGGAGATCAAGAAGTCCACGATCGGCGAGGGCTCCAAGGTGCCGCACCTGTCCTACATCGGCGACACCACCATGGGCTCCGGCGTCAACGTGGGCGCGGGCTCCATCACCTGCAACTACGACGGCGTGCACAAGCACAAGACCGTCATCGGCAAGGACGCCTTCATCGGTTCCGACACCATGATGGTCGCGCCCGCCCAGATCGGCGACGGCGCGCTCGTGGCCGCCGGCTCCGTCATCACCGAGCCGGTCCCGGCCGACGCACTTGGCCTGGGCCGTGCCCGTCAGGTAAACATTGAGGGCTGGGCCGCCGATTACCGCCGCCGTCTGCACGAAGACGACGAGGTATAACGTTTTACCAAGCATCTAAGGAGCTGTTCCCATGGGAGCAGCTCCTTTTTCTATCGTGACCTGCGCAACCGGATGAGTGGTCGGTTCGTGTCCGTTGACGGTAAAGACGTTATCAAGACCCGATTAACCCCGTCGCGCGGTTACAATGCAACAAGGCATCTATATGGCATTCGATATAAAGGAGAAGGGTAATGCCGATTAATGATCCCGAGAAGTCGGAGAATATGCGCAAGTCCATCCGCGTGTATTCCGGTTCCTCCAACCGTCCCCTCGCTCAGAAGATTGCTGAGTACCTTGGGGTCGAGCTTTCGGGCCTTACGCTAAAGCAGTTCGCCAACGGTGAGATTTACGCCCGCTACGACGAGACCGTCCGCGGCGCCGACGTCTTCCTGATTCAGTCCGTGGCCGGAGGCAACGTCAACGACATGCTCATGGAGCTGCTCATCGCCACCGACGCTGCCAAGCGCGCATCCGCCCGCTCCATCACCGCCGTTATCACCCACTACGGCTATGCCCGCCAGGACCGCAAGGCCGGCCCGCGCGAGCCCATCACCGCCCGCCTCGTCGCCAACCTGCTCGAGCGCGCCGGCGTCAACCGCATCATCACCCTCGACCTGCACCAGGGCCAGATCCAGGGCTTCTTCGATATCCCGGTTAACCACCTGTCCGCACTGCCGCTGTTTGGCCAGTACTACAACGACATGCACTTCGACACCGACAACCTGGTTGTCGTCTCCCCCGACGTGGGCCGCGCCAAGGCCGCCAAGAAGCTGTCCGACATGCTCGGCTGCGACCTGGCCATCGCCCACAAGGGCCGTCCGCGCCACAACGCCGCCGAGGTCATGGGCATCATCGGTGACATCAAGGGCAAGACCTGCATCATCAACGACGACATGATCGACACCGCTGGCACCCTGTGCGCCAACGTCAAGGAGCTCAAGGCTATGGGCGCTGGCGACATCTACGTCTGCGCCACCCACGGCATCTTCTCCGGTCCGGCCATCGAGCGTCTGAACGACGCCCCGATCGTCGAGTGCCTCGTCACCGACGCCATTCCCGTCGAGGTCGGCGGCAAGATCAAGACCATCTCGGTCGCCGAGGAGTTCGCTCAGGCCATCTCCGCCGTTTACCACGAGGAGCCCGTCTCCACGCTCGTCGGCGGCGACTTCGCGCTGTAGTCGCATCGTCCTTGCAACCCGGCGCATCGCCGTCGGAACAGAAGAAACCCCCGCGCTCCCCCTTGCTTCGCAAAGGTCGCGCGGGGGTTTCTTCTGTTCCGACGGCTCGCTCTGCCGCGGCCGCGCTTTTGTCTGGTGGGATTTCGCTGAAGCAAAGCCTCGCCTTCGGCGGGCGTGGTAGCCTTTGTCGTTGATTAAACTTTTTATGTAACGGAAGGACAAATATGGCAGCTGCACAGCCGCTTAAGATTCGCATGGTTGCAGGGCTTGGCAACCCTGGCGAGGAATATGCCGAGACCCGCCACAACGCCGGCTTTAAGGCAATCGACGAGCTGGCCCGTCAGGCCGGCGTCACGTACTGGAAAAACCAAGCAGGCGCCGAGGTCGCGCTCATCAATATCAACGATGCTGAGGAAGAGGGTGGCAAGCGCCAGATTGTGCTGGTCAAGCCGCAGTCGTACATGAATACCTCGGGCGGCCCCATCTCCAAGCTCTGTCGCGAGTACAAGATCAAGGCCGAGGAGCTGCTCGTAATCCACGACGAGCTCGATATTCCCGCCGGCGACGTGCGTGTTAAGGTGGGCGGCGGCCATGCCGGTCACAACGGCCTGCGTTCCATCATCGACAAGATGGGCAGCCGCGACTTCAGCCGCATCCGCACCGGCATCGGCAACCCTCCCGGCAAGATGGCCGTCGCCGACTACGTTCTTAAGCATCTGCGCGCCCGCGAGGCCGAGGATTTCCAGGACACCTGCGCCCGCGCGGCCGACGCCGCCGGCCTGGCGATCGTGCACGGCGTGGTTTATGCCCGCGACCATGTCAACGGCGCCGCCTCCGCCAACGGCAAGCACTAAAACCTATCATTTAGGGACAGGTTTATTTTGGCAGGTTTTACCTGCGGAAACGCCCCAGTTGCGGCATCGCAATCAACCGCGCGCCGACATACATGCACAGCACCCCAAAGGGGGCCGGACTCATCACAACCCGAGGCCGGCCCCCTTTGCCGTTTTACCTGATAAAACCGACCAAAATAAACCTCTCCCCCTTTGGTAGGCCAAAGTGGATAAACCCTGCTCCCAACCGCCGAAGACACACGTAAGTGACATGTCCATGAGGGTATAATTTGCACCGTATGTCTGCACAACGCCTGTGCGCGTACGGTTTTATTCGGGCTACCGTCCATTTCCGTGGAGGCACGGTTCGGCGGCCCTAACAAGAGAGGGGTTCTATGTATAAGATCCTGGAGAAGACGCAGTTCTCGGAGAAGGTGTTCAAGTTCCGCATCGAGGCGCCCGCAATCGCCAAGCATGCGCACGCTGGACAGTTCCTCATGGTCCGCGCCAACGAGACGGGCGAGCGCGTCCCGTTTACCCTGGCCGGCTGGAACGGTGACGAGGGCTGGGTCGAGTTCATCTTCATGGTGATCGGCAAGACCACCGAGATGCTGTCCACTTACGAAGCCGGCGAGTCGCTGCGCGACGTCGTGGGCCCGCTGGGCGTTCCCACCGAGATGGCCGAGGGCCCCTGCGCTGTCATTGGCGGCGGCGTCGGCCTGGCAATTGCCTTCCCGGTCGCCAAGCACCTGGTCGAGACCGGCCACGAGGTGCACGCCATCATGGGCGCCCGCACCAAGGACCTCCTGCTCATGGAGGACCAGTTCCGCGAGCTCCTCGACGAGGACCACATCCATATCACCACTGATGACGGTTCTTACGGCGAGCAGGGCGTTGTCACCGCTCCGCTGGAGCGCCTGTTGCAGGACAAGGCCGTGAGCCAGGTCTTCTGCGTCGGCCCTGTTCCGATGATGAAGTTCTCGACCCTCACCGCCCAGAAGTACGACACCCCCATCACCGCGTCGCTCAACCCCATCATGGTTGACGGCACCGGTATGTGCGGCTGCTGCCGCGTCGAGGTGGGCGGCGTGACCAAGTTCGCTTGCGTCGACGGCCCCGACTTCGATGCCACCCTGGTCGACTGGGATGACCTTCGTGCCCGCCAGGCCGCTTATCGTTCCGAAGAGGGCGCGTCCCTCAAGGCCTATGAGGAAAAGAGCTGCGCATGCCACTAGTTAACGGTCGTTTCGTTGCCGATATGAAGTCGCCCCGCACCCCCGATAACGAGGAGCCGGCTGCCGAGCGCGCCTGCGACTTCCGCCCCGTCGACAAGGGCTTCACCGAGGAGATGGCGCTGGCCGAGGCCGAGCGCTGCCTCAACTGCAAGAAGCCGTTCTGTGTTGAGGGCTGCCCCGTCAACATCAACATTCCCCGCTTTATCGAGCAGATCCGCGAGAAGGACTTCGGCGGCGCTCTCGATACCATCCGCGAGGACTCCATGCTTCCCGCCATCTGCGGCCGCGTCTGCCCGCAGGAGAACCAGTGCGAGGGCAAGTGCATCCGTGGCAAGAAGTCCGAGCCCGTGGCCATCGGCCAGCTCGAGCGCTTCCTGGGTGACCGCCCCGAGCTCGCCTCCACGCCCAAGATGGCTCCCAAGAACGGCAAGAAGGTCGCCGTCGTCGGTTCCGGCCCGTCCGGCATCACCTGCGCCGGCGAGCTCGCCCGCAACGGCTTTGACGTCACCGTCTTTGAGGCCTTCTTTACCGGCGGCGGCGTGCTGGTCTACGGCATCCCCGAGTTCCGTCTGCCCAAGGCGGTCGTCAAGCGCGAGATCGACGGCCTGGAGGACATGGGCGTCAAGTTTGAGTACAACTCCGTCGTGGGAAACATGGCCACGGCCGAGGAGCTGTTCGAGCAGGGCTTCGACGCCATCTACGTGGCGACCGGCGCTGGCCTGCCCAAGTTCCTCAACGTCCCCGGCGAGAACCTGCCCAACGTCTTCTTCGCCAACGAGTACCTCACCCGCGTGAACCTGATGAAGGCCAACAAGTTCCCCGAGTACGACACCCCCACCAAGCACGGCAAGAACGTCGTCGTCTTTGGTGGCGGCAACGTGGCTATGGACGCCGTCCGTACCGCCAAGCGTCTGGGCGCCGAGCACGCCATCATCGCCTACCGTCGTACCGAGGACGAGATGCCCTGCCGTCGCGCCGAGCTGCACCACGCTAAGGCCGAGGGCGTCGAGGTTCTGCCGCTCGTCTCCCCGCTCGAGTTTGTCGCTGGCGAGGACGGCTCCGTATGCGCCGTCAAGGTCCAGAAGATGGAGCTCGGCGAGCCCGACGAGTCCGGCCGTCGTCGCCCGATGCCCATCGAGGGCGCCATCGAGGAGATTCCCTGCGATATCGCGATCTCGGCTATCGGCACCAACGCCAACCCCTTCGCAAAGAAGATCGGTGGCAAGATGGAGCTCAACAAGTGGGGCTACATCGTCGCCGACGAGGAGACCGGCCAGACCACCGATCCCCGCATCTGGGCCGGCGGCGACATCGTCACCGGTGCCGCTACGGTCATTCTGGCGATGGGCGCCGGCAAGAAGGCCGCTGCCTCCATCACCAAGAGCCTACTGGGCGAGTAATCACCTACAGCGTTAGCCATCAAACGGCAAAGTCCCCGTCGAGCACACGCCCGGCGGGGACTTTTTCTATGCCGATCGCCCTACCACCACAAAGGTGCCTGTCCCCTTTGTGGTGGTTTTGGTCGACTAGCCTTCGAGTTGGGCCACCTTGTAGCGGTAGGCTGCGGCGATGACGTCCTTGCAGCCTTCGCGGCCCAGCTTGGCGCGGTTGACGACGATGTCCTTGCCGCTCGTCATCTTCCACTTACCGGCACTGTAGCGCTTATAGAACGCCTCACGCGCCTTCTGCTGCTGTTTAACCAGCTTAGCGCCCTTCTTCTTGTTAAGGCCACGCTTCTTGCGCACGATCTCGACGCGGTCCTCAAAGGGAGCGGTCACCAACACGGCAATGTGGTTGGGGTTGTTACGCAACAGGTAATCGGACAGACGACCTTCGATAATGCAGCTCTCGGTCTCGCCCAGATCCAAAATCACCTGGCTCATCTTTTGGAACAACTTGTCCGAGTACGAACGCGCATCGTAGCGGTCGGGCAGAAACGCCATGTTCTCCACGGCCAGACGCTCGTCGTAGGCGGCCATCTTGTCGAGCGACTCGCCCGCGCGCAGCGAAGCACGCACCAGCAGCTCGTTATCGTACAGCGGAATCCCCAGCTCATCGGCGAGGATACGACCAATCTCGTGGCCCTCGGCGCCAAAGTCGCGCGCGATGGTAATGACCACAGGACTCTTCTTATTCTCCAGATCGCTCATCGCGATTCCTTTCTCTATGTGACAAAGGGACTGTCCCTTTGCCACATTCTACGCTGCCACCATTCGCCTCTGATACGCCCTCACCAGCAACGAGATACCAAAGTTGAGCACAAAGTACATCGCAAACACCAGGCCGTAGAGCATAAGCACCTGCGACAGGTCGATCGCGTGGGCCATCACGACGTTGGCCGTGTACATGAGTTCGGCCACGTTAATGCCCGAAAGATACGAGCTGTCCTTAATGACAGTTGTGCACTGGCTAAACAGCGCCGGAATGATCGTCTTAAACGTCTGCGGCAGAATGATGTAGCGCATGGTGGCAAAGAAGCCAAAGCCCTGGCTCTGCGCCGCCTCAAACTGGCCGCGCGGAATCGAGTTGAGGCCGCCGCGCACAATCTCGGCCATAACGGCGCTGGTAAACAGCGTAAAGGCGATGGTCGAAATCACAATGTCCAAACCCTGCACCGTAAAGTAGATAAAAAGGATCCACAGCAGGTTTGGCGTGCAACGGAACAGCTCGATATAGGCGCTCACCAAAATACGGAACGGGCGGGGCGCATAGCTTTTAACGAGCGCCAGTACCGTGCCAAAGATGAGCGAGAAAAAGATCGACAGCGCCGAGATCTCGATCGTCTTAACAAAGCCGCCCCAAATGTAGAGCAGGTTGGTCGCGTTGAAGATTTCCATGCGCTAGGCCTCCTCTACGTTGTCGAGCCCCAGCTCGGCCAGGCTCACACCGCGCGGACGCTCCTTGGAGCGGCGCTCGAGCCACTGCACCAGTATGGCGAGCGGAAAGCAGATGATGAAGTACATAAGGCAGCAGACGATGTATCCCTGCAGGTAACCGTACAGACTCACAAAGTTGTCGGAACGGTACATAAGGTCGCCGCCGGCCACAAGCGCCAGCACCGACGTATTCTTGACCAGGTTGAGCGCCTGGTTGCACAGCGGCGGCAGAATGATCTTGAATGTCTGGGGCAGTACGATGTACCAGTACGCCTGCGCACGGGTGAAGCCCTGGCTCTGGGCCGCCTCCATCTGACCGCGCGGAACCGCCTCGATACCAGTGCGGATGACCTCCGAAATGTAGGCCGCGTGATACAGACCCACGCCCAAGAAGCCCAGCACGAACGGCGCGATGCGCACCGGCTGGTCGGCACCGGTTATGGCCTGCAAAAACTGCGGACCGGCCATGTACATAAAGAGCACCTGCACGGGCAACGGGGTGTTCTGGTAAAACTCCACGTACACGCGGCTTATGGCGCGCAGCACGCGCGAGCGAGTGGTAGAGAACACGCCCAGCAGCGTGCCCAGCACCAGCGACAACAGCAGGCCGGCAACGACCACTTGCAGCGTCACGCCAAAGCCCTCCCAGAAGGGCCCCATATTTTGAAATGTCGTCGACCAACGGTCGGCGTCAAATAATCCTTCGAGCATTTGATTCCTTCCTTGGACGATGCGCCTATACAAGACCCCAGGTCTTGACCTCTTGGTCGAGCCAGCCGTCGGCCAGGCGATCGCAAATCACCTGATCGACCACGGCCGAAAGGTCGCAGCCCTTCTTGGTCGCCACGCCGTAGCCCTGCTCGCCAAACTTGACCTCGGGCTGCAGCAGCTCAACGGTCTCGTTCATGTAACCGGCCAGCGTGGAGCGGTCCATGGCAAAGACGTCGATATTGCCGGCGTCGAGCGAGCTCTTGATGATGGGATAGCCGCTAAAGGCCCTAAACTCTGGCTTGCAGCTAAAGCCGTTGTCCTTGATCATCTGCTCGATCAGGCCCTGCGTGGTAGCACCCTGGCTCACGCCGATGACCTTGCCGTCCAGATCCTCAATCGAGGTAAAGCCCGAACGCTTCTTGACCATGAGCCCCACGTAGTCGGTGCGGTACGGCGTCGAGAAATCCCAGCTCTTCTTGCGCTCGTCGGTGATGGTGTAGGTCGCCGCGACCACGTCGAGTTGGCCGTTATCGATCAGCGGGCCGCGTGTCTTGGGCGTTACGTCGGTAAACTCGACAAGCTCCTGGGCGCGGGCCTCCTTGTAGCTCACGCCAAAGACGGCAGCGGCGATCTGGTAGCACAAATCGACTTCCATGCCCTCAAAGCGGCCCTTGGCGGTGTCGTAATAGCCATAGCCGGGAACGTCCTTCTTAACGCCGGCATTCAGATGGCCACGCGACTTAATGGCCGCAAGCTTGGACCCCTTGTCGGAGCCCTCGCCACTGGTGGAGTTGCCACAACCGGTAAGCGCGGTCCCCGTCAACGCGAGCATGCCGGCGCCCGCCAGCTGCAAAAAGTGACGGCGCGACACGGCCGCCCTCGTCATATCCGTCATGTCCATCACCGCGCCTAGTGCAGAATCTTGGACAGGAACTCGCGGCAGCGCGGGTTCTCGGGGTTATCGAAGAAGTGCTCGGGCGTGCCCTCCTCCAAAATGCGGCCGTCCTCCATAAAGATGACGCGGTCGGCCACCTGGCGTGCAAAGCCCATCTCGTGCGTCACGCAGATCATGGTGATATCTTCCTGCGCAAGCTCGATCATAACGTCCAGAACCTCCTGGACCATCTCGGGGTCGAGTGCCGAGGTCGGTTCGTCAAACAGGATGATGGGCTGCTTGGTGCACAGGGCACGGGCGATGGCGATGCGCTGCTGCTGACCACCCGAGAGATTCTGCGGATACTCGCCGGCCTTATGCGCCATGCCGACGCGCTTGAGCGCAGCGATGGCGATCTCGGTCGCCTCCTCCTTGCTCTTCTTTTGCAGTTTGATGGGCGCGAGCGTCAGGTTGCCCAGCACCGTCATGTTGGGATACAGGTTGAACTGCTGAAACACCATAGAGCTATACTTGCGAGCCATCTCCAGGTGATTCTTTTTGGTGAGCGGCGTACCGTCGATGACGACCTCGCCCGACGTGGGCTCCTCCAGATAATCGACGCAACGGACGAGCGTCGACTTACCCGAACCGGAAGGCCCGATCATTACGAGCTTCTCGCCGCGCTTGACGGTGAGATTGATATCTTTGAGCACATGCAGGTCGCCAAAGTACTTGTTGAGATGCTTGATCTCGATCATGTCTGCCATGAATGTCCCTTCCCTGCGTTTACACGAGTTGAACTATTGTACGGAAAGAACCGCGTTTCCGCAGCCCACACTACATTCCCGTAAAGAACCCGCAACCTTTAACCCACTCATTGGGGACGGGCTTAAATGAGTACCCGCTCATTGGGCACTCATTTAAGCCCGTCCCCAATGATTGCCCAGCCCAGCAAAAAGGGGCGCGACCGCAATGGTCACGTCCCCTTAACATCAACTATGTACCGCTCGGCCCTTAAGCCAGCTTTGCTCCGACGATCTTTGCCGCGGCAGGCTTATCGAAGTTGCCGCCGGTGGCCTTGCCGAGTGCTCCCATGACCTGGCCCATCTGCTTCTTGGAAGTAGCGCCCAGCTCGGCGATGACCTGCTCGATCAGGGCCTCGAGCTCCTCGCCCGAAACCTGCGCGGGCAGCAGGCTCTCCAGAATCTTGACCTGCTCGGTCAGGTTGTCGGTACGCTCCTGGTCGGTGCCGGCCTTGATGGACATCTCCAGCGTCTCGCTCGTCTGCTTGATCAGACGCTTGATCATGCTGTTGACGTCTTCCTCGGTCACATCGCGGCGCTCGTTAACCTCGATATTCTTCACCTCGGCCTTGACCTGGCGAATGATGGACAGGCGAACCTTGTCCTTGGCCTTCATGGCCGCGATCATTTCTTTCTGCAGCTCTTCGTTGGTCATCTGCAAATCCTCTCTAATAGCGTGGGCGGCACTCACGCGAGCACCGCCCCATGGTTACTCAGTCTTCGACGAATCGTCGGTCGAACTCTTGGTGACGCCCTTCAGACTCACGTTATAGGGTACGTCCTTGGGCATGGGGTTGACGGTGATGTCGGCATCCTTCTTGTACTGCTCCAGCCACTCGCTGTACGCGGTGCTGGCCGCTTGCGTCTTCACCACGTTGGAGACGTACTTTTTGATGTCCTTGGGCACCTGGTTGATGTCATCAACCTGATTATCGACATGGAAGTAGTCGGTGCACTTGATGATGTGGTAGCCATAGGTCGACTCGACGACTTCGCTCACGTCGCCCTTGTTGAGTCCCTCGAGCGCCGTCTGGTAGCTGTCGACGAAAGTGGTGAGCTTATCCCAGCCCACATCGCCCTTCTTCTCCTTGGAACCGGTGTCCTCGGAGTACTGCTCAACGGCGTCCTCAAAGCTCAGCTCACCGGAGTTGATCTTGTCCAGGCACTCCTGCGCCTTGGCCTTGGCGGCAGCCTTGTCCTCGTCGGAAGCGTCAGAATCAACCTTGATCAGGATGTTCGACGAGCGGCGGGCGTCGTTGTAGCTGGACAGGTTTTCGTTGATGTAATCGACAATCTCGCTGTCCTTGGGCTTGCTCGTGGGCGCGACGGCATCCTTGAGTTTCTGCTGCGCCAGACTCTCCTTGAGTGAGTCCTTGTAGGTGTCCTCGGTATAGCCGTAGGTCTTGAGGGTCTTCTTAAAGGCCTTGGCGCCGCCCGCGCTCTTGCACGCGTCCTTCCAAGCCTTCTCGACCTCCTCGTCAGACACCGTCACGCCGTTCTCCTTCTGTGCCTGTTGAAGCAGAATCTGCTGCGTGTAGGAGTCGATGAGTTGCTTGCGGTACTTCTTGGGCGTGAGGTCGTTGTCGACCAGATACTGCGCCCAATCCTCATCCTTGGTGTAGCCGTTGGACGTGCGCATGCTCATAATCTGCTTGGTCACGGTGTCCTCGGTGAGGTTGGTGCCGTTGATAGTTGCAGCAACACCGCCGGTCAGCTTGTAGCCCGAGGTGTCCTCGGCCTGCGACATAAGGCCGGAGCACGCCATCGCCGAGACGGAAAGCAGCATCGCCAGCACGCCGATGACCACCAGGACGATCTTGACGGTCTTAGACACGTACGTCTTGCGCTGCTTCTTGCGAGAGCTGGAGGCAGCGCGGGCCTGCTGCTCGGGCGTCGGCGCGGCCTCGGAGTTCTTTTTCTTATTTGCCATAGTTGGCCTTTCGCATAACGAATCGAACAAACGCCATTGTGTCACAACGCAGCCCCCGCGGCACGCTTGGTGCATGGGGGACAGGTTAATCTGCACCATTTTGGTGCAAAGGGGACAGATGTGGCACTTGGCAGTTAGGGACAGTCCCCAAGTGCCGACTCAGCCCCACCTTAGAAGTGACGGCGGATGGCGTCGACCATGCCCTGGGGCGTGGTCTGGCCGAGCACGTCGGCTGCGGCATCGGCGCCCATAAAGATGTTCATGAGTGCCTGCAGGACCTCGACCTGGCCGCCCGGCTCGGCAATGCCCAGATTGATGACGATCTGCGCCGGCACCGGAGCGCCCATGCCAGCCATAGCGTTAAATGTCACGGGCGCGGCGGGCTTCACCACCGCGATATAGGGCTTGGCCACAAACCCCGGATCGGTATGCGGAATGGCAATGTTTGCCGCCGGCATGGCAAGACCCGTGGGATAGGCATCCTCGCGCGTGTGAACGGCGTCGAGCCAACCGCACGCAATGTAGCCACGTGGTGCAAGCTCGCCCTCGAGCCGCGCAAACACCTCATCCGGCGTTGCACACTCCCAATCAAAAAACACCAGCTCAGGCGTAAACAGAGCTTCGTTATCCGCCATGCGCTCACCTCTCTCATCTAGTCACCTGCGACGTTCTTGAATGACTAGTCGTTAAAGACCGTCGCAGGTGACTACCTAAAACAAAAGGTGGCCACGCGCGCCTTGGCGCCAATGACCACCCTGACTACTCGGCTAAATTGTACTGTGCGCCGCTAGCCGCGAGGCGCGTCAATTGCGACCTTGCCGCTCTCCAGCACGTGGACGCGGCCGTCGGCGAGCATCTGCACGACCTCGGGATACAGCACGTGCTCAATCGCGTGGATGTGCTCCTCGAGCGTGTCGACATCCCAGCCCTCCTCAACAGCCAGCGCACGCTGGGCGATGATGGGACCGTTGTCGTAGATCTCGTTGGCAAAATGCACGGTCACGCCAGTTACCTTGACGCCGCGCGCAAAGGCATCGTCAATCGCATGCGCGCCGGTAAAGCTCGGCAGCAGCGCCGGATGCAAGTTGACCACGCGGTTGGGAAACGCCGCCAGCAGAGGCGTGTGCACCATGCGCATGTAGCCGGCCATGACCACATACTCGCAGCCGCGTTCGAGAAGCTCGTGCGCGATGATCTCGTCGGCGGCGATGGGGTCGGCGTAGACATCCTTGGACAGCGTGAGCGTCTGGATGCCCGCGCGCTCAGCGCGCTGCAAACCCTTAGCCGAAGGACGGCTCGACACCACAAGCTCAATCGAAGCGTTGAGCTTGCCGGCGGCGATCAAATCGATCAGCGCCTGCAGGTTGGTACCCGAACCGCTGATGAGCACACCGATCTTGAGCGGCTCGGCCGTATCGGTGCCGGTCGGACGGGTGTAGGGCACAAAGCCCAGGCCCTCGGCGGCAGCCATCTGCTCGTTAGCGCTCATCGGAGTACACGACCTTACCGGAACCCTCGACGCACTCGCCCACGCGGAACGGCTTCTCGCCCAGCGCGACCAGGGCCTCGGTCACCGCGGCCTCGTCCTCGGGAGCGACGATCAGGCACAGGCCGACGCCCATGTTGAAGGTCTTGCATGCCTCGTTGGGCGCGAGCTCGGCCTGGCGCGACACGTAGGTGATGACGGGAGGAACGTCCCAGCCCATCTCGGCACCGTTGCGGGTGACCACGGCGTCGACGTCGTCGGCGAGCGCGCGGTTGAGGTTCTCGGTAATACCGCCGCCAGTGATGTGGGCAATGGCGTGCACCGGAGCGCCGCCGCGCAGCAGCTCCAGAATCGGCTTGACGTAGATGCGCGTGGGAGCCAGCAGGGCGTCTGCCAGCGAAGCACCGCCGAGCTCCTCGAGCGGACGGCTCAGCTCCTCCGCCTTAGCGGCGGCCTCGGGCGTGCCCGGCTTAATGCCGTCGACGCCGATGACCTTGCGCACGAGCGAGTAGCCGTTGGAGTGCACGCCGGTGGAAGGCAGGCCCAGGATCACATCGCCCGGGCGGACGTTTGCGGGGTCGAGCATCTTGGGACGGTCGACGACGCCCACGGTAAAGCCGGCAAGGTCGTAGTCGGCCGGAGCCATGACGCCGGGGTGCTCGGCCATCTCGCCGCCCACGAGCGCGCAGCCCGCGAGCTTGCAGCCGTCGGCCACACCCTTGATGATCTTTGCCATGTGCTCGGCCTCGATGTGACCGATGGCAACGTAGTCCAGGAAGAACAGCGGCTCGGCGCCCGAAGCCAGAATGTCGTTGACGCACATAGCGACCAGGTCCTGGCCCACCGTCTCGTGACGGTCCATGATCTGGGCGAGCACGAGCTTGGTGCCCACGCCGTCGGTACCGCTAATCAGAATCGGGTCTTCCATATCCTTAAGCGCGGCGGCCGAGAACAGGCCACCGAAGCCACCGATACCGCCGATGACCTCGGGGCGGTTGGTGTCCTTAACCATCTGCTTAATAGCGCCAACGGCGCGGCCGCCCTCGGCGGTATCGACGCCGGCATCCTCATACGTCACATGCTTGCTGTCGCTCATCTGAGCCTTCCTCTCCCACTACCGTGGCGCCGCCCGGGCGCCAAACGGTGCTCATAGTTGCGTTCATTTCGGCGCGCGCCATAACAACGCGCGCCGTCATATCAACAAAACAGCAGGTAAAACCTACCAAAATAAACCTGTCCCTACATGGCAGGTTTTAGGCCTCGCCGTGTTCCTCTTCCCAGCTGCGATCGTCGTATTTCTCGACCACGGCGTCGTCATCAAAGTGCAGCGGCTTGTCCAGGTTGCGGGGCTTAAAGCCCTCCATGAACTTGTCGCGGCCAAAGCTCTCGGGAATCGCCACGGGGTAGCGGCCGGTAAAGCACGCATCGCAGTAACCGCCCTTGGGCATGACCTTAAGCAGGCCCTCGACCGAAAGGAAGGCCAGCGAATCGGCGCCGATATACTCGCAAATCTCGTCGACCGTCTTATTGGCGCTGATAAGCTGCGACTGTACGTCGGTATCGATACCGTAGAAGCACGGCCAGATGACCTCGGGCGAGTTGATGCGGATATGAATCTCCTTGGCGCCAGCGTTGCGCAACATCTTGACGAGCTGCACCATGGTGGTGCCGCGCACGATGGAGTCGTCGATGACGACCAGGCGCTTGCCCTCGATGTTGTCACGCAGCGGGTTGAGCTTCATACGCACGCCCATGGCACGCAGCTCCTGCGTAGGCTCGATAAACGTACGGCCCACATAGCGGTTCTTGATGAGGCCCTCGCCAAAGGGAATGCCACTCTCGTGCGAATAGCCCTCCGCGGGCGGCAGGCCGGAGTCGGGCACGCCGATGACCAGGTCGGCCTCGACGGGCTCCTCATGTGCCAGCTGACGACCCATGTCATAACGGCAGGCGTAGACGCTCTTGCCGTTCATGATGGAATCGGGGCGAGCAAAGTAGACCTGCTCAAAAATGCAGTTAGCAGGCTCTTCGGCGGCAGGCACGCCCTGCTCGGACACAAGGCCCTCGGCGCTGATGCGCAAAATCTCACCGGGACGGACGTCGCGGACGTACTCGGCGCCCACGATATCGAGCGCGCAGGTCTCGGAGGCAACGACCCAGCCGCCGGCGCGCGTGACATGGGTGGTGGCGTCGACCGTCGCGGCGCCGTCCTGCGACGGCAGCTGCGAAACGGATGCGGCATCGGCCTGGTCCAGGCCCTCATCCACCAGCTTGCCCAGCACGAGCGGGCGAATGCCGTGCGGATCGCGGAATGCGTAGAGCGCCTGCTCGTTGATGAGCGTCATGGCGTAGCCGCCGCGCACGAGCTCCATGGTCTTGCGAATGCCCTCGCGCAGATGGCCAGTACGCTGAGTAAAGTAGCCGATGAGTTTGGTCGCGACCTCGGAATCCGAGTTGGAGAGGAACGGTACGCCCAGCTCGATCAGCTGGCGACGCAGCTCGTCGGTGTTGACGAGGGTGCCGTTGTGCGCGAGCGCGATAATGACGCTATTGATGGTAGAGAGGTGCGGCTGAGAGGCTTCCCAGCTCTTGGCGCCGGCGGTGCCGTAGCGCACATGACCCACGGCCAGCTGACCGGAGAGCGTCGACAAGTCGGCATTGGAGAACACGCGGTCGAGCAGGCCCAGATCCTTGCGGACCATAACCGTACCGCCGTCACCAACGGCGATTCCCGCCGATTCTTGGCCGCGATGCTGCAGTGCACGCAGGCCAAAGTACGTCAGTCGAGCCACGTCGCGATCGGGCGCCCAGACACCAAAAACGCCGCATTCCTCATGCAGCTGGTCAGAGTCCGGATCATACGTCGACATGGCGTTCACCTGTCCCGCGGCACGCTCGGCCGCGCGGATGGTTTCTTGAGACATGGCATCCCCTCAGAGCCTCGTATTTTGGCGTTACCCGCCTTATTATACGCACGGCGCGACGCGCTCCCCCGCGCATGAGCAGCGCTTTTTAAAAGCCCACCGAGCTTATTATCCGTTTTGCGACCAAACATTTTATTGGGTAGTCCACTCTCAGGGGCAACGGCCTCGAAGACTTCCCGTGCGCCGTGTCTCGCCCGCGCTAGGGGCTACATTGTTGCAATTGGGACGTTCGTCCTGTCTTTTAGCTGGTCGTCGGCGTATCCTTGTAGGCTACTACAAGACGAGAAAGGTAGCGTATGGATCGAAATCAACTCGACCCCAGTGTCCCCAGCACCACGGAGGCCAAGAAGATCCCCCTTATCATCAAGGTCTACGCAGTCCTGTGCACCCTATCTGGCGTGGGCACGCTCCCGTCAGTCGCCGTCTTTATGTGGCAGGTCATCACCGCACTCATTAACGGCAACGTCGCCGCTAAGCTCGGTGATAACACCCTGGTCGCGGTTGGCCTTATCGTCGCCGGCATTATGCTCTCGGCGGCAAGCGCGATCATCTTGATCGTCTTTGGCCTGGACCTCATCAAGGACCAGCGGCGCAATGCCGCCCGCCTGTCTTACGTCCTCATCGCATTTACCGTCGTGGAGCTTTTAGTTGACGTGATGCTCCAGGGCATCGGACCCTTCCTGCTGCGCCCCGCCGTCCAGCTTGTCATCCTCATTGCGCTGTCGGCCACCGTCGACCCCACGCTACGCCAGGAGCGCGAACTGCAGCGCCGTCTGCAAGAGATGCTCGACCGCGATGCCGCCGCCGAGGGGATGCTCGGCCGCGACGAAACCGGCGAGGGCTACATCAAGCTCAACTACTTCAACCTGTTCTGGGTATTCTTCGTCTGCAGCGTGTTAGGTCTCATTCTCGAGGAAGTCTGGCATATGGTCGTCGTCGATCCCGGCGTCTATCAGGACCGTGCCGGTATGCTATTTGGCCCCTTTAGCCCCATCTACGGATTTGGCGCGGTGCTCATGACCATGGCGCTCAACCGCTTCTATAAAAAGAATCCTCTGATCATTTTCCTGGTAAGTGCCCTGATCGGCGGCGCTTTCGAGGTGTTTGTAGGCTGGTTTATGCAGACCTCATTTGGCGTGGTGTCGTGGAGCTATTCACACATTAGGCTATTCGGCATGCCCGATCCCATCGCGGTATTGACCGGGGGACGCACATGCACGCCGTTTGCCTGCATGTGGGGCCTGGGTGGCCTCATCTGGATCAAGGTCTTGCTGCCGCGTCTGCTTAAGCTCATCAATATGATTCCATGGAAACGCCGCTACTCTGCTACCGTCATCCTGACCGCCGTCATGTTGATCGACGGCGTCATGACGTTGCAATCGCTCGACTATTGGTATCAGCGCGTCAACGGAACCGTTCGAAATATTCCCGTCGCACAGTTCTATGACAAGCATTTCGATAACGAATATATGGAGAACCGTTTTCAGAGTATGACCATGAGCCCCAAGGACGCCACACGCGTGTAGCAAACGCCAGAGCAAAATAGCTCCAACACATCAAAGCCCGCTGGCAGATCTACATGAACTGCCGGCGGGCTTTCGCTATAGACAGACTCGGATTGCCGACGAGGCCTTACGCCTCGCGCTCGACCTCGCTCACGCACTCGTTCTTGATGGTGCCGACGAGCGACTGCAGCGCATCGACCACATGCGGGCGAATGTCTCCGCCAATGAGCACGAGCATGATGTCGTCGCCCACGGTAAGCTCGCCGCTCGCCAGCCACACGCGCACATAGCCGATACCCGGCATCGTGCGCGTCGCCTCGATAGCGGCCTGCACCTTTTCGGCATCGAAGCCAAACACCATGCCGCCCACCTTGTGGCCTGGCGCCACGCCATCGGTCTCGACTCCGCGCACTTCGGCCTTGGGCGTCGCGCGCACCACGCCGTTGTGTGTCAGGTACATCCCACAATCAGCCGCCGAAACATCGGCCTTGGCTTCGCGCAGCCAAGCATCAACCGAAGGCATCGATTTGCCGTTCTCAAGCATCATTTCTCCTTTTGATTTCCAGGGTAGTCTTTTTGGGACGGGGCCCGGACACTTTATTCCTCGACCAGCGTGAGCACCATGACGGCGCGCGTATTGCTAAATGACAGCGAACGGCAGGTCACAAGCGTTACGACCTTGGTTGCCGAAGCGGCACGATCGATGGCATCGCTCGCCACGGCAGAGGCACCGTCGAGCATCTCGGACAGATAATTCTTCAGTCCGTCATCGCCCTCAAAGTTGGGCGTGCGCGCCTTGGCATACGTGTCCTCGACCACCTTGGTCGCCAGCGGACGCAGCTTATACGTTGCATCGCGCGTGATGTAATACACGTACTCGATGCTATCGAACGTTGCCTGATCAGTGGTGTCCGAAATCACGTTGAACATCGACCCATCGTTCATATGGTGGCCGTAGATCGTGGTCTGCTGATCCACCATGCCCGGCGCGGTGTCGTCGCTATCCAAGAAGATGGCACCGGACGCGTTAGCCGTACCGTCAAACAGCGTGTTGAGGTATTTGGAGTTGTTGTTCGTCTGCACGACGGGATAGTTGATGTTGGTGCCGGGCGCGTAAATCCAACCCACAACCTCGGGATTCGTCTGGGCAAGTGCATCAAAGTCGATAATCGGCACGCCGCTGGCGTCCTTGTCGCTCACATATTGTTTTTCGATCTTTTGATACGACTCGCTCGCCTGCTTGTAGCCAATCTGGGCGTTGATAAAGATGGCGGCAGCGGCAACGATTAGGCCGATGCCAATAATGATGAGCAAGATGGGGATAACGGAGCGGCGCTTTTTGCGCGGCGGCTCGGTGTAATCCGACGGCGCGGCATGCGATGAAGACCGGGGCGGCTTCTTAGCATTGCTATAAGATGAAGGTCGATATGCGGCCGGCGCGTCCTGTCGACGATGCGTCGCCGGTGTCACGGGGCGCGGCGTGCGCGGCTGCTGAGGAGAGGATGTCCGACCCTGCTGTGCCGCACAGGCAGTACCCGGCTTCGACGGATCGGGAATCTGAGAAGCCTTGAATCGTTTTCCCTGATAGTCGGACATGGCTCTCCTTATACTGCGGTGAAACGGCGGAACGCCTAGGCGTCGGCCATCTCCTGCTTCATCTTCTCGATAACCTTGCGGTACTCGGGGTCGCAAGCGCC
>DBFOME010000022.1:0-1980 GCA_048430645.1 Collinsella sp. | reverse complement strand
GAACCGCAAGCTCGACGAGCGCGTTCGCGCGTTCCTCAACCGCGGCGTGACCGGCGACACCGACATCAACATCATCGACACCGCCGAGTTCGCGATCCCCGGCCTTGACGACGAGTTCCGCGTCATCGTGTCCCCGTGGATTCTGACGGTGCTCGTGACCGACCGCCTGGCTCGCTACTACGAGACGGTCACCAAGCACAACCTCAAGTATCGTCGCTACTATCACCAGTTCGACTACTAAAGAAAACGGGTGCGGGAACGTGCCGGGCTATTGAGAGGAACACAGAATGAGACAGTACATCATCGCCAGCCATGCGCACTTCGCCACCGGCATCAAGGAGAGCGTCGAGCTGCTCTCGGGCGCTCGCGACAACGTCCACGATCTTTCGATGTTCGTCGATGGCCGCATGGACGTGGCCGAGGAGGCCCAAAAACTGCTGGCAGGCATGTCTGCCGACGATGATGTCGTTGTCTGCACCGACCTCTTTGGCGGCAGCGTCAACAACGAGTTCACCAAGATCGTCCAGACGCGTCCCCGCACGTACCTCGTTACCAACATGAACCTTCCTCTGCTCATCCAGCTGCTGTTCTCTGACGAGTCGGCGCCGGTTGAGGAGACGATTCGCGCCATCGTCGCTGCGGACGATACGCGCGTGAAGTTTGTCAACGATCTTTTGGTCGATGACGACGAGGAAGAAGAGTTCTAATCCGCAGCGCCTACTGACACGCCGTAAGACGGCACAAGACCTTTAGGGGGTCACATTATGATTCAGCTACTTCGCGTTGACCATCGCCTGCTTCATGGCCAGGTCGCAGTTTCCTGGGTTCAAGGCCTTGGCTCCAACTGCATCTTCTGCGTGGGCGATAAGGTTGCTAACGACCCGGTGTGGAAGACGACGCTCAAGATGGGCAAGCCTGCCGGCTGCAAGCTCGTCATCAAAGATATGGAGCATGCAATCGAAGCTATCGACTCGGGCGTGACCGACAAGTACAAGATGATCATCTGTGTCGCCACTATTGCTGAGGCAAAGCAGCTTGTTGAGGGCTGCCCGCAGATCAAGTCGGTCAACCTGGGCAACACCAAGCCCAAGGACGAGAAGCGTCCCGATGCTCGTCAGGTCTCTCGTCAGATCTTCCTGACTGCGGCCGAGGAAGCCGATGTGCGCGAGATGCTGGATCGTGGCGTCGAGGTCGAGATTCGACCCCTGGCCGACGACCCCAAGGTCGACTGCGCCAGCGTGCTCTAGGCGTTCAATTTCGAAGAGTCTGAGCTCTTCGTAGTGTCCTATTAGGAAAGGGGGATATATGCTTACCCAAGCAATCCTCATCGGACTTATCGCCGCATTTGGTAAGTTCGACTGCCAGCTCGGTACGCTCTATGCGTTCCGCCCCATCGCCCTGTGCCCGCTCGTGGGCCTAGTGCTGGGGGACCTGCAGTCCGGCCTCGCGATCGGTGCGAGTCTGGAGCTGCTGTTCATGGGCTCGATCTCCATCGGCGCCTACGTGCCGCCTGATGAGACGATCGGCGGCGTGCTCGCCTGCGCCTTCGCTATCCAGCTGGGCCAGAGCACCGAGGCAGCCATCGCGCTTGCCATGCCCATCGCCACGCTGTGCCTTGCCATCAAGAACATCCTTAACGCCGCCCTGCCGATCCTGGTCGACCGCGCTGATGTTTTTTCTGCCCAGGGCAACCTTAAGGGTGTCTATGCGATGCACTTCCTGATCGGTTTGACCGGTATCATCATGGCGTTCCTGCTGTGCTCGCTGTCGTTCTATCTGGGTGCTGACGCCATCCAGGGCCTGCTCGACTTCATCCCGCCCTTTGTCCTTGCTGGCTTTGGCGTTGCCGCCAACATCCTGCCGGCCATGGGCTTCGCCATGCTCGGCCGCCTGGTGCTCACCAAGCAGCTCGTGCCCTTCTACTTCCTGGGCTTCCTGCTGTGCTCCTACGCCAACGTGCCCGTCCTGGGCGTCGCCCTG
>DBFOME010000021.1:0-70660 GCA_048430645.1 Collinsella sp. | reverse complement strand
CGCCGCAGACTTGTAGCCGTGGCCTCGCTCGAAGAGCCCGATCGCCGCCTTCCTGGCCTCGATGTCGTGCTTCACCCTCAAGTCGACACGCATAAAAAGCCTCCCATTTCTCGTGTCCAAGAAATGGGAGGCAGTTCACATCCGGTGGCGGGTTCTTTTTTGCTTCGCGCATGTAGGAAGGACATCATGGAAAGCCGCAAGCCGTATCTCGCCACCCTGCCCGGACTCATCCTGGGCTGTCTCGTTTGCTGCGCGCTCTGGGGATCGGCCTTTCCCTGCATCAAGATCGGCTACGCACTCTTTGGTATCCCGGCGCACGATAGCGCCTCACAGCTGCTCTTTGCGGGCTTGCGCTTCACGCTTGCCGGCGCCCTGGTTATCGTTGGGATGAGTGCGGCCCAACGCCGCCCCCTCATTCCGCAGGCTCGCGACATCAAGCCCATCTTTGTCTTGTCGCTCTTCCAGACTATCGGGCAGTACTTCTTTTTCTATCTGGGCCTCTCGCGCGCCAGCGCCATGTCGAGCTCCATCATCGAGGCCAGCGCCAACTTCCTCGCAATCCTCTTTGCCGCCCTGGCATTTCACACCGAGAAGCTCAATACGGCCAAGGTGCTTGGCTGTGCGCTGGGCTTTGCCGGCGTCGCGCTCGTCAACCTCTCGGGCGCAGATGGCACCTTTGGCTTCAGGCTCGATGGCGAGGGCTTTATCCTAGCCTCCACTGTCGCGGGTGCTCTTTCGACCTGCCTGATCGGCATCTTCTCGCGCAAGCACGACGGCGTCTTGCTTGCCGGGTGGCAGTTCTTGGTCGGCGGCCTGGTCCTCACCGCCATCGGCTTTTTGATGGGTGGCACGCTCTCCCCCACGACAATTGCCCCCGCCATCGCGCTCATCATCTACATGGCGCTTATCTCCGCGGTCGCCTACTCGCTGTGGTCGCGCCTGCTTGCCGTCAACCCCGTCAGCCGCGTCTCGGTCTTTGGGTTTATGAACCCGGTCTTTGGCGTACTGCTGAGCGCGCTGCTGCTCGGCGAGGGCGCTGGCACGAGCCCCATTACCGTCATCGTTGCCCTGCTGTTGGTCTGCGGCGGCATAATCATCGTCAACAAACCCAAAAAAGCCTAGCGAGCTCACCTTTTTAGAGAGAGCCTTCACACACTTTAGCTTAATGGAATGCACTGGCTCTCGTTGATTTCGTACCGAGCCGCGGCGGCAGACGCTCGTCTTGCCGCACCGCGCCTGGGCGTTATGGCCGGTGGCCCCCGCAAACGCAAAAAGGGCGCACGACCATCGCAACGGTCGTGCGCCTTTTTTCTAGCGTATCTGGACGCCGGCTTTCTTTTTATCGGCCTTGACGCGGTAGAGCTCCGCATCGGCAGCGCGAAGCAAGTCTTGCCAGGTATCGACACTATCACCGACCCGTGCATAGCCGATGGACATCCGCAACAGATACGGCACCTCGGCATGCGCGAGCTCGTCGTTGATTGTCGCGCACAGATGCATGATATCCTGTTCCGCCGCTGCCTTTTGGAGCACCACGAACTCATCGCCACCATAACGCGCGATAAAGCCACCAGACGCCGAGCAGACTTCTTTGAGCGCAGCGGATATGACCTGAAGAGCATGGTCGCCCTCCACATGTCCATAACGATCGTTAATCTGCTTAAAGCCGTCAGCGTCCATCATAAGCAGATACACATCTTCGGCCTGATCCACATTTGAAAAGAGCGACAGCATATAGGTCTCAAAACGGTTGCGATTGTTGAGGCCAGTCAACGGGTCGGTCGAGATCAGTTGCTCCTGGCAGATGATATAGAGCAGCAACATGCTAATCATTATGCCGACACAAAGGCCAGGCACCGAGTATACGATCTGAAAGGTACCGCCCACCAGGGCCGGAATGGCGAAAAATGCCAAGGTTCGATAGATAGCCTTCGTCTGCAGGCTCTCGACCCTGCGAGATTGCACAAACGCATGCAGGGACGTATGTATAACGTAACAGTAGCTGACAATGGGCTGGATCATATAGGCAAAGCCGCGACGATACACGCCCTGCGAATCGATATAGAACAAGGCGTGCGTCCAGTAACTGGTAAAAGCCAGCACGACCACCAGAGCCGTAGGCAACGTTACAAGCACCACCCTATAGCGCGAGGTCACAAGGCGAGAGCCCTGCATCGTCTCGGAATAGATAAACCAAATGAGACACGCGATGGCAAAGAGCGAAAACGAAACCGCGTTGGAAATCCAGTTGGCAGCAATACCCAACGTGCCGTCCGCACCATCCGAAAGCGTCCAGATCATATCGAATAATATGTACGCGGCAGAGGTGTAGCCAAGCATGCTAAACAATAGCTGCAGGGTGCTCGAGAACAAGGAGCGACGACTTCGCGCGGCAAGCCCGATAAGAATAATCATGCACAGCAGGAATATCTCGATCTTGAGTGCCTTAATCACCAGGTGCCATTCCCTCTATATCCAAGTGGCCAGAATCGCCCGATTCGTGTCTGGGCAATAAACGCCCCTATTCCGCAGGGGTAAGGGGGATAATAGCAGAGCGCCCGAACGTCACTGCAAGACAGCTTTCGTTCGGGCGCTCGAACGGCGCGAATTGCACACCGGAATCATTGATGAGTGCTATTGCTACTCGCCATCGATGTCGGTCGCGACGGCTTTTTCGATGGCCTCAACGCCTTCGACCGACAGGTCCTCCTTGCCCTGGCAGAACTTCTTGTCGATCCAGCCAGTCAGAATCGGGGCCATGATTGCCGTGATGATGACGGCGGTGGCAATCTGCGCATACGCGGTGGGCGCAAGCTCAGCATAGCGCGGAGCGACCTCGGCGAGGGCGACCGGCGTGGTCATAGCCGTGCCGGCGATAGTGGAGCAGGCAACGGCCGCCTTGCCGTTACCACCGCACAGGCGCTCGAACGCAAAGGTGATGGGGCCGACGATAAAGAGCGTGATGAGGCCCAGCAGGATGCCCGAGATGCCGCCGGTGATAAAGCTCGAAAGGCTCATGGACGCACCGAGCTGAAAACCGATGACAGCGATCGCGGGATTGGCGCCGGGGACCAGCAGGTTCTTGACAAACGGGAACAAGTTGCCCAGGACCATACCGATAACAAGCGGCAGGATGGATCCGATGATGGTGCCGACGGGGATGTTGGCGAGCCCCGAGACACCGAGGATGATCATCGTGACGGCGGGGCCGGCCGTAAAGAACAGGATACCGACGGCGCCCTGCTCGGACTCATCGCCGAACTCGCCCATGATGCCCGTATAGAGCGCCATGTTGCAAAACGTGATGCCGCCGATAATAGACACGGAGCTCAGGCCCAGGAAGTTGTCGTTAAAGAAATATGCCACACCCAAGCCAAGGGCGGCCGCAACAACAAGCTTGGGGATCAGTACGACGATGCCGGTCTTGATGGCGCCCGGTGTGGACTTAAAGCTGATGCCGGCGCCCACAAACAGCAAGATCGCGGCGACGATGGTGTTGGAGCCGCCGCGGCAGGCAGCCGTAAAGAAGCCGCCGATCTCGAAAACCTGCGGGCAGAAGGTGTTGAGCAAAAGACCGACGATCATCGGATAGATCATGATGTCGCCCGGAATGCGCGGGACCTTGAATTTCTTTTGCTCGTTGGTGGTTGCTTCCTGTGCCATGAAACCCCATTTCCGCTGACGGGGTACAAAAGCCCACGTCACGCTTTGCTACAGTAAAGTTTGACCATGGTACCAGAAGAAATAGACCAGCTCGGTGAAAAATCCGACAAGTTGGGATGGAACGAGATTCGGCGCCCGCGACGCCACCCCTATATAAGGCTCAAGACAATATAGAGTACGATGCCCGAGACGCAGCACCACAGCATCGATTTTGTCTTGACCGCCACGACCACGACGCCGGCGGCCGCAATCCAGGGAACCAAGGCAGGCCAGAGTCCCGCGTCGAACGCGCCGGGGCTCACCAAGTCGTTGGCGACCAGCGCGGCAAAGGCAGCGGGCGGGATATAGCCCAGGGCCTCGGTAATGCGGGGCGACAGGGTCCGCCCGCGCAAGGCGAACGCCGGCGCGATGCGAAAGAACGCGATAGCAGCCCACGACGACAGCCACAGAACCAAGAACTCGTTAACGGGCATCGCGGGCACCTCTTCCGTCAAATACAGCATCGCACGCCAACGCAATGGCAATGCCGGCCACGACGCTTGCCGGCACGGCAATATTCGTGAGGCCCAAGAACTTGCATACGGCGACGGACACCGCGCCCGAAACCGCCGCGACAACGTTGCCGCGCGACAGCCGCTGCGAAAAGAGCAGGCAGATAAAGAGCGAGGTGCAGACAAAGGCTGCAATGGCGGTGGGAACATCGACAACGGCGCCGACGATGGCGCCCATCGTACACGAAACGCCCCATGTTGCGATGAGGATCACGTTGAGCACAAAGGACTCGCGCGGGCCCCAATCCTCCCCTTCAACCAACTTGGCAAGCGAGATGCCATATGCCTCCTCGGTAAGTGTCGCGGCAACAGCCAGCGTCTGACACTTCGAGGCACCCCTCAGATGCGGCGCGATCGATGCCGAGTAAAGCGCAAAACGCGAGGAGACGGCGGCGACGCTCGCGACGATCGATGCTGCAGGCACACCCGCCAGCCACAGGTTGCAGATCATAAACTGCCCGCTGCCCGTCACAAACGTGCTGCTCAGAGCAAAGACCATCCAGGGCTCCATTCCCGTCTGCCCCATGATCATTCCGCACGGCGCGCCTATTGCAACATAGGTAAGCATCACCGGCCAGACGGTTCTAACGATTTTGAGCACCATACGCTTCTCACCCTGACAAGGTCTCCGAGCCGCATGTAGCGATACGGCAGAATCATCATCCGACAGCAACCGAGTTCACCTACAATTGCCACCGGATCGAAAGACACAACTTTTTAGGAAGTCATTATGACAGCTATCGATCGAGACCGGGCGCGCGCGGCCTTCAAAAGCTACACCGATGCCTACGACGCCACCAACCCACGCATCGCGCTCAAAATCGAGCATACGTACCACGTGGCCGAGGCATGCGATGCCGTAGCGCGCGAGCAGGGCTGGTCGTCAGAAGATATTGACCTGGCATGGCTTTGCGGCCTGCTACACGATATGGGCCGCTTTGAGCAGCTGCGACGCTGGGACACCTTTAAGGACGCCGAGAGCATGAGCCATGCGGCGCTGGGCATCGAGGTCCTCTTTGGCGAGAATCCCGCCGATGCACCCGCCACGACAAACATCCGTGACTTTATCGAAACCGGTGCGCATGACGAGCTCATCCGAGCGAGCATCGCCTATCACAGCGACTTTCGCCTGCCGGCACAACTCGACGAGCGTACACGGTGCTTCTGCGATATCGTGCGCGATGGTGACAAGATCGACATTATGCGCACCATCGCCGACAGCACCGTCGACACCATCCTCAAGGTGGACGAGAAGACGTTTCTCGGCAGCCGTTTCTCGTCGCCGACACTTGCCGTTTTTGACGAGCACCGCTGCGTCGCACGCGATGAACGCAACGAGCCCGCAGACTACCTGGTGGGACTCATCTGCTTTATGTTTGAGCTCGTCTATCCAGCGAGCCGCGCGCTGGCGCGCGAGCAGGGCGATATCTACCGCCTGCTCGACGCACCCTTTGGCATTACGCGCCCCTTTACCAATCCCGCCACGCAAGCGACCTGGGAGCGCCTAAAGGACGAGATGCGCGACTGGCTGGCGCGTGCCTAGCGCTCAAGCTGGGCCAGCAGCTCCTCGACGACCTCGACGGCGTCCCCAACAACCTTGTACTGGGCAGCACCAAAAATGGGGGCATCCGGGTCCTCGTTGATGGCGATGATGCACTCCGCCCCACCGATGCCGGCAAGATGTTGGATGGCGCCCGAAACACCGATACTCACGAGAAGCCTGGTCGAAACCGATACGCCCGTCTGGCCAATCTGGTGGCGATACTCCAGCCAACCCGCCTCCACGACGGGACGCGTGCAACCAAGCTCGGCACCCAGGGCATCGGCGAGCCTTCGCATCAGGGGCAGATTCTTCTTGGAGCCAATGCCGCGGCCCACCACGACCAAGCGCTCGGCATCGGCAATCGAAGCCTGCTGCCCCCACTCCTCGGCGGGAATCGAGATCTCGACACGGGCCTTAACGTCTTCCGCAAGCATCACCTGGGTGATCGTGCCGGAGCGGCCGTAGTCGAAGTCGTGAGCCTTAAAGATGCCGGGACGAACCGTTGCCATCTGCGGACGGTGGTTGGGACAAATGATGGTGGCCATCAAGTTGCCGCCAAACGCCGGGCGCGTCTGCTGCAGTAGGCCCGACTCCGCATCCATCGAAAGCACGGTGCAGTCGGCCGTAAGACCCGTCTGCAAACGCACGGCAACGCCGGGTGCCAGTTCGCGACCAAAAGCGGTCGCACCATATAGGATGGCCTCGGGTTTGCGTTCGGCTACCAAATCGCAGATCAAGCGGGCGTAGACCTCCGCATCGTTTTGGCGCAGGCGCTCGTCGCGACAGGCCAGGACTTCGTCGGCGCCCGCGCAAACCAGATGCTCCAGGTCCCCAAGCGAGCCCTCGGGGCTTATGCCGACCAGTGCCACCAGACGGCAGCCGCGAGCATCGGCAAGCTCGCGCCCCTTGCCCATGAGCTCGTAGGCCACGGGAGCCACGGCATCGTGCTCGTCAGTCTGCACGAAGACCCAAATGTCTCGATATGCATCAAGGTCCACCGTACCAGCGGCCTCATCACGCTCGATCGAGATAGCGTTGACGGGGCAGGCGTCGACGCACCCACCGCATAGGATGCAGCCGTCGGTTACGCGGGCGCATCGGCTGGGTCGCTCGCCTTCCACTACGATGCCGCCCGAGGCACAGGCGCGAACGCAGCGACCGCAGCCGATACAGGCTTCGCTATCGATAATCAGTCCGCTCATCTATGCCATCCCCTCGATAATCTTGGCAAGCTTTGCCGCCTGCTCGGACGCCGTCCCCTCAACGGTCTCGCACGTTTGGTCACGGTCGGGCACAAACGAGCGCACGACCTGTGTCGGCGACCCGGCAAGGCCGCAACGCGCGGGGTCGGCGTTCACGTCGGCGGCACTGACCACGCGCGCGTCCGCCTCCTCCGCCGCACGAATACCGGCAATACTTGGCATACGCAACTGGCCAATCTCCTTGGCAGTCGTCATCGCGCACGGCATCTCAAGATACACCGTCTCCTCGCCGGCATCGCATCCGTGAACGAGCGCCAGCGAGCCACACGTCGTAAAGCCCGCGCTTTGCACGCAGCTCACGTCGGTCACGCAGGGAATCTCAAAGGCACCGGCAAGCTCGGGACCGATCTGGGCCGTATCGCCATCCACCGCCATCTTGCCGCAGATGAGCAGGTCGAAGTCCTCGTCGAGCGCTTCGATGCCGCACTTGAGGGCGTAGGTGGTTGCCAGGGTATCGGCACCTGCAAAGGCGCGATCGGTCAGCAGCAGCGCGTCGTCGGCACCGCGGGCGATGCAGTCGCGCAGCAGTGACTCGGTCGCGGGGATGCCCATCGACACCACCGTCACGCGCACATCCATGCCAAAGCCGATAAAGTCGTCCTTCAGCGCCAGCGCGCATTCCAAAGCACTCGCGTCAAAGGGATTAATGACCGCCTGCTTGCCATCGCGCACGATGGTATTGGTCTTGGGGTCCATCTTGACCTCGGTGCTGCCCGGCACGGCCTTGACGCACACCACCATATGGAAATCGCTCATCTTCACGCGCCCCCTTTCTGGACGAGCTCATCCAAGAGCTTCTCCGAAAACAGGTTACCGCGACCCAGCTGCCCGTCAGGATCGAGCTGGAGCTTGAGCCGCGCCGACTCGACCATGGCCTCGTGACCGTACATCGTCTCCAAGAAGCCCGCCTTGATCTTGCCGACGCCGTGTTCTGCGGAGACGGCGCCGCCCATGACCGTGACCTCGGAAGCCCACTGGGCAAAGAGTTCTCCGCCGCGGCGATAATCCTGCGCATCGCGCGGCAGAATGTTCACATGCAGATGGTTGTTACCGATGTGCCCCCAGGCGGCAGATTCAAGCCCACTTTCGGCCAACGTGCGGCGATAGAGGGCCACGACATCGGCCAAGTGCGCGTTGGGCACCGACATGTCCGAACCCAGTTTGGTGATGGTGGGATCCATGCGGCGGCGCTCGTCGATGAGCATGTTGACGCTCTCGGGCACCGCATGGCGGAAGAATCGCTGACACTCGCGATCGACCTCGGTGCGCGCGACCCATGTCGCATCGTCACTGCCGCCCGCAAGCTCCAGTACCCACCCCAAGTGATACAGCTCCTCAGTCGCCTGAACTTCGTCGTCGCAGTCGAGCTCCACGTAGACACAGACCTTGGCCTCTTTGTCGAGCGCAGGCAGCGAGGCGAACGCGGTCGACTGTTCACGCTGACGACGCAGGATATCCAGGGCGCCCGCATCGAAATATTCGATGGCAGCCGCATGGGACAGGACGGGACGCACAGAATCGGTGAAGGACACGGCCTTGTCTTCGCTGTCAAAGAAGCAGCTCACGCCCCAAACGACCGCAGGTGCCGCTTGCAGGGCAATCTCGAGCTCGGTGACAACGCCGAGCGTGCCGCAAGCGCCGATAAACAGATCGATGGCATCCATATCGTCAGCAACGAAATAGCCTGAGGCATTTTTTGTCTTGGGCATGGTATAGCCGGGAAGATCGAGCTCGAGCGTACGGCCCGCTGCCGTCACGAGCGACAGGTGGCGGCCCTGGGCAAAAGCCTCGCCGCGCTGAAGCTCAAGCAAATCGCCATCAGCCAGCGCGACGTGGAGTCCCGTGATATGTGGGCGTATGGGGCCGTAGGCGTAGCTGCGGGCACCGGAGGCGTTACATGCCGCCATGCCGCCCAGACAGGCAGACGCCTCGGTGGGATCGGTGGGAAAGAACTGCTCGGGGGCCTCTTGAAACTCATCGTAGGCCTTAAGCGATGCCTGGTCCCAGCCAGCGGTCGGCAGCACCTTCTTGCTCAGCTGCTTGCGCAGCTCCGAGAGCACAACACCCGGCTCCACGCGCAGTAGAAAGCGGCCTTGTTCATCGCGGCGAAGGCCCAAGTAGCGATTCATACGGGAAGTATTGAGGATATGCCCGCCGTGGGGCACGGCGCCGGCGGCAAGGCCGGTTCGGGCGCCCTGAACCGTTACCGGAACACACTCGGCATGGAGCTTTCCCAAAATGGCGCGGACCTCGTCTTCCGTTGTCGGAAACGAGATGCTCGAGGCCTCGCCCGATGCGCGAGACTCATCGCGACCATACTCTTCGAACTCGTCGGTGAAGGGTTTGATGGTTACAGACACGCGAACTCCCCCTTTAGCTAACTACAGTGTTTGCAGGGAGATGTTACCGCATCGTTTCGTCGACGTGTTCGAGACCGTCTCCATAATTGGCGATTTTTACGTTCGCGCAATTCGGCGAGCGGCTGGATTTCCTCGGCAGACGATGCTTTTAACACATATGGCCCCGCCGTCACTGACCGCGCGATTGCCGCTCGAAAAAAGTTGGAGTATTTTTTGCCGCCTTTTACCTGCGGAGACGCCAATCCGTCAAGCATTTGGTCAGCAATTGGTCAAGTAACGGCTGATACGGTCGGCGTCGACAGCCAAAACCGATAGAAGTTTTGGCCCAGAAGCAGGGAGGTTCCCATGGCATATTACTGGCCCCAGTACGGCATCGCCATCGAAGTCGACGACGATCCCCATCTCCTACCTTTCGACGAAGAGGCATTCCCCGATACGACGGTCTACCACGTTACCACCGATGTGATCTGCGACCCCGAGTCGTTCTCGGCGCTCGCCCGCCACATCGCGCATATCCACGACATCGAGCTCCCTCCCGACTTCGAAGAACTCGTCTACTCGCGCCGTCTGATGCTTCACATGCTCTTTGGAGCGGACCCGTCCACCTTTGCACGCATCTATACCGCCAAGGATGCCGCATGAGCGCGAAGAAGCCGCCCCACTTTGCAGGCCTGGATCGTCGCAAGAAGCTCATCGTTGCCTGCTTGGCCATCGTCTGTGCCCTTGTCGCCGTAGGACTATACGCTTGGCAGTCGCAGCCCGTACCCGAGGCGGGCGCTTCGGTTACGACGGCCGAGGGCAAAACGCGCCAGGAAATCCAAGATGAGCTCGACGCCATCGTCCGCGACAACATGATGACGATTTCGGTCGCGCCGGTCGCTCAGCTGCAGGAGGACGGCAAGCTGCGCGTCAACGTGCAAAACGTCCAAGACAATAAATTTCCCCAGCGATTCCGCGTCATCCAAAACGACGAGACCATGTACGAATCCGGTGTGGTCGAGACCGGCAAGACAATCGAGACGTGCCCCGCCGGCGGCATCAAAGAAGGCGAGGCGTACATCGAGATCCAGGCACTCGATGCCAAGACCCTCGACAGCCACGGCAATCCGACACGTGTCAAGGTACGGGTTGAACAAGCCGAGAACTAGCTTTCCGGCCGACGCAGCACCGCACGCAATTCACCAGCATTCGTCCAATCATCGCGGGGACGGCCCGCGGCGAATAGAAAGGAACGACCATGAACATCACCAGGAACATGAACGGAGCCAGAGCGCTCGTCGTGGGCGCAGGGCTCGCGCTCGCGCTCGCAATGGGCGCCGCCCCGACGCCAGCTATGGCGGCCGGGCGCGTTGGAACCACGAAGGTAATGGTCAGGACCGAGATCGACAACGTTGAGTTCAAAGTTCCGACGGTTATTCCCTTCGTCGCCAAGGCCGACGGCACGCTTCAGGGCCCCTCAGAAGACGCGACCACCATCGACAATCATTCGGCCTACGGCATCCATGTCACCAACATGAAGATCGACGCCATGAACACCTGGACCATTGCCGCCGACGCCAAGGCCGGAACCGCGCAGAACTCCATCGACTTTAAGGTCGGCCCCGACGGCGCACTCCAGAACGCCAGCGCCGCAATGCAAGGAACGGGCCTCGATCTTTCCAAGAATGCAGCCTTCGACATGGGCTACCAGGGCATTGCCGGCGGCGCGGACAAAATTAAGCTCAAGACAAGCGGAAACGTCGCCCGCGTCACGCGCGACATCTTCCGCGTAACCGGCGAAGGCGATCAGGTTGCAACGATTACCTGGACGGTCGAGCCCGGTGCGCACACGGCATAAGGCCGTCGCCCTGGCCGCCGCCGTCAGCATCCTAGCGTTTGGGCCAGCCATGGCCTTTGCCCAGCAAGAACAGGCGCAGGCCGCCACGCAAGTGACGGTCGACCTCTCGGAGCTCGACCGCGGCGACCGCGAGGAACCGCTGGCGCAGACAGGCGACAGACGATGGCTCTTGGCAGCAGGCGCCACAGCAGCAGGCGCGGGAACCGCCGGCCTCGGTCTGCACATCAAACGCAGCCAGAAACAAAACACGGACAGGCCGCACTAAATTAGTTAAGGAGACTCCATGGCATCGAAGAACCTTTTGCCCGTCGTCGCACTCTGCGGCGCGCTCGCAACCGGAACGCCTGTCGCCGCTTGGGCGACTCCCGTCATGGCAGACTCCTTACCAGCAGCCCTAAGTTCCGCACCAAATCCGTCGAGCGCCATTGCGTGCAAGCGTTTTTCGATCGCACAGGCCGCAATCTCGACCTCGGGATGCCTACGTCGTAATACGGACGGCTCGATAGTCGTGGATATCAATCGTTCGAACAAGGCAAACGGCTCCCAGGCGGGGTGCGCCGTCTGCACGTGGCGCTCGGTTGTGCTCGATGCGGATGGCGATTCATGCAATTTAGAGCTGCGCATCGACATCGCTTCGGTCGATGACTCGGCGAACGGAGCGAAGGTCGCCTTCGACGGTACGTTTTTCGAGAAAGGAGGCGGTATATGTCTGGGCTGCGCCGCCGCGAATGCAGACGATGCACAGCCCACCCTCTCATTCACGGCATCGTTGCGGCTGACCAAAGCCGGCACCGATGCCATCGCGGCGGGAGAAGCGTCCCTGCTGTTCTACGCCGTCAGCGCCAAAGACACAGACGCTCATTTCGAGAAGCCAGCCGGATCACTCAGCCTTACACGAGGGATAGAGGCAGGCCCTATTGAAATCGATTCCCACGCGCAAAGCAGGCAACGTATTCTTGCCGACCCGGCACTTCTCGAAATGGAGTGGAACGGATCCGGAGCCATCGGAATTCTCCCCTCCGCGCTTGACGCCAAGACGCTCCCCCCAAACGACGGACCCATCAACGCAACCATACAAGAAGAGAGTGCGGACAAAGAAGCAGGTGCGGGCGACATGCCGTCGCCGACAAACAGCATTCCAGCTTCTTTCGAAGCACCGAATGAGCCCGCTACCGATCCAAACGATCCCGAGCTCGCGGACAGTCTGGGGCTTGCTGATCCTCAAGAGATCGATGAAGGTAACTGCTGCGTGCTTGCCGCGCTCGACCACACAGAGGTCATCGACGCTGCGAACATCGAAGTTGCCGCCGCCAATCAGCCCGTCCGCAAGTCGGCCATCATCGCATTTCCCGAATCCATCGAAGTCGTCTTTTTGCCATCGGGCGAGGTCGTGGCCCCAACACTGCTCACCTTGTTGGGCGCCAAGAATACTCGAAACGAAATTAAAAAGGTCACGGTTGTCGACCCTGCAACCACCGCCAAGCTGCGTCTATACGCCGTTGCCCCAGACGGAGGCAAGACCTTGGAATTCGATGGCGACACACTCCTAGCCTGGCGACGTCTGGACATTATGCAAGACGTCTCGTATCAGATCGAACTCGAAGGGTTTGATCGTGCCCGCGATGCCAATATCATTGCCGCGGCTATTGAATCCCCACAGCGGCTTATGACACTGCGCTTTGAATACTATCCCTATGTCCCGACAACCACCTGAGGCTTAAATGCTGCGCGTCGTTGCTAATGCCACTTATATAACGTATTAGATGAGTCGCGATGTACCTCGCATTCCACTCTGCTACGATTGCCACGTTGGCATCAATACGGGAGGGCTCATGCCGGGCTTGGGAACAATCATCAACGTTGTGCTTTTAGTTGCGGGCGGTCTTTTGGGATTAGCGGGCGGTCGCTTCATTACACCGCGCATCCAAGACACGCTCATGAAAGCATCGGGGCTGTGCGTCCTGTTTATCGGCCTGGGCGGCACCATGCAGAAGATGCTCCTTATCGATGGGGAGGCGCTGGCGACCACTGGTACCACCATGCTCATTGTCTCGTTCGCCCTCGGCTCGCTCATCGGCGAGGCCGTCAACTTGGAAGCCGCCATCGAGAACCTTGGCGAATGGCTCAAGCGCAAGACTGGCAGTGAGGACGATAACGAGTTCACCAACGCTTTTGTCTCGGCTTCACTCACCGTCTGCATCGGTGCCATGGCTATCGTGGGATCAATCCAAGACGGCCTGCTCGGCGACTGGTCCACGCTCGCCCTCAAGGGAGCGCTGGACTGCATCATCGTCTGCACCATGACGGCCTCGCTTGGACGCGGCTGTATTTTCTCCGCCCTGCCCGTCGCCGTGTTCCAGGGGACGATTACGCTGTTTGCCGGCGCGCTCTCCCCCATCATGACCACAGCAGCCCTCAACAGCCTTTCGCTCGTAGGATCCATGCTCATCTTCTGCGTCGGCGTCAATCTCATCCGTCCTCAGACCTTCCGCACGGCCAATATGCTTCCCTCCGTCGTCATCGCCGTCATCTACGCCCTCCTGTTCTAAATCTATCAACGCAGCGGTATCTCGAACATCTGTTTGATGCTGTGCTATGATATGAGGTCACCGTAGCTGCGTTCGAGAGGAGGAGCGGTGGCCGACCAGGACATCAAGATGCTCATCGAGCGCATTATGGCCGAGGCCCGGACCCATCAGTCCGCCCGCTTCTCAAACGAAGTCTACGCAGACGAGCCGATTCTCAAAACCGGCCGACAGATGCAGAATTTCCTCCCCGATCAGTACCGTAAAATGCGCGAGATATCGCGCTGGCAGGATGACCCCAAGGGCGGCGCGGGCCGTTGGCTTTCGGAAGCCGAGCTTTTCTACCGCCAAGGCCTGCTGATGGCCGACTTTGAAGACGACTGCCCCTACAACGGCACCTTTAAGTCGTACTTTCCCACCTACAACGCCATGAGCGATCGGCAGCTGCGCGGCTATTTTACCTGGCGCGCCCAAGTGCGCCGCGGAACTGTCGAGGAAACGTCTACGTCCTTTGCCTTTCTGTATCTCTATGAGCTGATTTGCGGCATTGGCGTAGATGACCCGCTCGATGGTTTTAACAAGATCAAGGCTTTTTGGGATGCCTATCGCGCCTTCGAGCCCGGCATCGATCGGTTTGCACGCGTGTGGTTGCAGGATTACGCCGTATTCCATGGGCTCGACCCCAAGCTGCTTCGCGACTCTAAAACCGTCATGTTCGATAACGCCCTTATCGAGCTGCGACGCGCGGCACGAGACCTTGTACCAGCACCGGCACCGTCCGGCCAGACCCCCAAGCGTCGCAAAACCTCCGAGCCCACGCTCCCCCTTCCGCCCGATGAGGTGCGCGAGGAGCGACTCATAGCCGCCATCAACGCCCTCTCCACGTACAACCTAAGTAACTCGCGGCTCGACCGCAGTCACCACCGCGATCTGCGCCACGTGGCATGCGCCGTGTATGTCCGCATGGCGCGCTACTATGACACGCACCGAAAGACCGGCATCGTAGCGAGCTTGTTTGGGGAGGAGACGGCCATGCCCTACACCATGTTTGCCTCGGCCGTATTCTTTGCGCCCGAGCGCCACGAGGACTGCGAATACCGCCTGGATCCTATCCATATCTACCGTTGCCAAAACGGCTTTTGGGAATGCATGCGTATCCACGGTAGTAGGCAAAAGAGCAGCAAGCTCGGTGAAATGATGCGCGCCTGCGACCAACGCCTGCGCCTGGCGCTGGACCCCGCCCATCCCCTTAAGGAAGAAAAGGTCCCCAAATATCTGGCCAAGATTATCGATGACGAGATTGTGGCATGGCTTTCGTGGGACGCTGCACACCAGCCTGTCAAGATCGATATCGATCTGAGTCAGCTGGGGCACATTCGGAGCGCCGCTGCGCAAACGCGCGAAGCGCTTTTGATCGACGAGGAACGCGAGGACGGCGCGTCCGCAGAAGCCGAGGCAGCGGACTCTGGGCAACCGGAAGCCGAGCCCGTAGCCGACGCGACGGTCGAGGCGGTCGCGGCACCCATTCGGCAGGACGAGGCCGACGAGCCGACCATATCCACCGAACAGTTTGGTGTCGTGGCACCGCTTCTCGCGCCGACGCCCGCGTTCGCAGCGGCAGCGCCCGCTGACGCCACGAACGAACTCGCGCCTGCCGCAAACGCCTATCTCAGCGCACTGCTCGAGCACAACGCAGTACAGGCGGAATCGGCGGTAGTGCAATCGGGGCAGAGCGAGGACATGCTCGTCGATACCATCAACGAGGCGCTCTTTGACCTGGTGGGTGACACCGTCATTGAATTTGGCGCGGCAGGACCGCAAATTATCGAGGACTACGAAGCAGACGTGAGAGGATACCTAGACCATGAGTGATACCGCACCCGCAGCACCCCGCGTGCCCAAGCGCGTCGCTGCCGTCATTCTCAACTCGCTCAAGGGCGGCGTGGTCCCGCGCATCGGCCTTCCCTATATCACCGTGGGACGCGAGGTCGAGATTCGCGCCCTGCTCACCGATTTGAGTCTCATCGCCGACGGCGGCGCAAGCTTCCGCTTTCTGGTCGGTCGCTACGGCGCCGGCAAGAGCTTTTTGCTCCAAACCATCCGAACGCATGCCATGGGCGAGGGATTCGTCGTCGCCGATGCAGACTTATCCCCCGAGCGCCGTCTGCAGGGCGGGCAGGGGCAGGGCCTTGCCACCTACCGCGAGCTCATACGCAATATATCGACCAAGACGCGCCCCGAGGGCGGTGCGCTCAACCTTATTCTGGATCGCTGGGTTGCCTCGTGTGCCGACGTCGACGAGTCGGTCGTCAATGCCCAACTGGCCCCGCTCGAGGAGATGGTCCACGGCTTCGACTTCACCCGCATGCTTCGCCGCTATCGCACGGCCGCATCCGAGGGCGACGAGGAAGCCATGAGCCGCGTGACCAAATGGATCCGCGGCGAATACCGTACCAAGAGCGAGGCTCGCGCCGAGCTGGGCTCCTCGACCATCATCAGCGATGACGACTGGTACGACTACGTTAAGCTCATTGCGCGCTTTTTGGTCTGCAGCGGCTACAAGGGTATGCTGGTGCTCATCGACGAGCTCGTGAATCTGTATAAGATTCCCAACGCCATCACACGCCAATACAACTACGAGAAGATCCTGACCATGTACAACGACACGCTCCAGGGCAAGGCGCAGTACCTGGGCATGATCATGGGCGGCACGCCAACCTCCATCGAAGACCGCCGCCGTGGCGTGTTCTCCTACGAGGCCCTGCGCAGCCGACTCGCTCAAGGCCGCTTTGCACGCGAGGACCTTAAGGACATGCTCGCGCCCATCATCCGCCTGCAGCCACTCACCTACGAGGAGCTGCTGGTGCTGATCGAAAAACTCATGCAGATCCATGCCGGATACTTTGGCTGGACGCCCACGCTTACCGAGAACGACTTGGTGGACTTTCTCAAGATCGAGTTCGGTCGTGTGGGAGCCGACACACATCTGACGCCGCGTGAAGTCATTCGTGACTTTATCGAGCTGCTCGACATCCTATGCCAGAACCCCGACGCCAACGTAGCCGAGCTGCTGCAAAGCGTCGGCGGCGACGCGCTGGTGCCGGCGGCAGCAACAGGCGACACCGATACCGCAGGCGGCGACCGCAACTTCGCCGAGTTCACCATCTAACCTACCAAAAAGGGACAGGTTTAGTTTGGTAGGTTTTATCTGGGCAAACGTTGAAGCGGTAATGCAGCAAGCCACTGCCCGCCGCGTTGAGAGATTCGCTTTTGAAAGGAGGCCTCGTGAACGCCTTTGACCGCTACGCCCCGTTTATCCAAGACTTCATCTACTCCCACGATTGGGAGAGCCTGCGCTCCATCCAGGTTGCGGCGGCAGATGCCATCTTTAACTCGCAGGACAATGTGCTCCTGACGGCATCCACGGCTTCCGGCAAAACCGAGGCAGCCTTCTTTCCCATCCTGACCGAGTTTTGGGAGAACCCACCCGCAAGCGTGGGCGCCCTCTACATTGGCCCCCTCAAGGCGCTCATCAACGACCAATTCGTCCGCCTCAACGACCTGTGCGAAGAAGCCGATATCCCCGTCTGGCACTGGCATGGCGATGTCTCGCAATCACACAAGGCCAAACTCATCAAAAAGCCGAGTGGTATCCTTCAGATTACGCCCGAATCGCTCGAGGCGCTCCTGATCCATAAGCACATGGCGATCCCGCGCATGTTTTGCGACCTGCGCTACGTCGTCATCGACGAGGTTCATTCGCTCATGCGCGGCGACCGCGGCGGGCAGACGCTCTGTCTTATCGAGCGCCTCTCGCGCATGGCAGGCGTGCAGCCCCGCCGCATTGGTCTTTCGGCCACCATCGGGGACCCGGAACGCACGGGTGCCTTCCTGTCGCAGGGAACGGGACGAGACTGCGTTATCCCCCGTTTTGAGGAACCGCGCCGCGTGTGGCGTATCTCCATGGAGCACTTCTACAACTCGGGTCCCCAGGCGCAGCAACGAGGATTCGAGAGCACGGGCCCTCAAGAGGCCGAAGTGCTTGCGTGCGAGCGCATTGAGGCAGCGGCACCCGCGGCACTGCCCGCCGGCGCCCAAGACATGCGTCACAGCGGACAGCTCACACAAGAGGAGCGACGTCAACGTCGTGAGCGGGCACGGGACAAGGCTACCTCCAGGGATCGCCGCACTTCGTCGGCCCCCGAGGGCGAAGTCGACATCCCCCGAGCACCCGAACAGGCGCTTCTCAACCCCACCGACACGGCGCCCGACAACGCCGACCCCGGTATGGGCTATATCTTTGAGCATACGCGCGGCCGCAAGTGCCTGGTCTTTGCCAACTCGCGCGAGGAGGCAGAGGCCGTGTGCTCCATGCTGCGCAGCTACTGCGAAAGTCGACACGAGCCCGACCGCTTTCTCATCCATCACGGCAATCTTTCGGCATCGCTGCGCGAGACGGCCGAGGAGCTCATGCGCGACGAGGAGCAGGCGCAGACAACCGTCACCACCTCTACGCTGGAGCTCGGTATCGATATCGGCCGCCTGGAGCGCGCCTTCCAGATTGACGCGCCGTTTACCGTCAGCTCCTTTTTGCAGCGCATGGGGCGCACAGGCCGTCGCGACCTTCCGCCCGAGATGTGGTTTGTCATGCGCGAGGAAGAACCCGAGCCGCGCACGATGATGCCCGAAACCATTCCCTGGAAGCTCCTGCAGGGTATCGCGCTCGTACAACTCTATCGCGAGGAAAAGTGGGTCGAGCCGCCCGAGCTCGATCGACTCCCCTTCAGTCTGCTCTATCACCAGACTATGTCGACCCTCGCCAGCACCGGCGAGCTCACGCCGGCCGAACTTGCCCAGCGCGTGCTCACGCTCAGCTATTTCCACCGTGTCTCGGCAGACGATTACCGTGTGCTGCTGCGTCACCTCATTAAAATCGACCATATCCAGGTCACCGAAGGTGGCGGGCTCATCGTGGGTCTCGCGGGCGAGCGCATCATTAACAACTTTAAGTTCTACGCCGTGTTCCAGGAAAACGAGGAGTTCACCGTTCGCAGCGAGTCGGCCGAGCTGGGCACAATCGTCAATCCGCCACCGCCCGGTGAGCGCATCGCCATCGCAGGCCATTGCTGGATTGTCGAGGAAGTGGATTGGAAGCGTCATACCGTCTTTGCCACGCAGGTCAAGGGCCGTGTGCCGGCCTACTTTGGCGACTGTCCCGGTGACATCAACACGCACGTACTCGAGCGCATGCGCAAGGCGCTCAACGAGCACGCAACATATCCGTACCTTATGGGTAACGCACGGGCCCGCTTAGCGCAGGCTCGTCATACGGCCAAGCTTTCGGGCGCGGGAACTAAGCCGCTCATCAACCTGGGTGGCGACACCTGGGTGCTCTTCCCCTGGCTGGGCAGCTACGCCTTTTTGGCGCTCGAGCGCATGCTCAAGATTAAGTGTGCCGCTGAACTGGGCCTTCGCGGACTCGACCCGTCACGTCCGTACTTTATGCAGTTTAAGATGAAGGCCGACGAGGAGACGTTCTTTGAGGTGCTCGCCGCCGAGGCCGAGAAGGACTTCGATCCCATCGAGCTCGTCTATCCCGGCGAGGTGCCTTACTTTGACCGCTACGACGAGTTTGTTCCCGAAGAGCTCGTGCGCAAAGGCTTTGCCGAAGGCGTGCTCGACATCGAGGGTATGAAGCAGCGCGTCCTCAGCTGGCGCGACCACGCCTAAGACCAGTCTTTTTTGGGACGGGGAGACTTACTTGTCGTGAAGGACGGTACCGAGGAAGTCAGTGTCGAAGGGCACAGCTTCGGCAAAGGCGTAGTCGCCGTCGCTGGCGATAAGCAGATAATTCTCCTCGCCGCCAAACTCCGCATCGCCACATGGGACCACCCAAGCATGGTCGAACACCTCAAGCGCCGTGGCGGCACAGTCGCGCAGGAACGTCACATCGCTCCCCTCGTTTGCACTCACGATATTGTCAACGTAGACGCCACCGACATTTAGGCTGCCCCGCACCAAACGCAATGCCTCAACCGTCGCCAGCTCGCGTACGGGCTCGGCACCGCCAAAGCAATCGCTCACGACCACGTCGTAGCGACGATGGCCCACGCTCGTCACACCCAAATACGAGCGAGCCTCAGCGGTTATCACCCGCAGGCGATCGCCCGCCGCACGCTCCAGCTCGTCTAGGTAGAACCAGCGGCGCGCCAGGCGCGTAATCTCTCCGTCATACTCGATGACGTCCATGCGCAAGCCCTCGTGCGACATCAGGGCGAATTTAGGATAGGCAAACCCGCCGCCGCCCAGCATAAGCATGCGGTCGATACCGTGACCATAAGCGTCGCGCATCGCATCCTCGGCCTCAAACACGTCGTCAAACGCGCGATAGTACGCAAAGACGGGCTCCGCCCAGCGCTCGCCAACGTAACTCGCGCTTTGGTAGACGCCGCCTTGCACCAATACGCGGACTTCGTCGCCGCCCTCGTCGTGCACGCGTTTCACACGCGCCAACCCATTGCGGGTTCGCGCAACCTGCAGACAGGCAGCACGAACAGCGACAGCAGCCGCACCAAGCGCCGCGGCCCCCAGAGCAACGCCGGCAACGACGCCGGCAGAAACACTCGGCTTGTTCATCTAGAGCTCCTTTTGCAGATAAAGGCCATGGTCATAAAATCCAAGATGGCGATAGTACTCGCGTGTGCCAATCGCGCTAATCACGTTGATACGCGCATAACCCGCATCCCGGGCAATCTCGCACGCACGCTCTACGAGCAGACGCCCCAACCCATGGTGCTGGGCCGCCTGGCCTTGATGCCCCACGCGCGCCGCCATGCCATACACGTGCACCTCGCGAATCATCGCCTCGTCCGGTATCGTCGGCAACTCGTCCGTATGCGCGGCAACAAAAGCACGATCGGGCAGAGACAGGCGCAAAAAGCCCGCGATCTTGCCCTGCGGCGTCACCCACTGCAAAAAGCGCTCGTGCGTCACCGGCGTCTCGTACGCCACTTCCCCATCAAGAGAAAGCTCATCCAAGTCGGCACCCGCGGTACTGATCTCGCGATAGCGAATCTCGCGCACCACTGCGCCTTCTCCACGAGCCGCCAAGCGATTCTCGACGAGCTGACGCAGGTTGGGTTTCTTGTTGCCCACCATGATGTCGTCGGAGCTAAAGTCGCGGATCATGCGACTGATGCGGCAGAACGCCGGCGTCACCACGATGTCGTCGGCCAACACATCGAGCAGCTCTTCCTCGGTATAGGGACGCCACTCGCCGCGCTCATAGCAGCCCACCAGACGCGAGCCCTCGATGAGCGCACACGGGTAAACCTTGACCTCGTCGGGCATAAAGGCCCCTTCGGTCATAAAGCGTTCGTAGTCGCGCTTGTCCCCCTCGGGCGTGGCGCCCAGCAAGTTAAGCATAAAATGCGCGTGGATCTTAAAGCCAAACAGGCGCGCAAGCGAAAACGCCCGCTCGATCTGCGCTACCGAAATACGACGCTCGTTGATATCGAGCAAATGTTGGTCGAGACTCTGAATACCCATCTGGATCTTGGTGCAGCCCAGGCGGCGGATAAGCGTGAGGGTCTGCGGCGTCACGGCATCGGGGCGCGTCTCGATAACGAGCCCCACCACGCGATGCTTCGCCGTCTCGTTGATGCGCTGCTGACGCTCAAGCTCCTCCATCGTTGCCGTCTGCCACTCGGCAACCTCGCCCCACGGCGTACCGGGGCCGTACAGACGACGCACCGCGCGGTTGTAGCCGCCCACGGCAGCATCCACACGCTCCTGCTCGTCGGCAACGCCGCTCGAAAGCTTAGCCTCGTCTGTCGCAATGCCGGCAGCCCGATAGCGCTTGCGGCGCTCTGTTACCACCGGCGGCAAGGCATCGGCGGGAGCGTCATCGAGCAGGCGCCCCGCCTCGGCACGGCTGATGCCCGGACGCGCCAACATGGGGTTTGCCGCCACGCCGGCGACGGCATCGTCATTGAGCGCACGGAAGAGCTCCGACATAAACCATGCCTGATACCCTTGCGGATAGTCGCTCCAGGTACCACCGAGCACGATGAGCTCTATCTTGTCGGTCGCATGCCCCATCTGCGAAAGCGCGGTCAGACGAGCGCTCACCTGCAGATACGGATCGAAGCAGTTTTGCTCCGCACGGGCACACGCCGGCTCAGCGTGCAGATAGCTCTTGGGCATGCGCAGATCGTTGGGACAAAATAGGCAATCGCCCGAGCATGGCCAGGGCTTGGTGATAACGGTAATGGTCGCCACGCCCGAAGCCGTGCGGCGCGGCTTCATGCGCAGCACCTGCAGCAGTTGGCGCTCCAGCTCCGCATCGACATTCCAACCAGCCCAACGAACCGGCTCCTCACGTTTGACCCACTGGTAAAACGGCAGCAAGCGGCGCTTGGCCAGGTCACGTTTGTCGGCACCCTCGCGGCGCGCCTCGGCATGTATCAGTTTGACGAGTGCCTTGTCGTCCACGGTCTCGCCACGGCGCAGGGCCTCGAGTATGTTCAAGATAATCTGTTCCATGCCCCCATTGTAAAGGCAAAGGCGCCGGAGCCCGTCATGGCCCCGACGCCTCCATCAAAGACCGCAGCTATGGTATATAAGTCTTCGATAACCGCCCGTCACTCTGAATCAAATGACATGTCGCCCGAACCGACCTCAAAACGATACGTAGCAGACTTATCGCCGTTATCGAATTCAAGATTCAAAATGGTCTCGCCGTCGTAGCCAAGCGGAAGGAAATCGCTCTCGAAGTCGCCGCTGCCCAAGGTAAGGCTCGCCTTAAAGCCCGTCGAGTTCGGAACCATCATCTCCACATCGCCCGAGCCCACACTCACGTCCATCGACTTCGCGGGGGCCTGGTAGAGCTCGAACGTCACATCGCCCGAACCGACCTCAGCACTGAGCGCATCAGTCACGCTGCCCGCAAACTCTACATCTCCCGCACCCAGGAAAAGGTCGAAACCATCACAGGTGACACCGACAATCTGCAGATCACCCGAGCCCACGTGCGCGTTGACTCCCTTCAGATGTTCGGCAACACGGCGCGGCAGCTCGACCGTAACTGAGCGATCGATTGCCTTACCGTCATCACTTCCAAACTGGGAAACCTTGAGCGTCGAGTCCTCGACGGATGCGATGTTCTGCGTCGCGGCCTTGGAGGCATCCATACCATTGGCAACGCGTCCCCGCTCGATAACGCGAGCCTTGTTACCATCAATAACCTTGACGTCCACCGTAGCCGCATCGATATCGAAATCGAGGTAGCGAAACTCATCGGCATCAAAGGTCGTACACGAAAGCTGCTGAGGCCGAGCGGAATAGTTACCGCCATCGTTCATAAAATCGTCGTCATCAACCACGTCGTCCATACCGGACAAGCCGGGTATAACATCGTCGAGATCCCACGGGCCATCAAAATGAATCAAAGTCCGCGAAACGCCAAAAACAAGCCCGATAATCAGTACAAACGCTCCGATGCCGACGCCCAGGCGCAGCTTGGATTCATGCGAAAGCTTCATCATTCGTCACCTTCTTTGGCACATGGCTCAGCGGTGGCCGCGGTAGCCACGTCAGCATCAGGTTCCGCAGAAGTATCCTTCCCCTGGGCCCTGACCGCCACCGGTGCCGGACCAACCTGAATATCCCCGCGCGCCCAATCGCCATCGAGTGCACGCGCCACCCAGTGATAGATGGGAATCGTGAAGAAGATCAGCGCAGCAAAGGGGCCGGCACCAAACAGGAACATCAGTAAAAAGAACAGCAGCCAGCACACGGCCCAATACGGGAATGACTGGAACGGACCCCTCACCGGAGTCGGACCAGCCGCACCGGTACCCGTCACCTGAGCCGTCGCCGCATTGGCAGCCTGCGCACTCCAGCTTGCCGCCTGCGCCGCCTTGGCTGCCGCGTCACTTGCCTGCGTTGCCGCCTCGGTGGCGCGCGCCGCCGCCTCATGGGTGCGGGCGCGCTCTGCCGCCTCGGCCTCGCGCTGACGAGCGCGGTCCTCGTTCTCAAACTCGATATCGTCCTCAATCTCATCGCTCGGATTGAGCAGCTCGTCCAGACTCACACCATAGAGCTTGGCGAGCGAGATCAGGTTCTCGGTATCGGGCGAGCTCTCCGCACGCTCCCATTTACTAACCGCCTGGCGCGACAGCCCCAGCTTTCGCGCCAGCCCTTCTTGGCTAAAGCCCTTGCTGCGGCGAAGGTCGGCGAGTCGCTGCGCAGTTTCTACATTCATGGTTCCTCCTATGTGATGCCAGCCGTGCCGCCGGACCGTTTTTGTTCTTAAGGCGCCTTGCACAGTTAAAAATCTATCCGCCACCGCCAAAAGCATGCCACCTATTCTAGTGAGATTTTTGACAACTGGCGGTTGCGGGCACATATGAGCTGCGGAAATGTGTCCAAACAAAGCAATGAGCCGCAGCTCGGTTGTCCCCGTTGCGGCGTTAACGGTAGTATGGTCATACTGTTTATTCCGCACCGCCAACGGAGGGAGTTCCGCGCCGTGAACCGCGATTTCGCCTCATCGCTCATCCAGCTCAACAACACGTTCTATCGCGAGCACTCCGCCTCCTTTTCCGATACGCGCCAGGCCCCGTGGCCCGGCTGGGTGCGCACCATGGACATCGCGCTCGAACAGCTCGACGTCGCCACGATCGAGCATCCCGTCCGCGTCTTCGATCTCGCCTGCGGCAATATGCGATTCGAAAACTTTGCCGCCGGCGGCGCACTTGCCGCCAAGGGCGTCGACGGCGCAAACCCCTCGGCAGATGCCAGCTGCCCGTTTGAGTTCTATGGCGTCGACTCGTGTCAAGACCTGGCCATCGATGCACATGGCCACGCGCTGCGCATTCCCAACCTGCACTTCCAGGAACTCGACGTGCTCGACGCCCTCATGAAGCTCAACCCCGCCGAAACACCCGACGTGCTTTTCGACGCCCCGCTCGCCGATATCTCGGTCTGCTTTGGCTTTATGCACCACGTGCCGTCATGCGAGTACCGCGTACGCGTGCTCGACGCCCTGGTGCGACAAACGCGCCCGGGCGGCATCATCGCCATCAGCTTTTGGGAGTTTATGAACGACGAGCGCATGGCGCGCAAGGCCGTTCGAGCCGAAGCCCGCGCCGAGCTCACCCCGCCGTTTGAGGGTTACGATTCCGCGCAGTTTGAAGCCGGCGACCACCTCATTGGCTGGCAAAACGACCGCCACGCCTACCGCTATTGCCATCACTTTGACGATCAGCAGATCACCGACCTGGTGCGCGGCGTCCGTACGTTCTACAAAAGCGGCGAGGTCCCCGTGCGCGAGCTTGAGCGTTTCCATGCCGACGGTCGCAGCGGCGAGCTCAACCGTTATGTGATCCTCAAGCGCCTGTAGGCATCGACGACTCGCCGCCGAGCCGTGCCGCGTCTTTCGGGCAAACTATGCCCACCCTTTTCAACCCATTGACGGAACGCGCAGCTATGCGTTCCATATTTATGACCAAGGAGCCTCATGGGAGCCGTCCACGTTCGCACGCCTAAGAACTTTGTGCTCGAGGAGCGCCTGGAGCGCTACGCCGATGCGATTGAGACGAACCCCGAGGCCTATGCCGGAGATTGGCGTGAAGTCTGTGCGCCAGTTGGCAGCAAGCCATTCGAACACCTTCACCTGGATCTTGGCTGCGGCAAGGGAACGTACCTTGTAAAGCGCGCGGCCCACGAGCCAAACACGCTCTTTATCGGCATGGACCAAGAGCCCATCTGCATCGCCTATGCCGCACAGAAAATCTGCGAGCATGAACTGACCAACGCACTCGTTCTGCCTCGAGGCGCCGCATCGCTGCCGCAGCTATTTGCCACAGGCGAGCTCGATGCCATCACCATCAACTTTCCCACGCCGCAGCCCAAGGCCAAGTACGCCAAAAAGCGCCTCGTCCATGTCGACCATCTGATGCTCTACCGCCCGCTCTTTGCAGCCGGCGCCACCGTCACGCTGCGAACCGACAGCAAGCCATTGCGCGACTATGCCCTGGGGCAGTTTGCCGCGGCCGGCTACGACACACTTTGGGTAAGTGACGACGTTCGCCGCGACCATCCCGAGCATCCCGAGACCGAGTATGAATGCCGCACGCGCGAGATGGGTGCCGCTGTCTATGGCATTTGCGCCACACCCGGCGCGCAGCCCAGCGATGAACAGCTCGCAGCAGGCCGAGCGCAGGAGCAAAGCCTTGCCTGCTACCTGCCCGATAACCTCGATGAGCTCACCTATGTACCTCTGGGCATGGAAGAGGCCGTCGAGAACTTTAGAAACCGCGCCCGCAAAGGCAAGAAGCGCCTGCCGCAGGAGTCCTAGGGGGCTTCTGATGGTCGCGGCGTCGGCAAACAAGTGAAAATAGGCGTCAGCGAACGACCCTCAAACCTAAGTGAGTAGACTTTTTTGCAATAGCCAAGCACAACCCGCATAACGAAAACTAAACCGCAGGTAGAGCCCTTGCGCAAAAGCCATGTGCTCGCGACATCGCAAAAAGTCTACTCACTTAGCTGGCAACCGCACCAAACGGCCGGACAGAACGCCCATTTCCTGCATTTTCTCGCGCGCTGGCACCCCGCGCCGCCGCTACGCCATAATAGTTGGCGGACAATCGCGAGAGAAAGCAAACACATGGCACAGACCACGACAGATACCGCCGCCAGCACCGTCTCCGGCGCCGGCGCCGCTAGCTCATTCTCGGGCGGCACGGGAACCGAAGCCGAATTCGGCTCGCTCGGCGCGCTCTCCCCCACCTGGTGGGAGCCCGAGGACGGCAGCGAGCCCGAACCGTGGCTCACGCCCGATCAGGCCTTCGAGCGCTTCTTTGAATGGACGAGCGATCGCGGTATTGAGCTGTGGGACCACCAGGAAGAGGCCCTCATGGATCTAGCCGCCGGTGACCATGTCATTTTGGGAACACCGACCGGATCGGGCAAGTCGCTTGTCGCGCTGGGCATGCTCTTTATGGGCATGGCACAGGGCAAGCGCTGCTACTACACGGCTCCTATCAAGGCTCTGGTCAGCGAAAAGTTCTTCGATCTGGTACAGGTACTCGGCCGCGATAACGTTGGCATGATCACCGGCGACACGCATATCAACACCAAGGCTCCCGTCATCTGCTGCACGGCCGAAATCCTTGCCAACGATGCGCTGCGCGAGGGCGAGGATGCCGATGTGGGCTGCGTGGCCATGGACGAGTTCCACTACTTTGCCGACCCCGACCGCGGCTGGGCCTGGCAGGTGCCGCTGCTCACCCTGCCCCACACGCAGTTTATGCTCATGAGCGCCACACTTGGCGATGTCACTGCAATCGCCGCCTCTCTCGAAGAGCACACCGGTGCTACCTGCGACTTGGTCGTCGATGCCCCGCGCCCCGTGCCGCTGAGCTACGACTACGTGACGACCTCGCTCGAGGGCACGGTCGAGCTCGCCATGCGCCGTGGAGAGGCCCCGCTCTATATCGTGCACTTTAGCCAGGACGCCGCCCTTGCGACGGCGCAGTCGCTTGCCAATTTCGGCATCGCCAGCAAAGAGCAGCGCGAAGCCATCAAGGAAGCCGCCAAAGGCACGAGCTTCTCCACGGCTTTCGGCAAGATCCTCAAGCGCTTGCTCGGCTGTGGCGTCGGCGTGCACCACGCCGGTATGCTGCCGCGCTATCGTCTGCTGGTCGAGCGCTTGGCGCAGCAGGGCCTACTGCCCGTCATTTGCGGCACCGACACGCTCGGCGTTGGCATCAACGTACCCATCCATACCGTGGTGCTCACCGCGCTCACCAAGTTCGATGGCTACAAGATGCGTCGCCTGCGCGCCCGTGAGTTCCATCAGATCGCTGGTCGCGCCGGGCGCTCGGGCTTTGACACCGAGGGCATGGTGATCGCCGAGGCCCCGGAGCACGAGATCGAGAACGCAAAGCTCATGGCCAAGGCGGGCGACGACCCCAAGAAGCTCCGTAAAATTAAAAAGAAAAAGGCCCCCGAGGGCTTTGTCACATGGAACAAGCAGACCTTTGAGCGCCTGATCGAGACGCAGCCCGAGACACTCAAGCCACGCCTGCGTATCACGCACTCCATGGTGATTAGCGTGGTCGAGCAGGGCGGCGATGCCCGAGTCCGCGTACACGACCTCATCGAGACGAGTCTGCAGACTCCCGAGGAAAAGGCAAAGCTCGAGGTTCGTGCCGACGAAATCTTCGCCACGCTCATCGATTCCGGCGTCGTCGTTCGCACCGAGGTGGCGCCCGCGCCTGACGCTCCGGCTGACGCCGCACCAGACATCGACTATGCGCTGACGGTCGATCTGCCCGAGGACTTTGCGCTCGACCAGCCGCTCTCGCCGTTTTTGCTTGCCGCGCTGGAGCTGCTCGACCCCGAGAGTGAGACCTATACCATGGATCTGATCTCGATGGTCGAGGCAACGCTCGAGGACCCCAAGCAGGTATTGCGCGCACAGGAGCGCGCCGCGCGCGACCACGCGATGGCCGAAATGAAGGCTGACGGCGTCGATTATGAGGAACGCCTGGAGCGCATCCAGGATGTCACCTACGAAAAGCCGCTCGAGGACTTGCTCGATGCCGCCTTCGACAAGTACTGCCAGGAAGTACCCTGGGCCAACGACTATCAGCTCTCGCCCAAGAGCGTCCTGCGCGATATGTTGGAGAGCGCGAGCGATTTTAAGGGTTACATTCAAAAGCTCGGCATCGCCCGCTCCGAGGGCATTTTGCTGCGCTACCTGGCAGAGGCCTACCGCTCGCTCGACCGCACCGTGCCCATCGAGAAGCGTGACGAGCGCCTACGCGACATTATCTCGTGGCTGGGCTTTGTGGTGCGCTCGGTAGACTCGAGCCTGGTGGACGAGTGGGAGAATGCCGGCAACCCAGCAGCCCTCGACGCCGCGCCGCCGCAGGGCATCGACGAGGTCGTGGCGGACCGTCGCGGCTGCACGCTGTTGGTGCGCAACGCGCTCTTCCGCCGCGTGACCCTTGCCGCCCGCGAGCACATTCGCGACTTGGGCGAGCTCGACGACGACTGGGGCATGAGCGAGATCCGCTGGCAAAAAGCACTCGACGCTTACCACGAGCAGCACGAGGAAATCCTCACCGACGGAGATGCCCGCAGCGCCGCGATGTTTTCCATCGACGAGTCCGACGAGAAGACCGCGCACGTATGGCACGTGCACCAGATCTTTGCCGACGAGGATGGCGACCACGATTTTGGCATCATGGGCGATGTCGATCTGGACGCCACGCAAGACGGCGGCGAGGTCATCTTCAAAAACTACCGCGTCGGCTTTATCGAGGACCTGCTCGAGGACTAGCCGTACATACTGGAACGAAATGAAGTGGGGCCGCTGGCAACATCGCCAGCGGCCCCACTTTTGCACTATATGCTATGCCTTACTCGGCATCCTCGACCTCATATGAATCCGCCTCGGCGGGCTCATCGTTTGTCTCCGTCGCAGCCCCGCGCGCCTCGTCAAACGCCGCCTTCATGGTCTTGTTACCCCAGGTGAGCTTGCGAATGGTAAGATCGTCGGCCTTCTTGTTGGCCAGGCGCAGATTGTTCTCGGAGGACAGCAACGCCTCCTTGGTTTTCTGCAAATGGCTAATCGTCTTGTCGATCTCATCGATCGCCGTTTGAAACTTGCGGCTCGCGATCTCGTAGTTGCGACCGAAATCATTCTTGAACTTTTCCATCTTGGCTTCGAAGTTCGTAACGTCGATATTCTGCTGTTTGTACTCCGCCAGCTCCTGCTTATAGCGAAGCGAACCCATGGCGGCGTTGCGAAGAAGCGTGATCATGGGAATAAAGAACTGCGGACGGATCACGTACATCTTCTCGTAGCGATAGCTCACGTCCACGATGCCGGCATTGTAAAGCTCGCTCTCGGGCTCGAGCAGCGTGCAGAGCACTGCATACTCACAGCCCTTCTGGCGACGATCGTGGTCGAGCTTCTTAAAGAAGTCCTCGTTCTTGTGCTTGGTCGCAGTCTCGTCGTTCTCGTTTTTCATCTCGAACATAATCGAAATGACCTCGTTGCCGCTCGCGTCGCACTCGCGGAAGATAAAGTCGCCCTTGGTGCCCTCGGACGCATCGTTATCTTTCTCAAAGTACGCGTTAGGAAACGCCGTCATGCGTAGGCGGTTAAACTCGGTCTCGCAGTGCTGCTCGAGCGACTCGCCCACCATCTTGGTGGACAGGCGGATCTTCATTTCCTTAAGGCGCTCAATCTCTTCGTCCTTGTAGCGGATCAACTCGTCGCTCACGCGCTTGGCCTGCGCGAGCTCAAGCTCGTGGGCTGCCTTGGCCTGTTCCTCACGCGAATCGCGCACCGCCAGCTCACTCGTCAGCTTGGCACGTGCCTCATCGCGCTCTCGCTCCGCCGCGGCGACCGCCTCCGATAGGTTCATTTTGGCCGTCAGCTCCTGCTCGCGCAGCTGGGCACGCAGGCCCTCGGCCTCTTGCTCGGACTGAGCCTTTGCGGCGGAAAACTTCTCTTGCACCTTCGCGCGATAGTCAGCAAGCGCGCGCTCGGCCTCGCTGCGAGCGGCATCGAGCTCACGCTGCGACTCTGCCGCGGCAGCGGCAAGCGCCATCTCCTGGGCCTTGTCCGCCGCGGCAAGCCTGGCCTGCAGCTCGGCAATCTGAGCGTCGCGTGCAGCTAAATCGTTTTGAGCAGCGTTGCGCGCCGCCGACTCGGCAAGCTTTGCTTCGTCATCTTTGCGCCCAAGCTGCGCACGCAGGCTATCAATCTCACGCTGGAGTTCGGCATTCTCTTTTTGAGCATTGGCTCGTGCCTCAACCGCCGCGCGCTGGCTTGCACTCTCGCGCTCTGCGGCAGCGCCCTCGAGCTTAGCGCGCAGCTCGGCAAGCTCAGCATCGCGCTTGGCAACCTCTTGCGCCAGTTTCTGATCCGCAGTGTTCTTCTGCTCGACAAGCTGAGCATTGCGCTGAGACTCTGCCTGTTGCAAGGCAGCCGTCGAACGCGAGCGCTCAAGCTCCAGCGCCTGCTCACCCTCACGCTGGACTGCCTTCACACGCTCATCCAGGTCGCGCGAGAACTCGGCATCGCGCACCTGCTTGACGATATCCGCATAGCCGGATGCATCGACCTTAAAAACTTCGCCGCAATGCGGGCACTTGATCTCGTTCATAGCAGCTCCTCGATGGACGCAAATATCAACCGGCTACACTCTACCGCGCCGCGCGGACAAAAAAGGCGCCGCCGCCATAATGGCAACGGCGCCAGAACCACCACAAAGGTGCCTGTCCCCTTTGTGGTGGTTTGTGTGGTGGTTCGAGCATTACAGTCCAAAGAAGCCCAGGATTTGATCCCGACTTACGGGCTTGTACTTGTTGGCATCGAGACCGACATCGTAGCGAAAGATAGGGCGTTCGCGGTCGCGGTTGCGCACGTTGGTGCGGTCTCCTCTGCTGTGGATATGCCCGTGTAGCATGATGGCGCCACGCGCCTTACCATTCCAGCTGAGCATGGGGTAATGGCTCATCACCAGACGATGGCCCTTGGCATAGCCGGGAGCAATCTCCAGGTAATCGCGCACGTCTTCCCAAATCTGCGGGGTGTCGGGATCTTCCCAGTCGCCGTCATGGTTACCGCGGATGAGCGTCACGTTCTGGCATTCGATACGCTCGCGCAGGCGCACCGCCTCCGCCAGGGGCAAACGATAGGTAAAGTCTCCCAGGATATAGAGGCGGTCGTCCGCAGCCACGCACTCATTGATGGCATCGATGACCTTGCGGTTCATCTCCTCGACCGAATCAAACGGTCGATCCATGTCGTGCAAGATATTCGTATCGCCCAGGTGCAGGTCGGCGGTAAACCACATCATCGTCTATGCCCTCATTTCGCAATGCATCCAACTCGTGCTAAGTATACAGACGTAGCGATGCGGCGGTTATCCAAAGAGCCCGCCGAACAGTCCGCGGCGGCGCTTGTCTTGCTTTTTCGAAGCGTCACCCTGAGTTTTCTTGTCCTGCCGCATCTTACGGTCCTGTTCCAGCTCATCGTCATCGAGTAGCACATCCCACTCAAACGGATCATCTGCCAGATCAAACAGGTCATCGTCATCAAACATGGCAGCCTCCATTGCCGACTAGCGAGCATCCACCACGTAGAGCCCAACGCGCACCTGATGCCACGGGCTGCGCTCGGGGGCAACCTGTTGCACACGGGCCTCAAATACGTCCTCGTGGCCGTAATACATCATCAAGGACAGTGGGCCGACCTCGTTTCCCGGAACGTAGCCAAGTTTGGTCTTGCCATAGTAGATCGCAACTGCCTCGGGGTCATGGGGATTATCGCGCTCGGCACACAGCGTCAGTTTATCGCCCGCTTTAAGATCGCCTAGGACCAAAGCGCCATCGGCATACTGAAATCCTGCAATGTGAAATGACAGAAGAACACGCGAAGGCTCGTACATAGCAGCTCCTCTAACGGCCGGATAAACCGGTGTGTAACCTTATTGAGAAGTCTACGGTCCCGTGCGGACACAAATACATCCTGTCTGCGTCCTTCAATCGTTTGCCTCAACGCTTGCGCGACAGAACGCTTGCAGATAAGATAGGAACACGGATGGCACCCGTTGCCGCGGGTCTTGCCAACTCCGATACACGTTTTCATCGTGAGAAGTGGCCGTCTTCGCTTACGCGGGGGCGGCTATTTCATTCGGCCGATAAACAGACCGAGTTCGATAGCCGCAATCAACAACGCCAATAACGAAATAACATCGCTTACGTTCATACCAAATCCCTTCTAAAGGGAGTTGGCCCATCCGTGCTCCATAACAGTAGTCTAACGCAAAATGCAGGTAATAGGAACACTTGTTCGTATTACCTGCGCCCTTTTCTAATGCACAAACATGCGCACGAACTTGTGCTTCCAGCTTGCGTAAGGAGCATAGCGGAATGGCACGTCCAGCCACGTTGCCTTGTTCACGATGCTCTTCTTGTGGCTAAACGTATCGAAGCTCTCGCGTCCATGGTACCGCCCCATACCGCTCGCACCCATGCCACCAAAGCCCATATGGCTCGTAGCCAAGTGCATAATCGTGTCGTTGACGCAGCCGCCGCCAAAGGGCACGTAACGCACAAAGCGCTGCTGAACTGCGCGATCCTGGCTAAAGATATACAGAGCCAGCGGCGTCGGACGATCCGTAATAAACGTCTCGGCCTCGTCTAGGCTCTCAAACGTCAGCACCGGCAAGATGGGGCCGAAAATCTCCTCCTGCATCACGGCGTCATCGGGGGTCACGCCGTCCAAAATCGTCGGCTCAATCTTGAGCGATGACTCGCGCGCCGTGCCTCCAAGCACAACCTTATCGGGATCGATCAGCCCACGCACGCGCGCAAAATGCTTGGCGTTGACGATATGCCCATAATCCTCGTTATCGAGCGGATGCTCGCCAAACATACGGCGGGCCTCTTCCCTGATGAGGTCCAGCAGCTCGTCGTGCACGCGCGTATCGACCAGCAGGTAGTCGGGCGCCACGCAGGTCTGCCCTACGTTGAGCCATTTGCCAAAGGCGATACGCCGTGCCGCGACCTTCAAGTTTGCCGTCGCATCCACGATGCAGGGGCTCTTGCCGCCCAGCTCAAGCGTCACGGGCGTGAGGTTTTTACTCGCGCGCTCCATGACGAGCTTGCCGACCGGAACGCTACCGGTAAAGAAGATCTTGTCCCAGCACTCATCGAGCAACGCTTCGTTCTCGGCGCGCCCGCCCTCGACAACCGTCACCAGGCGCGGATCAAATGCCTCTTCACAGATTTGCTTGAGCACCGCGCTCGATGCCGGAGCATAGGCACTCGGCTTGATGACCACGGTATTGCCCGCGGCAAGGGCGCCGGCGAGCGGCTCGAGTGTTAGCAAAAACGGGTAGTTCCACGGAGCCATGATGAGCGTGACGCCATAGGGCACGGCTCGCGTTTTGCACGCGCTCACGGCGTTGGCAAGGTCACACGGACGCAGGCGCGGACGACTCCATCGAGCCACGTGAGCGATCTGATGACGAATCTCGGAAAGCGACGTGCCGATCTCGCACATATATGCCTCGTCATGCGACTTTCCCAAATCGGTCTTGAGTGCATGGGCAATATCGGCCTCGTGCGCCCGTACCGCATCGCGTAAACTCACGAGCGCGCGACGTCGGGCATCAACATCAAACGTAGCGTGCGTTTTAAAGTAAGTGCGCTGATCGCCGACGATGCGCGCAATTTCCTCGGTGTTCATGGCACCCTCCTAGTTCTCGTCCTCAAACATACCACCCGCGACGACCTCGTACATACGCTCGAGCTCCAAGCGGTCCATCAAAAGCGGAACGGGGTACAGCGGATTGGCCTCGGCATCGGCATGCGCCGCCATCTCGGGAATGTCGGAGCGGCGAATGCCCGAGACATATTTGGGGATTCCCAGGATCTCGTTCATGCGGTCGACCCAATCGATAAAGGCCTCGGCCGCAAGACTATCCTGCGCGGTAGCCGGCGCAATGCCCGCCATGCGAGCAAGATCGGCAAGCTTGGGGGCGGCGGCGTCACCATAAGCGCGAAGCATGTGCGGCAGGATGATCGCGTTGGCCAAACCGTGCGGAATTCCGTATCGGCCGCCCAGACTGTGCGCGATGGCATGCACATATCCGACATAGGAGCGGGTAAACGCAACGCCCGCCTTATACGCCGCCGAAAGCATATTGCGACGAGCGCGCATGTCGTCACCATGCTCATAGGCCTCGAGCAAATTGTCGTGGATAAGCTGCACCGCCTGTCGCGCCATCTTGCGCGTATAGGGCGTGGTGCTTCGCCCGATAAAGGCCTCAACGGCATGCGTCAGGGCGTCCATGCCCGTCTGCCCCGTAATGGAAGCGGGCAAGCCGCACGTAAACTCGGGGTCGTGGACTGCAAAACGCGGGATGAGCACAAAGTCGTTAATGGGGTATTTGTAGTGCGTCCCGTCATCGGTAATTACCGCCGCAAGCGTGACTTCGCTTCCCGTACCGGCGGTAGTGGGAACGGCGATGAGCAGCGGCAGGCGACGATGAATCCGCAGCAGGCCGCGCATCTTGTTGATGGGCTTGTTTGGCTGCGCAATGCGTGCGCCCACGCCCTTGGCACAGTCCATGGCCGAGCCACCGCCAAAGCCGATAATGGCCTGGCAGGCGCTCTCTCGATACAGGGACGCCGCTTCTTCCACGTTTGAAACCGTGGGGTTTGCACGCGTTTCGGCATAGACCGTAACGCCAATCCCCCTGCATGCGAGCGCCGTCTCGAGCGGTGCCGTGAGCCCCAGACGGGCAATGCCGGGATCCGTCACGATAAGGACCTTCTGGATCGAGCGCTTTTGAAGCACCGCGGGCACATCCTCGGCATGCTCTAAAATGCGCGGCTCGGTATAGGGCAGGATCGGCAATGCAATGCGAAAAACCGTCTGATATGTTCGGCACCAGGCACGACGGGCTAGATGCATAAAGGAAACTCCTTCATTTGTTGATAGGTCAACATTTGCTCGACCGATTGTACTCAGCGGCGGTCAAAGACGGCCTGCCAATCGTTAATCAATCAACATCTTCATATCTCAAAATTGTTTTATTAAAAATCATTCCTAATAGGCTTCACATTTGGTTGCATTTATGGATAATAGGACTCGTCAAGACGCACGTCCGGAGAGGGCCCTTACGGGACCGGACGAGCGCACAATCGCCATCGATCGAAAGGATCGAATCATGAAGTTTGTTTGCCCCGTTTGCGGTTATGTGGAAGAGTTCGACGGCGACCAGCTGCCCGAGGACTTCAAGTGCCCCCAGTGCGGCGTTCCCGGTTCTCGCTTCCTGAAGCAGGAGGAGGGTCAGCTCGAGTGGGCTGCCGAGCACGTCGTGGGCGTCGCCAAGATGGAGGGCGTCTCCGAGGACATCGTTGCCGACCTGCGCGCCAACTTTGAGGGCGAGTGCTCCGAGGTCGGTATGTACCTGGCCATGGCTCGCGTCGCTCATCGCGAGGGCTATCCCGAGATCGGCCTGTACTGGGAGAAGGCTGCCCACGAGGAGGCCGAGCATGCCGCCAAGTTCGCCGAGCTCCTGGGCGAGGTCGTGACCGACTCCACCAAGAAGAACCTCGAGATGCGCGTTGAGGCCGAGAACGGCGCCACCGCCGGAAAGACTGATCTTGCCAAGCGCGCCAAGGCCGCTGGCCTCGATGCCATCCACGATACCGTGCACGAGATGGCTCGCGACGAGGCTCGTCACGGCAAGGCTTTCGCCGGCCTGCTCAAGCGCTACTTTGGCTAAGCCAACCGCTTGAGACATAACCTCTAGCTCGATGAGACCCGGACCGTATTGGTTCGGGCCTTTTTCGTGCCTCACAAACTTGTTAACTACCTGAAATAGGACCGCCTTCGGCATAGGTTTCTCGTCAAAAACTAAGTGAGTAGACTTTTTGGAACTTGCCGAGCAGACCATCCGTATTGCTTTATAAAGTCGCAGGGAAATGACTTGTTTCAAAACGGCCTGGTCGCCATCAAGCCAAAAGTCTACTCACTTAGAACCGCAGCCGTCCACGATCGAACTGTTTTGTGTCTAACGGGCATCTTTCCGTCAATTACTCCCAATTTTGTCCAGTCAACGAATAGTTCAGACCGAAGTAATGTCTCAGCCCTTTGCTCATCTGAGCTTTTATCGCGATATTCAGCATCGAGCATCCTGCATACGGTCTTAACGATCGCGCGGAATCTACCCTCATCGGATATCTGTCTGTGTGTCAGGAGAAGTACATCGTAGCCCATGGCCTGAAGGGCCGTCATGCGGTCAGCGTCACGCAAGCCATCCCCTGCGCGTCCGTGCGAGGCCTTTCCCTGACATTCAATGGCCACCTGTCGCCTACCGTCCGGTGAAGAAAGAAGTAGGTCGATATATACACGGGACTTTCCCACAATCGCTCGAGCACTTGTGTTTAGCATCACTTCAACATTAAGCTCTATGCCGCAAAAACCTTCGCCTCCCAGGGATCGCGGCAGTGCAAGTAGCAAATACGCCTCGACCTCAAAAGGCGACGCGGCACCCAATGGAACGAGTTGCGATACCGCCATAAATCTATTGCCGTAACGCATCCCACAAACATCTGAACAAAAACGGTCAAGGTCTCCGCCCAAAACCAAAGCGTCTCGACGCCATAAATTTGAGGCGGTGCCGTCCTCGGACGGGCAGCGCGCCCAACCGAACGTTGTCGAAATCGCACCCGAATCAATTGCACGCGAAAGCTCCGTCTCAAGTAACGCCGGCAGGGCACACACCGCAAACAAGCCACACATCTCCGCCAATACCAAAAGAAGCTGAAGATCCGTCAGATGCAGTGACATGATGAATGCCGTCAGTAGAGGAGACGTAATCAAAAATCCATGCTCCGTTTCCAGCACGGATTCCCTGGGGAGCTCACCAAGAAACAGCCGCTGCCTAATGCTGGCAGGACAAGTCCGTTTGTTTCTCGTCCGAACCAATGTATGCAACGGAAAACCGAGCGCGACCGCAGCCGTCGGGTTGCGGGCGAGATCATATCGCTGCCGGTCTTCTTCCGGTCGTGGAAGCGGCGGACACAAAGCGCGGACTTGAGGAGGCAAACGCCAGTACCTAAAAGCCGATATGTCACAAAGTAGATCCTTCATAGGCACAGGAGAACACGAATTTCAACCCAGTCAGTCACGCATTGGCGCGAACGCACCAAAAATGGCGCCGAACGGACTGCCAAGTTTTCAACAGCCCTCCCAAACTGGCCAAAAGCTTGTCGAGAGCTGGACGAAGCCCTGTTGAAAACCCCATTTTTTTCTCATGCAGAAGCTTTACGCGGCAAGTGAGTAGACTTTTTTGAACATTCCGAGCAGGCCGGTCTTCCTGCTTTTCAAAACCGCAGGTAGATAGCTTGTTACAAAACTGCCTGGTCGCCAAAGTGCTAAAAGTCTACTCACTTAGATTGCAGAGTGCCCCCCCCCATTAGCTGCAATTCCAAGGTAGTTAGTACTTTTGGACTCAGGTCGTCATACTGGACAAGAATATGAGTTGAGTTTTCAGGGGCAGATGCGCCATCGGCACACCAAAAACAGTCACCGATATCGATAAAAGGGATGCTCGAGCGCGTGAGGGCCCGTGCAATAGTGCTTCCGCCCGTTCCACGCTCCGCAACCACGGTACAGTAAAGGCCCGCGTCTGCATGCTCGATCGAGACCTCCCCTGCCGGAAATGCCTTCCGTACAAGCGCCATCAGGCCATCACGCGCCTCACGAGCACGAACGCGCACGCGGTTCACATGTCGCTCGTAATCACCCGATTCCAGCAAACGAGCCAAAGCGACCTGGTCAACAGAACTCACCGACGAGGCGTAAAAACCAAGGTTGCGCCTAAACCGCTCCATTAGCTCATCGGGCAGCACCATGTACGCTAGACGCAACGCCGATGACAGGCTCTTCGAAAACGTGTTGGTGTAGATAACCGACTGGGAGGCATCGATCGACGCGAGCGCGGGAATTGGCTTGCCGGCAAGGCGAAACTCACAATCAAAGTCATCTTCGATGAGGTACCGACCTGGTCGCTCGGCGGCCCAGCTCAGCAGCGCATAGCGACGCGCAATGCTCGTCACAAGACCGGTGGGATACTGATGGGACGGCATAAGGTGAAGGACATCGGTCCCAGTTTTCTGCAGAGCGCTCAGGTCCACGCCGTCGTCATCCAACGGGATATGTCGTACTTGGCAGCCCATAGCCTGATAGATGCGCGTCAGGCGCAAATAGCCCGGATCCTCAACGGCATACACCTTGTCCGCGCCAAGCAGCTGAACCAACATGGTATCGAGCAGCTGGGCGCCCGCACCGATAACAATGTTGTCGGGGTCGACATTCATACCCCTCGTCCCGCGCAGATGATGAGCAATTGCGCATCGTAGCCGAACGGTGCCCTGTACCGGTGCGGGCGAAAAGATCTCGCGCTCGTCTTCGGATGCCAGCGTCGCCCGCAGTGCGCTTTGCCAAAGCCGCGCCGCCTCCAAAGCGGAAGGAGAAAGTGCGTCGAATTGCTCGACCCGCCCGCGGACATCATGCGCGCTGGGGTCCACAGAGACGGCATCTCGGTCGATGCCCTCCGAAGCCAAAGGCAAAACCGGTGCATCCGGAAGCTTGCAAGCGTAGTAGCCACGCCGCGGCTTTGAGCAAATATAGCCCTCGGCAAGTAGCTGGCTATATGCATTCTCGATAGTAATGACACTGATTCCCAGATGACTGGCAAAGGCGCGCTTAGACGGCAAATGCTCCCCCGCCACAATGCGTCCAGCTACGATATCATCTCGAATTTGCTGGTAAACATACTCATAGAGCGATGCTTCGCCGCGTTTTTCCAAATTGTAGTCAAGCATGAGTTTGCCACCTGATCTTATCGAGCTGTTCAATCTGGTATTAGTCTGACCTTATTATTATCTCGAAAACTGAGTATTTCGCCATACCCAGCTCCCAGATAGGATGTTCCGTCAAGCAATGCACATGCCAACCAAGGGAGCAACCATGCCAGAACAGACCAGCAAGGCCGATCGCGTCAAACTCAATCGCGAGCTCGCGCAGATGCTCAAGGGCGGCGTCATCATGGACGTCACCACGCCCGAGCAGGCACGCGTCGCCGAAGAGGCGGGCGCCTGCGCCGTCATGGCACTCGAGCGCATTCCGGCCGACATCCGTGCCGCAGGCGGCGTCTCGCGCATGAGCGACCCCAAGATGATCAAGGGCATCCAGGAGGCCGTCTCCATCCCCGTCATGGCCAAGTGCCGCATCGGTCACATCGTCGAGGCGCAGGTCCTTCAGGCCATCGAGATCGACTACATCGATGAGTCCGAGGTTCTCTCCCCTGCCGATGACGTCTATCACATCGACAAGACCCAGTTTGACGTGCCGTTTGTCTGCGGCGCCCGCGATCTGGGCGAGGCGCTGCGCCGTGTTGCCGAGGGCGCCACGATGATCCGCACCAAGGGCGAGCCGGGCACGGGCGACGTCGTCCAGGCTGTACGCCACATGCGCAAGATCCAAAAGCAGATCCGTGACGTTGTTGCTCTGCGCGACGACGAGCTCTTTGAGGCAGCCAAGCAACTGCAGGTTCCGGTCGAGCTGGTGCGCGAGGTCCATGCCACGGGCAAGCTTCCCGTTGTGAACTTTGCCGCCGGCGGCGTAGCGACCCCTGCCGACGCCGCGCTGATGATGCAACTGGGCGCCGAGGGCGTCTTTGTCGGCTCGGGCATCTTTAAGAGCGGCGACCCCGCCAAGCGCGCCGCCGCCATCGTCAAGGCCGTGGCAAACTTCACCGATGCCAAGCTCATCGCCGAGCTTTCGGAGGACCTGGGCGAGGCCATGGTGGGCATCAACGCCGACGAGATCGAAATCATCATGGAGGAGCGCGGACGCTAGTCCGGCAGAAAGGATCGCACATGAGCGATTATGCAGACCAAACGGTCGCCGTGCTGGCGGTCCAAGGCGCATTTGCCGAGCACGAGGCAAGACTATCCGAGCTGGGCGCGCGCTGTATTGAGCTGAGGCAGGCGGCTGATTTGAAGCAGGACTTTGACCGTCTGGTACTTCCCGGCGGCGAGTCTACCGTTCAAGGGAAGCTGCTTGATGAGTTGGGCATGCTCAAGGAGCTTCGTGCCCGTATCGCTGAAGGCATGCCCGTCCTGGGCACCTGCGCCGGCCTGATTCTACTGGCTCACGATCTTGCCGCCCATGACGATAAGGGCACGCCGCGTTTGGCAACCATGGATGTACTTGTCGAGCGCAATGCCTACGGCAGGCAGCTCGGCAGCTTTCGAACCAAGGGGCAGGTAGCCGGCATCGACGGTGAAGTGCCGCTGACGTTTATCCGCGCGCCCCGCATCGTCGAGGTCCGCGGCGATGCCAAGGCCTTAGCGAAAGTCGACGGCCGTATCGTCGCCGCCCGTCAGGGCAACCAGCTCGGCGTAACCTTCCATCCTGAACTCGATGAAGACATCCGCCTCCACGAACTGTTCCTACAAATGTAGGCATCGAACTCAACAAACGAAACGAGAGTGGATAATCTCCCACTTTAAGCTTGGATGCAGGCTCAAACCGGGAGATTATCCACTCTCATGCTATGTAGTCGTTGGGGACGTTCTTAAACGACTAGTCAAACAAGAACGTCCCCAATGACTATCTTTCGGCAGCTTTGAATCAAGACAACGCCGATGCTTTGGCAACGCCAGCGAGCGCCGCCCAGGGCGAACAAGTTGGCATGAAAAAGGCAAGGCATAGACCTTCTGGTCATGCCTTGCCTTTTGAATGACAAATTGTCGCCCTGGGTGGCGCGCAGCGTCAACTAGTTACGCGGTTCGTAGAACCGCGTAACCCCTAGAAACGGTTACCGCGGAAGCCGCCACCGTTGCGGCCGCCACGGTCGCCACCGCGACCGCCGCGGTCGTTACCACGGTTGCCGCCGAAGCCGCCACGGTTGCCGCCGCGGTCGCCATAGCCACCACGGTTGCCACCAAAGCCGCCGCGACCGCCACGGTCGCCGCCACGGTCACCAAAGCCGCCACGGCCGCCGCGATCGCCACCGCGACCGCCACGGTCACCGCCACGGCCACCGCGATCGCCAAAGCCGCCGCGACCGCCACGGTCGCCGCCACGGCCGCCACGGTCGTCACGGCCGCCGCGAGGACCGCGGTCCTCGTCCAGGCCCATGGCGACGAGCGGAGCGATAACCTTATCGAGAGCGGCCATCAGCTCGGTGGCCTCCTCATAAGAAAGCTCGGGCAGGAGCTTCTCCTTCTTGTTGGCAAGCTCGACCAGGCCCTCAGCGGCATCCTCGGCGGCGAAGACAACAATCTTGCGCATATCGCCCTCGGCGTCGTCGATGCGGCCGACCAGATCGGCAGCCTCGGCCTCGGCCATCAGGCCATCGAGCTCACGGAGGCGCATGCCCAGCAGGTCGGACATTTCCTTCTGCTCCATCTTGGGCTTGAGGTCAAGAAGCTTGATGGCGCGCTCGATGTTCGCCATGCGCTCGGCCTTGGCCTCCTCCTCTTTGGAAATAGCAAAGCGACGGCTACGCAGCAGGCGGGCGGCCTTCTGCATCTTGTCCATCAGCTCTTCGTCATCGTAATCAACGGCGGCCTCGACAACCTCGGCCTCCTCCTCGGCGGAAACCTCGTCAGCAGCCTCAACCTCGGCAGCTTCGGTCTCCACGGTCTCGACTGCCTCGACCTCGGCAGCCATGGTCTCGTTCTCGGTCTCGTTCATGATCTCTTCGTTCTCGGACATGAGACTCCTTCTTGGCCCTCTCGGGCATCATCGCCCCATTCGCGGGGCCCGTCGCGCACTCTTTGCGCTTTAAACATTCATGCCTCTCGGCAAAACGTCCATTAGTTTATGGTGTCGCCATCCAATCTAGCTGCAGAATCTATGTGCACACATTAATGCGACATGTGCGACTCGCGACGAGCGTACACCAGCGACGCCACGAACCCGACCACGGCAATTACAGCCGCCACACGCACGGCAGCTGCAAATCCAATCGCCTGGGCAACGTCCGTCGCAGCGCCAGCGGCGCCGGCAGTCGCAGCAGAACTCGAGAGCAGACCGATAAACAGCGACGGGCCAAACGATGCGGCAATCATGTTCCACGTGTTGAGCAATGCCGTTCCGTGAGGATGTTCAGCGGCAGGCAGCGTCTCCAAGCCGGCCGTTTGCGAGGGGCTCAACACCAAACCGACTCCGGCATACACCACAACGGTCAGCGCCACGACGACGCCGATGTTCATGCTTGCCGCCGTCATCGAGATGGCAGTCTGCCCCACGGCAATCAGGGCAAAGCCGACCGGCAGCAGCGGCCATGCGCCACGGGCGTCCATCACGCGTCCGCCCACAATCGAGGTCACGGCGTTGCAGGCAATTGCCGGCAAAATGAGCAGGCCCGCAACAAGTGCGGTCATGCCGTATGCGCCCTCAAAATAGAGCGGCAACAAAACACTCATCGAGAACGTTGTCATCATCGACACCACCACAAGCAGGCACGCAGGCCAAAAACGAACGCTCGCCATGGGACGCACGTTAAGCACCGGATGCTCGAGTTTGAGCTGACGGGCCGCAAACAGGCCGAGCAGCACAATGGCGGCGAAAAGCGCCACAATGCCGGCAATCAGATTGGTCGAGAACTCGCCTACGGAATACACAAATGCCGTAATGTCGGCGGCGAGCAAAACAACCGACAGAATATCAAGCGTGGTGTTCGAGCGCTCTCCGACATTCTGAACAAGCTTTACGCCCGCCGCAGCGACCACAATGCCGGCCACCAGCGGCACTACGAACACCGCCCTCCAGCCAAACAACGTGCACATAAGACCGCTGATCACAGGTCCAAACGCCGGCCCTAGCGTAATGCAGGCACCACCCAGGCTCAGATACAGACCGAGCTTCTCGCGCGGAGCGCAAGACAGCACCACGTTCATCATGAGCGGAAACAAGATGCCCGATCCCGCAGCCTGCAAAATACGACTTGGCAGCAAAACGCTAAACGACGGAGCGATCAGACACAGGACTTCGCCGGCGACCATACATCCGCATGCGAAAAACAACAGCTTGCGCGTCGAGAAACGGGCGGACAGGAAGGCCATGATGGCCGTAAAGATCGACGTCACAATCATGTAGCCCGAGACGAGCCACTGCGCCGTGGTGGCACTCACCGAAAAGGCCGCCATAATGTCGTGCAACGCCACGTTAATGATGTTCTCGTTAAACGCGGCAACAAAGGCCGCAATATACATAACGACGAGAATCGCCGCAGTGGCCGATGGCGTTGCTTGAACTTGTTGCTGAGATTTGCTCCCCATGCATTTCCTTCCTCTTGGAACGACAGTCGCATCGCCCCAGAGGAACAGTCCAGGGCGAAAAATGAGCCCTAGACTTACGCCAAACGCCGTACACGACGAATCTGGCAACATGGTCCAACGTCGAAAGATTGTAACGCGGACGCACAGCTTTCCTTCCGCGCTATTATTAAAAGTCCACGAAAGCATAAGACATGAGGAGCCCGCCATGATTAAGCCCATCATGAAATCCGAGTTCTTTTTGCGCCTGCCTTCCGAAGACGCGGGACCCGACGATGCCGCGACCGGGCAGGACCTCCTGGATACACTCCACGAGCATGAGCACGAGTGCGTGGGGCTCGCCGCCAACATGATCGGTGTGCGCAAGCGCATCATCTGCGTAAAGGATGGCAACAGGACACTCCTGATGTACAACCCTCAAATTCTTGAGCAGGTCAATGCCTATCAGACGAGCGAAGCATGCCTCTCGCTGATCGGCGAGCGCCCCTGTACCCGCTATCGCCGCATTAAGGTTGAGTATTTGGACGAGAACTTCGTCCACCGCATCAAAAACTTCTCGGGCTACACCGCCGAAATCATCCAGCACGAAATCGACCACTGCAACGGCGTCGTTATTTAGTTCCGCCGTTCTACCGAACGGCGGACCGCTTGACGCTGCGCGAGCCGCATTCACGCCAATCTGACGTTCAATTTCGAGGGCGCGACCAGAAGGTCAGCGCCCTCTCATTTCACGTCACCTTGGCGCAAATGCGGCTCGCTCGCTGTCGTATGTCTATCCTGCGACGCCTCGATTCTTGCGGCGGCAGATACCTAATCCCCTACGCCTGACGGTAATGGTCAAAGAAGTCGGCGAGGTCTTCGAGCGACTCTTTGAGCACTTCCATGCGCGGCAGGTACACGATGCGGAAGTGATCGGGCTCGGCCCAGTTAAAGCCGCCGCCGCGCGTGATCAGAATCTTCTTCTCGTGCAGCAGGTCGAGGGCAAACTGCTCGTCATCGGTGATGTTGAACTTTTTAACATCCATCTTGGGGAAGATGTAGAACGCCGCGCGCGGCTTGACCACCGAGATGCCGTCGATCTTGCTGAGCGCCTCATACACAAAGTTGCGCTGCTCGTAGACACGACCGCCGGGGCGGATGTAGTCGTTGACCGACTGATGGCCGCCTAGCGCCGTCTGGACGATCGACTGAGCCGGCACGTTGGAGCACAGGCGCATGTTCGAGAGCATGTTGACGCCCATGATGAAGTCGCTCATGCAGCGCTGGTTGCCCGAAAGCACCATCCAGCCAATGCGATAGCCCGCGATCATATGCGACTTGGACAGACCGCTAAAGGTAACGCAGGGCAGATCGGGGGCGAGCGAGGCAATCGAGACGTGCTCGTAGCCGTCCATGCACAGGCGGTCGTAGATCTCATCGGCAAAGATCATCAGCTGATGCCTGCGCGCAATCTCGACGATGCCCTCGAGCACCTCGCGCGGATAGACAGAACCCGTGGGGTTGTTGGGGTTGATGATGACGAGGGCCTTGGTCGCGCTCGTGATCTTGGACTCCATATCCTGCAGGTCGGGATACCAATCGGCCTGCTCATCACACAGATAGTGCACGGGATGACCGCCGGCAAGGGTTGCGCACGCCGTCCAGAGCGGATAGTCGGGGCTGGGGATCAGAATCTCGTCGCCATTGTCGAGCAGCGCGTTCATCGAAAGCTGAATGAGTTCGGACACGCCGTTGCCCGTGTAGATGTGCTCCATCTGAACATTGGGCAGGCCCTTGATCTGCGAGTACTGCATGATCGCCTTGCGCGCAGAGAACAGGCCGCGCGAGTTGGAATAGCCTTCGCAGTCGGGCAGCTGCTGGCGCATATCCTTAATGACCTCATCGGGCGTGCGGAAACCAAAGGGCGCCGGGTTGCCGATATTGAGCTTGAGAATACGCTCGCCCTCGTCCTCCATGCGGGCAGCCTCGTCGACGACGGGACCGCGCACGTCATACAGGACGTTATCGAGTTTAGTGGATTTAGAAAAAGTACGCATGGTGGTGCTCCTTGGAATTTGAGCTGAGGGATGGGGTTCGGGCTTGGAATCGTTGCGAGGCGATGATGTCTCGCCTTGATCGGCTTCACTGGCGAGCAGCCAGGAAACATCGACTTCCAAAATATGGGCGAGCAGCTCTGCCACATCGCGCCGCGGAATCGTCTTGCCACTCACATATTGGCTCATCTGACTCTTGCCGAGTTTTTTGCCGAGCATCTCCGATGCGCGGATTACGTCCGACTGGCGAACGTCGCGATCGGACATGGTCTGTCGCAGGCGATCGCTAAACGTCTCTTGGGCCACTAGAACCTCCTTGCTGGCAAAGTTCAATTTATAGAACACGAATTGAACCTGAGTTCAATTTAGGCAGCAGTATAGCGCGGTGCATTATCTGAAAGTTCAATTTCACAAGAAAATGTACCGAACCCCGAGAATTGTCCCAAAGTAGACAACGGGTACGCGCTTTTAGAGATATTCAAGGAAACGAGCCGCCGCAAGCGAAACGTCAGCGGTGCGGTATATGGCGTTGATCTGCCGATGAGGATGTCCCTCGAGCGGGCGCACGGCAACATCGAACTGGCAGCGGCGCAAGATGAGCGCCGGAAGGACGCTCACGCCCAGACCGTCCTCGACCATGGCCATAATCGCATAATCATCCCAGGTCGACAGCTTAGAGCGTACCGCCAGGCCCGCGCGGCGAAACAGCGGCGTAATCTCGTCGTCACTACCGCGTTCCAGCAGAATAAACTGCTCGTTGGCCAAATCGGCAAGGGAAATGACCTCCGCGGTGGCAAACGAGGAGTCCGCTGGCACCACGGCCATCAGCTCGTCTTGCACCAACGGCCGCGACGCCACGCCGACGCCGCGTGGCTCATGCGGGATAAAGCCCAGATCGCAGCGGCCCTCTGACACCCATTGCTCAATCTCGGAGTAATCACCCATCAGCAGCTCGTAATCGACATCCGGGTGATCGGCGCGAAAGTGCGCAATCACCGGCGGCAGCACGTGGGTCGCCACGCTCGAAAACGTACCGATACAGATCTTGCCACGCATGAGCCCTCGCATCTCGTCCACGCGTCGCTGCAGGCGGCCAAACTCTTCGCATAACGCCTCGACTGCCGGCATGACCTGCCGCCCGTCGGCAGAAAGCACCACGCCCTCGCGGCTGCGATCAAGCACCTTAAAACCCCAGTCTGCCTCAAGGTCGCCCACCATGCGGCTCACGCCCGACTGCGAGTAGCTCAGGCGCTCGGCAGCACGCGTAAAGCTTCCGGCGCGCACGGTCTCCAGCAGCACCTGCATCTTTTGAATATTCGTTTCCACGACACGCCTCCACCTTTGCATGAGTTTTTGTCATGTTTGCCATGCATTATATTCGCTTTTCTTCTAAAGCCAGTTCACCCATAGTGAACATGCTCGGATATAGAGGGGATGTCAGCGCATGAACAACGGACTGTTTACGTACCTAGCAGCATTGCTATTGTTTGGCTCCAACGGCATCATCGCCGCTGCCATCGCGCTACCGAGCTCCGATATCGTGCTGCTGCGCACGTTTTTGGGCGCCCTCTCGCTTGTCACCGTCCTCGCCATCACCCAACGCCATAAGTTGCAGGCGCCATCTCGCCCCCGCGAAACCGCAGCCCTCCTCCTCTCGGGAGCCGCGCTGGGCGCCAGCTGGATTTTTCTGTTCCGCGCCTACCAGACGATCGGCGTCGGCATATCCTCGCTGCTGTACTACTGCGGCCCCATCATCGTTATGGCGCTCTCCCCGCTCATCTTTGGCGAAAAGCTGACCGGCGGTAAAATTACCGGCTTCATAGCCGTCGCCTGCGGCGCCTTCCTCATCGCGGCCCAAGGCCTCGGCGGCAATATGCCCATCGCGGGCATCGTGTGCGGCATCGCCTCGGCCTTCTGCTACGCGTTGATGGTCGTTGCCAGCAAGGGAGCGCCACATATCAAAGGTCTCGAGAACTCCACGCTCCAGGTGAGTGCCGCCTTTGTAACCGCGTTGATCCTTACGCTCTTCACGCAAGGTGCCCCCTCGTTCCTCTCCCCCAGCATTGCCGCCGGCATCGATTGGCGCGCCGTTGCCATGCTCGGCATTGTCAACACCGGCATCGGTTGCCTGCTCTACTTTAGCGCCGTCGCCAAGCTGCCCGTGCAGACCGTCGCCGTCGTCGGCTACCTTGAGCCGCTTTCGGCCGTCGTGTTCTCGGCCGTCCTTTTGGGCGAAACCATAACACCGGTCCGCCTGATGGGCGCCGCGCTGATCATCGGCGGCGCGATCTTTTGCGAAGTCGCCGGCAAACGCGCAAACACCAAGGCTGGCATCGCCCAGACAGCACGTGCTTAATAGCCCCTGCTCTGAAATACCACCTGCGTATATGAATAATCACCAGATGGGGATTATTGTCTAAAACACCCCGATGTGCCAAACTGCTCTTATATGTATAAAGATGGCATAAAGGTCTACCGCTCTTTGCAGAGGCCAGATGTCCAAGGGAGTCCACGTGGCACAGAACAAGCTGGAGGCAAGCCTCCAAGACCAGCGTAGTCAAGGCGGGCATGGAGCCATTCCCCTCTCCGCTGGCATGCTGCTCGTAACGCTCGGCGTCGTCTACGGTGACATCGGCACGAGCCCCATGTACACCATGAAATCAATCGTCGCCAACAACGGCGGCATCGGCACCGTCAGCGAGGACATGATCCTGGGCGCGCTTTCGCTCGTCATCTGGACCATGACGCTCGTGACCACGGTCAAGTACGTGCTGATTGCCATGAATGCAGACAACCACAACGAAGGCGGCATCTTCGCCCTGTTCAGCCTCGTGCGCAAGGTGGCGCCATGGCTGATTCTGCCCGCCATGATCGGCGGCGCGGCGCTGCTCGCCGACGGCATCCTCACCCCCGCGGTCACGGTCACCACAGCCATTGAGGGCCTGCGTACCATCGAGTGGGGCCACGCACTATTGGGTGACGGTCAGACCAATGTGATCATCATCACCATCATCATTATCTGCGGTCTATTTGCCATGCAGCGCGCCGGCACCTCGTCAATCGGCAAGCTGTTCGGCCCGCTTATGACGCTATGGTTCCTGTTCCTGGCGGGCGCCGGCCTGTTCAACATGCTCGGCAACCTGTCCATCCTACGCGCGCTCAACCCCATCCGCGGCATCATGTTCTTGTTCTCGCCCATCAACCACTCGGGCATCATGGTGCTTGGCTTCGTCTTCCTTTCGACGACCGGCGCCGAGGCGCTCTATTCGGACATGGGTCACGTGGGCAAGGCTAACATTTACGCATCCTGGCCGTTCGTAAAGGCGGCCCTCATCCTTAACTATCTGGGTCAGGGCGCTTGGCTGCTCGCCAACAACTCCAATCCCCAGATGCTCGCGATGGATATCGTCAACCCGTTCTATATGATGCTCCCCGAACCCCTGCGCCCCTTTGCCATCGTGCTTTCGGCCGTGGCGGCCATCATCGCCTCGCAGGCGCTCATCACCGGCTCGTTCTCGCTGGTATCCGAGGCAACCCGTCTCAACCTCATGCCGCACCTGCGCATCCACTACCCCAGCGACACCAAGGGCCAGCTCTATATTCCGCTCGTCAACAACATCATGTGGGTCGGCTGCATCTTCATCGTGCTGCTGTTCCAAAACTCCGAGCGCATGGAGAGCGCCTACGGCCTCGCCATTACCGTGACCATGCTCATGACCACGACGCTTTTGACGAGCTACATCGCCGGCATCCTCAAGCACAAGCTGGGCGCCTGCGTCTTCGCCCTGCTCTTTGGTGCCATTGAGCTGTGCTTCTTCGCTTCGTGCCTCACCATGTTCTTTGACGGCGGCTACGTCATGATCTTCCTGGCCGCATTGCTGTTCGGCCTTATGTACGTGTGGCGCCGCGGCACCGCCATCGAGCGCACGCAGACGATACTGCTGCCCGTCTCCAAGTACATCGACCAGCTCAATCGCCTGCGCAATGACGAGACCTACCCCGTGCTCGCCGACAATCTGGTGTTCCTTACCAACAGCCCCGACCCGCTCACGCTCGACCGCGACGTGCTCTACTCCATCTTGGATAAGCATCCCAAGCGCGCCAAGGCATATTGGTTCATCAACGTACACGTTACCGACGAGCCCTATACGCACGAGTATTCCGTTGAGACCTTTGGCACGGACTTCCTGTTCCGCGTTCGCCTGGACCTGGGCTTTAAGGTCAACCAGCGCGTCAACGCCTACCTGCGCCAAATCGTTGGCGACCTGATGGCATCGGGTGAGTTGCCGCCGCAACATCACACCTATTCCATCTACGAGACACGCGGCAACGTAGGCGACTTCCGTTTTTGCATGCTGCGCAAGATGCTTGCTCCCGAGACGGACATCAACCGCAACGACCATCGCGTCATGGCCATCAAGTACGCCGTCCGCCGCGCCTGCGGAAGCCCGGCACGTTGGTACGGTCTCGAGAACTCGGCCATCATCATCGAGTACGTGCCGCTGTTTGCCCGCATGCGCCCGGCCGTTAAGCTCGTGCGTACCCAGGTGCCGCTCGAGGTTCAGATCGAAGAAGCCGAGGAAATGGAAGTCGATATCTTCTCGGACGACTTGGTCAACGGCAACGAGGCCGGTAGGGACATGAACGTCGATCCCACCGAGCTGCTCGAGAGCGTCGCCGATACGCCCGAACAGCAACAGCTCGACGGCCTCGAGAACGAACAACTCAACGACGCCAACTTCTAGCGACGTCACAAATCAACGACAGCGGCCCTGCACCTCACGAGAGACGCAGGGCCACTTTGCATTGCAGTAAAGCTAACGGCTACGAACGACGCGGCTCGGGAACCACGAGCTTATCGGGGTTTGCGCCCTCGGCATCCATCAGGCTCACGTAGCGAATCGACGGATCATCATACATCGCGTAGTAATAATTGCCCGTGCGCGCGCTAAAGCATCCGGTGTAGATAGTCTTCTCGAACTTGCCATCGCCCATCCTGGACGCCCCCTCAATCATCACCACGCCCTCGAGTGAACGGAACATGCGGACGACGTTTTCGGTCTCGCTCTCCTTTTGCGGGTAATTGGCATTGAGGTACGCCGCCTTTACAAAACGGCTCGGCGAATAGCAATCGCCCGGAATGCCGCGCATGCCGGCGCCCGCGCCATAGGGCTTGAGCTCGGCGCCACGCCATGTCGCCGTCTGCGGAAAATCGCTTGTGGCGGTGATATAGGTGCGCAGGTTTTCCATGTGCCACGGGAAGGTCGGCTGGTTGGCAAGGGTGTCGACCGGATCGTCGTATACATGCAGGCCATCAGCCATCATCTCGACCACGATGCTGCGCTGGCTGTCGCCGATAATCCAATGGAGCAGCGACACGCCCAGCCCCTCTCCTGCAGATTTGGCAACAATCACCGTGTCGCGCAGCGCGGCCTCGACCTCATCGACCGTCGAGAACGTCGCTGCCACCCACAGGGGAAACTCATAGGCCGCGATATTGGTCTTTCCATCAACCGGCCCCACGGCATACTCGGCATAACCCGGGAAATTGAGACCCGCCACGGCGAGGCCCGCATCGTTGCCGCAGTCGAAGAACATAGGGTAATTCTTGTAATCGATGCACATACCGATCACCGCGTGTGCCGCTGTCGCGTCGTCGATAAACGAATACGGAATGTGGAACCCGCGCGGCATCACGCGAACCTGTTGGCCGTAGTCAAAGCTCCAGTCGAGGTTGCGGCCCAGATACATGTGACCAGAATTATCGGTAAATCGAATGCTCGTGCACATGGCGCCTCCTAGCTTTACGTTCTTTCTTTCTAAGCTTATTGTCACCAATCAAAGAGGCGCTAAACACAAAAGCCCGGACATGACAACAATGTCATGCCCGGGCCAAAAGAGACGAAGTGCGGTGCTGTAGTCACCCTAGACAAGTTTACCTTGGCAGTGGTCGATCATATGCTGGATCATCTGTGCCTCAAAGCCCGCGTAGTCGCGGCGGCACTCCTTCATCTTGCCGTCGACAATCTGGTCAAAGGCAACCTTGCACTTGATATAGCGCGTGGACTTGGTGACCTCCTCGTGCGTCAGGCAACTCTCCTCCATCTTGCTGGCGCCCAGGCCAAACACCAGACGGGGGTTGTAGAGCACGTGGGGCTCGCCGGCGTCGTCCAGATAGACGCAAACCTTCTTGGTAACGCCAATCTGGTTAGCGGCAAGGCAGCCGGCATCGTCGAGCGACTTGATGGTATCGATCAGGTCCTGTGCGACCGACTCGTCCTCGACGGTCGCAACCTCGCAACGCTGGGACAGGATAGCCTCGTCGTGGCAAAGCTCTTTAATCATACGTTCCTCCATAGGGGTCGTTGTAACCGCTTAAGTATACGGTACCCACACATTTTCATGCGAAAAATACCGTCCGTCTGCTACGAAGCGCCGAACATCAACATGCGAGGAACAACAGCGTCGTAAAGGGGCTATAGTGGGAGCGTTCGTGTCAATCGGCCTAAACTCGGGGCCGAACAAGGAAAGGGTATGCATGGACGAACTATTTCACGTCAGCGAGCGCAAGTCCACAATCGGGACCGAACTCCGCGCTGGACTGACAACATTCCTGGCGATGGCCTACATCATCGCCGTCAACCCCGCGGTGCTCTCGGGCGCTGGCATCGATGCAGGAGCGCTCGCCTGCGCCACCTGCCTGGGCGCCGGCATCATGACCATCTGCATGGGCATCTTCGCCAACCGCCCGCTCGCCTGCGCGTCGGGCTTAGGCGTCAACGCGATGATCGCCGGAATCACCACCACCGTCTGCGGCGGTGACTGGCACGTGGCCATGAGCGTCATCTTCCTTGAGGGCGTCGTCATCTTGCTGCTCGTGCTTTGTGGCCTGCGCGAGGCCATCATGGACGCCATCCCGGTTGTCCTGCGTCACGCCATCTCGGTGGGTCTGGGCCTGTTCATCGCCATGATTGGCCTGTGCGATGCCGGCATTATCACCGCTGGCGCCGGTACACTCGTCGGTCTGGGCGACATCACCTCCCCCACCTTCATCGTCGGCATCATCTCCATCCTGGTGACGGTCGCCCTCGCCTGCCGCAACGTCCCCGGCTCGCTGCTCATCGGCATCGTCGTCGCCGTCATCGCCGGTATCCCCCTAGGTGTGACCCAGGCTCCGACCGGTATCATCGCCCCGCTCGACTTCTCGAGCATCGGTGGCCCCATCGCCGACGCCGGCGGCATGCCCGCCATCGTCAAGGTCCTTACCGACCCCGCGCTCCTCGTCATCTCGTTCTCGCTGCTCATGAGTGACTTCTTCGACACCATGGGCACCGCGATGGCCGTGGCCAAGCAGGGCGAGTTCCTCACCGACGACGGCAACGTCGAGAATATCAAGGAGATCCTGATCGTCGACTCCGCCGCCGCTGCTGTGGGCGGTTTCATGGGCGTCTCCTCCATCACCACCTTCGTCGAGTCCACCTCTGGCGCAGCCGACGGTGGCCGCACGGGCCTCACCTCCGTCACCACCGGCGTGCTGTTCATTCTCGCCGCGTTCTTCTCCCCCATCGTCACCATCGTTTCCAGCGCCGCCACCTGCGGTGCTCTGGTCTACGTCGGCTACCTCATGATGAGCGAGGCCTCCGAGATCGACTGGTCCGACGTGTCGCAGGGTTTCCCGGCGTTCATGATTGTCGCCGGCGTGCCCTTCACCTACTCCATCTCTGCCGGCATTGGCCTGGGCTTTATCGCCTACGTGATCGTCGCACTCTTTAAGGGCGAGGCCTCCAAGATCAAGCCGCTCATGTGGATCGCAGCCCTCGCCTTCCTCGTCTACTTCTTTGTAGCGTAGCGGCAAAGCTGCCAAAGCAGAACACCAAAGCGCGGAGTCGCATCGAGCGGCTCCGCGCTTTTCTTTTAAAGCCAGGCAACGCACGGACGCGCGATGTATTGCTTCCCGAATTTTGGACATTTTGCCCTCCAAACGGCACTACCGCCGGTTACATCCTGCAGATATGCTGGGCGTAATCGCATAGGCCCTATGAGGATGGGAGTAACCATGGCCGTCTTGTTCACGACCCCCAAGCGCAATGACAAAACCTCTGGAGCCCATTTTGTCGAGCCCGACGTGCGCCGTCGCACGCTGCTCGCACACGGCAGTTGGCGTCGCGTGACGCGCCGCATCGTTGTAGGCGCCGTATGCGCGCTTACGGTGAGCTCGCTGCTCATGCCGAGCGTCTCGCTCGCGGCCGAGTGGGTGGACGTCGGCGGTACCCAGTACAACGCCGGCACCGCGGCAGGCGACGAGGCCGGCACCTGGAGCTGGGACGGCGCCGACGATATGAAGCTCAACGGCTATGACGGCGGCGCGATCGAGGCAGCGGGCAAGCTCAACGTGAGCTACGAGGGCAACAACACCGTCACTAACGACGACGGCCGCGGCATCAAGGTTAAGGATGGCGCGAACGAGAACGCCGAGCTTAATATTCAGGGCGACGCGTCCAGCACGCTCAACGTGACATCTTCTCGTGACGCCATCACTTCCGTCGGCAACATCAACATCGACGGCGCTGGCACTGTCAACGCCACGAGCACCGAGCACGATGCCATCGATGCCGGGGACGATGTCACCATCAAGGGCTCGGGAAACGTTAACGCCACGGGCGATTCGGATGGCATCAGGGCCGACGGCAACATCACGATCGACAACAGCGGAACCGTCACCGCCAAGGCCACCGAGGATCAGGGTATCGATGCTAACGAGAACCTCATCATAAAGGGCGGCGGCAAGGTAGAGGCAAGCTCTATCAAAGACAATGCGATTTGGGCCGACGGCAACATCGAGATCTCGGGTGGCAGCCAGGTCAAGGCAAGCTCCGAGGAAGACACCGCCATCGACGGTAAAAACAGCCTCACGGTCACGAACGCTTCCCTCAACGCAAGTGGCGTTGGGTATGGCATCTATGTCTACAAGGGCATCACGCTCGATGGCGCGACCGTGACGGTCCGCGCAAGCTCAGATGGCGGGGAAGTCAGCGCACTCTTCACCGATGAGGACGACATCGTCATCAAGAACGGCTCGACTGTGGATGCGCTCGCAGAAGGCAGGTTCTCGGTTGCAATCTCCACCAGTAATTTCTACTCCGACGAAGCGGGTGGCCATATCTACATCAGTGACTCCGTTGTCAAGGCCATAGCCCGCTATGCCGAGACCGGCGGCGACGGCCCCGATCACTACAGCAACGACCAAAGCGGCGCGGTCATTCCCGAGCATAGGGGCGTGAACATCGGCATCTTTGCCCGGACCAAGGAGGGCATCACGCCCGCGACCATCTCGATTGTCCGCAGTAAGGTCACAGCTGAGGGAGACACGGCGGCAATCTTCGCCCTTGCCATGAGCGCGGACGGCAAGGCGATTGGCACCATCGAAATCAAGGACGCCATCATCCAGACGCCTGCAGGCGGCAAAGTCATTGACTATCGCAACAAGGAAGAGCTCAGCGACGGCATCTCCTACGAGGCAGGTCAAACCATCGGCACGGGTGACGCCACGATCGACTCCCCCTATGACGCCGCTGTCGCCAAGAGCACGGTCATCGTGCCTCCCGAGGAGATCAAACCCGAGGAAAAGCCCGGCGAGACCAAGCCCGAGGGTTCCAAGTCCGAGGGCACGAAGACGACCAAGGCCGTTGCAGTTGCAACCACGGGAGCCAAGACCACCGGCAAGCTCGCGGCAACCGGCGACGCCTCGAGCGCAACCATCGTGGCAGCCGCCCTTGCAGGAACAGCCGCCATCGCCGTAGGCGCCGTGGTGAGCCGTAAGCGCTCGTAAACACTTTTTCGCACGGGACGGGTAGATCGCGGCCCTTGCCTTCCTCGTCTACTTCTTCGTAGCGTAAGGGCAAGGCTGCAAAAGCTGAACAATAAAGCGCGGAGTCGCCATGCGGCCCCGCGCTTTTCTTTTAGCGCCGGTCCCTGCGCCGGCGTGCGGCCTATTTCTCCCCCATTTTGGCCATTTTGCCCTCCAAACGGCACTACCGCCGGCAACATCCAGCAGATACGCTGAATCTAGTCGTATAGGCCCTATGAGAACGGGAGCAACCATGGCAGCCTTGTTCACGACCCCCAAACGCAATGACACTACCGCCGGAACCCATGTTGCCGAACCCGACGTTCGCCGTCGCATAGGACTCGCGCACGGCAGCTGGCGCCGCGTGACGCGCCGCATCGTCGCGGGCGCCGTGTGCGCGCTCACGGTGAGCTCGCTGCTCATGCCGAGCGTCTCGCTCGCAGCGGAATGGGTCAAGGTCGGCGGCAACAAGTACAACACCGCGGCGAGCGACGAGGCCGGTACCTGGTCGTGGGACGGCGCCGACGACTTGAAGCTCAACAACTATAACAGCGGCGAGATCCAGGCCGCAGGCAAGCTCAACGTGAATTACTCGGGAACCAACATCGTCACTGCCGAATGGATCGAAAGCATCAACGTTTCTCATGGCACTAACGAGAATGCCGAGCTCAATATCCAAGGCGACGAGGGCGGCACGCTCAGCGTGACATCTACTGAGGACGCTATCCTCTCCACGGGTAATATCAACATCGACGGAGCCGGATCCGTCAACGCCACGAGCACTGGGTTTGATGCCATCAATGCCGGAGGTGATCTCGCTATCAAAGGTTCGGGCAACGTCAACGCCACGGGTGCATCGGATGGCATCAGGGCAAACGGCAATATCACGATTGACGACAGCGGAGCCGTCACCGCCAGGGCTACCAAGGACAAGGGTATTGGAGCCGACAAGAACCTCACCATCAAGGGTGGCGGGACGGTCGAGGCAAGCTCGGCCGATGGTGAGGCCCTTTGGAGCGGCGGCAATATCAACATCTCGGACGGCAGCCAGGTCAAGGCAAGCTCCGAGAAAGACGCTGCCGTCGAGGCCAAGGGCAGCCTCGCAGCCACAAACGCCTCCCTCAACGTAAACGGTGTTGAATATGGCGTCTATGCCCACAAGGGCATCACCCTCGATCATGCAAACGTGACGGTCCGTGCAAGTAAAGGCAGATACGGTGGCGCCAACGCCCTCTTCACCTACCAGGACGACATCGTCGTCAAGAACGGCTCCACCGTGGACGCGTTTGCGGAAGGCGAGGTTTCGGCTGCATTCTCCACCAGAAACGATCGACCCAACGAGAAGGGCGGCCACATCTACATCAGCGACTCCGTTGTCAAGGCCATAGCCCGCTATGTCGAGAACGGCGACGGCCCCATCCCCTACAGCGAAAACCAAGATGGCGAGACGAGGCGCGAACCCCAAGGCGAGAACATCGGCATCATCGCCCAGACCAGCGAGGGCGTCACACCCGCAGTCATCTCGATCATCCGCAGCAAGGTAACGGCCGAAGGAGATACAGCGGCAATCTTTGCCCGTGCCATGAGCGCTGACGGCAAGACAATCGGCACCATCAAGATTGAGAACGCCGCCATCCAGACGCCCGAAGGCGGCAAGGTCATTGACTATCGCAAGCTCCGTGACGGCATCTACGAGGCAGGCCAAGCCATCGGCACGGGCGACGCCACGGTCGACTCCCTCTATATCAAAGCAGTCGCCAAAAGTACGACCATCGCACCTCCCGAGGTAGCCAAGCCGGAAGACCCCAAGCCCGACGAGACCAAGCCCGCAGAAAGCAAGCCCGCGGAGTCCAAGCAGAACCCCAAGCCTGAGGGCTCAAAGCCGACCAAGGCCGTTGCGGCTTCAACCACGAAAGCCAAGACTACCGGCGTGCTCGCGGCAACCGGCGACACCTCGGGTACGGCCATCGTGGCAACCGTCCTTGCGGGAACAGCCGCTATCGCCGCAGGCACCGTGGCGAGCCGTAAGCGTTCTTAGACGCCTCTGCGCACATGGCAGCTCCCGCGAAGGCCCCGAGCCCCAGCACCGTTTAACAACGCCACCGCCGAGCTCCCCTCCGGCGGTGGCGTTTTCCATATGCGTCCGCAGGGGATGCACGAGATTGTCTTTGGTCTAGCCCAACCGGCATACGCTGGCGTGCGACAATTGGGGCTGCCGATATCACAACACTGAGAGAAGCCCGTCATGGAAGCGCATCAAAAGCAGATAACCGTTTATTCGAATCATACGGAAAGCGCGCCTGTCATCTACCTTCCTGTGGTCGTGGGCGACGGCAGCGAGGTTTATAAGTGTTGCCGAGAGCTCGACTGTCCGCCATTCGCCCTCGTCACCATTGGCGGGCTCGATTGGAATCGCGAGCTGAGCCCCTGGGCATGCGACGGGACCGTACGCGATGCCGAGCCTTTCGGCGGCCAAGCTGCCGATTTTCTTGATGAGCTGCTGAATCAGATAATCCCCCAGGTCGAGTCGTCGCTTCCTCAGCCGCCCACCTGGCGCGGCATTGCCGGTTACTCGCTCGCGGGCCTCTTCGCACTCTGGTCCCTCTGGCAAACCGACGCCTTTGACCGCGCCGCGAGCGCATCGGGGTCGCTATGGTTTCCCGACTTTGTCGACCGTGCCAGCACGGCCCCTTTTGCCGGCAGCCCGCAAGCCGTCTACCTGTCACTCGGCAAAAAGGAAACCAAGACGCCCAACCGCATGATGCGGCATGTACTCGACGACACACGCGCGATGGAAGCGTTGCTCGTCGAGCGCGGCATTCCAACAACGCTGGAGCTCAACCCCGGCAATCACTTTGCCCAAACCGACTTACGCATGGCCCGCGGCATCCACTGGATACTGACACATTAAAAATGGTGCCCACACGCATATACGCATGGGCACCATATCTTGTTTTAGCTGAACGCAGCTGCTACTCAGCAGCCTCCTCAAGCTCGGAGACATCAAACTCAAAGTCGTTACCCGGCAGGATGGCGTTGAGCACAATGCCCACCAGTGAGCCCACGGCAATGCCGGACAGCGAAATGGTCACGCCGCCCAGCTCCAACACGATGGCGCCGGCGGTGCTGTACGCGATGCCGAGCGAAAGCACGAGCACCAGCGCGGCAACCAGCACGTTGCGATTGTTCTGGAAATCGACCTGGTTCTCGATGAGGTTGCGAACGCCCACAGCGCTGATCATGCCGTAGAGCACGAGCGACACACCGCCGATCACACACGCCGGCATGGCCGCAATGACAGCCGCGAACTTGGGGCAGAACGAAAGCACGATGGCGCAACACGCGGCAATTCGAATTACGCGCGGGTCGAACACGCGCGTCAGGGCGAGTACGCCGGTGTTCTCACCATACGTAGTGTTGGCCGGAGCGCCAAAAAGCGAAGCCAGAATCGTGGCAAGGCCGTCGCCGAGCAGCGTGCGATGCAGACCGGGATCGGCAATGTAGTTGCGCTCGCAAGTCGAACCGATAGCAGAGATATCGCCGATATGCTCGATCATGGTCGCGAAGGCCAGCGGCATGATGGTGATGATGGCCGTCATGGCAAGACCGCTATCGAACTGCGGCCCAAAGAGCGCAAACACGGTGTTATCCCACACGATGGGCAAACCAACCCAGGGAGCGGCTGCGACGCCAGAAAAGTCGACCTCACCGAGCGCGGCGGCAACGGCATAGCTCACCGCAACGCCCAGCAGGATCGGCACAATCTTGACCATGCCGCGGCCCCAGATGTTGCAGATGACGATCACTGCCACGGCGATAACGGCGACGAGCCAATTGGTCTGGCAGTTGGCAATGGCGGAGCTTGCCAGGATCAGACCGATGGAAATGACGATGGGGCCCGTCACCACCGGCGGGAAGAAGCGCATGACGCGCTTGGCACCAAACGCACGGAAGAGCGCCGCCAGCACCGGGTAGAGCAATCCGGCGCAGGCAACGCCCAGACAAGCGTAAGGCAATAACTCGGCCTCGCCGTTGGGCGCGATGGCGGCATAACCGGCAATAAAGGCAAACGATGAGCCCAAAAATGCCGGCACCTTACCGCGCGACAGGAAGTGAAACAGCAGCGTGCCCAAGCCGGCAAACAAAAGCGTCGCCGAAACCGAGAGACCGGTGAGCACGGGTACCAGCACGGTGGCGCCAAACATGGCAAACAGGTGCTGCAGGCCGAGCAGGAACATGCGCGGGCGGCCGAGCGACGATGCATCGTAGATGGCATCGGTGACGGCGGGCGTCGAGGATTGGGGCATGGATGTCCTTTCGAATGGAAGGGCGATCGAGCATATCGGATAACCTGCCCGAACGATACGATCCGAACCATTGTACGCGATACGCTATGTCTCGCACGCGCCGTCACCTGCGAACGTTACCGCTATTTCCAAACGCGCTCGGCAATACGCTTGACCAGCGCGATCTTTGCCCATTGCTCGTCCTCGGTCAGCTTGTTGCCAATCTCGCAGCTGGCAAAGCCGCACTGGGGCGACAGATACAGGTTCTCGAGCGGAACATACTTTGCAGCCTCGTGAATACGCTCGACGATGGCATCCTCGTCCTCAAGCTCAGCGGCCTTGGTGGTCACCAGGCCCAACACGACCTTCTTGCCGGGAGCAACGTACTTGAGCGGCTCAAAACCACCGGCGCGCGGCGTATCGAACTCCAGATAGAACGCATCGACGTCCTCGCGCGTAAACAGGTACGGCGCGATGGGGTCGTAGCCACCCTCAAAAGCATAGGTGGAGTGGTAGTTGCCGCGGCATACGTGCGTGTTGATAACCAAATCGTCGGGCTTGCCCGCGATGGCGGCATTGTTGAGTGCCACACCCAGCTCGCTTACCTTTTGCAGATCGACCGGGCTCATGCCGGTTTTGGCGACAAAATCGGCATCGCAGTAGATGCCCCAGGTGCAGTCATCAAACTGGATGTTGCGGCAGCCCGCGGCATACAGGTCGGCAATTACCGTGCGATAAGCGGCTGCAATGGCGTCGACAAGTTCCTCATCGGTCTTATAGACAGCGCGCAGGCTCTCCTGCTGGCCGTCGCAGCGATCGAGCGTGACCTCAGAGAACGTCTGGATAGGCGCCGGGATGGTCTGGCGTGCAACGTGGCCTTCGCCCTCAAGTGCCTTGACAAACTTAAAGTGCTCGACGAAGGGGTGGTTCTCGCCGCTGATGGGGCCGGTCACCACGGCGGTATCGGCCGTGGTCTCCTCGTCATGGAACATATAGCCCGTACGCGAGGTACGGCGTTCAATGCCGTTGAGCCCCCACATAAAGTCGAGGTGCCAGTAGCTGCGGCGGAACTCGCCGTCGGTAATCACCTGCAGACCAGCGGCCTTTTGCTTGTCCACCAGGTCGCGAATGGCCTCATCCTCGACGGCCTTAAGGCCGTCGTCATCGAGCGTACCCGCGGCATAGGCGGCACGGGCGTCCTTTACAGCCTGCGGACGAAGAAAGCTGCCGACGATATCGGCGCGAAACGGCGCGTTCGGTTGAATCAAAGTGCTCATAGATATCTCCCTTTGCATTGGTTGCTTTACTGGGACAGAGTATGAGCGCTCATATGGCCATCGTAAAATATACGTTTATAACAGTTTGATATAGATGTTTCCTATATCAGCCTGGACTGCCATAAAGAGATTTGACCCGTGCAGAATGTAGCAGCCTAGATATGCTGACGAATCGCGTCGATATAGGCTTGGCCGTAGCGCGTAAGTGTCGTGTTCTTGCGCGTGATGATGCCGATCTCCATGTACTCGTCTACATCGAGCGGAATCGAGATGATGCCGGGGCCGTTGAGCTCGTGACTGATCACGCCTGAGCATACCGTGTAACCGTTGAGGCCCATAGCCAGGTTGAACAGCGTCGCACGGTCGCGCACGCGGATATTCTTGCGGCGCTCAAACGTCGAGGTCAGTTCCTCGGAATAGTAGAACGAGTTATAGCTGCCCTGCTCATAGGACAGGAACGGGTAGTCTTCCAAGTCCTCGAGCGTCACGCTGGCACGGTCCGCCAGTGGATGGTCGGCGCATACAAAGACATGTGGCGCGGCGCAGAAGAGTCCCTCGAATACGAGCTCGTTGGCGGCGAGCATGCGCTCGATAACCTCGCGGTTATGCTCGGATAAGTACAGGATGCCCAGTTCGCTTTTCATATGTGCGACGTCCTCGATAATCTCGTGGGTTTGCTCCTCGCGCAGGGTAAAGTCGTAGCGCGCGGCATCGAACTCACGGATCACATCGACAAACGCATTAACGGCAAAGGAATAATGCTGGCAGCTCACACTAAAGTGCGGCACCTGCTCGGACGCGCCCTTGTACTTGCCTTCGAGCAGATCGGCCTGGTCGAGCACCTGTCGCGCGTAGCCCAAGAAGGTCTCGCCCTCCTCGGACACAATGACGCCCTTGTTGGTGCGCTCAAAGATGTGCACACCCATCTCGTTTTCGAGATCGCGGATCGACGCGGTAATCGAAGGCTGCGACACAAAGAGTCGGCGCGAGGCCTCGGTGATGCTGCCGCATTCGGCAACCTTGACGACATATCTGAGCTGCTGGAGCTTCATGGCTGTCTCCCTAGACGTTCGTGACGTCGAAACCCGTCGCATCCATCTGACGCATAAACGGCGGCATCTCCCCCGTCGCGGCGCAGGCGGCAATCTGATGCAGAGCCCCAGCAACCGCATCGTCTGCCGCAGCGCCGATATGCCAGCGCGCGGCAGCCGTGACAGCCTCGTTGGCATTGGCGACTGCAACGGAGTTGGGAACGGCACCGATCATGGGCAGATCGTTATCGGAATCGCCAAATACGGCCACCTCATCGGGCGTCAGGCCCAAAGCGCGCGCCAGCTCCAGCGCAGCGCAGCCCTTGTCCCAACCGGCCGGGAGAATATCGAATAGGCGCACGCGGTTGTTGGGAAATACAAGCGAGAGCTCCGGCACCTCGGCAGCAATGCGCTCGTGCAGCTCAGCAAGCTCTTCGCGCGAGCGGGCGCTCCAGATATTCGCCTTGTATACCGGGGCATCATCGACAACAGGACGGCACGGGGCCTCTTCGCCTTTGAGCCACGCATTACCGCCCGACTCCATGGCGCGACGAACGCGCTCGGGATCGCTCGTCACGCAGTAGGCATCGTTATTCCAAAAGTCATCACCCAGGCTGTAGACCTTCAGATACGTATCATCGGTCTCTTGCTCCAAGTAGTCAGCCAAGCGCATAAGGGCGGCGTTATCGGTTGCATGCGAGGCTACCGCCTCGCCGTCCACAAACATGACCTGGCCGTTACAGAACGCGCCAGTCGAGAAGCACTCGGAACAATTTTTGAACATCCAGCCCATCGCGGACGGCTGACGGCCCGAAACCGGGCCAAAGTGCAGACCCGCCGCCTGCATGGCATGAATGCCCTCGATGGCGTAGTCGCTGGCGCCGTCATGTCCAGCCGGAATCAGCGTATCGTCCATATCGGTCAGCACAAGTTTGATCATAGAGTCCCCCAGTCATTTTCACCGTAACCATTGTAACGGTGCGCTAGTATAGGGAACAACAGATTCGATGCGGGAGTGCCGGCGGTGCAAACCACAAGGCTGAGAGGGCATAGGCCCAATCCTTTGAACCTGTCAGTTAATGCTGGCGTAGGGAGCATGCCGCCTTTACAGGGGCGCTGTCTATGCACAGCGCCCCTTTTCTATGCCAAGGAGGCATGTGCAGTGATTGATTCGGAACAGCTTAAGCAACATATGGTCAAGGCCGTGGAGGAGATTCGTGCCACCAATCCGATGGCCGGCTCCATCACCAACACGGTGACGATCGACTTTGTCGCCAATGCGCAGCTCGCCGTGGGCGGTTCGGCCGCCATGGTCTATCTGCCCGACGAGGGCGAGGCGCTCGTTGCCGGCGGCGGCGCCATCTATCTCAACATGGGCACGCTCTTCCCCATCTACGAGCAGACGATTCCCCGCGCGGCCAAGGCGGCACACGACGCCGGCAAGCCCTGGGTGCTCGATCCGGTGGGCCTGGGCATCGGTAGCCTGCGCACCCAGTTGGTAAACGAGCTCAAGCAGTACAAGCCCGCCATCGTGCGCGGCAACGCCTCCGAGATCATCGCGCTCGCCGGCCTGTGGGGTCTTGAGGGCGAGGCGGCCGATCTGAGCCGCGTACGCGGTGTCGATACCACCGATACCGTCGATGCCGCCCGCGATGCTGCCGTGGCGCTTGCCCGCTACACCGGCGGCGCCGTGGTGGTCTCGGGCGAAGTAGACCTGATTACCGACGGCACGACCGTGGCCAAGTCCCACGGCGGCAGCCCGCTCATGTCCAAGATCACCGGCTGCGGCTGCTCGCAGGGCGGCGTGCTGGCCGTGTACGCCTGCGCCGCCGACCCGTTTACGGCAGCCGTCTGCGGCACCGCCGCCTACAACGTGGCCGGCACGCGTGCCGCCGCCGTCGCCGATGCCCCGGCAAGCTTTAAGGTCGCCTTTATCGACGAGCTCTACCGCGCAACCGCCCAGGACATCGCCGATAACCGACTCGAGCTCGAGGAGGCATAAGCTATGTCCGAGCCCGCAACCAATGCCGGCATGAACACGCTCGTCGCCGTGGCCATTGCCCCGTGCGGCACCGGCGATGAGCTCTCCGCCGAGGTCGCCGAAGTCGTGCGCGTCATTCGCGAGAGCGGCCTGCCCAACCGCACCACCTCGATGTTCACCGAGATCGAGGGCGACTGGGACGAGGTCATGCAGGTCGTACGCGACGCAACCTTTGTGTTGGCGAGCAAGGGCATCCGCACCGAAGTCGTGCTCAAAGCCGATATTCGGCCCGGATTTACCGACACCATGACCGGCAAGCTCGAGCGCATGGAAGCGCAGATCAAAAAGCAGGAGGAAGCACGATGAGCATCCGCGACAACCTTGATATCTCGGCCTATCTGGTACTCGGCCCCGAAAACACGCTGGGGCGCCCCGTGGGCGATGTGGTGGCCCAGGCGCTCGACGCCGGCTTTACCTGCATCCAGGTGCGCTCCAAGGTGGCAAGTGCCCGCGAGATCATCGCGCTGACCGGCGACGCCGCACAGGCAATCGCGCAGGCCGGCAAGACCGGTCAGGTCGCCCTGCTCATCGACGACCGCCTGGACTGCGTGCTTGCTGCACGCGAGCAGGGCATTGCCGTCGACGGCGTGCATGTGGGTCAGAGCGACATTCCCGTCGAGGTCTGCCGCAAGCTGCTGGGCCCCGACGCCATCGTGGGTCTTTCGGCCCGTTGTGAGGAGATGCTCGAGTACGTCAAGACCGCCGACATGAGCCTGGTCGATTACCTGGGCATCGGTCCACTCCACGAGACCGAGACCAAACGCGATTGCGGACGCGCAGCCGACGGCTCCATCATCACCAAAAGCTTTGAGGACCTGGCCGCACTCCACGCGGCAAGCCCCGTGCCCATCGTGGTGGGCGGCGGCGTCAAGACGGCCGACTTGCCGCAGCTCAAGGCCACCGGCGTCGATGGCTTCTTTGTGGTGAGCGCCGTCTGCAGTGCCGACGACCCCTACGCCGCCGCCAAGGAGCTCGTCGATACCTGGCAGCAGGCATAGGCATAGGCCGAGCAGCTGATCCGCAGCCTCACATCTTTAGCAATGGAAAGCGCATCCCAGTTTGGACCTCCATTCCGGGATGCGCTTTCCGCCGAGTCTGCGGCAGTTTGCCCTACCCCGCTAGGTAGACCTCCAGCGCGGGCAAGGTCGCCTCCGCATCGTGGCGGCCGATCTGATAGATGCGCTCGAGTTCATCGGGCTCGCGGCACAGCGACGGCACCTTCACCGATTCGCTCGGCCGCACCACAAAGATTTCGCCAGTAGCCTCGCGACGCGCCAGGTCATCGAGCGTGGCATTGTAGACCTCATGCCGATGCTCAAGCGCCGCGACAAACTCCGGGTAGTGACGGAACACGCGCCGCAGCATGGGCATCACGCTGTTGGGCTGTTTCACAAAGCCAGCCGGCTGTGTGAGCACCACGATATTGCGGTCATACCCCTGCGCAAACAGCCAAGCGCTGGGAATTGAATCAGCCACGCCGCCATCCAGATACTTATGCCCGTCAATAACAACGGGACGCGTCGCCACAGGAATCGCCGACGACGCCCGGATCCACTCGATATCACGCTCGTCGCCATAGGGCAGGTCGTGATAGACGGCCTTGCCCGTCTCGATATCGGTACACACGCACGTAAATCGCATGGGGCAGGCGCGATACGTCTCCAAGTCGATGGGATCGCGCTCGATAGGCACCTCATGATAGGCAAAATCGGCATTGAACATATCGCCAGTTCGCAGCCAGCTTGCTACACCCGCATAGCGCTTGTCGGCGCAATAGGCCTTGTTGTAGCGAATGGCACGGCCGATCTGTCGTGATTTAAAGTTGTAGCCAAACGCCGCGCCCGCCGAGACACCCACCATATGGTCGCAGGTCAAACCGTGCTCCATCCATACGTCGAGCACGCCCGCCGTATACATACCGCGGTAGCCGCCTCCCTCGAGCGCCAGCCCCACTGTGCGCATCATATTTGACTGTGCCATGCGACCATCTCCGTCCCCGCAAATTTAAACGGAACAAGTATACCCGTCAACATATACCGCCCCAGTCGCATTTTTATCGAGCATCGCATCGTCGCGCTACCGCCTGTCGAATAATAGCCGCCCACAGCATGTGCACCCATATCCCCGCACTCGAGGAAAGCGGCTTTATGGTGACGCTCGACAAGCACATTTGGCAGATTGTGCCCACCGACCGCGATCAAGGCCGCAGCACGCAAATCATTTCATCGATGCTCGAAATGGCGCAGTCGCTCCATCTGCCCGTCGTGGTCGAAGGCGTCGAGACAAATGAGCAGGCGAACATGCTACGACAAATGGGCGCCCGCTACGCTCAGGGCTTCCTCTGCTACCGCCCCATGCCGGCGAAGGATTTTGAGGCATTGCTCGATGGTGGCAATAACAACTGATACGCTCGCGCGCAAAACGCCACCGTCGAAGGGGATATTTGTCTCCATTAGCTAACTTATATCCCCAATTCAAACCGAATTGGGGATATGATACAAACCGTTGTTCCGCCCAAGGAGGTTATCCATCATGAACGAGTCATATCGCCTGGGCGAGCAATCGATTATTGCCTATCTTCAGCGACTTGCGAACGGCGTCTCGACCGCCGAACTCGATGTTGCCGCGCTGCCTGCTGAGCTACGCGCCGTTGGCGAGCAACTGCAAAAGACGCATGCCATCCTGCAACAAGAGCGCCAGCTGCTTGAGCGCAACGCCTATATCGATCCGCTCACCAACTTGGGCAACCGCAACGGATTCGACCGTCACGTCGAGCAACTCTGGCGCAAAGGCGACCCCTTCACCTGCGCCTATATTGACATCGACCATCTCAAGCATTGCAATGATAGGTTTGGCCACGCCGAAGGCAATCGCTATATTCTGAGCATCTGCCGCACGCTCTCCGAAACCATGGAGCACGATGAAATGCTGTTCCGTATCGGTGGAGACGAGTTTGTGCTTATCTCGCTCTCCGCAAACGAGATTGAACTCGAGCAGCGCTTGGAGCAGGTACGTACCAGGCTGATCGAGGCGAGCTCAGGTGGCAAGGCGCCCATGATCGGCAGCTTTAGCTTTGGCTGCTCGCGCGTCGATCCACTTGCTGGCGACACGCGTCGCCAGATGACGATGGATGCCGATCGCAAGATGTATCGCTATAAGCTTATGCATCGTGTGCAGCAACCGAAAGACGATGACGCGCCGCAACGCCCAATCGTCGATCAGCTTCCCTGCAACGACCGGGTGTTCCAAGCGATCTCCATGAGCTCCGAGACGCGCTATCCGTTTATCCTCAATCTCGATACGGGAGAATCGCAATGGTCGGTTAACGCCGTGCGCGATTTTGACCTGCCCTCCCAGCACCCTTTTAACTCACTCGACATGTGGCTTGCCCGCGTTCACCCCGAGGACCGCGACAACGTACGCGCCGAGCTCGACATGGTGATAAACGGCACGTGGCACTTCCACTACATGCAGTATCGCGTAATGGACGCCACCGGAAAATACGTGCTTTGCGACTGCACGGGCTACCGCTTGGACGGCACCGATACCGAGCCCGGCATGTATGTGGGCATTATCATCAACCGAAGCTTGGCAGATACGACCGATTCCGTGACCGGCTTGGGCGATATTCATGCCCTGGTCAACGCCATTGGCGAAATGCGTCGCGTGGCGCGCAAGGCTGGTTTGATCGCCATCAAAATCGACGATATCGCTCAGGTCAATGCCCGCTTTGGCTTTGATGCGGGCGACCGCGTTTTGGCAGAATGTGCCGCCTGTCTGGTGGAATGTTCGCGCGGTAAGGGTCGTATGTTCCGCTCGACGGGGCCGATGTTCGTGGCTCTTTTCGACGACTTTGATCCCGAAGAAACCGATGCGATTGCAGAGGAGATCGAGCGGTTCCTGGGTTCGCCCGTGCTCTTTGGCCCATTTGAATATCAGCCGCCCATTCGCGTGGCCACGCTCCATCTGGACGGCGTCGACCGTCAGCCCGTTTCGATTTTGAACGAGCTCAAAGCGTTGCTCGGGAAAGCCGTGCAGGTGCCAGGTACCAAACTTGATTAGCACCGCGCCCACACCGCCTCCCCCATCGTGCGATAATCCTCTGCAGAAGTCACCGACAGCAGAGGGAGTTTGTGATGAAGGTTCTTTTGGTCAACGGCAGCCCCAAGGCAAACGGCAACACCGCCCGCGCACTCGCCGAGGTCGCCGAGCAGCTCAATGCCGAAGGCATTGATACCGAGGTGTTTCAGCTGGGCGCCAAGCCCATTCGCGATTGCATCGGTTGCGGCCAGTGCGGCAAGCTTAGCGGTCGCTGCACCTTTGACGACGACGTAGTGAACGAGCTCATCGCTGCCGCCGAGCAGGCAGACGGTTTTGTCTTTGGCTCGCCCGTCTACTACGCGCACCCCAGCGGACGCATCCTTTCGGCCCTCGATCGTGCCTTCTATGCAGGCGGGCATGCCTTTGAGCACAAACCCGGCGCCGCGGTCGCCGTCGCCCGTCGCGGCGGCACGTCGACCACCTTCGATGTGCTCAACAAGTACTTCACCATTAAGCAAATGCCCGTGGTTGCTTCCACCTACTGGAACAACGTGTTTGGCCGCGTGCCCGGCGACGCCGATGGGGACGCCGAGGGCCTTGCCACCATGCGAAACATCGGCAAAAACATGGCCTGGCTCCTGCGTTGCATCGAGGCAGGACGGGCCGCCGGTATCAACGCACCCGAAGCCGATCGCGCAACGACCAACTTCATTCGATAAGTCCAGCGGTGGTCACCTCGATGTTCTATCAATGTCAGCGAAAAGCCAGCTGATGAGGCAAGGTGCCTTGAAAGAGGAGGGCGCTGGGCTTTTGCCCGCGCCCGACGATTGAAAGGCAGATTGCCCATCAGATGGCTTTGCAGCGTCGAGGTGACCGCCGTTCGTTAGAACGGCGGAACATAATATGAATATTCAAATCTTCGGGACTAAGAAGTCCTTCGATACCAAGAAAGCACAGCGCTTCTTCAAAGAGCGCCGCATTAAGGTGCAGTTTATTGACCTTAAGGAAAAGGAGATGAGCAAGGGCGAGCTCACGAGCGTCATGCAGGCGGTCGGTGGCATCGACAAGCTGCTCAATCCCAAGGCCAAGGACGAGGAGACGCTCGCGCTCATCCAGCACCTTACCCCTAGCCAGCGCTTCGATAAACTGCTCGAGAACCAGCAGGTCTTGGCCGAGCCCATCGTGCGCAACGGCAAAAAGGCCACCGTCGGTTATTGCCCTGATGTATGGGGAGCCTGGGAGTAGCCTGTGTTATTTGCCAGCGCGTGGGTATAAGAGCAGGCGTTTGGCATAAGATTCAACTGTAAGCCATGTCTAACAAAGGAGGGCACATGCCCAACAAACCCGTGAAGATCATCATGCTTACCGGATACCTCGGTGCCGGCAAGACCACGCTGCTCAACCACATCCTCGCTAACGACGGCGGTATCCGCGCCGCCGTGATCGTCAACGATATCGGCGAGATCAACGTCGACGCCAGCCTTATCGCCGACGGCGGCCTTTCCGAGACCGATGACCTCATCCCGCTCACCAACGGCTGCATCTGCTGCACGCTTTCGGATGACCTGGCCAACCAGCTGCAGGGCATCGCCGATTCGGGCAACTTCGACTACATCATCATCGAGGCATCGGGCATTTGCGAGCCTATCCCCATCGCCTACACCATCTCGAGCTTCTGCGACGAGGCCAAGGTGGGCGGCGAGCCCAAGCTCGCGCTCGACAACATCGTGGCCGTGGTCGACTGCGCCCGCATGTACGACGAGTTCAACGGCGGTCGCGACCTGCTGGCCGAGGATATCGACGAGGACGACATCGAAAGCCTGCTCATCCAGCAGATCGAATTCTGCTCCACGCTGATCCTCAACAAGACCGATACCGTGACGCCCGAGCAGATCGCCGAGCTCAAGGCCATCGTGCGCAGCCTGCAGAAGGACGCCGTGATTGTCGAGGCCCAAAACGGCGAGGTCCCCATGGAGGAGCTGCTCGACACCGACCGCTTCGACTTTATGCGCGCCTACAACTCCGCCGCCTGGATCGAGGCCATGGAGCATCCCGAGGAGCACGACGACCCCGAGGTGCTCGAGTACGACATCGAGACCTTTGTGTACTCGCGCCGCAAGCCGTTTGACCTGCAGAAGTTCACCAATTTTGTTGAGCAGGAGTGGCCCGACGAGGTCATCCGCGTCAAGGGTCCGCTGTGGCAGACCGGCGATCCGGACATGTGCTACATGTTTGAGCAGGCCGGCCACCAGATGCGCCTGATGGAGAACGGCCTGTTTGTCGATTCGGCGCCCGAGGGCGAGAAGCAGAAGATCATCGACGAGAACCCCGAGATCATGCAGATTTGGGACGACGAGACGGGCGACCGCATGACGAGCCTGTGCATCATCGGCCGTCACATGGACAAGGATGCGCTCATCGCCTCCCTCGATGCCTGCCTGACCGACTGGCACCGCGCCTAG
>DBFOME010000020.1:0-159212 GCA_048430645.1 Collinsella sp. | reverse complement strand
TCCGGTTTCGCTGTGCATTACGGCGCCGGCGGGCAGCTATCTGGGCATGCTGTTGGGCCAGCTTATGTTTATGCTTGGCAATTCCGGTGGCATCGTGTCGCTGCTCACGCTCATGGGGCTTGCCGCGGGCTGGGAGTTCCTAAAGATCGCCGGCGTCAGCAACGTTGTCCTATCGCTCGCCTATGCGCAGTTTATGAGTGTGGGAACGGATTCGTGCATCCTGATCGCCGCGACGATGGCAACGTTCGCCGTTTGGGGCATGCCCTTTGGCGCGTCGCTTCGCGTTGCGGATAAGGACGAGAAGGCGCTCATGCTGGGCTATTCAATCTCGGGTGTTCTTGGCGGCGTAAGCGAGCCGGCGCTGTACGGTTGCGGCTTTAAATATGGCAGGTGCCTGACGTGCATGGCCATTGGCGGCGCCGTCGGAGGCCTTGTTGCGGCCGTGGGCCACGTTACGGCCTATACCATCGGCATGACGAATGTCCTCATGGTCATTGGCTTTGCCACGGGCGGCATCTCGAACCTGCTGTGGTGCTGCGCTGCCGGCGGTGTGGCATTTGCGGTGTCTGCGGCGCTGAGCTACTGCTTTGGCGTGGTACCGACGAAGGGGCAGGTGGCAGAAGACGAAGCCGATTCGCCCGAAACAGTGGCGAGCGCTGCTGAAGCAAGCGCATAAACCTGTGTGACAAAAGGACGATTCCTTTGCCATGCTCCAAGGCCGTGGCCCGTGTGGGTCGCGGCCTTTTTGTATCTGAAGGACAAAGTGGCTACACTACAATCCGTTTGAGCAATAGATATATATAGGCAGTACCGTGGGGGCTGATGAAGATGGTCGAGTGGATCGTTCGTCGTGCGCAGGGCGACCGTGCGCGCGTGGGCACGTTGACGGGCATGGTGTGTATTCTCGCTAATGTTGCGCTTTGTGCTGCGAAGGGCGCAATTGGTGTGCTGTCGGGATCGGTTTCGATTGTGGCGGATGCCATGAACAACCTGTCCGATGCCAGCTCGAATATCGTGAGCGTGCTGGGCTTTAAGCTGGCGAGCAAGCCCGCCGACCCCGAGCATCCTTACGGACATGGCCGCTACGAGTATCTCTCGGGTCTGGTCGTGGCGGCGCTCGTGCTGCTGATCGGCGTTGAGCTGGTGAAGTCCTCGGTTGAGCGCATCATCCACCCCGAACCTGTCGAGTTCTCGCTTGCCCTGGTGGCAGTTCTAGTGCTTTCGATGGTCGTAAAGCTCTGGATGGCGGCCCTCAACCAAAAGCTCGGCGATCGCATTGAGTCCGAGACGCTGCATGCGACCGCGCAGGATTCCAAGAACGATGTCCTTGCCACAGGCGCCGTGCTGGCATGTGCGATTGTTTCGCAGGTGACGCACATCAATCTTGACGCATGGGTCGGCCTTGCCGTTGGCGCCTATATTGGCTGGAGCGGCCTTGAACTTATTCAAGATACGGTGAGCCCGCTTTTGGGCCAGTCACCCGATCCTAAGCTGGTCAAGCACATTCGAGACAAGATCATGAGCTATCCCGGCGTTTTGGGCGTTCACGAATTGATGGTTCACGACTACGGCCCGGGCAGGAAGTTTGCAAGTGCGCACGCCGAGATGGCGGCCGAGGCCAGCCCGCTGGAAAGTCACGACACGCTCGATAACATCGAGCAGTCGTTTAGGAACGAAGACGGCATGATTGTCACACTTCACTACGACCCCATCGTGACCGACGATCCAAAGGTGGCGAGCATGCGCTTGCGCATTCACGCCATGGCTCAGGAGATCGATAACCGCCTCTCGATTCATGACCTACGCTGTGTGCCGGGTCCTACGCACACCAACGTGATCTTTGACTGCGTGCGTCCCTCGGATCTGCAGATGAGTGCCGAAGACTTAAAGCACGCGCTGGCACAACGGGTCGAATCGGAATATCCCAAGTCGATTGCCAAGATTACGATCGACGAAGACTACGTAGGGCATACCCACGAGTAAGGCTGTGCCGGCAAAGCAGGTTATGCAGAAGGGGAGAGCATGAAGAAGCTGTATCTACTCCGCCACGGTCAGACGGAGTTCAACGTCAAAAAGCTGGTCCAGGGCCGCTGCGATTCACCGCTGACCGACCTGGGCCGCAAACAAGCGGGAATGGCAGCCGCATGGCTCAAGGCCCACGACGTTGTCCCCGACAAAGTGGTCTCTTCGCCCTTAGGCCGAGCCATGGACACTGCTCAGCTCGTCGCTACCGAACTCCTCGGCCCGGACGCAGCAGTCGAGCCCTGCGAAGGCATCATCGAGCGCTGCTACGGCACCTTCGAAGAGGGCCCACACGACGCGCTACCCACCGACGTCTGGGATCCGGGCGAGGACTTGGTCCCTTACGGAGGAGAAGGAAGCCAGGCGCTGCAAGAACGCATGGTGGACACTCTCACCAATATCATGGGCTCCGAGGGCATCGAAACCCTTCTAGCAGTAAGCCACGGCAGCGCCAGCCGCCAATTTATCAAGGCTGCAGCCCCAGAGGGCTTCGAGCTCCCAACAAAACTCCCCAACTGCGCCATCATGATCTTCGATTTCGATGAGGCAAAGCCACAAGCAGAAGGCGAACCGTCTCAATGCAAGTTCACCCTCCAGCAAATAGTGGACCCCCAACAAAGTAATTAGCTGAGCGAGCAGAGTTAAGCAGACATCAACGTGTCGTCTCCCGAGCTTGGCAGAGGGGCGGCGAAATATATTAAGTTTGTCGCGAGTTCCGCACGCAAAGGAAAGCACTTAATGTGCTTTCCGTCTTGCGCAGGACTGAAGAGCAGGAAACTTCATATGCGTCCCTCCCGGGCGCAAGCAAAAGGGCGACCCCATTGCGGAGTCGCCCTTGTTGAACTGCTTATGTGGAGCTGCTACTCGGCGTCGTGGTGACGGCGGGGCTTGCGGCCTCCGTTGTCGCCGGGACGGCGCGGACGGTCGCTACGCTCGGAGCGCTCGCGACGCGGACGCTCACGACGCTGGAAGTGCTCGCCGTCGCCCTCGGAGGCACCCTCGGCGCGAGCCGGGGCCTCGGGCTTGTCAAGACGATCGAGCGAGATCTTGCCGCGATCGTCGACCTCGATGACAACGACCTTGACCTCGTCGCCCACGTTGAGGACGTCCTCGACCTTCTCCACGCGGCCCTTGGCGACGCGGGAGATGTGCAGCAGGCCGTCCTTACCGGGCAGCAGGTTAACGAAGGCGCCGAAGGGCTGGATGGAGACCACGCGACCGGTGTACTCCTCGCCCGGCTCGGGAACCTTGATGATGAGCTTGATGCGCTCGACGGCCTGGTCGACGGACTCGCCGGTGCCGCCGACAAAGACGGTGCCGTCCTCCTGGATGTCGACCGAAGCGCCGGTCTCATCCTGGATACCACGGATGACCTTACCGCCGGAACCTATGACGTCGCGGATCTTGTCGGTCGGAACCTGGATGGAAACGATGCGCGGAGCGGTGCTGCGCGTAGTGTGGCGCGGCTCGGGGATAACATCGAGCATCTTCTGCAGGATGAAGGCGCGACCCTCCTTGGCCTGCTGCAGAGCGCGGGCCAGGATATCGAAGGTGAGGCCGGTGGCCTTGTTGTCCATCTGCAGGGCGGTGATGCCCTCGGTGGTGCCGGTGACCTTAAAGTCCATGTCGCCCAGGAAGTCCTCGAGACCCTGGATGTCGGACAGGACCACGGTCTTGCCCTCCTCCTGGATCAGGCCCATGGCGATACCGGAGACCGGGCGCTTAATGGGCACGCCGCCGTCCATAAGGGCGAGCGTGGAACCGCAGGTCGAAGCCATCGAAGAGGAGCCGTTGGACTCCATGACCTCGGAGACCACGCGGATGGCGTAGGGGAACTCGTTCTCGTCGGGAAGCACCGGAAGCAGAGCGCGCTCAGCCAGGTTGCCGTGACCGATCTCGCGGCGCTTGGGGCTGCCCATGCGGCCGGTCTCGCCGGTGCAAAACGGCGGGAAGTTGTAGTGGTGCATGTAGCGCTTGCCCTCGGTGGGCTCGATGGTATCCAGACGCTGGCCCTCGTTGAGCATACCGAGCGACAGGACGGAGAGCACCTGAGTCTGACCGCGCTGGAACAGGCCGGAGCCGTGAACGAGCGGCAGGTAGTTGTCCTTCACCATGATAGGACGGATCTCGTCGGCGGCACGGCCGTCGACGCGCTCGCCGGTCTCGACGACCATGGTGCGCATGGCCTTCTTCTCGAGCTTCTTGAGCGCCACGGGGATCTCGCGCTCCCAAGCAGCCTGCTCCTCCTCGGTGAACTCGGCGCGGATGGACTCCTTCAGAGCCTCGACCTTGCCGATACGGGAGAGCTTGTCGGCGTCGCGCAAGGCGGCTGCCATCTCGTCGTAGTGGGCGAAGATGCGCTCCTGGACCTCCTCGACGGGCTGGTCGAGCGGGTACTCCTTCTTGACGATGGGGCCGTTGACCTGCTCCCACTCGGCGACGAACTCATCCTGAGCCTGGCAGAAGGCAGCAAGGGCCTCCTGGCCAAACTTCATGGCGGCGAGCATGTCATCCTCAGAGATCTCCTCGGCGCCGGCCTCGACCATCGAGATGAAGTCGGCGGAGCCGCCCAGCTCCAAGTCCAGATCGGAGTTCTCGCGCTCCTCGTAGGTGGGGTTGACGATAAACTCGCCGGTCTCCACGTTACGGCCGATGCGCACGCAGGCAAGCGGGCCCTCGAAGGGCACGCCGCCGAGCGTCATGGCCAGGGAAGCACCCATGACGTTGATGACGTCAAAGGGGTTGACCTGGTCGGCGACAAGCGAGGTAGCGACGATGTGCACCTCGTTGCGGAAGCCGTCCGGGAAGCTCGGGCGAATCGGACGGTCGATCATGCGCGCGGTGAGCGTGGCCTTCTCGCTGGGACGGCCCTCACGCTTGAGGTAGCCACCCGGGATGCGGCCGGCAGCGTACATCTTCTCGTTGAAGTCGACGGTCAGCGGGAAGAAGTCATAGTTCTTGCGCTCCTTGGAGACGACCACGGTATCGAGCATCGTGGTGTCGCCCTGCTTGACCAGGCAGGCGCCGGTGGCCTGCTTGGCAAGCTCGCCCGACTCAAAGGTGTAGGTCTTGCCGTACAGCTCAAAGGTCTTGGATACGAGTGTCATTGTTCTCCTTTACCCCACAGGCCCCTTGCCTGCGGGCTTCTCATGTGACGCGGACCCCCTGCCCCCGCCACGCTTCAGAGCGTGATTGTTCGCGCCCTTACACAAAAAGAGCGCCCCGCTGCGCAGGACGCTCTTAGCATGTACAAATCCTACTGGATGTTGTCGCGGATGCCCAGAGCCTTGATGAGCTCACGGTACTCGACGATGTCGTTCTTCTTGATGTAGGAGAGAAGACGACGACGACGACCGACGAGCATGAGCAGACCACGACGGGTGTGGAAGTCCTTCTGGTGGGACTTCATGTGCTCGGTCAGCTCCTTGATGCGCTCGGACAGGATGGCGACCTGAACCTTGGGGTTGCCGGTGTCGACCGGGGTGTTACCGAACTGGGCAGTCAGCTCCGCCTTGCGCTCTTTGGAAACAGTCATTGTTTCACCTTTCTTTTTGCGTCGCCATCGGGCGACTCGATTCGCCTCGGACTGGGAAGCCGCCGGTGGAGCGAGCAACCAAGGTCGAGGTACCAACAGGTCGGTATGTTACCACAAGCAGCCCGCGCCTGCGCATCATCACCGACCCAACATGAATTCCATCGCACGGAGGCGCTGATCGGTGTGCGTCGCAGCCCAAACATGCGAAAGCCCCAGCAAAAAGGCTGCGGTATGCGGGTCGATTCGCTCGGCCAAAAGCGCATCGAAGGTCATGGACATGAGAGCGCGCAGCCATGCGGCCTCACCGGTCGACACCAGTTCGGCACCTGGAACGCTCGACGCGCACGACCCGCACATGAGGCCGCCCGCCTGGGGCGAAAAATACGACAGCATGGGGTCTCCGCACAGCACGCAGGCCGAAAAATCGGGTCGATAGCCAACGTGCGACAGCAGCTTAAAGACATATGCCGCCACAAGTAGATCCATATGCGCCGTGTCGAGCCCGCTGCCCACCAGGGCAAGCGCTCGCTGCGTTATAGCAAAGGTAAACGGGTCCTCGGCGTCCTCGAACGAGCACACGCGCGCGACCTCGGCGATCGCGCTTGCGGCGCAGGTCGTCTCGTAATCGGGCGCAACGCCGAGCGGCGCCTCCATAAGCTCGGCCTGGGAAACCACGTCGAGTGACCGTCCATGTGCGAGCAGCATATCTACCGTACAGAACAGCTCGCAGCGCGCAGCCAGGCGTCCGCCGGGTTTGCGGGCGCCCTTTGCCACGGCACGAACCTGCCGCCCCCGCTCGTCAAGCATCGTCAAGATCAGGTCGGTCTCTTTGAGCTTAGTCTTATCGAGCACGAGCACTTTCGTGCGATATGTCCGGGAGCCTGCCATGCGCGCCGCGCGTCCTTAGTCCTCGGCGTTGTAGCCAAAGCGGCGAATCTGGGCCTCGTCGTCACGCCAGCCGGCCTTGACCTTCACGTCCAGCTCCAAAAAGACCTGCGTGCCAAAAATGCGCTCAAGATCGCGACGGGCGTCGATACCGATATGCTTGATCATCTCGCCGCCCTTGCCGATGATGATGCCCTTTTGGCCCTCGCGCTCGACGTAAATGGTGGCGTGCACGCGCAGCACCTTCTTGGTCTGCTCGAGCGCATCGCAGATCACGCCAACGGAGTGCGGGATCTCATCACGGGTGCGGCGCAAGACCTTCTCGCGCACAAACTCGGCAACGAGCGTCTCATCGGAAGCGTCGGTACCCATGTCCTCGGGGAACCAACGCGGACCCTCGGGCAAAAAGTGCGCAACGGTCTCGATAAAGGCATCGACGTTGAAGTTCTTGACCGACGACGTCACAATCTCGTCGTCATATTCCATAAGCTCGTGGGCAGCCTTAAGCTGCTCCATGACCTGTGCGGGGTCGGCCTCATCGGCCTTGGTGAGCACCAGGACCTTCTTGCAACGAGCGCATCTGACGCGCTCGGCAACCCAGGCGTCTCCCCTGCCGATCGGCTTGGTGGCATCAATCAAAAACGCGACGACGTCGACATCGTTCAACTCGAACAGTGCGCTCTTGTTGAGCTCGGACCCCAGGCCGTCCTTGGGCTTATGAATACCCGGGGTATCGACAAAGACCAGCTGGTAGCCGGGACGGTTGACGACGGCGCGCATGCGGCGGCGGGTCGTCTGTGCCACCGGCGAGGTGATGGCGACCTTTTTGCCATAGCAGGCATTAAGCAGCGTGGACTTGCCGGCGTTGGGGCGTCCGACCAGGGCCACGAAGCCGCTGCGGAAACCGGGTTCCACGTCACCAAAGCCCATAGGACCGTCGTCCTCGTCGCACAGGGAGTCGAGTTCCTCGTCGCTCATGCCCTCAAACGGGTCGAACTCCTCGACATCCTCGAGCTCCTCGGTATCCACCGCGTCAAGGACCTCGTCATCCAAAACTTCATCGGTAGGCTGCATATTGTCGGACATGGGAATCCCCTTCTAAATAAAGCCGAGCGCGTGGGCAAATACCAGCACGCCCACAATCGCGGCGGTGATGGAAAGTATGTATACGGAAGCGGCGGCGATGTCCTTCGCACGCTTGGCCAGCGGATGGAGCTCCTGGGTCGCCAGGTCGACGATGGCCTCCATAGCGGTGTTGCACAGCTCGCCGTGAATCACCAGGCCGCAACAGATGATAATCGTGGCCCACTCGGCAATGTCGAGCCCCACGACGCAGCCGGCAATGACGGTGCACACGCCCGCAACGAGCATGACCTTAATGTTGCGCTCGGTCTTGACGGCGGTGACGAAGCCCTCCATGGCGTAGGAAAACGACTTTAAGAAGGACGGATGGTCCTTGTTCGATCCGGGAATCATAGACGGCTCCTAGTCGTGGGCGTGGTTGGTGATGGGGCCGACGTGGACTAGCTTAGGGTCCTCGCCGCGCTCGAGCGCCAGATCGCGCAGGATGGCGTCCTCGCGGGCCTCCATGACCTCGGCCTCGTCGTCCTCGATGTGGTCATAGCCCAGCAGGTGCAGCATTCCGTGTACGAGCATCAGACGGCACTCGTCAGCGGGGCTATTGCCAAAACCGGGGGCCTGACGGGCAATAACCTGCGGGGCCAAGATAATATCGCCGAGCTCGAGCGTCTCATCGGCGGGAATGTCATCGTCAAAGGCCGAATCGCACTCAAACGAGAGCACATCGGTGGTGCGGTCGATACCGCGCCACTCGTGGTTGAGCTCGTGCATCTCGTCCTCGTCGACATACGAAAGGGAAATCTCGACTCCACGTTCAACGCCCTCGGCGGCAAGCACAACCTCGCAGATGTGCTCCACCTCCTGCGCGTCGAGCAGCGTATCGAGCTCGGCATCGTTGCTGATCAATACACTCAACGGGACTCCTTTCGGTCGCGCGGGCGCTGCTCGCGCACGTCATCATAAGCTTCATATGCCTCGACGATACGACCCACCAGGGCATGGCGCACCACGTCGGCACGCTCGAGGTGAGAAAATGCGACATCGTCGACACGGCCCAAAATCTGCTCAACGTCAGCAAGACCGCCACGACGACCCACCAGGTCGCGCTGGCTCAGGTCGCCGGTAATCACGAACTTGGAGTTGAACCCAAGGCGTGTCAGGAACATCTTCATCTGCTCGGGCGTGGTATTTTGCGCCTCGTCGAGCACCACGAAGGCATCACTCAGCGTGCGGCCGCGCATGTAGGCAAGCGGGGCAATCTCGATCACGCCACGCTCCATAAGCTCATCGGTGCGCTCGCGATCCATCATGTCAAAAAGGGCGTCGTAGAGCGGACGCATGTAGGGGTCGATCTTTTCCTCAAGGGTACCGGGCAAAAAGCCCAGATTCTCCCCCGCCTCGACAACCGGACGCGTCAAGATCAAACGGCCCACCTCGTGACGCTTGAGCGCGGCAACGGCGAGCGCCATGGCCAGATAGGTCTTACCGGTACCGGCTGGACCCAAGCCAAAGGTGATGGTATGCGAGCGAATGGCATCCACGTAGCGCTTTTGCCCGAGCGTCTTGGGACGAATGACGCGGCCGCGATACGAAAGCAGCATGTCATCGCGAAGCGACGTAGCCTCGTGCTCACCGTCGCGCAAGACGGCCAGGCAGCGAGAGACATCGTCGGCAGACAGCGTGCGCCCGGCGGCCGCCTCGCGAAAAGCATGTTCGAAAAAACGCGCCACGAGTTCGACCTCATCCGGGTCACCGCTCACGGCGATGCTATCGCCACGGGCGACCACATGGGCGCGAACCAAGCTCTCGAGCGCACGAAGGACGCCGTCGCCGGCGCCCAAAACGCACGAGGGATCAATTCCCTCGGGAACGGTAAGTCTAATCTTCGAGGCTTCCATGAACCTCCCTGCGCGCATGGACCAAGCCGGAATCATCGACTCCGATGATAGCAACATCGAGCAGGCACGGGGCTGTAAGTCCACAGGTATCGTCAAGACGGGCATGATGGAACGAACCGAGCGTCAGGTTGTCGCCGTACTCGAGGACGGCACGCTCGACGGTGCCCACGCGACGACGAGCGTCGGCAATGGCGAGTTCCTGCGCCGCGGCTCGCATACGACGGCTGCGCTCGGCCATAACCTCGGGCGGCACCTGGTCGGGCATATCGGCAGCAAGGGTACCGGGACGCTTGCTATAGCGGAACACGTGCATACGCGAGAAACCCACACGACGGCACAGCGCCAGCGACTCCTCGAACTCCTCGTCCGTCTCACCAGGAAAACCGACGATGACATCGCACGAAAGAGACGCCTGGGGCAAGTTGGCGCGAATCATGCGCACCGTGTCCTCAAAGGCCTCGGCGCTATAGGGACGGCCCATGCGATGCAGGGTCACCGTGCAGCCGGACTGCACGGGCAGGTGCAAAAACGGGGCGATACGCTGCGGATAGCGCGCCATAACCTTAAGCAGGCGCTCAGAGATATCCATGGGCTCGACCGAGGAAATGCGCACATGCGGAATAGACGTGCGCTCCATAATGGCCTCGAGCAACTCATCGATTTCGACATGCTCGTCGGTCGCGCTCTTGCCATCGTAGGCACCCAAGTTCACACCGGTCAGCACCACCTCGGGCACGCCGGCCTCCTGGGCCTCGCGAACTTGCTCAAGCACGGACTCGACGGGCACGGAGCGCTCGGGGCCGCGTGCCTTCCACACAATGCAATAGGTGCAACGGTGGTTGCAGCCGTCCTGAATCTTCACGCCCAGCCGCGAACGACCGAGCGCATCGACCACGTCACCATCGCTGCAGGCGGGAACGCTATCGGACTCAACGCCAAGCACATCGCAGACACGTTCGGCGACATCGATCTTAGACGGCTCGGCAATCACGCGATCCGAAAGCTCCAACAGCTCCTCGGGATGCAAATTGACCACGCATCCGGTCACGACCACATAGGGCTCGTTTGGATGGGCCAGCGCATGACGGACGGCCTTACGGGTCTTGGCCTCGGCCTCGCCCGTAACGGCACAGGTGTTAATGACGATCAGATCGGCATCGTGGGGCTCCACCATAGCAAAGCCCAGGCGCATAAGATCAGCAGTGATTCGGTCAGACTCAACCCGATTGACACGGCAGCCGAGGTTGACGACGGAAATATGGGGTGTGAGCACGCGGGCTCCTTAATCGAGGATATCGTCGAGGGCACTCTTGATACGGTCGGTCACCGACTTCTTACCGGAAGCGACGTCATCGCCCATCTCATCGGCAAAAGCACGGAGCAGCTCGCGTTGCTTATTGGAAAGATTGGTGGGAACGACCACGCGCAGTTGCACGATCAGGCGGCCACGCGAACCGCCACCGCCAATGCGCGGCATGCCGTAATTATTAACGCTCACGGTGTCGCCGTACTGGGCGCCGGCGGGAACCGTCACCTTAACGACCTCGTCGGGCATAATGCCCTCGACCTCGATCTCGCAGCCGAGCGCAGCCTGCGCAATCGAGATATCGCTCACCAGGTACAGGTCGTCACCGTTGCGCTTAAAGCGCTCATGGTCGGCAACGCGCACGTTGACAATCAGGTCGCCCGAAGGCTCGCCGCGAAGGCCGGCCTCGCCAAAGCCGCTCACACGCAGCTGGCGACCGGTCGAAACGCCGGCAGGAATATCGATGTCGATCTTTTCGTGCGAAGGCGTGCGGCCCTGACCGTCGCAGGTCTCGCAGGGATGGTCGATAACCGTGCCCTCGCCGTGGCAGTCGGGGCAAGGCGAAGAGGACTGAACCTGGCCCAAGAACGAACGCTGAACCGTCGTGACGTAGCCCGTACCGTGGCAGCGGCCGCACTGCTTTTCCTGTGCGCCCTCTGCCCTACCGGTGCCATTACAGTCCTCGCAAGGAGCAAGGCGGTCATAGCTGATCGTCTTTTTGCAGCCGAGCGCCGCCTCCTCGAGCGTCACCGAAAGCGAGATGGCCATGTCACGTCCGCGACGACGCTCACGACGGCTGCGGGCGCCACCGCCGGCGCCACCGCCAAAGAACGACGAGAACAGGTCGTCCATGCCCATGCCACCAAAGATATCGTTGATGTCGACATAGCCCGAACCACCAGGACCGTCGGCAGTGCCGTAACGGTCGTAGTTAGCACGCTTCTGCTCATCGGAAAGAACGGAATAGGCCTCGTTGAGCTCCTTGAACTTGGCCTCGGCCTCGGGATCGTCCGAAACATCCGGATGTACGGTACGGGCCTTCTTTAAAAACGCACGCTTAATCGTCCGCGCGTCGGCATCCCTGTCGACGCCAAGCACCTCGTAGTAATCCCTATTTTCCGACACGACCGAATCCTTCCGACTTTCATTATTGTCACAGTCCGTCCTATACCCAAGCTGGGCCGACCGCAAACAAAGGGTTTGATGTTATTGCATTTGATACGGCGAAAGCATGGCCCGTTGCGAGCAGCTCGCGAACCAAACCGACACGAGCGCGAACATGAAGCCGTTGGCAAAACCGTTGGCAAACTGCATCGCACCGCGCTTCCACCACAGCAGGCTGCGATGAAGCACACCGTCCGAAAGCACCATGAACAGGCCCATGGTAAACGGAATAAAGCACATCACGGCAAAGGCCGAGAACACGCCCGAGATGGCCGACAGCACCAAAAACGGCGCCACAATGCCCATCAGGTAAAAACCGGTACGAGCTTTGCCTTCCAAGCGCTCGGCCTCAACATGGGCGCGGCCGACCAGGTCGCCGCCCGCGGCACCGTTAGTGCCAGCATGGCCCATGCCGCTAATGCGGACCTCGTCGCCATCGTGCGTGCCGGCAGGAAACTCAATCGTCTGCTCGGAGGTCACACGGGTTCGCCCGCTGCCACCGCAATCGGGGCAGGGGTCGGCCACGACCTTACCGGAACCGCCGCACTCGGGGCAGACCGACTGGAACGTGCCCGCACCAAACAGGAAGGACAGGTCGACGTCGATGTGGCCGCGGCCACCGCAGCTCGGGCAGGTATGGGCATGCTCAGACGAAACGGAGCCCGAGCCGCCGCAGTTGCTACAGGTATCGAAGCGCGTGTAGCGGACGGTCTTGCGGGCACCGCCCTTGGCCTCCTTGGCGTCGAGTTTGATATCGACGACCACATTGGCGCCGTTCTCGGGATTGTAGGCAGCCTGTCCACGACGCTGCTGGCCCCAGGCACCGCCAAAAGGAAAGCCGCCCTCAAAAGGATTGCCATATCCCGTGCTGCCGGCGTAGCCGCCACCATAGGGCGAAGCCGTAGGAGCACCGGCAAAGGGATTGCCAGAACGCATGGCGTCGTAGCGCGCACGTTTTTGCTCATCCGAAAGCACGGCGTAGGCCTCGGAAACCTCTTTAAACTTTTCCTCGGCATCCGGCTCTTTATTGACGTCCGGATGGAGCTTACGGGCCTTTTGCTGGAAGGCCTTTTGAATATCACGCGAGGTGGCGTCCTTGGAGACACCCAGAATCTCGTAGTAATCTTTTTCGTTCATCGTCGCCATGCGCGGCAACCTCCTGCTCACAGCAGCGTATATATTCCGGTAATTCTACCCGAGCGGCCTAAGCTAGATCCCAAAACAGCTCGAACAGAACATTTCCATCGAGCCAGCCCAGGTGGGTCGGCGCCAGACGAGCTCGAACATGGCCCGCGACGACATCTGCCGAAGTGAAGGGTCCCTCATGGACCCCGAGCGTCTCGGGCACCCAAGTGGCAAGACCCAATTCGAGCGCGCGATCGCAGGCAGCTGCCAGCTCGCCCGTTGGGATGACGCAAGCTGCACGAGCCAACAGGTCGGACGCAACACCGCGCGTCATGCGACAGGCGAGCATCAAGTCTTCGGCGACAGCCTCGCGCTGCGACAGATATTCGGCCTCGAACGCCGTCGCGTCATCGTCACGTTGCACCAGACGCACGCGGTACGCATCGCCTCGAGAAGACACGCCGGGGAACAAACCTGCAAGACGGTCGAAATCCTCGTCGTCGAGCATGCCCGCGGCAGAACGACCCAGGCCCAGGTAGCCCCGTCCGGTCCAGTAGGCAATGTTATGGGCGCACTCATGGCCGTCGAGCGCGTAGCTTGCCACCTCATACGGATGATAGCCGGCCGCACCCAGGCGCTCACGCGCCGCGTCCATGCACGAAGCCTGAAAATCCTCGTCGGGCTCGAGCGACTCGTCACGGCACGCCATGCGATAGAGTGGCGTGCCCTCCTCGAGCGTGAGCGGGTAGACCGACACATGATGAGGCGCCGCCGCCAACACGCCATCGAGCGTGCGCTTCCAACTCGCTGCGGTCTGCCCGGGAAGTCCGCACATAAGGTCGCACGACACATCAAGCCCAGCGTTCTTGACCGTCGCGATGGCGGCGAGCGCCCGATCGGCATCGTGAATACGGCCGATGGCAGTAAGTTCGGCGTTATCGAGCGTTTGCACGCCCAGAGAGACGCGTGTGACACCAACCTTGACAAGTGCAGTAGCAAGCTCGGCGGTCAGCGACTCGGGATTGGCCTCGCAGGTAAACTCAACGGGGGCACACCACGCACGAATACGCCGCGCCAGCTCCACCAGGCGCTCCCCCGCCAGCGACGGCGTACCGCCACCAACATAGACGGTGCGGATCTGGTCAAGGGCATCAGCCTTGCCAAAAGCATCGAGACGCGCGAACAACTGCTCAAAATAGGCATCGAGCGCAGCGCTCAGGTCGCACGGAGCAAAACTGCGCGAGTCAAAGTCGCAGTACCGGCACTTTTGGGCGCAAAACGGCACGTGCACGTACAGTGCGGTAACGGCCACCCTTAAGCCTCCAGAGGATGAGGGGGCACCGATTCGCCGGCGGCAAGGGCGGCCTCGCAGGCCACCACATCGCGCTCGATCTCATCGACCAGTGCCATAAACTCCTCGTAAGTGGAACAGCGCACCACATGGGCACGCCAAGCGGCGGCATGGGGCATGCCTTTTAAGTACCAGCTTGCATACGTGCGGGCACGCGACATGAGCGGCAGGAGCTCATGCGTCAGCGTTAGGTGCTCACGCAGGGCGTCCAGGCGCTCGACCGAGCTGCGCGGCGGCACCGGTATGCCATCGAGCGCAAGAGCGCGAGCATCGCCGAACACCCACGGGTTCCCGTAGATACCGCGCGCGATAAACACCGCGCTGGCACCCGAGTTGCGCAGATGCTCCGCGGCATCCTCGGCGGTAAACACGTCGCCCGAACCGATCACGGGAATCTCAACGGCGTCGGCAACCTCATCGACGACCGACCAATCGGCCTGGCCCGTATAGAGCTGCGTGGCGCAGCGGCCATGCACGGCGACTGCGGCAGCCCCTGCGCCCTCAAGCATCTGGGCAAATGTCGCGGCATTGCGGTCCTCGGCATAAAAGCCTTTGCGAATCTTGACGGTCACGGGCACGTGCGCCGCGCCCACCGTGGCCTCGACGATCTTCTCCGCCAGGTCGGGCGTGCGCATGAGCGCCGAGCCCTCGCCCTTGGTAACAACCTTGCGGGCGGGGCATGCCATATTGATATCGATGAGCGACAGGCGATCGCCAACGCGCTCCTCGACGGCAGCGACGGCGCTCGCAAACTGATCGGGCTTGGAGCCAAAGAATTGCACGCAAATCTGCTGCTCCTCGTCGGCCGGTAGCACCAGGCGCCAGGTCTTGTTGCTGGCATAGGCAAGGCCCGCCACGCTCACCATCTCGCTGTAGGCAAGGTTGGCACCGCGACGGCGGCACATGATGCGGTAGGCAGGGTCGGTCACGCCCGCCATGGGAGCCATAAGGAACGGCTGCTCGGCATAGGCGCCCAGCAGCCGCTTGCTGTATTCAGAAAGCGCCATAGACCTACTCGTCCACCTTGAGGATCGCCATAAAGGCCTCCTGCGGGACCTCGACCGATCCGATGGCCTTCATGCGCTTCTTGCCCTCTTTCTGCTTCTCGAGCAGCTTGCGCTTACGCGAGATATCGCCGCCGTAGCACTTAGCAAGCACGTCCTTGCGACGCGCCTTGACGGTGGAGCGGGCAATGATCTTATTGCCGATAGCACCCTGGATGGGCACCTCGAACAGCTGACGCGGGATGATCTCCTTAAGCTTGTCGCACAGGCCACGGGCCAGACCATAGGCCTTGTCCTTGTGGACGATAAACGACAGCGCGTCCACCTCGTCGCCCGAAAGCAAGATATCGAGCTTAACGAGCTCGGAGGGACGGTACTCGTTGAACTCGTAGTCGAGCGAGGCATAGCCCTTGGTACGACTCTTGAGCTGGTCAAAGAAGTCCAGGATGAGCTCGGCGAGCGGCATGTCAAAGCGCATCTCGACCGATTTGCTCGTGAGATGGATCATGTCGGTTGTAATGCCACGGTGCTCGATAGCGAGCTGCATGACGGCACCCGTATACTCGGGCGGGCAGATGATCTTAGCCTTGAGGTAGGGTTCCTCGATACGCTCGATGCGCGTGGCCTCGGGAAGATCCTGCGGGCTACGGACATCAATCATCTCGCCGTCGGTCTTGTAGACGTGATAGTCGACCGAGGGACTCGTGGCAATGAGGTCCAAGTTGAACTCGCGCTCCAGGCGTTCCTTGACGACCTCCATGTGCAGCAGGCCCAGGAAGCCCACGCGGAAGCCAAAGCCGAGCGCCACCGAGGTCTCGGGCTCCCACACCAACGACGGGTCGTTGACGTGCAGCTTATCGAGTGCGTCACGCAGGTTCTCGTAGTCCTTGTTATCGATCGGGAACAGGCCCGTATAGACCATGGGCTTGGCCTCGCGGTAACCAGGAAGCGGCTCGGGGCAGGGGTTCGACGCCCAGGTAAGGGTGTCGCCCACGCGAACGGCCTCGGGGTCCTTCAGGCCCGTGACCACGTAGCCGACCTCGCCAACCGTCAGCGCGTCAACCGGGGTCTCGGCAGGACGCTTGACACCCACGCCGTCGACCAAAAAGTCGCCCTCTGCCTGCATCATGCGCAGGGTATCGCCCTTTTTGATGGAGCCGTCAAAGACGCGCACCGTGGCCACCACGCCGCGATACTCGTCAAAGTACGAATCCAGAATGAGCGCTTTGAGCGGAGCATTTGCATCGCCCTTAGGCGGAGAGATCAAAAAGACGATGGACTCTAGCAGATCGTGAATACCCTCGCCGGTCTTGCCCGACACGCACACGGCATCATCGGCGGGAATCGCCAGGTCATCCTCGATCTCGGTCTTGACCTCGTCGGGATGGGCCGAGGGCAGGTCGATCTTGTTGATGGCCGGCACAATGTCCAGATTGGCGTTCATAGCGAGCGTCGCGTTGGAGACGGTCTGCGCCTCGACGCCCTGCGTGGCGTCGACAACGAGCACCGCGCCCTCACAGGCTGCCAGCGAGCGCGAGACCTCGTAGGTAAAGTCAACGTGGCCCGGCGTATCGATCAGGTTGAACTGATACGTCTCGCCATCGTCGGCGTCATAGGAAACGCGGACGGCATTGGACTTGATCGTAATGCCGCGCTCGCGCTCGATATCCATGGTGTCGAGCAGCTGCGACTCCATGTCGCGCTCGTCGACGGTATGGGTGAGCTCGAGAATGCGGTCACTGATCGTGGACTTGCCATGGTCGATGTGCGCAACGATTGAGAAGTTGCGGATGTGGGAAATGTCAATTGAAGTATTCATGCGGACTATCTTACCCGAGCGGTACAAAAAATGGAGCCTGTTCCATAAAACAGGCTCCATTTATGCGCGTAATCTGTGTGGTGTGAAATTTACAACTTAGGCGTTGATGCTGTTCACGAGCTTGGCAAGACCGGACTTGCGGTTGGAAGCCTGGTTCTTGTGGATAACATGCTTGGCGGCAGCCATGTCGAGACGCTTGGTGACGGTCTTGAGGGCAGCCTGGGCCTTCTCGGCGTCGCCCTCGGCGACGGCGGACTGGACGTGCTTGGTCAGCGTCTTGAGCTCGGACTTGACAGCCTTGTTACGCATGCGAGCTGCCTCATTGGTGCGGATACGCTTCTTCTGAGACTTGATGTTTGCCACTTCTGGAGTTCCTTTCGAGTTCCTTGCAAAAAATGTATGACACCTCTGAGACACGGTGAGGTCATGCAAGCGCCTACTATAGCACGCTCCCTCTCAAAGGGATAGAACGAATTTGTCAAATAGGCAGGTATCATCACGATTTTCTCAAGATGTTCGTAATCCAAAGCAAAAGCGCGGTCTGAGAATCGGCCGAACCCTTGAGCGCGAGCTCCACATCGACCGCGCCCTCGAGCGCTGCGACGAGCTCTGCCATCGAAAAGCGACGTGCCCAGGTCAGGTGATTCTTGACCTGCCAGGACTGAAGCTTGAGTGTTGCGGCCAGCTCACGACCCTGACCGCGCGCATCGAGCGCCTTGGCGACGATCAGCTCGCGGATGCGGCCGCACAGCAACGTGTAAGTCCACACGTAGCTCTTGGCGGGCAATAGATTGAAGAGCTCGAGCGAGCGTCGCATGTCACGGGCCGAGACCGCATTGAGAAAGTCCCAGGGTTGAACCTCGGCCGTACGTACAATCCAGCGCTCAACGTCGGCAAGCTCAATCTGGGGCGCCTCAACCATCTGAGCAAGCTTAGCCAAGTCGTTATCGAGCATGCGAGTGTTTTCGCCCGAACGCGAGACGAGTTCCTCGGCGGCCGCCGTCGAAATCGACTTACCGTGCTGCGTCGCCATCTGCTGAACACGGCGAGGCAGTTCCCAGCGCTTGGTACCCGAGCAATCGACGATAGCCTTCTTGTCGATCTTGGCGATCGCCTTATACAGGCGCGTGTTCTTGGCAAGCGAGTCGGCGATGATGAGGCAGACCGTCGTGGGGCTGGGACTCGCCAGATACTCGACGAGCGGCTCCGAGACCGCCTTGGCGAGCTTTGAGCATCCATCAAGGATTACCAAGCGAAACTCGCTGCCCATCGGAAAGGTGTTAAGCGATCCGATAATCGACTCGATATCGGGGTCCTTGGTCATGTCGCGCTCGTCGAGGTTGAACTCGACCATACCCGACTTTTCCAGACGCGCTTTCATACGCGAGACGGCGTGATCGCGCTTGACTCCGTCGGTACCGACAATCAGATATGCCGGCAGCAGACCGGTTTCGGACATTGCGCTCCCCTCCCGCAGGCCTTCGTATTCGTTCCGTGCCATTCTAGCCCAGGGGCCCACCACACGCCAACGACGTCGTCAAGGTCGCTGGCATCGCATCGCAAAGCCATTCGCAGTCGGCGTGACGGTAATGTCGCCGTGTTCGATAGTGCACGCGAACACGCCGCCCGCTTCCTTAACGGCATCGATGCAGGCATCGGACGGATGGCCGTATCGATTCCCTTCGCCCGCACTCGCGAGGGAAAGCTCGGGCTTCAGGACGTCCAGCAACTCATCATCGACTGAAACCTTAGAGCCGTGATGCCCAAGTTTAAGTACGTCGATATCCCCCACCTCCTGCACGAATTCCCGTTCTTGGTCGAGCTCGGCATCACCGGTGAGGAGCATACGCAGGCCCTTGCCTTCCTGAACATATGAGAGCAGCAGGACAAGCGAGTCCTCATTTCCCTCGCCATCCACGGACTCGAATGGCCACATCACGCGGGCGCAAAATGAGCCGATATCGACCGTATCCCCACGGCGCACCTGCCGATACTCCACGCCAGGTCGGTTCAATACCTCGGCAGGAGCATCCTCCAGCGCATCCGCCGCCACGGCAATCGTACCGACCGAAAACTGTTTGAGCACGGCAGGCAGACCACCCCAGTGATCCTCATCCCAATGCGTCACAAAGACGGCATCGATATGGTGCACGTTTTTGCGAACCAACGCCGCCACCACGCGCTCGTCGAGCCCGCAGTCGACGAGTGCCACTGCACCGCCCTGGCGGATAAGAATCGCATCGGCCTGGCCCACATCGAGCACCGCCACAGAAGGCGGAGCGAATCGATCCCAGTAGACGTACGGAATCGCAGCCAGGAACACAAGACATGCAAGCCCCACCGCCACAGGACGTGCACGGGGACGTGGCCACCAGACCAGCAGCACCGCCAGCAAACACGGCACTAGATAAATCCACATGCTATCGGGCGGCACACTCACGGATGCACCCGGCACGGCGGCAAACAGCTGCTCGAAGAACAGCGCACAACGGGCGGCAATCATGGGCACAACGAGCGCCCAAGTCCGCAACGGTGCCACGAGCGAAAAGGGAACCAGCACGATCGACACGGCAAGCAGTACGCTCACCACCGGACCGATGACCGCATTTGCCAGCGGAGCAATGAGCGAGAACGTACCGAAGGCAGGAATGGTAATGGGAAGTGTCGCCAGTTGCGAGCACAGCGTGACGGAAAGCATGCTGGCAACGCCCGATGGCACACCCAGCTCACCCAAAGTGTAGGTCGCATAGGGGCAAAAGCACAGAATGGCAAAGACGCTGGCACATGAAAGCTGAAAGCCCATCTCGAACAGCACCGTCGGCCGCAGCAGCACAAAGATGGACATGGTTACGAAGAGTGCCGATGCGCCGTGCCGGCGACGCCCCGCGCCGTTTACGACAAGCGTCGCGAACACCATGCAGCACGCGCGCACGGCCGAGGGAGACGCGCCCGTAAAGGCAACGTAGCCCACAAGCGTTATCGCCAATATCGCCCGCTGAAGACCACGTGAGCACCGAGTCTTTTGCAATACACCCTCGATTACAAACCCCACGATAGCCAAATGGCTGCCCGAGACGGCGATAAGATGCGCCGTTCCCGTCACCGAAAACCAGTCGCCCGCCGGCTGGGCGCGCAGCTCGGCCGAACGACCGCAGGCGACACCGGCTATGAGCGCACGCGCCGGGTCGGTCGCAGGCGCGATGGACGCAAGCAGCCCATTTCGCATCCGAAGAAGCGGCCCCGGAGAGTCCTCATCGACCGACATAATCCGAACGACTTTAACCTTACGTACCTCGCCTCGGAGCACGCGCGATCGTCCATACGCATCGTTCTCAAAACGTGAAACGCGACCGATAACACGCGCGTGCGCCCCGACCTTGAGCTCGCGGTCACACGATAGGCGAACCGTTGCCAAGTTCTTACCGTCCGCGCGTGCCTCGCAGGTATAGGAATACACGTCGTCGTTTATGGATGGATCACCCTGCACGACAAACTCAAGGCTGCTTGCCGCTCGACCGTCGAGCGCCTTCGAGGCGCTGAGCGCGCCCACAGCCCACCAGGCCGAGACGACCGCTCCCGCCACAAGACCGACGGACGCGGCATACAGCCACCGCTTCCAAGGGACAAGCCACGCACAAGATTGAGCCAGCACAACGAATACCGCCGCCGCAACGGGGATGGCCCAAAGCGGCCCGACCGCCGAAGCCCGCTCCCACAGCAGCGCATCGGCGGCCACGTTGAGCACCAAGGCGCAGCTCATGCACATGCCGGCACACAGGGCCATCGTCCACGGCATCAGAGGCCGCGGAGGCATCACATGCTCGCGCTCGGTCGCACTCATACGCAGATGGAATCTTTGATTTTGGCAAGCTTCTTCTCGCCGATTCCCGACACACGCATCAGATCGTCAACCGAGGCAAAAGCACCGTTCTTTGTCCGCTCATCGATAATCGACTGGGCCATGGAGGGACCGATGCCAGAGAGCGTCTGCAGTTCTGCCGCGCTTGCCGTATTGATATTTACTAGGCCTGTTGCGCCACTCACGCCCGATGATGCGGAAGCCCCACCATCAACACCAGCTTCCGCAATGGACGCCTGCTGCTCCCCTACCGTTGGAACGTGAATCTTCTGTCCATCGACGATCTTAGATGCCCGATTGAGCCCCGTAACGTCTGCCTCGGGCGCCAGCCCGCCGGCGGCATCAATCGCCTGAGCCACCCGAGCGCCGTCCTTGAGGCGGTATACACCGGGCGACACAACGGCGCCATCAACATCGACATAAACCTCTGCCGCGGCAGACGCCTTAGGCGAAGAGCCTTCGGATGTCTTTCCGCTCGAGGCATCGCCGGATCCCGGCTCCACTAACGAACCCGAACCATCAGTGCGCTCAAACGACACACTGCCGGCACCGCCGCCAAGGTTCGCCATCGCCAGTCCACTCGCCATCGCAATGACGACCAGTATCGCCATCACCACTGCCTTATGACCGAGCAGCTTGTCCGCCAAGCGGTCCATCCGTTTGACCCGTTCGTGTTGTTCGCGCTGCGCCATAGCAAAACCTCCCAACAACATCGTGTCAGGAAAAGAGCCCTGCAACAGCCACGCTCCAAAACCGGTTTTAGCGGTCAAACCAAAAACCAACCAAAACCTTGCACAAATCTGTCCAATTATTCAGGCACACGTCAGCAAATGAACACTTAGCCGCAAAATGCCCAGATAGCAAAAGACCGACGATGCAGGCGCATCGTCGATCTATGCACAAAATTACTCGTGATCTTGGTAAATCTCACGCGGAGCAAGCTCCGAATGTTTGCGTTTTAAGGTCTTAGGGGCCTTATACGTGTTGCTCTCGAAGTCGATGTACTCGGTCTGCTTGAGCAGGCGCTCGATCATCTCCTCGTGATCTAACAACTCCCAGGCCTCATGCACGGCATCGAGTTTAGCGTGCGTCTCGGGACGACGCGGCATAAACAGCGTGCAGCAGTCGGGCGCAGCCTCAGTCGAGATATCGAACGTACCGATCTCCTCGGCGCGCGCGATGATCTCCTGCTTGTCCGAACCGATGAGAGGACGGAACACGGGGATCTTCACGGCCTCGTTGACGGCCATGATGTTCTCAAGCGTCTGGGAGGCAACCTGACCGAGCGATTCGCCGGTCACGATAGCCTTGGCGCCCTCGATGTGCGCAATGCGCTCGGCAACCGAATACATGATGCGACGGTACATAATCACGCGCAGATTGCTGGGGCAGGTGGCCGAAATCTCGCGCTGGCAGTCGCCAAACGGGACTACGTACAGGCGACCGATCTGGACACCCGGCTCAAGCGCACGGATGATGTCCTGCACCAAATACTCGCTCGTATCGGGCGTCTGCGGACGGCCGGAGAAATGTACCGGCACGCACACCGCGCCGCGACGCGCGAGCATCCAGGTCGCCACCGGAGAATCGATACCCGACGACAACAGCGTCACGACCTTGCCGGCAGAACCCACCGGCAGACCGCCAACGCCACGCTCGGAGCGCGCGTACACATAAACGCTACCCTGGACCACCAGTACGTGCACCATAGCGTCGGGATCGTGCATCTGAACCTTTTTATCGGGGAAGGCCTCACACAACACCTCGCCCACCTGACGATTGATGTCAATCGAAGTGAGCTCATAGTCGGTATTGGAGCGCTTGGCGTGCACCTTAAACGACTCGAAGGTACCGAACTCGCGCAGCGCCTTCACGGCGGCGGCGCAGTACTCCTGCGGGTCGCGGTTCGTGTGATATGCCAGGGACACGCGGGCAACGCCGGGAACGGTGCGAATGACACGCGCCGCCTCGTCGGCCTGATGCTCGTTAAAGGTCACGAGGATATAACCGGAAATTCGAGACACGGCATTCACGGAAAAGGCGGCCAAGGCCGCCTTGATGTTATCCATGAGGATATGCTCAAAATGTGCGCGGTTCTTACCCTTCAGTCCAACCTCGTGATAGTGGACCAGGCAGACGCGAGCCGCCATTTAGGCTTCAGCAACCTTGTGGCCGAGCGCCTTCTCGTAACGGGCCTCGTCGTAAGAGATGTCGCCATCGACAATCTCGTCCATTGCCATCGAGATGGTATCGGCACCGGAAAGCCCGATGGTGATGTCATCGACATCCTGGACGGCAAGCACGCGGTTGTGCTGGCCACGCAGCATGCTGTTGATGTCGCAGGCGCGCTTGGAGGCAAGCGAAGCGAGCAGGAAGCGGTTGTGATCGGTCTTCTCCAGAAGATCGTCAATGCAAGGCTTTACAACGGACACGGACCTCAGATCCTTTCATGCATATCGAGAACGCGAACGAGCTCATCGGTCGCGCGGTCGAGATCGTCATTCACCACGACGTCGTCGTAGCGGTCGGCAAGGGCAAGCTCATGGGCGGCGTTTGCCATACGCAGCTCAATCGTCTCGGGCGTCTCGGTACCGCGACCGACCAGACGCTCGCGGAGCACCTCAAGCGAAGGCGGCTTGATAAAGATCAGCACGGCCTCGGGGAAACGCTCCTTAACCTGCAGGGCACCCTGGACATCGATCTCCAAAATCAGAGAGGCGCCCGAGGCGAGCTTGGATGTGACCTCGCTCACCAACGTGCCGTAGCAGTTACCGTGGACCTCGGCCCACTCAACAAACTCACCGTTTGCCACGCGGCGGTCGAACTCCTCGCGCGTCAGAAAAAAGTAGTTGACGCCGTCGACCTCACCTTTACGTGGTGCTCGCGTGGTAGCCGAAACCGTCAGGCCCAGGTTCGAGCGGCGCTCGCGCACACGAGTGACGAGCGTACCCTTGCCTGCGCCTGACGGTCCAGAAATCACAAAGAGCTTGGAATCCTGAGCGCTCACTTATTTGGTCAGCTGCTCGAGGAGCTGCTCGCGCTGACGGACGCCGAGGCCCTGGACGCGACGGGTAGCGGAGATACCGAGCTCCTCCATGATCTTGGCGGCCTTGGCCTTGCCATAACCAGGAAGAGACTCGATGAGGGTGGAAACCTTCATGCGGGAAGCGATGGGGTCATCGGAGTTGAGCACGGACTCGAGGGACTTCTCGCCCTTCTTGATCTGCTCGCGAAGCTCAGCGCGGGCGTGACGTGCGGCAGCAGCCTTCTCAAGAGCCTGCTTGCGCTGCTCATCGGTAAGCTGAGGGAGTGCCATTCGTACCTCCAAATAGTTGGGTTATATCTGATTCAATAATTGGCATTTTAGCACGTAGAACGTACAAAATGCCCAATCGCGGCTCCATAGGTTAGACGATACCCGCAAAAAGTGCAATATACTGCGCCCAAAGTTAAGCCCCTGACCTGCGATTCCACACAAAGGATGGGAAAGATTACGCAGGCACAGGGGCTATTTTGTGCTAATGAGACCCAAAAGTGGTGACTTAGGGGAATCTTTTACGCGACGTTTTCGACCAGCTCAGCGACGATGGCGTCAAAGGCGGCAACCGGATCGTCGGCACCGGTGATGGGACGGCCCACCACAATGTGGCTTGCGCCACGCTCGATAGCCTGGGAAGGCGTCGCCACGCGGGACTGGTCACCTAAGGCGGCACCCACCGGACGCACACCCGGAGTCACGATCAGGGCATCAGGGCCCAGCAGCTCACGCATGTCGTGAGCCTCCATCGGCGAGCACACGATGCCATCGATGCCGTTGGCCTGAGCGAGCTTTGCCAGGCGGGCGGCCTCCTCGGCCACGGGCGACTCGACGCCGATCTCGCTCAAGGCATCCTGATTCATGCTCGTGAGCACGGTGATGGCGACGAGCTTGGCGCGGTCCTCGCGCGCCTCCTCGGCACCCTCGCGGCAGGCAGCGAGCATGGCGCCCGAACCCAAGCCGTGAACCGAGAGCAGGTCGGCACCGGCAAGCGAGGCCGAACGGGCGGCACCGCGAACCTGATGCGGAATATCATGGAACTTAAGGTCAAGGAAGACCTTAAAGCCCAGGTCCTTAAAGGTCTTGACGATCTCGGGGCCCTCAGCGTAATAGAGCGTCATGCCAACCTTGAGCCAGGCGGCATGGCCCGAAAGCTCGTGGGCGAGCTCGAGCGAACGTTCACGATCGCAGTCGAGGGCGACGATTACGCGGTCGCGGGCATCGGTCTCTAGCATTCGAACGCACCTACCAGTTCGTTGATGTCCTTCACGCCCTGGGACTCGGCCCAGGCCTCGAGCTCATGCGCAATCTTGAGCGAAGCGCACGGATCGACGAAGTTGGCCATGCCGACCGACACGCAGGTGGCGCCAGCCAGGATAAACTCGGCCGCATCTTCGCCAGTCATGACACCGCCGACGCCGTTGATGGGGATATCGACGGCCTGGGCGACCTCCCAGACCATGCGAACGGCGATGTGGTGGCACAGCGGGCCCGAAAGGCCGCCCTTGGGCTTGGCCACGCGGGACTTGCGGGTATGGACGTCGATGGCCATGCCCTGGATGGAGTTGATGACCGAAAGGCCGTCGGCGCCGGCAGCCTCGAGGGCCTTGGCGATCTCGGCGACGTTGACCGGCGCCATCTTCACGAAAAGCGGCTTATCGGTCACCTTGCGGCAGGCAGCCATAACGGAAGAGGCGCCCTCGGGCGTGGAGCCCATGGCGGCACCGCCGGCGGCGATATTAGGGCAGCTCACGTTGATCTCGTAGCCGGCAGCCCAAGGGCACAGCTCAACATACATCTCGAGTGCGCGGACAAACTCGTCAACGGAGTGGCCGGCAACCTGACAGATGACCTGGCAGCCGTCCTTGGACAGCTGTTCGAGCCACGGACCGGACTCGCGGGCAAAGGCGGCCACGCCGGGGTTCTGAAGGCCCACGGAGTTGATCATACCGCCGGGAATCTCGGCCATGCGGGGCGCGGGGTTGCCGGGCCAGGGCTCGGCAGCGCAACCCTTGGTGGTGATGGCGCCCAGCCGGGAAACATCAAAGAAGTTCTGGAACTGCCAACCGTAGCCAAAGGTACCGGCTGCGGTGTTGATGGGGTTCTGCATCTTGACGCCGCCGAAATCGACGGCCATGTTCACGGTACCCACTAGAAGACCACCACCTTGGAAGCATCGAACACGGGGCCGCACATGCAAGCACCCTTCATACCGTCGACCGTTTCGACATTGCAGGTGTTGCAGGCGCCAAAGCCACAGCTCATCATGCGCTCAAGCGACACCTCGCAGTACGCACCGGCCTCGGCGGCAGCGGCGGCGACTTTCTTCATCATGACGGCGGGGCCGCAGCTGGCGACGTAGTCGTAGCCGCCCTCGCCGAGCAGCTCGGCTGCCGGGTCGGTGCAAAAACCGTGCGTGCCCAGCGTGCCATCGTCGGTGCACACGTTAACCGTGGCGCCCAGCGCGCGGAACTCATCGACACCCACGGCCTTGGAAGCGGTGCCAAAGCCCAGGCACACGTCGACATCCACGCCCTGCTCGGCAAGCTTGCCGGCGAGGCAGAGCACGGGCGGAACGCCGATGCCGCCCGCCACGAGCAGCGCCTTCCTGGTGCCCTCGGGAACAAGCCAGCCGCGGCCGCCAGGGCCCAACAGGTTGGACTTGGAGCCGGGGGCCATCTGCGACAGACGACGGGTGTCGTCACCCACGACGGCGTACCACAGCTCGACGGTGCCGGCCTGGGCGTCGGCGCGATAGAAGCTCAGGGGCACGCGAAGCAGCGAGGACGCATCGCCGGGCACGGCAATGTTCACAAACTGACCGGGCTTGAGCGCACTTGCAAGCTTGGGGGCCGAGATGACGAGCGAGAAGATGCCGTCGGCGATCTTCTGGTTCGAGACGACCTCGAAGTCGTGCATGCGTGCAGTGGAAGGTGTGGGCATAGACGCTCCAATCCCCCATGCGATTGCATGGTCAAAACGAACAGAAAGCGCGGCACCGCAAGGGCACCGCGCACAAAAGCGATAAGGCTATGCTAGCAGATGCAGCCGTCGGCGAGCGTCTGCTTACCGCCGACAAACACATCGGTGGCACGACCGGTAAGCGTGCGGCCGGCAAAACCGGAGTTCTCGGCGCGCGACTCATAACCGTCCTCACCGACCGTCCAGGTGGCAGAGGGGTCGAACACGGTCAGGTCGGCAACGGAGCCCGCCTTGACCTGAACCTGGTCGAGGCCCAGAATCTCACGCGGCTTGATGGCCATGAGCTCGACCATGCGGCCCACGCTCATCTTGCCCGTGTTGACCAGCTCGGTGAGTACGAGCGACAGGGAGGTCTCAAGGCCGATCATGCCAAAGGGCGCAAGCTCGAACTCGCGGGCCTTCTCCCACGGGGTGTGGGGAGCGTGATCGGTGACGATAGCGTCGACGGTGCCGTCGATGACGCCCTGACGGATGGCCTCGGCATCTTCCTCGGTACGCAGCGGCGGATTGACCTTGAGCGAGGTGTTGTAGGTCTCGTCCAGGTCGTTCTCAGTCAGGAACATGTGGTGCGGGGTAGCCTCGCAGGTAACCTGAACGCCAGCGGCCTTACCGGCACGCACGATCTCCAGACCATGGGCGGTGGAGATGTGCTGGATGTGCAGCTTGGCACCGGTCAGCTTGGCGATCTCGATGTCGCGGGCGATCTGGAGCTCCTCGCCGGCAGCCGGCCAGCCCTCGAGGGCCAGACGGGTCGAGACCTTGCCCTCGTTGATCTGGCCGTGGCCGACCAGGTCCTCGTCCTGGCAGTGGCTCATAAAGACCTTGCCGAACATCTTGCCGTAGTCCATGCAGCGACGGAGCATGCCCGCGCCCTGCACGCCGCGACCGTCATCGGTGAAGGCGACGGCGCCGTGGGCGACCATATCGCCCATCTCGGACATGGCCTCGCCCTTAAGACCGCGGGTCATGGCGCCCGACGGATAGACGCGGCAGTGGCCGACCTCGGCAGCGCGGGACTTGACGAACTCCACGACAGTGCCGTTATCGGTTACGGGATCGGTGTTGGGCATGGCGCACACGCCGGTAAAGCCGCCCTTGGCAGCTGCGCGGGTACCGCTCTCGATGTCCTCTTTGACCTCGTAGCCGGGCTCGCGAAGGTGAACGTGCATATCCACCAGGCCGGGGACGAGGTACTTGCCGGAAAGGTCGCGGACCTCGGCTCCCTCGACGGCGAGATTCTCGCCGACCTCGGCGATCTTGTCGCCGTCAATCAGGACGTCAACGACACCGTCAAGCTCGACGGACGGGTCGACGACGTGGGCATTCTTAAGAAGCAAGGCCATTATCGGCACCTCCAAGCAGCAGATACAGGATAGCCATACGCACGCAGATACCGGCGTAGACCTGCTCCAGGATGACGGAGCGTTGCGGGTGGTCGGCCATATAGGAGTCGAACTCGACGCCGCGGTTGATGGGGCCCGGGTGGCAGATGATCGCGTCGGGCTTCATGAGCTTCTCGCGGTCCTTGGTCAGGCCGAAGAGCTTGTGGTACTCGCGAATGGTCGGGAACGGGGCACCCTCGAGACGCTCCTGCTGCACGCGCAGCATGTAGACGACGTCCAGCTCGGGCAGGACGGAATCGAGGTCGCTCGTCACGTGGTCGCAGCCCAGGACCTCGGGCGCCGGCGGCAGCAGCGTGCCGGGGGCGACGGCGTAGGTCTCGCAGCCCATGATCTTAAGGGCGGGGATCAGCGAGCCGCAAACACGGGAGTGGGCGATATCGCCGACGACGGCGACCTTCAGACCGTGGAAGTCACCCTTGTGCTCCCAGATGGTGTACAGGTCGAGCAGGGCCTGCGTAGGATGGTTGTGCTTGCCGTCACCGGCGCAGATGACGCTTGCGGGCGAGTTCTGCGTGACGATGTAGGGAGCGCCGGCGTGCTTGTCGCGCACGACAATGCAGTCGATCTTATAAGCGTTGAGGGTCTCGACGGTGTCGACGAGGCTCTCGCCCTTGACCGTGGAGGTCGAGGAGCCACCAAAGTTAAGGCTGTCGGCCGAAAGACGCTTCTCGGCGAGCTCGAAGGAGCTACGGGTGCGCGTCGAGGGCTCGTTGAACATGTTGACGATGGTCTTGCCCTTGAGCGTGGGGACCTTCTTGATCGCACGCTCGTTGACCTCGGAGAACGCCTTGGCGGTCTCGAGGATGAGCTTGATGTCCTCTTCGGAGTACTCGGTAATGTCGATCAGGTGCTTATGGTTGAACGCCACGGTACTACTCACCTCCCAGCGGCGCGGAGCCCACGTGGGAACCCGGCGCGACGTCGTTAATCTCGACGGCGGTGTGGCCGTCGACTTCCTTCATATATAGGTGCACGTTCTCCTCATGCGACGAGGGAACGTTCTTGCCGACAAAGTCCGGCGAGATGGGGAGCTCGCGGTGGCCGCGGTCAACGAGGACTGCCAGCTCAATGCGGCTCGGACGGCCCAGGTCCATAACGGCGTCGAGAGCGGCGCGGATGGTACGGCCCGTATACAGGATGTCGTCCACCAGCACGACGCGCTTGCCGTCGACGCTGAAGGGAATGTTGGTAGCGTGGATCGCGGGAGCGAAATTGGTCGCATAGTCATCGCGGTAGAAGCTAATGTCCAGGCTGCCGAGCGGAACGTCGACGCCCTCGATCTCCTTGATCTCCTCGGCGAGCTTCTTTGCCAGAAGGTCGCCGCGCGTGACGATGCCGACCAGAGCGAGGTCTTCACAGCCCTCGTTGCGCTCGAGAATCTCGTGCGCGATGCGGGTCATCGCTCGATTGACGGCGGTCTCGTCCATGATGACCGCCTTGGGGGAAGTCGTGCCCATCGATCTCCTTCCTCACATGTCTTGACTGCTGACACAGTCAAAAAAATAGATGCCCGACCGCTTAAAGCGGACCAGACACCCACAGGAAGGGCTGCTCTTTGGGCAGCTATGTAATTCCATGTGGGTATCTCGTACCCCTTTAATGGTCATGGGATAGTGTAGCCAACCTCGAGCTTAATTGCGAGCATAAATACAGAGCAATCCGTAAACGGAGCCCAAAGCTCAATAAACCTATATATTTGTGGGACGAGCTTGAAAACGCACGCACGAGCTGGCATAATCCCCTCTGCTGCACGCAAATCGGATCTACGTCCAGGGCCGTGGCGTGAGCACTATCGCCAAAAGAGGAATATCTCTGTGTAGATTGCGCACAGGGAGCGACTTCTGTGCTATAGTTCAGGCTTGTTTGTTAACGCGACATGTTCGTTTGTCGCCCAAGGAGGGTCAGTTATGTCCAAAGTTTGCGAAGTTTGCGGTAAGCACCCCGTTGCCGGTCGCTCCATCAGCCACTCTCACCGCGTCACCAACCGTAAGTTCCGCCCCAACATCCAGCGCGTTTACGTCGTCGTCGATGGTCACCGTCGCAAGATGAACGTTTGCTCCACCTGCCTCAAGTCCGGCAAGGTTGCGCGCTCGTAAATAAGGTCTTACCAACAAGTACCTCGGACTCTCCGGGTCAAAGACCTCGCGTTCACATAGAACTTACCAAAGGCGCCCTCGCCAATGAGGGCGCCTTTTTGCACTCATTGGGGACAGACTTACATGAGTGTTTTCACGCATTTGGGACAGACATTACGCATGCCGGCAGCGGTTCGGCCCCTGCCTCACGCAGCCTCCCTCCAGCCTACGGTGGCCTTGGTCACGCTTGTAGCGCCGATGCCGGTGATACGGGCAATTTGCTTGACCGTGAGATGTGCCCGCCTGAGCCTCAGCAGACACGCATCACGATCGGGGCGTGGCAGGGCCTTGAGCAGCGCAGGATCTATGCTCGGAAGGACTTCGCGCGCAACGGAAAGAGCATCCTCATCGAGGATCCGACGGCGTGGAAGAATCTCCTCTGACCAGATGCGCCCGGCAACTTCCTCGATATGCTCGCAATAGCAACGGGAACCTCCGACAATATCGAGCATAGGGGCCGCATCACAAATATCAAAGGGATCGTAGCCCAGCTGATATGCCTTGTAACTTGACCAGCGGTACGCCTCAAGTGAGTCGAGCGCACCTTTCACGGGATTGAGATGGATATAATCGAGCAGCTGCACTGCCTGCGTGTCCGACTCAACCGCGACCCGCGAATAGCGATTGTCAAAATGCTGAGCCTGTAACCTATTTATATCCAATGAGCGGCAATAACAGGCCCAGAACGGCAAAATGGCAAATCGATGTCTGTCCCAAATGAGTGAAAGCACTCATGTAAGTCTGTCCCCAATGAGCGGGGCGATACGCAAGGCAGATAGATTTAGTTGAAACGGTTCATTTGATTGAAGCGTTTTAGTTTGTCTTTTACGGGAATCTGCCCGTTCACCGAATTATTTCTTGCTATCATGCATCTTGTAGGGTAAATCTCCGATCGCAAGGAGACACAAATGGTGAAAAAGTCACCGGAAAACACTACTCCCGCCATCGTGGACAACGTGGAGGCGCTTGAGGCCAAACTCAAATCTATGCGTGAGGCCCAGGCTAAATTCGCTGAGTACACTCAGGAGCAGGTAGACAAGATCTTCTACGAGGCTGCTATGGCCGCCAACAAGGCTCGTATTCCTTTGGCCAAGCTCGCCATCGAGGAGACAGGCCGTGGCGTTCTCGAGGACAAGGTCATCAAGAACCACTACGCCGCTGAGTACATCTACAACGCTTACAAGAACACCAAGACCTGCGGTGTCATCGAGCGCGACGACGCTTACGGCATCACCAAGGTCGCCGAGCCGATCGGTATCGTTGGCGCTGTCATCCCGACCACCAACCCGACCTCCACGGCCATCTTCAAGACGCTCATCTGCCTGAAGACCCGTAACGCCATCATCATCTCCCCGCACCCGGCAGCCGCCAAGTGCACCATCGCCGCCGCCAAGCTCGTTCTCGACGCAGCTGTCAAGGCCGGTGCTCCTGAGGGCATCATCGGCTGGGTCGACAAGCCGTCCATCGAGCTGACCAACATGGTCATGCGCGACGTCGACATCATTCTCGCAACCGGTGGCCCGGGCATGGTCAAGGCTGCTTACTCCTCCGGTAAGCCCGCACTCGGCGTCGGCGCCGGCAACACCCCGGTCATCATCGACGATACCGCGGACATCAAGCTCGCCGTCAACTCCATCATCCACTCCAAGACGTTCGACAACGGCATGATCTGCGCTTCCGAGCAGTCCGTCACCGTCCTCGACTCCATCTACAAGGATGTCAAGGCTGAGTTCCAGCGTCGCGGCTGCTACTTCGTCAAGCAGGGTGCCGAGATGGACGCCCTGCGTGCCGCCATGTTCAAGAACGGCGCACTCGATCACCGCATCCCCGGCATGGCTGCCGCCAAGATCGCCGAGCTCGCCGGCATCGAGGTTCCCGCCAAGACCAAGATCCTGATCGCCGAGGTCACCTCCACCGATCCCGAGAAGGAAGAGTTCTCCCACGAGAAGCTCTCCCCGGTCCTCGCTATGTATCACGCCAAGGACTTCCAGGAGGCCGTTGACAAGGCAGAGCACCTCGTCCTCGCAGGTGGCCCGGGCCACACCGCCTCTCTCTACGTGCACCCGGCACAGAGCGAGAAGATCGCTAAGTTCCAGCACGTCATGAAGGCCTGCCGCATCGTCATCAACACCCCGTCCTCGCACGGCGGCATCGGTGACCTCTACAACTTCGGCATGAAGCCGTCTCTAACCCTGGGCTGCGGCTCCTGGGGTGGCAACTCCGTCTCCGAGAACGTTGGGGTGAAACACTTGATCAACGTCAAGACCGTGGCAGAGCGCCGCGAGAACATGCTGTGGTTCCGCGCACCCGAGAAGGTCTACTTCAAGAAGGGCTGCACGCCCGTCGCACTCGACGAGCTCGGCACCGTAATGGGCAAGAAGCGCGCCTTCATCGTTACCGACCAGTTCCTCTTCAAGAATGGCAACACGCGTGCCATCGAGGCCAAGCTCGATGAGATGGGCATCGCTCACGACTGCTTCTACGACGTTGAGCCCGATCCCTCCCTGCAGTGCGCACGTCGCGGCGCCAAGCAGATGACGCTCTTCGAGCCGGATGTCATCATCGCCGTCGGCGGCGGTTCCGCAATGGACGCCGGCAAGATCATGTGGATGATGTACGAGCACCCCGAGGCGAACTTCGAGGACATGGCCATGGACTTCATGGACATCCGCAAGCGTATCTTCACCTTCCCCGAGATGGGCAAGAAGGCTTACTTCGTCGCCGTCCCGACCTCTTCGGGCACTGGCTCCGAGTGCACGCCGTTCGCCATCATCACCGACAAGGAGACCGGCATCAAGTGGCCGCTCGCCGACTACGCGCTGCTCCCCAACATGGCTATCGTCGACGCCGACAACTGCATGACCGCCCCGCGCGGCCTGACCGCTGCCTCCGGCATCGACGTCATGACCCACGCCATCGAGTCCTACGTCTCCATCATGGCTTCCGACTACACCAAGGGCCTCTCCGAGCGCGCTGCCAAGCTCGTCTTCGAGAACCTGCCCTCCAGCTTCACGAACGGCGCCAAGGACCCGCATGCCCGCGAGGAGATGCACAACGCCTCCTGCATGGCCGGTATGGCCTTCGCCAACGCCTTCCTGGGCCTCAACCACTCCATGGCCCACAAGCTCGGCGCTTTCCATCACCTGCCCCACGGCCTCGCAAACGCCGTCATCCTGACCCGCGTCATGCGCTACAACGCCGCCGAGGCTCCCGTCAAGATGGGTACCTTCTCCCAGTATCCTTACCCCAACGCGCTGCACAACTACGCCGAGATGGCCAAGTACTGCGGCATCGAGGGCAAGGACGACAAGGAGGTCTTCGAGAACTTCATCACGAAGCTCGAGGAGCTCAAGGACTTCATCGGCGTCAAGAAGACCATCGCCGACTACGGTGTTGACGAGCAGTACTTCCTCGACACCCTCGACGAGATGACCGAGCAGGCATTCAACGACCAGTGCACCGGCGCTAACCCGCGCTACCCGCTCATGAGCGAGATCAAGGAGCTCTACCTGGACGCCTACTACGGCCGCGAGCCCCAGGACTACGCCGTCTGCTAGTTTTTAGCACGGTTATTTGCGGCGGGGGTGCACGGGTGTACGCACGCCCCCGCCGTTGCTTCTATCGCATCGTTGAAAGGATGCAATCATGCTGCTCCCCGATTCCAAGACCGAGCTCGTCCGTCGCGGCAACAAGGTCGTTTACGACCTGGGCGACAAGATCGTCAAGGTCTTTAACGAGACCAAGCCCGTCTCCGACGTGTTCAACGAGGCTTTGAATCTTGCCCGCATCAATGAGTGCGGCATCCGCAGCCCCAAGGCTCTCGAGGTTTCTCAGCTCGAGAACGCCAACGGCTGGGCTCTCGTGACCGAGAAGGTTCCGGGCACCACCCTTGCCGAGAAGATGACTGCCGAGCCCCAGCGCTTTGGTGAGTACCTCGAGATGTTCGTCGACCTCCAGATCGAGATCCACGGCTACACCTCCCCGCTGCTCAACCGTCAGCGCGATAAGTTCGCCCGCATGATCGACAGCCTCGATCAGCTCAATGCCACCACGCGCTACAACCTTCAGGAGCGTCTGGACGGCATGACCAAGGAGTTCAAGGTCTGCCACGGCGACTTCAACCCCTCCAACGTCATCGTCGGCGACGACGGCCAACTGTACGTCTGCGACTGGGCACATGCCACCCAGGGCTCCCCTGCTGCAGACGTTGCCACCACCTACCTGCTCTTTGCCCTCAACAGCAAGGACCAGGCTGAGGCCTACCTGGAGCTCTACTGCGACCGCGCCGACATGCCCATGCAGGTCGTGCGTCAGTGGACGAGCATCGTCGCCGCTTCCGAGCTCGCTCGTAAGCGCAACGTGAACGATGAGTTCCTTAAGAACTGGATCGACGTCGTCGATTATCAGTAGTATCTGAGCGATTTATTTCGCATCGGAGGCACAAAGGAAAACCCCGCAGCTCATTTGGGCTGTGGGGTTTTCCTTTACCCGTCGAGCTTATTCACGCAACAAAAAAGACTGCTCCGCATCTCATCCTAAGAGAGATGCGGAGCAGGCCTGCAATTACATCTACTAGCAGAAATGTCGATTAACGACGTGCTGCCTTCACAAGCTCGGCGACCTTGGCGACGACCTCATCAATCGCCACATCCTCGCGCTCGCCCGTGGCACGGTCCTTGAGCTCGACGGTGCCGTTCTTAAGACCACGCTTGCCGAGCACTACCTGATACGGGAAGCCCATAAGGTCGTTGTCGGCAAACTTAAAGCCGGGGCGCTCGTCGCGGTCATCCACGACAACCTCGATACCCTCGGCGCACAGACCCTCAACGATTTGGTCGCAGACGGTAGCGCACTCCTCCTTCTTGGGATCGAGCGGAATCACCGCGACCTCGTACGGGGCAACGGAGACCGGCCAGACGATACCGTGCTCGTCGTTATGCTGCTCCACGACGGCAGCGAGCGAGCGAGACACGCCCACGCCGTAGCAACCCATGATGAGCGGCTTCTCCTTGCCATCCTCGTCCATAAAGGTGGCACCCATGGCCTCGGAGTACTTGGTGCCCAGCTGGAACACCTGGGAGACCTCGATGCCGCGAGCAGCAGAGAGCGGCTTGCCGCAGTGCGGGCAGGGGTCGCCGGCGACGACGGTGACCAGATCGGCCCACTCGTCGACGGTAAAGTCGCGCTCGGGGCAGGCACCGGTAAAGTGATAATCGACCTCGTTGGCACCGCAGGCCCATTGCTTGGACTCGCGCAGACTCTCGTCGCACACTAGACGGATGCCCTCGGGCAGGTTAACCGGTCCGATAAAGCCCTTGTGCAGACCGTAGGTCAGGAGCTCCTCGTCGGTCATCATGCGATAGCCCTTGCCAAAGACGTGCTCGGCCTTGCAGTCGTTGAGCTCATGATCGCCCGGAACGATGGCCACAACCGGCTTACCCTCGGAGTCGATGAGAGCCAGGGACTTGCGCGTACCGTTCTCGGGGAACCCAAAGAACTTGGCAACGGCCTCGATGGTGCCCATGCCCGGAGTCTCGACCTTGGTGAGTGTGCCGTCGCCGGGGCCCTCGGTCACAACGACCTTGGTGCTTGCCGCCTCGTCATCGGCAGCAAAGCCACAATCGTCGCAGTAGACCAGCGAAGCCTCGCCGGCATCGGCCAGCGCCATGTACTCGACGGAGGTATCGCCGCCGATCTCACCGGAGTCGGCAACAACGGGCAGGGCCTTGATGTAGCAGCGCTCGCAGATATTGGCGTAGGCCTGCTTCATCTTGTCGTACTCCTCCTGCAGACTCTCCCGCGTGGCAGAGAAGCTGTAGGCGTCCTTCATGATGAACTCGCGGCCGCGCATCAGGCCAAAGCGGGGACGGAACTCGTCGCGGAATTTATCCTGGATGTGATAGAGATTCACCGGCAGCTGCTTATAGGAACGCAGCTCGTTGCGCACCAGAGCAGTCACGGTCTCCTCGTGCGTGGGACCAAGCACGAACTCGCGGCCGTGGCGGTCATCAAAACGCACGAGCTCCTTGCCATAGGCATCGATACGGCCCGACTCACGCCACAGCTCGGCATCGACCATGATGGGCATCATGAGCTCCTGGGCGCCGGCAGCATCCATCTCGTCGCGCACGATGTTCTCGATCTTGCGAATCGAGCGCCACGCGAGCGGCAGATAGGAATACAGGCCGGCAGCCTCCTTGCGGATCATGCCGGCACGGAGCAGCAGACGGTGGCTCGCAAGCTCGGCGTCGGCCGGATCCTCTTTGAGCGTCGGAGCATACAGCTTAGACATATACATTGCTCGAGTCATTTATTTCTCCTCAATAAGCTTGTCGACCTCGGCCATAAGCGCGTCGACAATTTGGTCCTCAGCTACTTTACCAATGATCTGGCCGTGCGAAAAGAGCAGGCCCTGACCTCGTCCGCAGGCAACGCCCAAGTCGGCATCAGAAGCCTCGCCGGGGCCATTGACCGCACATCCCATCACGGCGATCGAAAGCGGCGCGGAGTAGTTCTTAAGCCGCTCGGTAACCTCCTCAGCGATGGGAATCAGGTTGACCTGGCAGCGGGCGCACGTGGGGCACGAGACAATCTCGGGACCTCGGCGGCGAAGGCCCAGCGACTGTAAAATACCCCAGGCGACCGGCGGCTCCTCAACCGGATCGGCCGTGAGCGAGACACGCATGGTGTCGCCAATGCCCTCGGAAAGCAGAATACCCAGGCCCACCGAGCTCTTAATGGTGCCCTGGAGCTTGGTTCCGGCCTCCGTCACGCCCAAATGAAGCGGAACGTGGGGAATCTCACGCGACAGGGCTCGATAGGTATCAAGCGTCGTGGATACGCTATGAGCCTTGGCAGAAAGCACGATATTGGTAAAACCGCGGTCCTCAAAATGTTTGACGAAACGCTCGCTCGACATCACGAGTTTTTCAGGCTGCGAAAGCTCATCGCGCTCGGCGATATCCTGCTCAAGCGAGCCGGCGTTCACGCCGATGCGAATCGCGCAATCAGCGGCGCCCGCAGCATCGATTACGGCATCGACTTTGGTCCAATCGCCGATATTGCCGGGATTGATGCGTAACTTGGCGGCACCGGCCTCAACGGCACCAATGGCGAGCTTATGGTTAAAGTGGATATCGGCGACAATCGGCACCGGAGACTCGGCACAAATCGTGCGAAAACCCTCGAGCGCAGCCTCGGTGGGCACGCTCACGCGCACAATATCGCAACCCGCCTGGGCAAGTGCACGCACTTGCGCAAGCGTTGCCTGGGCGTCGGCGGTATCGGTGCAGGTCATGGACTGAACCACCACCGGAGCGCCGCCGCCCATCTGCACGTCGCCCACAAACACGGGGCGCGTCAGCTCGCGCGGCAAAGGATGGGACAAAGACAATCCAAACACTCCCCTACAAAATAAATCGAAGGACGTCGGAACGAAGCATATAGACAAACAGCAGCGCAAAGAGCGCGATGCCCACATAGCTCACAATCGTCTGGACCTTGAGCGGAAGCTCGCGGCCCGCAATCTTTTGAATGATCTCGATGACCAGCTTGCCGCCATCGAGTGGTGGGATGGGCAGCAGGTTCATAAAGCCAAGCGAGAACGAAATGAGGGCGGCAAACGAAAGGAACGTGGCAGGGCCGGCAGCAGCAGCCTGTGAGGACATAACGCTAATACCCACAATCGAAGAAGACTGATCGAGAATCTCCATCGTATGCTGCGGCTGGAGCAGGCGCATCACGCCCTCCGCTGTCTGCACGACATAGGAGAACGACAGTCGAGCCGACGTGATGGGGTCTAAACGGACCACCTGCGTAGAGGCATACACACCTAGGCGCTCGTCCTCTTTGAGCGCAACCGTGGTCGAATGCTGCTTGCCGTCACGCTCGTACTCGATGGCGATATCGTCCTTACCGGCAGCCTTGCCGATGGCATCGTAAACGTCCATCCAGGTAGAGCACGATACTCCGTCAACCGAAAGGATCGCGTCGCCGCCCTCGATACCTGCCTTGGCGGCAATAGACCCCTCGTCAACCTGACCGATCACGTTGGTATCCATCGGCACGGTGACACCCGCAATGGAATAGATACTCATAAGCAGCAAAAAGCCCGTCAATATATTGACGAGAATGCCCGCGAGCAGCATAAAGGCACGCTTGAGAAAACCCTGGCCCAGATAGGTATGCGAACGCTCCTGCTCGAGGAACTCCGAAGCAGTGACCGGCAGCTCCCACACATCGCCCTCGGCAGTCGCATGCTCTCGATCGAACTTGCGGCCGTCAAAGGTGGTATATCCTGCAGGATCGCGCGGCAGCGTCTGGTACCTAACCGGATAGTAACTGGGTGAAGGCTTCTCCCCTTCCTCGTACCAAGGCGCAATGGAACCCCAGCCCAAAAGCAAGGCACAAGCCTCGAGGACATCCTCCTCGGGCAGCTCCAGCTCGACGGAAAGGTCTGCAACCGAAACGCGACCATGACGATAGATCGCCGCAAGCACACGGTCGGCGCACGAGACATCGGTCGGGTCCATACCGCAGATAGCGGCATAACCACCCAGCAGCAGCGGCGTCACGCCAAACTTGGTACCGATGCGACGCGACGTATGATGAATGTCGAAGCGACACGGCAGGCCCAAGAAAAACTCGGTGACGCGCACGCCGCACGTACGAGCCGCTAAAAAGTGGCCGCCCTCATGTAGAAACACGAGGACGGATAGCATCAGCAGGCCCCAAAAGACCGAGGAGAGAACGCTCAGAACAGTATCCATAAAACGAAAAGCAATCCTTACGATGAGGAGCGGGTTGCAGCGAGCACCTTGGCGGCCTTGGCGCGAGCCCACGTATCGATATCGCGAAGCTGCTCAAAGGATGCAACCGTCTGCGCATCGTGTGCATCCATACAGGACTCAACGATACGATCGATATCGGTAAAGGTGCAGGCATCGTGCAGGAAGGCATCGACGGCAACTTCGTTGGCGGCATTCAACACGCACGGCATGGTGCCGCCTGTCTTGCCGGCACGCTCGGCCAGCGCCAGGCAGCGGAATGTGTCCATATCGGCCGCGTCGAAGGTGAGCTGCCCGAGCTCGCGGAAATCGATTCGAGGAGCTGGGGTATCCCAACGCTCGGGATACGAGAACGCGAACTGGATGGGAATGCGCATGTCGGACGCACCAAGATGCGCCATCACGGAGCCGTCCGCATACTCGACCATCGAGTGGATCTTTGACTGGCGCTGAACGACCACGTTAATGAAATCGAGATCGCAGCCAAACAGATGCATGGCCTCGATACGCTCCAAGCCCTTATTCATGAGGGTCGCAGAGTCGATGGTAATCTTAGCGCCCATGGCCCATGTGGGATGGGCCAGCGCATCGGCGCGTGTCACGCGATTGAGCTCGTCGCGCGTACGGCCAAAAAACGGACCACCCGAGCAAGTGAGCCAGATGCAGTGGGCCTCACGCGGATTCTCACCCAGATAGCACTGATAGATGGCGGAGTGCTCGGAGTCGACCGGAATGAGCTGACCCGGCTGCGCCAACGGCATCAGTAGGTCACCGCCGACAACGAGAGACTCCTTGTTGGCAAGTGCGAGACGCTTGTTCGAGGTCAGGGCCGCATGGCTCGCTTCGAGCCCGGCAGCGCCCACAATGGCAACAAGGACACAGTCGACGTCATCGCGACGCGCGAGCTCACAAACCGCCTGCGCACCAACACCGAGCTCGGTGCCCTCGGGCAGCTCCTGCAGCACAGCGTCCGTACCGTGAGTGGTGTCGGCCACGGCAACGGCCGGAACCGAAAACTCACGGGCAAACGCAACGAGCTCCGATGTGCTGGAGTTAATGGACAGTGCCGTCACCTGCAGTCGATCGGCATGCTGACGGCATACATCGAGTGCCTGCGTGCCGATAGAGCCCGTACAACCCAGGATGGCAACGCGAAGACGCCCATCGGGGCCGTACGTCGTCTGAAAGGCCATTACAGCACGCCTCCGATCATCAAAAGCAGCTGCGCGGTAATGCAGCCAAAGATAAGCGAGTCGCTACGGTCGAGCATGCCGCCATGGCCCGGGATAAGGTTGCCGGAATCCTTGACGCCCACGCCACGCTTGATGCGTGACTCAATAAGGTCGCCGATAACGCCCAGGATGGACACAACAACGCCGCACAGCAGTGCGTAGGGCAAGCTCAGCTTATAAAAATGCGTCGCCCACAAAATGAGCCAGATAAGAACCGAGCCCAAGATGGCGCCGACAAAGCCCTCCCAGCTCTTTTTGGGAGAAATCTTAGGGACCATCTTGTGCTTGCCGATACGGCTGCCCACGATGTAGGCAAACGAATCGGAGACCCAGAGAGACGCGCAAACACCCACCGAAAGCAGGGCGCCGGCGAAACCGGGCACGGCATCGCGCAGCAGCACGATGGCCGACAGCATAAAACCGGTGTAGATGGGACCCATGAGTGTCACAGCCACATCGGATATGCGGGTACGCGACGAACAGACATACCAAATACCCACCGCAAGCATCAGAGCAAAAAGCAGGGCATTCAACAGCAGCGAGTCGCCCAACGCCGAGAGCGGAAAGAGCACGGCGGCAGCGATACCCAGGCGCTCATTGGCCACCTTGCCATCGAGCTTCGTCATGCGGAAAAACTCATAGCAGCACAGGCCGCTCATGACGGAGACGAAGATGGCAGTGGGAACGATACCCAAAACCAGGCAGAGAATAAATACGACAGCGTAGACGATACCTGCGGCGGCGCGGGTAATAAAGCCGGCCAACCACGAAGTCGCAGCCGCGCCGCTCTTGGCGGATGGCGCCTTGGGAGTTGACGCCTTGGGACGATCGGACACGATTAAGCCTCCTCGGTCTTGCTCAGTCCACCAAACCTACGGTCGCGGCCCTGATAGGCCAAAATGGCGTCGACAAGGCCCCAACGATCAAAGTCGGGCCAATAGGTATCGGTGACATAAAACTCAGAATAGGCAACCTGCCACAGCAGATAGTTCGAAAGGCGAAGCTCGCCGGAAGTGCGAATCACAAGCTCGGGATCGGGCAGCCCAGCGGTGTAGAGGTGCGAGGCAACCATATCATCGTCGATGGCGGCAGGGTCGATCTTGCCGGCAGCGGCGTCGAGCGCAATCTGACGGACGGCACGGGTGATCTCGGCACGGGCGCCGTAATTGACGGCAAGCGCCAGCGTCATGCCGGTGTGGTCGGCACACTCGGCAAGACCGCGCTCAAAGACATCGCGGGTCTTCTTGGGCAGTGCGGAAATATCGCCCAAAAAGACAACGCGCACGTTTTCGCGCTTAAGCAGCGGCAGCTCATCGATAAACGTCTTGGCAAACAAATGCATCAAAACGTTGACCTCGTGCTGCGGACGATTCCAGTTTTCGGTGGAAAACGCATAGGCCGAAAGGACGTCGACGCCCAAGCGCACGCATGCGGTAATGATCTCGCGCAGGGAGACGATACCGGCCTTGTGGCCCTCGGTGCGGGCAAGACCGCGCGCCGTGGCCCAACGACCGTTACCGTCCATGATGCACGAAATATGATGCGGGATCTTATTGAGGTCAAGGTCGGAAAAACCGACGCCCGCAGGGGCGTCGGCAAAGTACTCGACCAGTTTGTTCTCGTCGTATTGCACCTTAGATCTCCATGACCTCGGCTTCTTTTTCCTTCAGAAGCTCCTCGACCTTGGCAACATACTCATCGGTATGCTTCTGGACCTTGGCCTGCTCGCGACGGACATCGTCCTCGGTGAGCTCTTCGTCGCGCTCGAGCTTGTTGTTAAAGTCGCGACGGATGTTGCGGATAGAAACCTTGGCCTGCTCGGCATACTCGCGGCACTCCTTGACGAGCTCGCGACGACGCTCCTCGGTGGGAGCCGGGAACGGCAGGCGCACGACGGTACCGTCAGAGTTGGGGGTAATGCCCAGATCGGAAGCACTGATAGCCTTAACGATGGCGTTGACGAGCGCCTTGTCCCAGGGCTCGATGAGCAGCATGTGGGCCTCGGGGGTCTTAACGGCGGCAACCTGGGTAACCGGCGTGGGAACACCATAGTAATCGACCGAAATATCGGACAGAATGTTGGCGTTGGCGCGGCCGGTACGAACCTTGGAGAAGTTGTGCTTGAGGGACTCGAGCGACTTGTCCATGTGGACGGTGATGTTCTCTGCCATGCTTAATCCTCCTGATAGACGAGCGTGCCGACGGGCTCACCCGAAAGCGCGCGCTTGACGGTGTCCTCGCCATCGATGTTGAGGACCAAAATCGGCATACGGTTATCCTGGCACAGTGCCGTAGCCGTGGAATCCATAACCTGCAGGCCACGGACGAGAACCTCGTGATAGGTAATCTTGTCAAAGCGGACGGCATCGGCGCACTTGACAGGATCCTTGTCGTAGATACCGTCAACCTTGGTGGCTTTAATCAGAATCTCGGCACCGATCTCGCAGGCACGAAGAGCCGCGGCGGTGTCGGTCGTAAAGTAAGGATTGCCCGAACCGGCGGCAAAAATAACGACGTTACCCTTGGAAAGGTGGTTGATGGCGCGACGGCGAATATAGGGCTCGCAGATCTCGTTCATCTGGATAGCACTCATCACGCGGCAGGGAACATCGTTGTGCTCGAAGGCATCCTGCAGGGCGAGCGCATTCATAACGGTTGCAAGCATGCCCATGTAGTCGGCCTGGGCGCGCTCCATGCCACCGGCAGCGCCGGCCATGCCGCGGAAAATGTTGCCGCCGCCGACAACAACGCCGACCTCGTGACCAACGGCGAGAAGCTCCTTGACCTGCTTGGCAAGATGGTCGGTAATCTTGGGGTCGATGCCATATTGGCCGTCGCCCATCAGTGCTTCGCCGGAAAGCTTAAGAAGCACGCGTTTATATCGGATGTCGGACAAAGCGATCCTCCTTTAATTAGACTCTCAATATGATATCAAAGGCTCTGATAAGAGCCATGAAAAAGCAGGCTGTGAGTAAAACCCACAGCCTGCTCATTACCAGCTACAAGAGCTTATTTACTCGCCACGGACCAGGCGGTCGAAGGCAACGACGGTAATGGTATCGCCGAGCTCCTTGGAGACCTGCTCGGCATATTTCTTGATGGTGAGGGAGCTGTCCTTGATGAACTCCTGCTCGGTGAGCACGGACTGCTTGTAGAACTTCTCCAGACGGCCAACAGCCATCTTCTCCTGGATAGCCTCGGGCTTACCGGACTCGGCAGCCTGAGCCATGTAGATCTCCTTCTCGTGCTCGACGGTCTCGGCCGGCACCTGATCGCGGGTAGCGCAGATCGGGGCGACGGCGGCGACCTGAAGGGCAACGTCGTGAGCGAAGGTCTTGAAGGAGTCGGCCTGAGCGGTCTCGGCCTTCTCGAAAGCGAACTCGACGAGGACGCCGATCTTACCACCCATGTGGATGTAAGAAGCGAGAGCACCGTTCTCGGCCTTGCGGGCGGAGAAACGAGCGATCTTCATGTTCTCGCCCATGATGTGAATCATCTCGGTGAGCTCGGAGGAAACGGTCTCCTCGCCCATCGGCTTCTCGAGCAGAGCGTCGACATCGGCCGGCTCGGTGGTGGCGACAACCTCAGCGACCTTGGAAGCAAAGCCGGTGAACTTGGCGTTGGAGCCGACAAAGTCGGTCTCGCAGGAGAGCTCGAGCAGAGCGCCGGACTTGCCGTCCTCGGAGACGAACGCGGCGACAGCGCCCTCGTTGGTCTCACGGCCAGCCTTCTTGGCAGCCTTGGCGAGGCCGTTCTTGCGCAGAACGTCGACAGCGACGTCCATGTCGCCGTCAGCCTCGACGAGAGCCTTCTTGCACTCCATCATCGGGGAGTCGGTCATCTCGCGGAGCTGCTTGACCATAGCGGCAGTAATCTGGGCCATTGTGGTTCCTTTCAAAGAGATGAAAAAGACTTAAATAGGGCTGATTTACTCGGCCTTGGGCTCGGCGGCCATCTCGGCCTCGGAGACCTGCTCCTTGCCGGAGCCAGCGAGGCAGGCGTCAGCCATGAGCTCGCACATAAGGGTGACAGCGGAGATGGCGTCATCGTTGCAGGGGATGCCGTACTCGACCTCGTCGGGATCGGAGTTGGTGTCGATCAGGGCGACGACGGGAATGTTCAGGCGCTGGGCCTCCTTGATGGCATTCTCCTCGCGCTTGGTGTCGATGACGAAGAGAGCCTGGGGCAGACCCTTCATGTCGCGGGCGCCACCGAGGTTGGTCTGGAGCTTAGCGAGCTCCTTGCCGAGCACTGCCTGCTCCTTCTTGGGCAGCACTGCCATGCGACCGTCCTCGACCATGGCCTCGAGCTCCTCCATGCGGTTGATGCGGGAGCGGATGGTGACGAAGTTGGTCAGCATACCGCCGAGCCAACGCTGGTTGATGTAAGGCATGTTGGCGCGCTCAGCGGCGTTCTTAACGGCCTCCTGAGCCTGCTTCTTGGTGCCGACGAACAGCACGTTGCCGCCCTTGGCGACGTTCTTGACGAAGCTGTAGGCCTGGTCGGCGTCAAGGATGGTCTGCTTGAGGTCGAGGATGTAGATGCCGTTGCGCTCACCGAAGATGAACGGCTTCATCTTGGGGTTCCAGCGACGGGTCTGGTGACCGAAGTGGCAGCCGGCCTCGAGCAGGGTGCGGATATTAATCTTGGTAGCCATATTAAACCTCCTGTGGTTTGCCTCCGCGCGGGGTCATCCTCCAAAACCAACCCGGACATGTGCTACCAAAGCCCGGGCACCACGGTATGAAGTAGCCGCGCGTGCGTGATAAAAACCTGTTGCCGTGAAGCAACCCGATGAATGATAGCAGGATTGCCTCTTCCTGCCAACCCGCAATCAAAACCACACACCTCGGTGCGGCGCGGGAGGCTCTTCTCCTACTCGCCGCGGGGGTGTGCCTGACTCACGGCACGCTTGAGTCGGTCGGGCGTGAGGTGCGTATAGATCTGCGTCGTGGACAAGCTCGCATGCCCCAGCAACTCCTGAACCGAGCGCAGATCCGCGCCGCCCTCGAGCAGGTCGGTCGCAAAGGTGTGGCGCATCGCATGCGGGGCGATGTCGGCAGGAATGCCGGCAAGTGCCGCAAGCATGTGGAACCGCCTTCTGAGCATGGCGGCACTCATGCGGTTTCCGCGCGCCGAGATAAACAACGGATGCACGCCGTTCGCACTATCGACACGCTTTGCTTGCACAAGGAGATGTGGCCTCCCCTCCTCAATATAGCGACGAGTCGCCTCGAGAGCGCGCCGATAGAGGGGCACGATACGCTCCTTGCTCCCCTTGCCCCAAAGTCGCAGCGTTCGCTCTGACCAAGCAATGGACTCCACGTTGAGCGCCGCGAGCTCCGAGATTCGCGCGCCGGAGGCATAGAGCAGCTCGAGCATCGCTGCATCACGCAGCCCCGAAGGCGTCGAGGTGTCGGGGGCCTCGAGCAACGCCTCGACTTGCCGGGTCGTCAGCACACCGGGAAGATCGCGCGACAGTTTGGGCGAGGATATCGCCGAGACCGCATCGCCCTCAACGATTCCCTCGGCAGCCATCCACCGATAGAGCGAGCGAATGGCAGACAGATGCGCCGCAAGGGTCCGAGCCGCCACCTGGCCACGCGACAGCTCGGCCAAATAGGAGCGAACGGTCCGTACGTCGGCGACGCGAGCGTCGATGCCCTCGCGGTCGCACCACGCGGCGAAGCGCTCGAGCCGCGAGGCGTAGGCCGTTACCGTATTGGGAGCGAGCCCCTCGACGCGTGCAATGTAGGCGATGAACGAGTCGACGGCATCGTGCAGGTCAAAGGCTATGACCTCTCGCCTCCAAACAGATCGGAGCGCGTTTCCAGATAGGCGTCCAAGGCCTTGAGGGCGCGATCCGCATAGGCCTGGTAACGATCGCGCTTGCTGCGACGCTTACCGTCCTCGAGCGGCGGCACGAGCCCAAAGTTGACGTGCATGGGCTGATAGCCCACCGTAGCCGGATCGGTCGCATAGCCCACGAGTGCGCCTAGGGCGCCCACGCGCGGCAGCTTGACGCCCACGGCACCGATAGCCTCAGCATAGGTGTTGAGCGCGGCGAGCAGACCCGTCGCCACGGCCTCCATGTACCCCTCGGTACCGGTAATCTGGCCGGCAAGACGCACGCTCGTGCCGGGAACGGCAAAGGTGCCGTCGAGCACGTGCGGAGCATCGACAAAGGTGTTGCGGTGCATGACGCCGTAGCGGAAGAACTCGGCGTTCTCCAGGCCGGGAACCATATGGAAGACGCGCTTCTGTTCGCCGAAGGTCAGGTTGGTCTGGAAGCCAACCAGGTTATAGGCGGTCTTCTCCTTGTTCTCGGCGCGCAGCTGAATTGCCGCCCAGGGACGGCGACCGGTGCGCGGGTCGGTGAGCCCGACGGGCTTCATGGCACCAAAACGGATGGCATCCTTGCCCGTGCGCGCAACCTCCTCGGCAGGCTGGCAGGCCTGGAACAGGTCCCCGCCCTCAAAGTCCTTGAGCACCACGCGATCGGCCGTGGTGAGCGCCTCGATAAAGGCCTCGTACTCTTCCTTGTTGAGCGGGGCATTGAGATAGTCGCCACTCCCCTGCTCCTCGTAGCGCGACTGCGAGAACAGCACGTCCATATCGAGCGTAGAGGCATCGACAATCGGGGCGGCCGCATCAAAGAACGCCAGGGCGTCACCACCGACAATCTTCATAACTTCCTCGCTCAAGGCCGGCGAGCATAGGGGGCCAGCGGCGATAACCACATGGCCCTCGGGAATATGGGTGACCTCACCGTGAACGACCTCGATATTGGGGCGGGCGGCAACCTCGGCCTCGACGAGCTCGGAAAACTTGACGCGGTCGACCGCCAGGGCGCCGCCGGCGGGAACGGCCGCACGATGAGCGCAGTCGAGCAGCACCGAACCCATGCGCTCGAGCTCGGCCTTCAGCAGGCCGGCGGCGGAATCGGGACGGGTCGACTTAAACGAATTCGAGCAGACGAGCTCCGCCAAGTGATCGGTATGGTGGGCAGGAGAGCTCACCTGCGGACGCATCTCGCACAGCTTTACGGCGAACCCGCGATCTGCCAGCTGAATCGCACATTCGGATCCCGCCAGACCGCCACCGATAACCGTCACCTGATCAAACAGCATCTGCAAACACCTTTCTAATTGACACGTTTTCCATTGTGACCGAAGGGCGTCTGGGCGTGAAGGGCAAACTTGGAGGGCGCATACCTTCCATCCATCATGCGCTCGATGAGACCCTCGAGTTCGAGCGAACCCAGAAGTTTGAGCACGCCGACGGCATCGAGCGAGACGAGTGCCGCGATGTCGTCGACCTTGAGCGGCGAGGCGATGAGCGCATGCATCACGGCCTGCTGCGTGGGGTCCAGATCTGCGATACCGGGTGCATCAGGACGCGAATAGCGCAGGGTGCCGTAGATTCGCGAGATGGCCATCTCGATTGACTCCTCGTCAATAATGCAGCAGGCCCCGTTAGCAATGAGGTAGTTGGTACCGCGCGACTCGGGTGACAAAATCGAACCCGGCACGGCAAGAAGCTCGCGCCCCAGGTCCATGGCGGCCTCCGCCGTCGAGAACGTGCCCGAAGGCATGCCAGCCTCCGACACGAAGAGCGCCTGCGAAAGCGCGGCAATCACCCGGTTACGCCGCGGGAAGGCAAACTTACGTGGCCCCATACCCCAAGGCGAGATGGACACGACCGCGCCGCCCGTATCGATCGTACGCGCGATGAGCCCCGCACTCGAGCGCGGGTAGACCACGTCGGCGCCCGTACCCAACACCACGACGTGCCTGCCACAGGCGTTGACCGCGGCCCAACCCGAGGCCTGGTCGCAGCCGACCGCGCCGCCCGAGACCACCGTCACCCCCGCCTCGACCGCAACTTTCGCGGCCAGTTCTGCCACGGCCAGGCCGTACGGCGAGGCCTTGCGAGCGCCGATGATGGAGAGCGCCGGCGTCGAAAGCACCTCCGGGTCGCCACGCACGAACAGCGTCTGGGGAACATCAGAGAGCTCCAAAACGGCATCTGGATACAACGCATCACCGGGATGCAGCTCAAAAGTCTCCTCACCCATCACTGATCCCTCCTTCCCTGGTACATCGCCGCCTCGAGCACGTGGTCTTGCGTCACCCGCTCGCTTTCTGCGACATCGGCAATCGTGCGCGCGATGCGCACCAGACGCACGATGCCGCGTCCCGTGAGATGCGTGCGCTTCGACAGGCCGAGCACGCACGTTTCCGCCGCCTGATCAAGCGCAAAGGTCGATACAACACCATCGATAGAGCGGGGCTCGGCACCCTCAACCTCGGCATCCGCATCATCCATACGGGACTCGCGCCAGGCACGAAAAGCCCGACCGCGGACAACGTAGTCGCGCAGCTCGGCCGACGACATGCCCTCGGCGCCCTCGATAATCACCTGCGGATCGGGGCGGGTCACATCGAGCATCAGGTCGATACGGTCGGCCAAGGGACCGCGCAGCTTGGACCGGTAGCGCTCGACCATCGATGCCGAGCAGCGACACGGAACCTCTCGATCGCCCAAAAAGCCGCAGGGACAGGGATTGCTCGCCGCAAGCAGCTGAAAGCGCGAGGGAAACGTGAAGGCACCGTCGACGCGTACGATCCTGACATAGCCGCGCTCGATAGGCTGACGAAGCGTCTGCAACACACCGGTGGGAAACTCTGCAAGCTCGTCCAAAAAGAGCACGCCGCCATGGGCAAGGCTGATCTCGCCCGGATGCACCGGGCGCCCTCCGCCAATAAGGCCCGCTGTCGAAATGCTGTGATGAGGGCTTCGAAACGGCCGATGCCCCGCAAGCAGGCCATCGATGTTCTCACCCAAGACCGAATGGATACACAGCGCCTCCTGCTGATCCTCGACGGAAAGCTCGGGCAAGATACCCGTCATGCGGCGCGCAAGCATGGTCTTGCCCGATCCCGGAGACCCGATCATAAGCAAGCCCAGCTCCCCTGCCGCCGCAAGCGCTATGCCGCGCTTGGCGACCTCCTGCCCCAACACGTCGGCATAATCGAGCTCGGGCTCAAAGGTGGCCTCGAGCACTTCAGAATCCAGATAGTGCCGAGCTGCCTCGCCCATACCGTGGGCAAGCTGCGACAGATGATCGATAAAACCGCAGTCGACCCCCGAAAGCGGAACATGCTGGTCGGACCTACCGGCGATAAAAGACAACCCCATGTCGCGAGCCAGCAGCTGAAACGCTACTTCGCCCTTGACGGGAAGCACCGTGCCATCCAAGCCGAGCTCGCCGGCAATGAGGCAGCGGTCGAGATTGTCGCGGGGAATCTGCCCATCGGCCGCAAGCACCGCAATGGCTATCGGCAGGTCAAAGCCGCTACCGGTCTTTCGGATATCGCCCGGTGCCAGATTGACCGTAATGCCCGAGCGAGGGATCTCGAATCCGGCAGAGCGCATAGCACAGCGAATGCGCCCGCGCGACTCCATGACCTCCATACTCGGGATGCCGAGCATCTGGATGCCCGGGATGCCGCCCGCGAGCGAAACCTCGACCGTGACGGGAATCGCCTCGACGCCGCGGATACAGGCTGCGTGAACGGCAAAAGTTTCGAACGCCATCACGACACCTGCCAATCGAATGCATTGTACTGGTGCTCGATCTCGGCGATATGCCCGCCGCGAATGGTGACGCCCACGGCATCGAAGCGGATCGCCTTGAGCGGATAATGCTCCATGAGATAACAACTCGCGATGCGACGATAGCGCCGCTGCTTTTGGGCGTTCACCGCTTCCTCGGGAAACACCCGCGTATCGCAATCCAGCGCAACACGCCTGGTCTTGACCTCGGCCATCACCACCACATCGTCGAGCTCGTCAAGCAGCACCAGGTCGGCCTCGCCCTCCGAGCATCGATAGCCTTGTTCCAGCAATGCATAGCCGCGCTCGTTAAAGTAATCGATTGCGATAAGCTCGCCCAGCATACCGAGCTCGCGAGGACTGAGCCCCTTGATAAACTCAGGGGTGATCGACCCGCAATCGAGCTCCCCCTCTTCCCAACGTTCCTTGAGCTGCTGCGTCTTGCTCATTTTGGCTGCGGCACACATGGGGTCTCCTTTCCCACTCCCTGCATTGCCTCGATAATGAGGGCAGGTTTCATGCGGGTAAGTACCGGAAGCAAACCGAAAACCAACCAAATGCCGACAAATGAGGGGCCGCGCGCAACAATAGCGTTGCACACGGCCCCTACCAGCAGGTTTATAGAACCCTTAAGGTCCCAGTCTCCACAATTGGCCTAAAAAAGGCGCTCAGTCTGCAGAAAGTTTCCGCAAAAGCTCACACGGTGCAGCGGAGAAAGACCATGTTTGCGAATGGCCTCAATGTGTTCGGGGCTCGCATAGCCTTTCGATTCGGCCAAATGGTACTCGGGATACTCGGCATCGTACTCGACCATCATCTCGTCACGCATGACCTTTGCCATGATGGATGCCGCGGCGATACAGGCGATCTTGGCATCGCCCTTGACCACGTCGCGCTCATGGGGCACGGCGCCCAGGGGGTTGCCGTCCATAAGCACGCAATCGGGCTCAAGCCCCGTATCGGACACCGCACCCGCGACAGCGGCTCGAATGGCGCGGGCCATGCCCATCTCATCGATATCCGTAGGAGCGATATGGCAAAAGCCGATAGCAGTCGCCACCTCGGCAATCTTCACCGAGAGCAGCTCGCGGCGCGCCGGCGTGAGCTTTTTGGAATCATTGATGCCCCAGATGCGCGGCTCCATCGGAAGACACACGGCACACACGGTCAAGGGACCCGCTACCGAGCCACGGCCCACCTCGTCGACGCCCACGACCACGCCATCACCGCCGAGCTCATGCATAAGCTCGTACATGCCGTTGACGCGCTCGCGTTCGGAAAGTTCCTTGGCATGGCGCTTAAGGGCACGTTCGCAAGCCTTGATCACCTGCCGGCGCGGATCCTCGCGATAATGCTCCACGAGGGCGGGAATCTCCTCGAACGTGGCGCTCGCCAGCTCGCCGGCAACCTGCGATGCCGAAACCGAGCTCGTCATATTGGCCATACCAGGCCCTCCTTGCATGCAAATCAGATAAAAAGAAGGGCCACCCGAAGGTGACCCTTGTGTCCAAACGAGTGGACAGACGCTGCGATCTTCTTAGCGCTTCTCGGGGATGCGAGCAGCCTTGCCCACCTTGTCGCGGAGGTAGTACAGCTTGGCGCGACGGACGCGACCATGACGAACGACCTCGAGCTTGGCGATCTTGGGGCTGTGAAGCGGGAAGGTACGCTCAACACCGACACCGAAGGAAATCTTGCGGACGGTGAAGGTCTCACGGGCACCGGCGCCGGCCATGCGGATGACGTCACCCTGGAAAACCTGGATGCGCTCGCGGTCGCCTTCCTTAATGCGGTAGTGAACCTTGACGTTGTCGGCAACGCGGACCTGCGGGATGTCCTCGCGGATCTGCTGACGCTCGATTGCGCGGATGTAATCCATGTGCAATTCCTTACTCTTCTAGAGGTGCCGTACCACCTTGGCCGGCACGTAGTTGAACAAACGTATTCGAGTATACACGCCACGATCTTGGCTGCAAGAACTATTTTGCCCGTGCGCAAAAAGACAAAAACACGCACTCTTTCTGCACTTATGCGCCGTCCGCAGCATCAGTCGTCGGCGTCGTCACGGTCGTTCCGGGCGCGATATAGCCGTATTCGAGCAGCACCGAAAGCGCATGCTGCTTCCAGGTGGCAAGCTCGTCGTCATTATAGTTGTCATGGACCCATTGACTCATCGCATCTTCGGCGTCTTGGGGCACCAGGTCCTGGCTGTCCGCCATCAGGTACAGGATGCCCAAGATGTCGAAGTCCTGCTTGGTCATCTCTTCCTTGTTTGATGCGCTGATGAGGCCGTGATCGATGCCGTAGCGGCAGATATCGGTCAAAACGGTAACGAGGCCTGTAGGAATCGGCGAGGCATCCTTCGCGGCAGCGGGCGCGGTGTCGTCAGTCAATGCAGCGGCATCGTCGCTCGCCGGAGCAGACTCGGCCGCGTTCGCATCGGAAGCGGCCTGCTCTCCCTGGGCAGGAGCCGTGCTATCCGTCGTTGTCGAAGAATCCCCTGCGGATGCGGCAGCCGTAACGCTCGCCGGTGTCTCCACGACGGTCGTCATCGGGTCAACAGGCGCGGGGTCGGCGACAACTTCGGCCCAATCGGAATAAACGCCGTCAATAAAGGCGCGAACATGGAAGGTGCCCGGTTGCGAGATGGTCATCGTGCCGTCTGTCGCGACCGAAATGCCCTTGCTCTCGAGCTCCTGGGCCTCCCAGCTGCAGACTCTATCGACTTCCTTGCCCGTCGTGTCATAGACCGTAGCCGTCAGGCCTTCGATGCCGTTGAGATTTTCCTCGACGCCGACGACGGTCCGTGCCGAGCCCTCGAGTTTGATGCTGCCGTTAAACGGCTCGGGCGCCACGTCACTTACCTTATATTTATAGGCCGCGGCGTCGATCTCGTCATTGGTCGAGACATGCCCATTCACGTCCACATAGGTGTCCTCGGGGATAAAGTACTTTACGTAGGCGGTGCCGGCCTTTTTACCCACCACGACCTGCTCGTGGGTGACAGGGTCGGTCTGGATCTCGATTACGTCGGACTTGCATTCCTTGCCCTTTTTATCGACCACGCGCCAGTCGCCCGACGACTTCACAAAGCCGTAGTAATCAACATCGTCCTCGTCCCTTGCACGCACGCGATAGGAAGAGATGGGGTCTTCGTCTCCAACCGTAAGCCTTCGGGTCTTATCGGTCTGCAGCGACACGAGAATCTTGGAGATGGGCTTAACGGGCTGCGGCGTGCCCAACTGCGTATCGACCGTCACCGACTCAAACGACAGATTGGAACCCGTAATGGACATGGGATAGGTCGCGGCCATGTCATTGAGCACGTTGCACGTGCGCGGGGCGCCGCCGTTGCGCGAGGGCACCTCGCGATCGGCCAGGACCGAATTCCAATCGATGGCGCGCACCATGTGGTTGTTGGTGCGATACGACCAGCTCGTCACGTTTCCGGCGGTGGTATCGTACCCGTCGTCGCCACGATGGGCGATTGAGCACAGGAACAGGTTCTGCACGGCATCGGTCGACTGATCGCCAAAGGTGGTGTAGAACGAGCGCTGGTCATAACCGGCGGTATGGAACTCCTGCACGGCGGCGTTGTCGTCGTAGCACTCGCCGTTCATGTTAAAGATGATCACGTCGAACGTCACGCCCACCGGCTGGTCATAGTCCTCAGACAGCGTCGTGGTAGAACTCGTTTGCTTGCTATTGACCTGCGTGTGCGCCGGGATCGTCATATTGACGGTGACCGACTGATTGTCCGTTGTGGTGATCGACTGTTCCTCGGTCTTGCTCGCCTCCCACAACTGGGACATCGTGGTTTCGGCCGAAAACGACGTCTCGATCTCCTCGCTCGCTGTTGCGGGCACGCCCAGCGACTCCTTGAGGCTCACCGATGCGCCCCACGAGCCACCTTTGGAATACGATGCGGATTCAGAAGTGCTCGTGCCGACCGTCTCCTCGGTACCGCGGGCGAGCGTGATGCTCTGCGAGGCGTCCTCATAGCCGACGTTAAGAGCCGAGGTAACGAGCTCCTGCTCAGTCTTAGAATCGACAAAGGAATAGCCCGGCGCGTCCTCGGGCGCACAGTTAAGCTTGTTCACGCTGTTGAGCTGCTGAACTCTAAAGTTATAGAACGCGATGCCAAAGCCATTGAAATCGTACTGGTAGGTGCCGCCGAGCTTGTCCACACACGCGATGGTGGCATAAATGACGTCCTGCTCAGTCGTGTCTTTCGACAGTCCGTCGAGCGGCACGTATTTACGGAAATCGGAGCCCTCCAGCTTGTGACCGATACAGCCGGCGATATCGTCGGTCAAGCGCTCGTAGACCGCATTGAGGCTTTTTGCAGATGTCAGACCACTCTGCTTCGATTTGTCGGCACCATCGGAATGCTCACCGTTGCCGCCCGAAAGCGCATCATACAGATAGATATAGTGACCCTTACCGAAGTCCTTCTCAAAGCCCTTGCCGGCGTGGTCCCAGTACAAAAAGTCCCCGGAGTCGTCGCCTCCACCATAGCCAAGGATGTTATAGGCTAGCGATGCCCAGTTGGGCAGCACCTTTTTGACGGCGGCCGTGTAGAACGAGACGTTGTCGTACATCGAGGTACGGCCCTCGAGCTTGCCGTCATCGATATCTACAAACGTGCAGTCGCGATCGTTGACCGTAATGGTGAGCGGGTTGACCACGTCGCCATAGAGCTCGTCGCGCGAATCATCCTGAAGGGCAAAACCGGCTGTCGGCATCCCGCAAAGCGCCGTGACCGCAACGATCACCCAGCACAGGGTCATCTGTGCTCCCCGACGCGCTCGTTGCAAATACCTGGTGAGGTTTTTCATCGCAGTCCTCCCGTCAGTTGCCAATGTATTGAACCAACGTAAAACGCCGCCGCGTCCACAGGGGGCGCGACGGCGCGAAGGGGGGCGTAAAAGGCGCAAATGGAACGCGACTCAGTTAAGCGGAACGCTTCGCCTCGAGCTTGGCCTGGGCGGCCGCCAGGCGCGCGAGGGGCACACGATAGGGCGAGCAGGACACGTAGTCCACGTCGGCCACGTTAAACAGGCCCATGATGGACTTGGGGTCGCCGCCGTGCTCGCCGCACACGCCAAAGTGCATGTCGGGGTTGGTGGCGCGACCCTTCTCGACGGCCATGCGCACCAGCTCCAGTACCGCCGTGTCGATGGTCTCGAAGGGGTTGTCCTTCAAGATCTTCTTGTGCATGTACAGCGGGATGAACTTGGCCTCGGCATCGTCACGAGAGAAGCCGAAGGTCGTCTGGGTGAGGTCGTTGGTGCCAAAGCAGAAGAAGTCGGCATGATGGGCGATCTCGTCGGCGACCATGCAGGCGCGTGGCAGCTCGAGCATCGTGCCCACGGGAACATTGAGCTCGACGCCCTCCTCGGCGGAAACCTCGGCGATCACGCGCTCGATGACCTCGCGAGTCTGAACGTGCTCGGCCGTAATGGAAACGAGCGGAACCATGATCTCGGGGCGCGGGTCGACGCCCTCCTTGATAAGGCGGGCAGCAGCCGTGGCCACTGCGCGAACCTGCATGAGCGGCAGATCGCTAAAGACGACGGACAGGCGCACACCGCGCAGGCCGAGCATCGGGTTGGACTCGACCATGCCGTCGATACGACGCAGACGGGTGCGCAGAGCGGCAAGCTCTTCCTCGTTGGCGCCAGCGGCTTCCTTCTTGGTGATGGCGACCTCGAGCTCACGCGGATTATCCAGGAACTCGTGCAGCGGCGGATCGAGCAGGCGAACGACCACATCGCGACCGGACATGGTCTTGAACATCGCCAGGAAGTCCTCGGTCTGAACCTTGAGCAGGTCGGCGAGGGCCTGCTGCTTCACGGCCTCATCATCGGACAAGATAAAGCTCTGGATGATGTTCTTGCGGTCGCCCAGGAACATGTGCTCGGTGCGGCACAGGCCAATAGCCTCGGCACCAAACTCGAGCGCGAGCTCGGCATCCTCGGGATTGTCAGCGTTGACGCGCACATGGTTGGCGTGGCCGACGGTCTCGTCCAGGCGAATCTCGTCGGCCCAGGACAGGATGGTGTCCAGGTCGCCGGTGAGCTCGGCCGAAACCAGATCAACGGCGCCGTCGACGACGATACCCTGGGTGCCGTCGATGGAGATGACATCGCCCTCGTGCAGCACACGATCGCTGCCTTCGATGCGTACAACCTTCTCAGCCGCGTCAATGTGGAAGCGCTCGACGCCGCAGACGCAGGGTGTGCCCATACCGCGAGCGATAACGGCGGCATGACTCGTCTTGCCACCGTGGCTGGTCAGGATGCCCTCGGCGGCAACCATGCCCTTCAAATCGTCGGGGTTGGTCTCCCAGCGAACCAAAATGACCTTGCGGCCCTCGTTGGCGCGCGCGACGGCATCGTCGCTCGAGAACACGACCTCGCCCACGGCGGCACCGGGGCTGGCATTAAGACCGCTGGCGAGAGCCTCGTACTTCTTGGAGGCGTCGAACTGCGGGTGAAGGAGCTGGTCGAGTTGCGCGGGATCGATGCGGCTCACGGCCTCTTCGCGGGTGATCAGGCCCTCCTCGACCATTTCGATGGCGATGCGCAGGGCGGCGGTGGCGGTGCGCTTGCCCACGCGGGTCTGGAGCATCCAGAGCTTGCCCTGCTCGATGGTAAACTCGATATCGCACATATCGCGGTAATGATCCTCGAGCGTCAGGAACACGCGCTCGAGCTCCTCACCTGCGGACTCGAGGCCCGGGGTGGTCTTGAGGTCGGCGATGGGCTCGGTGTTGCGGATACCGGCGACGACGTCCTCGCCCTGGGCATTAACCAAAAAGTCACCGTAGAACTCCTTGGTGCCGTCGGCCGGATTACGCGTAAAGGCGACGCCTGTCGCAGAGGTCTCGCCCTTGTTGCCAAAGGCCATGGCCTGCACGTTGACGGCGGTGCCGAGCTCGTCGGAGATGCCGTGCTGTTTGCGATAGATGCAGGCGCGCTCGTTCATCCAGCTGCCAAAGACGGCCTGGATGGCAAGGCGCAGCTGGAGCTCCGGATCGTGTGGGAAGACGGGCTTGCCATCGGCGACCTCGAGCTCGGGATACAGGGCGGCATCGACGTTCTCGGAGAAGATGCCCTTAAAGGTCTCGACGAGTTCCTGCAGGTCCTCGGCCGAAAGCTCGGAATCGACGCGAACGCCGGCGACCAGGCGGGCCTGGGTCAGGGCGTTCTCGAACAGGTCGGCATCGACACCCATGACGACGTTGGAGAACATCTGGATAAAGCGACGATAGCTATCCGAGGCAAAACGCGGGTTCTGCGTCTGCGCGATGAGGCCCTGGACGGAATCGTCATTGAGGCCCAAGTTGAGGACCGTGTCCATCATACCGGGCATGGAAAATGGAGCGCCCGAGCGAACCGACACGAGCAGCGGATCATTGTCGTCACCGAGCTTCTTGCCACAGCGGGCCTCGAGGTCGGCCTCGGCGGCAACGATCTCATCGAGTGCGCCTTCGGGCCAGACGTTGCCGGCACCGGAGTACTCGACGCAAGTCTGGCAGGTAATGGTAAAGCCACCGGGAACCGGCAGGCCGATGCGGCTCATCTCGGCAAGGTTTGCGCCCTTGCCGCCAAGCACGAAGTTCATGGACTTGTCGCCCTCAGTGACACAGGCGCCCTGGGCGTCGGTTCCAAAACGGTAAACCCTCTTGCAATCGCTCACGATACTTCCCCTTCCATGCGCTTACGCGCACGACCGTGGTAACGAATCGACCCGCCGGATGCGGGCCGTGAGGGAACTATACGGCCGGATTTGAACGGGCTTGAGCAGAGGATACGCGGTTTGGTAAACGTGCTAAAACTGGCGGTAAACGGTAGGTAAAGTTGGTTACCTTATGAAGATACCAACACAATAAAAAAGCAGGTCAGATGCGATGTTTTTGCTAAATCGCTTTATCAAAATGCTACTAATATTAGGCGCGGCGGGTGGCTCGGCGGGCGCGGGCTTCTTGGATTTCCTCCAAGTGGCTGATGATCTCGGAGGCGCTCTCCTCGATGGCCTTGCCGTCGGTACGTACCACAAAGCAGCCTAGGCGCTTCATGAGCGCACGGGCTTCCTCGAGCTCGCTGTGCACGCTCTCGGGCTCGGCATAGGAGCCGGCAACGGCACGAGCGTAGTCATCGCCCAAGCGGCTATCGCGAATTTCAGAAATCACATCGACGGTCGAAATCAGGCCGAACAGGCGCATCGTGTCAACCTCGTAAATCGACTTCGGCGGCTCCATGCCATGGGCCAACGGAACATTGGCAACCTTGTAGCCCTGATAAGCCAGATACATCGACAGCGGCGTCTTGGACGTGCGCGATACGCCCAGCAGCACGATATCGGCACCCGACAAATCGTCGCAACCGCGCCCGTCATCGTGCTCAACGAAATATTCCATGGCCTCGATACGATGGAAATAGCGGTCATCGGTCCTGTGAATCACGCCCGCGACGCCTTTGGGCGGCACACCGATGAGCGACGATAGCACGGCGAGCGTCGGACCGATCAGGTCGACCGAACGGATATGCAGCATGCCCAGGTAATCGAGCACGCGGGCGCGAAGCGCCGGATCGACAATGGTGTGAAACACGGCAATATCGCGATGGTCGGCATCGACGCGCGGGCCCACAAACGACTCCACCTGCTCCACCGAGGTCACCTTGGGCAGGCGCAACAAACGAAAAGCCCCTTCATCAAATTGCCCGGACGCCGCAAGCACCACCTCACAAGCGGTATCGCCGAGCGAGTCGGAGATAACGATAACGGTGGGACGAGCGATGACCGGGCAATCCATGCGGGGCTCCTTTTGCGCTTATGCGCAGGCTAGCTTACTTTTTGCGGGCAAGCTCACCGATGTTGGCGATGCCGGAGAAAACGGCCTCGAAGCGGTTGAGCAGCTTAAGGCGATTATCGCGGAGCTGTTCGTCCTTGTCCATGACCATAACCTCATCGAAGAAACGGTCGATGGGCGCGCGCAGGGCGGCGAGGGCGGCAAATGCGGCCGGGTAGTCCTCGGCAGCAAGGGCAGCATCGACAGCAGTCTGAGCAGCCTCGGAAGCATCGGCAAGCGCGAGCTCGGCCTCGCCCATCAGGCTGCGGTCGTACTCCGCGCCCAGCTCGGACTTGGAGATATGCGCGGCACGGGCATAGGCCGTAGCCAGGTTGTCAAAGGTCTCGGCATCGTTCCTGCGGGCCTCGTCGAGGGCGGCGCAGCGGGCGAAGAAGACGGACGGGGCGATGATGTGCACCGCGGAGACGGCAGCAACGGTGTCGGCCGGGATCTTCTCGTCGCGGGCCATGCTCACCAGGCGGCCATGGAAGAAGTCGCGAACCTGCTGGGCGACCTCGGCGGCGTCAAACTCAATGCCCTGCTCACTATAGAGCTCGAGCGCAAAGTCGATAAGCGACGTGGGGTCGATCGGCAGGCGGTCGCGCAGGATGTTGATGATGCCGATAGCGGCACGACGCAGCGCATAGGGGTCCGAAGAGCCGGTCGGGGGCTCGCCGATGGCAAAGATACCGGCGATGGTATCGAGCTTGTCGGCGCAGGCCACGATGCAGCCAGCGGTGCCCTCGGGCAGCTCGTCACCGGCAAAGCGGGGACGATAGTGATCGCGAATGGCGTGGGCGACCTCGTCGTTCTCCCCCATCGCGGTCGCGTAATAACCGCCCATCACGCCCTGCTGGCTCGTGAACTCGACAACGGCGTTGGACACCAGGTCGGCCTTGCACAGGTGCGCGGCACGGCCGGCATCGGCGGCAAGGTGGGCGCCCAGATGAGCCTCGCGGGCAATAGCGAGCGCGAGCTGCTCGATGCGCTCGGACTTGGCGAGCACGCTACCGAGCTTCTCCTGGAAGGCAACCTTGGCCAGACGCTCACGGAACTCATCGAGGGAGATCTTCAGGTCCTCCTCGTAGAAGAACTTGGCGTCGTCCAGACGGGCGCGCACGACGCGCTCGTTGCCGTCGATCACGCGCTCGGCATTCTCGGGCTTGCTGTTGGAGACGACCACGAACTCACGCGTGAGCTTGCCCTCGCCGTCATAGATCGGGAAGTAGCGCTGGTTGGTGAGCATGGACTCGCAGATGATCTCGTGCGGGACCTTGAGGAACTCCTCATCGAAGGTACCAACGAGCACCGTCGGCCACTCGCAGAGGTTGATGACCTCCTCAAAGACCTTCTTGGGCGTATCGACATGGCAGCCGGGACGGGCAGCCTCGACCTCGGCGATACCGGCAAGGATGGCCTCGCGACGACGCTCGGCAGAAAGCACGCCGGCGTCCTCGAGCACCTGCTCGTAGACGGCGGGGCTGGCGACCACATGGTCACCGGGGCCAAGCACGCGATGACCACGCGTGGTATTGCCACTCGTCACGTCGGCAAACGACACGGGCACAACGTCCTCGCCCAGAAGGCAGCAAATCCAGCGGACCGGACGAACAAAGGTCGCATGCTCGTGACCCCAGCGCTGAGAGCGGTAGTTGGGCCACTGCAGGCCAGCAATGGTTTTCTCGCACAGAGCGGTCAGAATCGGCGTAGCCGGTGCGGAGGGAATGTTCTTCTCGGCGAACACATACTCGCGACCGTCGGTGTCCTCGCGACGGACCAGATCCTCGGCAGCAACACCGCACTTGCGGGCGAAGCCCTGGGCGGCCTTGGTGGCGTTACCGTCGGCATCGAAGGCGATGTTGGCCGCGGGGCCGCGCTTGACCTCGTGAACCTCGTCGGTCGCGGTGGCGACGTCGGCAACGAGCGCAGCCAGGCGGCGCGGGCTCGAGATCACGCGGACCTCGCCGTGGGCCAGACCGGCCTCGTCGAGACCCTTGGCGATCATGGTGCCAAGCTGCTTGACGGCATTGTTCAGCGGTGCGGAGGGCATTTCTTCCGTACCGATCTCAAACAGGAAATCCTTAGCGTCTGCCATGGCTTACGCCACCTCGCCTTCCTGATCGGCATTCTCGTTGACTCCGGCGACCTCGGCCATGTAGGCCTCGCAGCACGCCTTGGCGACGGCGCGGACGCGCAGGATGTAGTTGGCACGCTCGACCGCGGACAGGGCGCCGCGAGCATCGAGCAGGTTGAAAGCGTGGCTGCACTTCATGACGCAGTCATATGCCGGCAGCGGCAGCTTGCGCTCCAGGCAGGAATGGCACTCGGCCTCGTAGTCGTCAAACTTCTGACGCATCATCTCGACGTTTGCGACCTCAAAGTTATAGGCACTGAACTCGCGCTCGTTCTCGAGGAACACGTCGCCATAGGTCATGGGCGTGCCGTCGGGCAGGTAGCTCCACACCAAGTCGTAGACCGAGTTAACGCCCTGCGCATACATGGCAATGCGCTCTAGGCCATAGGTGATCTCGACGGGCACGGGGTCGACCTCGATGCCGCCTACCTGCTGGAAGTACGTAAACTGCGTGACCTCCATGCCGTTGAGCCAGACCTCCCAGCCAAGGCCCCAGGCGCCGAGCGTCGGGCTCTCCCAGTCGTCCTCGACAAAGCGGACGTCATGGTCGTTGGGGTCCAGACCGATAGCGGCAAGAGACCCCAGGTAAAGCTCCTGGGCGTTGACCGGTGAGGGCTTGATGAGCACCTGGAACTGATAGTAGTGCTGCATGCGGTTGGGGTTCTCGCCGTAGCGGCCGTCGGCGGGACGGCGGCAAGGCTGCGCATAGCAGGTGCGCCACTCGGCGGGACCGAGCGAGCGCAGCGTGGTCGCGGTATGGAAGGTACCGGCACCGACCTCGGAGTCATAGGGCTGCATAATGACGCAGCCCTGCTCGCCCCAGTACTGCTGGAGGCGCAGGATGATGTCTTGGAAGGAAAGCGATGAAGCGTTCATGCCTCTAATATCCCCTCGTCGAAACGATTACACGGTTAGGTACTGTACTATAGCGGTTTTTAGTCGATAGCGCCGATGCGGTTGAGCGGCCAGTAGCGAACGAGTGCCACAGCGATCAAATCAGAGCGATCGACGGGACCAAAGTAGCGTGAGTCGGCAGAGTTTTCGCGGTTGTCGCCCATCACCCACACGCACCCGTCGGGAACGGTGTAGGGATAGCTTACCTGAGTGCCGGGTGCTTGGACCGAAAGTGGCCAGCTCATGCCCGTCGTATAGTCCTCGTCGAGCGCTTGGCCGTCAACGACCACCTTGCCATCCTGCAGGTCGACCGTCTGGCCGGCCGTGGCAATAACACGCTTGACAAGAACATCATGCTCGGAGGTGCCATCGGGGTTGTGAAACACCACGATATCGCCCTGCTTGACGGGCTGACCGAGCTCGAGGCTCACCTTTTGCGCCAGGATCTGGTCGCCAATCTCGATCGTGTCCTCCATAGAACCGGTGGGCACCACAAAGGGCTCGACCACAAAGGTACGGATCAGGAACGTGGCCACGAGCGCGATCGCGATGACCGCGATCCACTCAAAAGCGCCCCTCAACGCGGAATGTTGCGTAGGAACCATACTCACTCCTCGCTCTGCGAATACGAAGCGTCAAGAATCTCCTGCGCGTAAGCGCGCTCCTCGGGCGTCAGCCGCGCCGTCTCGATCAGATCGGGACGCCAGCGGCAGGTGCGCTCGATGGCGTTCTTGCGACGCCAGGCATCGACCTTGGCGTGATCGCCGCTCACGAGCACCGGCGGCACGCCCTCGCCGTTGAACTCGGCGGGACGGGTGTACTGCGCGTACTCGAGCAGGCCTCCGTCCTCGGCGGTCGAGAACGACTCATCGACGTTGCTCATCTCGTCACCAAGGGCACCGGGAATCAGACGTACGACGGCGTCGGCAACGACCATGGCGGGAAGCTCGCCGCCCGTAAGCACATAGTCGCCGATCGACAGACGCTCGTCGGCATACGCATACGCGCGCTCGTCGACGCCCTCGTAGCGGCTGCACACAAACAGCAGACGCTCGCTTTTGAGCAGGCGCTCGGCCACGTGCTGCGTAAAGGGCTCGCCACAGGGGGTAAAAAACACCACGGTGGGTTTGGGACCCTCGGAGCTAATAGCCTCGATGGCCTCGGCGATGGGCTCGACCTTCATGAGCATGCCCTGCCCGCCGCCGTACGGCTCGTCATCGACGGTGCGATGGCGGTCGTGCGTCCAGTCGCGCAGGTTATAGGCCTTAAAATCAAAAAGGCCGGCCTTGCGGGCGCGACCCAAGATCGATGTGGACATGACGGGCTCAAACATCTCGGGAAAGACCGAAAGGGTCTCGATCAGCATGTTGTCCTCCCTACTTGTCCATATCGATCAAACCGTCCATAACGTGGACGGAAATTATCCCTTGATCGGGAAGATCGAGCACAACCTGCTCGATCACGGGAATCAGCACCTCGCCGTACCGATCGCCCTCGACAACCCAAACATCGTTAGCGGGCGTCGACATGATCTCGACGATCGTGCCGAGCGAACCGAAACGCTCGTCGACCACCTCGCGACCCATCAGGTCGGTATAGGCAGCGTCGAGCGAATCGAGCTCAAAGTCGTCACGATTTGCCAGCACGTAGCATCCGGTGATGCCCTCGGCAGCCGTCAAGTCATCAATGCCCTCAAACGAAACCAGATCGCCATCGCCCGTATCGGTAACGGATGTGACCGTGCAAAAACGGTCGCGTTTGAGCGCCGGTGGCGTCAAGGCGACGCGCATACCCGGCGTCAATACAGAAGGAAGCCCCCGCAGCGGCTGCGCGAGGACCTCCCCCTTCCTTCCGTGCGGCTTGACCACACGGGCGATGTTTTTGTACTGGGACCTCAAGGTCCTAGCCCAGAACCTCTACCTCGACTGCTGTGTCGAGGCGAGCGGCCAGTGCACGGGCGAGCGTGCGAATGGCCTTGATGGTACGGCCACGACGGCCGATGACCTTAGCGACGTCATCCTCGGCAACCGAAACCTCAATCGTGGAGGCGTCGTCACCATCGATAACCTCAAGGCTCACGGAATCCGGGTCGTCGACGATCTGAACAACGAGATATTCGACGAGATCGGCGATGCGATCTGAGAGCATTGCCTCACCCTCGAGCTGTGCAGCGTCAACCTCAGGCACGATTTACTCCTCGGCGCCCTCAGCGGCCTCAGCGGCAGCCTTAGCGGCCTCGGCCTCTTTGGCGAGCTGCTTCTTGGACTTCTTGACGACGGTCTCGGTCTTCTCGCCCTCGTTGGCGGCCTTGACCAGAGCAGCGACAGCGTCGGTGAGCTGAGCGCCCTTGGACTGCCAGTCGGCGATCTTCTCGAGATCGAGGTTGATGGTCTTGGGGGCGGTCATCGGGTTGTAGCGGCCAACCTCCTCGATGATACGACCGTCACGCGGGGCGCGGGAATCGGCGACGACGACACGGTAGTACGGACGCTTCTTAGCGCCGTGACGAGCAAGGCGAATCTTGACTGCCAAAGGAAACTCCTCCAACCAAGCAGCTTTAGGCTGCAACTACAAACAAACAGTTGAACATAATACGCCATCGACGCGGGCAGGTGAAGTCCGTGAGACCAACTTCTTCGGTGTAGTCGAAGGCAAATCCATATCTTAGACAAGAATTCGCGATTTGCAAGCACATCCACGCACCCCACATGAGCTGCGCGGTATACTCATGCCATGAAAAGACGCGAACATACATACGGTTATGAGGATGCTGCGGGCGTCACGCCGCCGCCCTGGACGGGGCCGGCGGTGGGTCTGATGGATCTCGATGCGTTTTTTGCGAGCGTGGAGACGCTCGATCATCCCGAGTGGCGCGGCAAGCCGCTCATCGTGGGCGGCGATGCCGATTCCCGCGGCGTCGTGTCCACCTGCTCATACGAGGCACGTCGCTTTGGCGTGCACTCTGCCATGCCCTCGGCCGAGGCACGGCGCCTCTGTCCGCAGGCCATTTGGACGCATGGGCATTTCGATCGCTACCACGAGGTCAGCGCTCAGGTCATGGCGATTCTCGCCGACGAGACCCCGCGCGTTGAGCGCGTATCCATCGACGAGGCCTTTATCGACATCACGCCAGGTCGCTTTGCACCCGAGGACCCGCTGCTGGTTGCACGGCGCATCAGTGATCGCGTGGCGGCGCTGGGGGTGACCTGCTCCATTGGCGTGGGCTGTAACAAGACGGTCGCAAAGATCGCAAGCGAGCGGGACAAGCCATTTGGGCTGACCATCGTGCGCCCTGGAACCGAGCAGCGCTTTTTGGCAGCGCTGCCGGTATCTGCCATGAGCGGCATCGGGCGCTCGGCAGAAGAGCGACTGCGCCGCATGCGCATCTACACGCTCGGCGAGCTATCCCGCGCACCGGAATCCACCTTGGCCTCTATTTTTGGCATCAACGGCGAACGCATGCGCCGGCGTGCGCTGGGACTCGAACTCTCCGAAGTCACGAGCCTCGATGAAGAGCGCGAGGTCAAGTCGGTCAGCAATGAACGCACCTTTGCGAAAGATTTGACTGAGCGTGAGGACATCGAAGCGGCGATTGCGCTGTTGGGAGAGTCAGTGGGACGCCGCCTGCGCCGTCAGGGACTAACGGGTGCCACGGTGACACTCAAACTCAAGTATTCGTATGGAAGCGGTCGCTCGGCACAGCGCCGGCTGCCCCATCCGACCGACGATGAGAACATCTTCGTGGCAGTGGCGCTCGAACTGCTCGACAACATCTGGCAGGAAGGGATGCATGTGCGCCTGGCGGGCGTCGGCATGAGCGACTTTGACCATCAGGGCGGTATCCAGACCGACCTGTTCTGCGAAATCGACGACCGCGGAGCCCAATCCAGCGACCGTCGCGACCTCTCGGTCGCCATCGACGCCGTCCGAGACAAGTTCGGCGACACCGCCCTATCCTTCGGCCGTCAATCCCGCTTCAACGATTAGTCCCTTAGACAAAAAGAAAGCCGGGCAGCTGCGAATGATGCAGCTGCCCGGCGAACGGTAAAGGTTAGCTAAAACCCCGTCCCAAATGAGCTACTAGAGGAGGTCGAGGGGAAGCTGGGGGGCGTCACCCCAGAGCTTTTCGAGACGGTAGAACTCACGGGCCTCGGGAGTGAAGACGTGGACGACAACCGAACCGTAGTCCATGAGCATCCAGGTCTTCTGCTCGCGGCCCTCGATGGAAAACGGGTGCTCGCCGCAAGCCTCGGCGACCTTCTCCTCAATCTCGTCGACGATGGAATCGACCTGACGGTTGTTGGTGCCGGTAGCGAGGACAAAGTAGTCGCACACGTCGGAAAGCTCGGTCAGGTCGAGCACTTGCACGTCCTCGCCCTTCTTGTCGTAGGCGGCCTGCGCGGCGGCGCGGGCGACATCCTCGGCGGCGACACCGCTCGCGGAAAGCGTTGCGGCAGAGCGATCGGACGTGGCAACGAAGCTCTTGTGCTCCACACCTTCAAGAATCTGCTCGTCGGTCATGGTCTCGTCGGCCATGGAATACCTCTTTCTAGACAGCCCGAGCTAGCGCAGCTGGGCGTAATGGTTGTAAATCGTAATAGCCGTGGGATAAAGATAACGCCCGGTCTGGATCACATAGACCAGACCCTGCGCAAAACAGGAGAAGAACAACTCGTCGAGCGAGGACTTCCCCACCATCTTGCGCAGCGCATGGGCATAATCACCGTGGCGGTTGGGTTCGATGGCATCGGCCACAAAGACCACCATATCGAGCGGCGTCATGTCGCAAGCGCCCACGGTGTGACGGTCGACAGCCTGAAAGACCGCCGGCGACAGCTCGGGAAAAAGCTGCGGAAGCTCATAGGCGGCAACCGGGCCATGCAAAAGCGGCGTCGCGGCAGAAGGAGAGCCGGCAATCTTAATGCCATAATGCAGAGCGCGCGTGACCAGCTCGTCGTCGGAGAGCACCTTGTCCCAGTCATGGATCAGGCCGGCGGCAGCGGCATCAAAGCGGTCGACACCGTACACCTCGGCCAGATGAAGTGCGGTCTCGGCAACACCCAGCGAATGCACATAGCGCTTGCGCTTATCCTTCATGCGAACATCGAGCAGCTCTTGAATGCGCTTGAGCAGCGCGCGCTCATCGCCCTCAAACTGATCCTCTACCGACAACGTAGACCCCCATCACTCAAAATCTTCTTGGCCCAAATCGGCATATAGCCTGCGTTTGCGAATGTAGCCGAGCACGGACTCGCTCGTAAGATAGCGCACGCTCATACCGCGGGCAACACGCTTGCGAATGTTCGTCGAGCTGATCGCCAGCGCCGGAATCTGAATATAGCGCACGTCGAACGGCAGCCCCGACTCTTTGATTCGGGCACGCGCCGTATCGATATCAAAGCCCGGTCGCGTCGCCGCAATAAAGGTAGCAAGCTCAGCGATTCGTTCGGCATCATGCCAAGTCACAATATCGATAATCGCGTCGGCGCCCGTAATAAAGTAGAGCTTTACCTGCGACGGGTAAAAGTCGCGAAGGGCATGAAGCGTATCGGCCGTATAGGTTACACCCGGACGGTCGATCTCGAACCGGCTCGCCAAAAAGGCCGGGTTCGCGGCGGTGGCGAGGACCGTCATGGCATAACGGTCCTCGGCAGGCGTCACCGGCTTGTCAAGCTTAAAGGCAGGAGAGCCCGCCGGCATAAAGAGCACAGCGTCCAAGTCGAGCGACTCGCGCGCCTGCTCGGCGGTCACCAGGTGCCCGTAATGGATGGGATCAAAGGTGCCACCCATAATGCCGAGCCTAAACTCCTGCCCGTCCTCTAGAGGAAGCTCGGGCAGACCGATTCCACCGCGCAGCGACATGGCTTACTCGCCCTCCGAGGTCTCGGCATCGCCCGCGGCATCCGCCGCATCGACAACCTCGACTCCCTCATCCGCAGCATCGGCCACGTCAATGGCTTCAACGGCAACGTCCTCGCCAGCATCCTCGAGCTCCTCGTACTCCGAGAAGTCCTCGGCGCCCTCAAAGTCAAAGGCGCGCTGGCAAATGCGGACCTCGTCGCCCGCACGGCAACCGGCCTTCTCGAGCGCGTCGTCAACACCCATACGCGCAAACTTATGCTGCAGGTAAATGACGGCTTCCTCGTTTTCCCAGTCGGTCTGGATGACCATACGCTCAATGGCACGACCGACCACGCGGAAGGCACCGGGCTCTTCCTGAACAATGCGGAAACGCTTCTCACGCTGCAGGCGACGGCGCTCCCACTCATCGTCGCGCAGAACGACCGGCTCATCCGAGACAGCCAGCTCGGCGCGCAGCTTAGCCACCTGCTCGCCCACGGCAAGCATCAGCGTGTTGAGGCCGGCGCCCGTCACGGCAGACACGGCAAAGAACATATGTCCATCGTCGAGCGCTGCGCGCTTGAGGTCGGCAATCTTGTCGGCCGTGCCCGGCGCATCGCACTTGTTGGCAACGACGATCTGCGGACGCTCCGAAAGCTCGGCGCCATACTGCTCGAGCTCGCGGTTGATGATGTGGTAATCCTCGACCGGATCGCGATCCTCAAAACCACCCGTCATGTCGACGACGTGCATGATCAGGGCCGTACGCTCAATGTGGCGCAGGAACTGGTGACCCAGGCCCTTACCCTCGCTCGCGCCTTCGATAAGACCGGGGACGTCGGCAACGACGTAAGAATATTCACCGGCACGCACCATGCCGAGGTTCGGCACGAGCGTGGTAAACGGGTAGTCAGCAATCTTGGGACGGGCGGCACTCATGCGCGCGATGAGCGATGACTTACCCACGGAGGGAAAGCCCACGAGCGCGGCATCGGCCATAAGCTTCATCTCGAGCTCGATCCAGTGCTCCTCGGCCGGTTCGCCCAACTGGGCAAAGGCCGGAGCGCGACGCACCGACGTCACAAAGTGCGTGTTGCCCAGACCGCCGGCACCGCCGGGCGCCACGACGACGCGCTCGCCGTCGTGCACCAGGTCGGCAATCTCAAACATCGGGGTCTGCGTCTCGGGATCGAGCTCGCGCACCACGGTACCCATAGGGACCTTGAGAATCAGGTCCTCGCCGCTCTTGCCGTTACGACGGGCACCCTGCCCGTGCGTGCCGCGCTCGGCGCGAAAGTGATGCTTAAAGCGGTAATCGATCAGCGAAGACAGCTGAGCATCGGCCTGGATGACGACATTGCCGCCACGACCGCCGTCGCCGCCATCGGGGCCGCCCTTGGGGACAAATGCCTCGCGCCTAAACGACATGCATCCGGCTCCGCCGTCGCCGCCGCACACGTTAATGCGGCTGATATCGGTGAACTGTGACAACAGAATCGCCTCCTACAAAAAAGAGGGAGACCCTTGAATCCTAAAACTCAAGTGCCTCCCACATATGTGCTCTATGAAGGGTGAATTACGCGTTCGCGAGCGGGCGTACGCTGACCCTGTGCTTGATACCCTTGTGGAACTCAACGGTACCGTCGACCAGCGCGAACAGCGTGTCGTCCTTACCACGGCCAACGTTCTCACCCGGGTGGATGTGCGTGCCGTGCTGACGGACGAGAATCGTGCCCGTGGTTACCGTCTGGCCGGCATAGCGCTTCGTGCCAAGGCGCTGACCGCGGGAGTCACGGCCATTACGGGAGGAACCGAGTCCTTTTTTGTGTGCCATTGTGTATACCTACTCTTTCGTTACGAGTGTAATCTACTCGGCGACGGGAGCCTCGGCAACAGCCTCAGCCTCTGCCTTGACAGCCTTCTTGGCGCGGGAGGTAGCCTGAACCTTCACGATCTTCAGCTTGGTGAGCTGCTGACGGTGACCCTTCAGACGACGATAGCGCTTGCGCTTGTGGAACTTGAAGACCAGCTGCTTCTCGCCCTTGAACTGCTCAACGATCTGAGCGGTAACCTTGGCCTTGGCCAGCTTGTCGGGATCGGTGACGATCTTCTTACCATCGTTGAGGAAGATAACCGGCAGGGTGACCTTGTCGCCCTCATTGCCCTCGATCTTCTCGACGGTGATGACATCGTCGGTGGCGACCTTGTACTGCTTGCCGCCCGTGTTAACGATTGCGTACATGTTTACTTGCCCTTCATGCATCAGTTAGTGCAACAGCCGAATATAGTAGCAGGCGAAAATACCCCCGTCAACGAGTATGTGGAGCAAATCCACAAGTTCGCACAGGTATGGGGCTGACGAGTCGGCCCTCGTCGTCCTCGCATGCTTGATTCTGACGCTCGACATCGTAGGAGCAGATGGTCACGAGGTCTTGCATACCGGTGGAAACAATAGGTGCATCCACGCCCGGGGTCAAGCCCTGCAACAAAACATCAGCAGCAGAAAGCAAAATTTCCGGACGCATGGAGCCCTCGTTGTCGGCATGGGTGTCGAGCATGAGCACCAAATGGTCCGGGCGCTCCCCCGCCGTGAGCTCATAGCCCACGAGCGTGTGATCCAAATCCAAGCGCTTGCTCTTTTTGCCGCGCGCGTAGTCGATGCCGTGGCCCGCGCGCAGCGTGTCGATCGCACGACGCACCTCGTCGGCGCTTACGGGCGCCTCGGGATCCAAGTGCAGGTCGATGCGATACGACAGGCGCGTGAGCTGCGCCGTCAACGCCGGCGTGCGCACGTCGATGTACGCCGCCTCGATGGGCGCCAGATCGGCCGGAGACGCCGCAGCCAGGCGCCCAAACGCCTCGTCGAGCGCCACGAACTCGGTCATAAACAGGTCATACCACTCGCAGGTCGACGACGTACCCACCGGCAGCGCCGAAGAGAAGCCCACGCGCATGTGCGGAGAGAAGCCCTGCGTGACGGCATAGGGAAGTCCCGCACGGCGCACGATGCGCTCAATGGTATGGATTACTTCGAGATGGCCCAGGTACTTAAGGCGATCGCGCTTGCCATAGCGAACACGAAGTCTAAAGAGCGAGGGGTTGTCGGTCAGGCGCTCACTCATGCGCGATCACCCATCAATACATTCTTGGCGTGGAGCGTGGGGCAGATCCCGCAGCCGGTGCACGACGTGCGGGTACAGTCGGGAGTCGTGACGCCCTCGAGCGAGCGACGGTACTCGCGCTCGAGGAAGCCGCGCGTGCAGCCGGGGCTCACGTGCTCCCACGGCAGGCGCCAGTCCAACTCGTAGGGCAGGTGCACGAGCTCATTGAGGTCGATGCCGTTTTTGGCAGCAGCTTCCTTCCAGTTATCGAGCGAGAAATGCTCTACCCAGGCGTCAAAGCGAGAGCCCGAGCGCCAAGCATCGATGATGACGGGCGTCATGTCACGACCGGCGCGGGAAAGCGCGGCCTCGATGAGCGAGGTCTCGGCATCGTGGTAATGCACGCGGACGGCACGGTTGCGAACGCTCGTGATAAGCAGCTTCTGGCGACGCTTGACGTCGTCGTAGTCGAGCTGCGGGCACCACTGGAACGGCGTGGCAGCCTTGGGGATAAAGACCGAAACCGAGATCGACACCGAGATCGAGCCGCGACGAGCCTTGGGCACCACGGAACGACCGAGCTCCAGCACGTGATCGGCCAGATTGGCGATGGCCACGATGTCCTCATCGCGCTCGCCGGGAAGGCCCATCATAAAGTAGAGCTTCATGCGGTTCCAACCGGCCTCGAAGGCCGCCTTGGCCGCACGGTCCAGGTCCTCCTCGGTCACGTTCTTGTTAATGATGTCGCGCATGCGCTGGCTGCCGGCCTCGGGCGCGAACGTTAGTCCGCCCTTCTTTTCGCCGGCGACCGACTCGGCCATATCCACGCCAAACGAATCCAGGCGCTGCGACGGAATAGACACGCGAATACCCGTATCCTCCAGGCGACGGTTGAGCCTGCCGAGCACGTCGCGAATGCAGGAGTGGTCGGTCGTGGAGAGCGAGGTCAGCGACACCTCGTCATAGCCAGTCTTTTCCAGGCCCTGAATCACCGACGAGACGATCTGGTCGGCCGAGCGCTCGCGCACCGGGCGATACGTCATGCCGGCCTGGCAAAAACGACAGCCGCGGGCGCAGCCGCGCAGGATCTCGATAGACAGGCGGTCGTGAACCAGCTGCGCATAGGGCACGCACGACTGCGACAGCGGATTCGTGGCGCCGAAATCCTCGACGACGCGCTTGTAGACCACGGTCGGCGCATCCTTGCCCTCACGTGGCACGGTGTAGCCATGCGGCGAGCAGGGCTCGTCATGACGAACCTCATAGAGCGACGGCACGTAGTTGCCGGCAATGGATGCAAGCTGCTCGACAATCTGCGCGCGCGGGACCCCTTCGTCACGCAGGCGGCGATGCAGCTGGCAGGTCTCGAGCAGCGATTCCTCGCCCTCACCGATGAGGATGGCATCGAAGAAGGCCGCGTACGGCTCGGGGTTGTACACCGAGGGACCGCCGGCGATGATGATTGGGTCGTCTTCACCTCGGTCGGCCGCTAACAGCGGAATGCCAGCGAGGTCCAAAGCCTCGAGGAAGTTCGTCACCGCCATCTCGTGCGGCACATGCAGACCGACGATATCAAACGAAGCGACCGGCGCTGCACCCTCGAGCGATAGCAGCGGAATACCCGCCTCGCGCATGGCGTCGCCCATATCGGGCCACGGCACATAGCCGCGCTCGCAGGAGATGCCCTCGGCCTGGTTAAGGATGTTGTAGAGGATGGCGATGCCCTGGTTGGGCAGACCAACCTCGTACACATCCGGGTAGATCAGGCAGCAACGGTAGTCGGCATCGGCCTTGGAAAGCGTGCCCCACTCGTGATCGATATAGCGGCTCGGCTTCTCGACCTTGGCGAGCAACGGCTCAATTAAATGAAAACAATCTTGGTACGGAACGCGCAACGGAAAACCCCTAAGCAGCGAGATCTGATGCGTCCTGGTAGGACGCCATAGGACGGGTAGCGCCCGCGACCGTGGTCACAAGATCGCGAACGCGGGAAAACGTGGCAGTGACCACCTCATTGGCACAGCTGTAGTCGACATCGCGCTCGTAGAGCGAAACGAGCGCACGGCCCATGCCATAGGTGCCCGCGGCAGCAGTGAGCGCCTTGACGGCAAACCCAATATGCGGCGTCTGCTTGACGAGCGCGCGGGTGACCGCGCGGATCACAAGACCGCCGGCAAGCACGCCCGCGACCTCGTAGCCACGCTCGGGTTTAATGCCGCGTCCAAAGACGGCAGCGAGCTCAAAGAGCATGCCCACCTGCGCCAGCGCCATAACGGGATAATCGGCGCCCGGCAAAAACACCAGTGCACCGGTCGCCATATTGGTGAGCGCGCACGAGGTGATGATACGGTTGGCCGCCGCGATGCGCATGAAGGCAAAGTTCGCCGCAAAAGCCGTTTCCTTGTCGGTGCGATCGAGAATCCAGCGGGCAAGCGTCTCGAGCAGATACGTCTTATCGATTGCCGCTACCACGCCGAGCATGGGCGTGGACTCCTCGATAAACGGCACCTCCACAGCAGACTCGGCAAGCACGCACACGGGCGCGCCGGCGATCACGAGCTCCTGCACGGCACTCTCCAAGCGGTCGGAACCACACGAGAGCACCAGCACCACATCGGTATCGGTCTTTGGAGCAATTCGCTCCTCCCCCAGACGCTCGACGCGCACAATGCCCGAGGTCGTCTGCGGCACAAAGGCGTCACGCACCGTCTCGGCCAGAAAGCGCGAGGCGGACGAATCCAGATAGACCGAGACGCGCACCGGCGTATCGGAATCCTTCTTAACGGACGCGCCCATCTTAAAAGCGCGGGTCAGCTTATCTACGGGAATTTTCATAGCAAACCCCTCCAGCGGTTACGCGGCGCCCGAACGATGCCGCCATATGGATTGTACGATACCCACCGTCAGCAGCTGAATCATCATCGAAGACGAACCGAAGCTAATAAACGGTAGCGGAATACCGGTAATCGGCATCATGCCGATGCACATGCCGATGTTTTCGAAAGTCTGGAACGCCCACATGCCAACGATGCCCACACACGAAAGACGCAAAAACAGCGACTCGCACTTAAAGGCGACGCGAATCGTCGAAAAGATCAGCAGCACGTAGAGGCACAGGAGCAAAAAGGAACCGCAAAAGCCAAAGGTCTCGGACAGGAAGGCGAAGACGAAGTCGGTGTGGAACTCAGGCAGAAAGCCGCCGGCCGACTGCGTCGCATGCCCCAGGCCCTTACCAAAGAAGCCGCCCGAGCCAACGGCGATAAGCGACTGCTGCAGGTTGTAGGCATCGTCCGAATCGGCATTATCGGGGTCGATAAAGACCTTCAGACGGTTCATCTGATACTGCTTGATGAGCACATCGTGGCCGAGCAACGAATCAAAGACCGAATCAAGCGCCAGGACGAGGGCCACCAGGCCCACGAGCAGGGCCAGGGTCGACAGCACCCATTCGCGGCGTGCACCGCTCATGCAGATGACGATGGCGCCCGAAACCAGCACGACCAGGCCCGAGCCCAGGTCACCCATGGCAACGACGGCCAAAAACGGAATGGACAGCATGCCGCAGAGCTTGACGTAGTCGCGAACGGTATCGATGCGACCGTTATACTGCGAGCCAAGCGTAGCAATAAAGAAGATGGTGATGAGCTTGGCAAGCTCAACCGGCTGGAACGTCAAGCCGATACCGGGAATCTTGATCCAGCCCGTCATGCCCAGACCGCCCGTATAGGACAGACCCGGAATCTTGGGCGAGAGGATCACGATCAGGTCGATGACGAGCAACGCCGTCGAGAAATTGGAAATACCGCGCAGGTCGGAGCGCCAGACCAGCACCGCCAGCACCGTGCCGATGCCAATTCCCAGCAGATGGCGTGAGAACGAAGCATCGGCCTTAAACTGCGAAGCCGACCAGATAATGATGGCACCGTAGGCGACGAGCGCCACTGTAGCCACGAGCACACCGATATGGACCTTTTGGCGAAACGTGCCGCGCGAGGCCGAAAGTTGCTTGTTGACGCGGTCCAGGCTGCTACGAGAGCCGGTCTTGGTTGAACGGAACAGATCCGCCGGAGAAAAATCCATCGCAACCTCCTATCGAACCGAAGAATCGCCCGAGGCCGAAGAGGTATCGGGCTCGTCATAAATCACACCGAGCACGTCGCGCACGACATGCATCGCGGTATCTGAGCCGCCGCCGCCCTGCTCCAGGACGGTAGCGATGACATACTTGGGATTATCGGCCGGTGCATAGGCGCAGAACCAAGCGTATTCGTCCTCGCCGCTTTTCTCGCCCGTGCCCGACTTGCCGTATACCTGCGGCGTCAGGGTACCAAAGTGCGCCGCCAGGGACGTCGATGCCGTGTAAATCACGTCGTGCATGCCGTTGCGAACAAGAGCCAAATCCGAATCGCTGTTGATCTTGGCCTCCAGGCGCTTCTTCTTGCCCTTGCCGTTGTACTTATAGGCATCGCCGTCGCCATCGCGCGACACGGCAGACAAAAACACGTGAGGCACGTACTGTTTGCCGCCGTTGGCAAGACCCATATAGGCACACGCCATCTGCAGGGGCGTCACCAGGATGTCGCCCTGACCGATGGCAATGTTGGTCATATCGCCGGCATTCCACTTGCGGTCCTCGGCAGATGCGTCGGTGAAGTACGACTCTTTCCACTCGGCATCGGGAATACGGCCCGCGCCCTCACTCGGCAGATCGATACCGCAGGTCTTGCCTAGACCCCAGCGACGAAAGACCTCCTGCAGGCCCTCGGAATGTTTCTCGTCATAAAAGAACGCCTTGCCCATGTCGTAGAAGACGGGGTCGCACGAGTTGGCGATACCCGACTGCAGCGTCATGGTGCCGTGGCCGGAATGCAGCCAGCAGTACTTGCCCCACGACTTGCCCAGACCCGTCCAATAACCCGTGCAGTTGGTCGTCTGCCCCGACGTGTAGGTTCCAAACTCAAGACCGGCCAGTGCCGAGAGCGGCTTGATGGTCGAGGCCGACATGTACTGTCCGCTAATGGCGCGGTTGAGCAGCGGGTGCGAACCCTTGTCATCATTGAGCTCGGTCCACACGTCATTTGAGACACCGCCGATAAAGACGGACGGATCGAACTTGGGCTCGCTCGCCATGCCCAGGATCTCGCCATTGTTGGGATCGAGACACACCACTGCGCCGTTGCCGGCATTGCTGTAGCCAGTGGTCTTGGCAAGCTCGATAGCGCTCGCCAGCGCCGTCTCACAGGCCTGCTGAATCTTAAGGTCGAGCGTGAGCTTAATGTCGGAGCCGGCCTTCGCGGGCACGGCGCCGGCCTGACCGGTCACATTGCCCGAGGCATCGACCTTGACGGTCTGCTCGCCACGAATGCCCTGCAGCAGGTTTTCGTAGTAGCTCTCAACGCCCGCCTGGCCCACGATATCGCCCGACTGGTACGTAATCTTGCCAGCAGAAGCATCATCATCGCCAGAGGTTTTCTTATTCTGGGCCTCGAGCTGCTCGGAGGTAATGGTGCCGGTATAGCCCAAGATATGGCATGCCGTCTCGCCATATGGATACTGACGCTCGGTACGCTCGGCAATCTTGACGCCCGGGAACTCGCCGGCGTGTTCCTTGATATAGGCAACCGTGGAGCGACGGACGTCCGTCGCGATGGTATGCAGGCTCTGAGCGCCCTCTGTATTGTCCTGAATATTGCGAAGGACCGCCACGTAAGGCATTCCAAGCACGTTGGCAAGATGGCGAACCAGAACCTCATCCTCGGCAAGGTCGCGGTAGGCCACGACAGCAAGTGAGGGACGGTTCTGGACAAGCGCCACGCCATTGCGGTCGAGGATGCGACCGCGCACAGCGGGTGTTGTAACGGTGCGAGTCTGATTACTATTGGCCTGCTTCTCGTAATAGTCAGATGAGACCATCTGCATGCCCCACAGCTTGACGGCGAGCGCCGCAAACATCGCGCCCACACCCGTGGTGAGGATGGAAAAGCGGCCCTTAAAGGCGGTCACCGCGGTATTGCCCTCGCCCTCGGTGGCGCGCGGGGCCGTTCCATGCTGCGTATCGTAGGTAAAACGGGAATCGCCACGACGCATGATGACCAGCGCGACCACGATGGCCACAACCAGCACGATACCGGCGATAATAACCGTCATCTGGGAAGACATCTACGGGCCTCCCCTATTTGAGCTTACGGGTCTTGGGCTTAAAGCGCATACCCGTCTGGCGTCCGCCACGTGCGGAGAATCCATAGCCGGACTGCGGCACGACGCCGGACATCAAAAACGGAATGGCAACCAGACCCGTCAGGATCGAGGACGGCAGCGCATGGCCGAAGATCGCCACGACAAAGCTCGTCTCCAAACCCATAAACAGCAAGACGATGCTGTAGATCACATTAATGACGAGCGCGAAGGCGCCCACAGTGACGCCGCGCGCACTCGGGGTACCGCCCGTCTGACCGACGGCGCTGTGCACCAGGGCAAAAGAACCCACGGTCAGCAGGAGCGACATAACGCCCACCGGCACGGCAGCGGACAGGTCATAGAACAAGCCGCTGCAAAAACCGCACACGACGGCACGGGTCGGGTCGCCCGAGAACACGCTTAGGCACACCAGGATAATCATGAAGTTGACGCGACCTCCCGCAATGGAGATCTGCGGTGCCAGGCCCGCCTGCAGCAGCACACACACAATGGCGGCGATTACAAACGTGCGGGAGCTCATCCCCTGCTCGTGTAGATCCATGGACATGCCCCCTATTCGCTCGAGCCAGAATCGGTCGTCTCGGACGTGTCGGAACTGTCATCCGAGCTCTCGTCCTTCGTCTTGGTCGCAGCATCGCGCGACGTTCCCTGCGGCGTGCTGTTGGCCGTGCTCACGTCCTCATCCGAGGCCGACTGTTCGTCGGTCAGCGAGGTGATGACCAGCACTTCCTCGTTGTTCTCGGCCGTGGTCTGAGCGCGCACCACAATGGTGTAGTACACGTCGTTTGCCGACTTCTCAACCGACGAGACGGTGCCGAGCGGTAGACCCTTGGGGAATACACCGCCAATGCCCGAGGTCACGATGATGTCGCCAACCTTAACATCGGAGTCGACGCTCACGTACTCAAGACGCAACGTGCCGTCAGCCTGACCCTGCAGCATGCCCTGGGCGCGCGTGTCCTGTACCATGGCGGACACACCCGAGTTCTCGTCGCCAATAAGGCGCACGGTAGAGGTCTTGGCCGATACCTCGATAATCTGACCGATAACACCGGCAGAACTCGTCACGGGCATGTTGATGGTAAGGCCGTCGGCAGAGCCCTTGTCGATGGTTACGGTCGAGGTCCAGGCATCGCCCGAGGCACCAACGATACGAGCAGCGGTCGATTTGAGGTTGTAGGTCGACTGCAGGCCGACCAGCCCCTTCAGACGCTCGGCGGTCTTTTGAGACTCGGAGAGCTCGGCAACCTTAGAGGTCAGTTCCTCGTTTTGCTTCTTAAGCTCGTCGAGCGTGTCCTGCGACGCCGTAAGGTTAGAGAACACGTTGCCGATGGCATTGAAGGGAGCCGCCACAGCCGAACCCACAAAGCGCACCGGCGAGGTAATCGTCGTTACGCCCGAACGCACGGCATGAATCGGCCCAGCCTCGCCCTCACGAATATAAAACGTGAGCAGCAACACCGAAATCAGGCTGAAAACAATCAACGGGCGCATACCCGTTGATTGTCGCTTGGTATTCAGATTTGTGGAGAAACCCGAAGATCGTGCCAAATGGAATCCACCTTTTGGAAATTAAGCATTGGTCTGGACGAAGCCGCCATCAAACGCATTGGCCTCGAGCACGCGGGCACAGCCGTTAACAACGTTATCGAGCGCCGTGGGGCTGACGTTGACCGAAACGCCGGTCTCATCGCGCAGGCGCACGTCGAGACCGCGCAGCAGCGCGCCGCCACCGGTCAGCAAAATGCCGTAGTACATAAGGTCCGAGGCAAGATCGGGAGGCGTAGCGTCGAGCGCGTCCTTGACGGCCTTGGCCATCTCGTCGAGCGGCTTGTTGAGTGCGCGACGAATCTCCTCGCTCTCGATGCGCACGGTCTTGGGCAGACCGGTGATCACGTCGCGGCCGTTGACCTCGACGTCGAGCTCGTCCTTGAGCGGCACGGCGGAGCCGACCTTGATCTTGATGTCCTCTGCCGTACGCTCGCCGATGGCCAAGTTGTAGGCATCGCGAACGTGCGTGAGGATGGCCTGATCGAACTCGTCGCCGGCAATACGGATGGACTGCGAGACGACGATGCCGCCCATAGCGATAACGGCAACCTCGGTGGTACCGCCACCGATGTCGATGACCATGGAGCCGGTAGGCTCCTCGACGGGCAGGTCGGCGCCGATAGCGGCGGCCATAGGCTCTTCGATCAGATAGGCCTGGCGAGCGCCGGCCTGGATCGTGGCCTCAAAGACGGCACGCTTCTCGACCGACGTGACACCGGAGGGAACGCAGACGACAACGCGCGGACGCGGGGTCCACGGATAGCGCTTCTCGGACGCCTTGTCGATAAAGTAGCGAAGCATAGCCTCTGTAACATCGAAGTCGGCGATGACGCCGTCCTTCAGGGGACGAACGGCCACGATGTTGCCGGGCGTACGGCCGAGCATGCGCTTTGCCTCGATACCGACCGCCAGGATGCGCTCGTCGTTCTTGTCGATGGCGACTACAGAGGGCTCGCGAATGACGATGCCCTTGCCGCGCACGGAGACAAGCGTATTGGCGGTGCCGAGGTCGATGGCAAGATCGCCCGCATAGCTACCGAAGAACATATCCATCAAAGAAAACAACGCAACTCCTGATGTGTTGGATGATTGCTGGAAAACTACTAGCTCATCATACTAGCGCAAGCCCGGCACCTCACTTGCGGTGAAGCGCCGGGCAAAGCTAAATCCCATAAGGTCACTACTGGTTGTCAGCAGCCGAGAAATCCATATCGAGCGAGGAAACGGCCCAGCCGATATGGTTGTCGGAGCGCACGAATTTGACGGTGTACTCCTGCTCGCCGCCCTTGGACAGCGATGCCTTCACCTTAGCGGTCGTCTCGGTCATGGACTGATCCATGCCTTCGACGGACACAGTGGCACCCTGCGGAATCGAGGAGATGATCATCGACTTAGCGTCCTCGGACAGGCTCGAGGCCAGGCAAGACTCGGCCTTTGCCGTGTCACCGTCGCCGGCAGCCTGGAACAGATCGGAAACGACAGATTCCTGGGACGGGAAACCAAAGCCGCGCGTGTAGGCAAAGCCCAGACCGCCCACGGCGATCAAAATGAGCAGAAGCAGCACGATGAAGACTTTGAGACCCGTGTGGCGGTGGCGACGACGGACCTTGGCCTGCTTACGATCCTGACGGTCCTGCTGGACCATCTCGGACTCGGACAGCGTAAAGAAGCCGGTGTCCGAGGGATCGGGCATAAACTGACCGGTCGCGCCCGTAGGATCGAGCGGATCGACGGCAGGAGCGTCCATCGCGGGCGCCGGAGCCGTGGCCATAGCCGTCTGGGCAGACAGCGCGGCAAGCGAATCGTGCACGCGGGCAAGCTCATCGGCCTGCTCGGAGGTGAGCTGGTAGATACCATCGGCAGTAGCGGCGTTAAAGGCGTCGAGTGCGTCGGAGGGACGGCCGGCGGCAGAAAGCGCCTGACCCATGCCGGCGTTGAGCGCACGCGTGTCGTCGCGGGGGCCGGCAAAGTCGATAGCCGTACGGTAGGTCTCCACGGCATCCGCCGGACGGCCGAGCTTAATGAAGCAACGACCGAGCTCGCCGAGTGCGGCGGCAGGAGCCGGATTGGCGCCGTCGATGGCAGCCTGACGGAAAGCAGTACCCGCGTTGGCATAGTCGCCCGACTGGAACAGCGCGTTACCCAGGCCCAGATAGGCCTTGAACGGCGTGGCATAAGAAGCGTCCTGCGTAGCGGCAGAGAACGCCTGAGCGGCCGTCGTGTAGTCGCCCACGGCGGCGAGTGCCTTGCCGCGGTTGGTGAGCAGCGCGCCGCGCTTGCCATAGGTGCCGTCGTTGAGGGCGGCGGCATAGGCCTCGGCGGCCTCGGCATACATGCCCAGGTGCATCAAGGCGTTGCCACGAAGGTGATCGGCCTCGCCCATAATCTCATCGGGAGTTTTTGCCGCCCCAAGCATCTGGGCTGCAGCGGAAAAATCACCCGCGCGGTAAGCGGCACGGCCCTGTTGGATCAGCTGGCTATTCAAGGAAATCCCCTTTACTCGTGAACGATCTCGACATGGACGATCTCGTCGCCGGCACGCAGCTGCGAAATCACATCGAGACCCTCGACCGTGGTACCAAAGACGGTGTAACCGGAATCGAGGTTATGCTGGGCACCCAAGCAGAAGTAGAACTGCGAACCCGCGGAATCGGGATCCATGGAGCGTGCCATGGCAAGGGCGCCATCGACATGGCTGTTGCGCGGATTGGTGGCAAACTCGCCCTTGATGCAGTAGCCGGGGCCACCGGTACCGGGCATGCCGTCGGGGCCCTCAAGACCGGCAGCGACGTCGGCGCCGGACATATCGCGGGTATTGGGGTCGCCGCCCTGAATGACAAAGCCGGGCACATAGCGATGGAACTTAAGGCCATCATAGAAACCCATCGTGGAAAGCTCGCAGAAGTTCGCGACATGAATGGGAGCGCCCTCGCCGTCAAACTTGACCTTGATGGTACCCTTCGACGTCTCGATAACGGCGCACTCGTCGCCGGCAAGCTGATACTCAGGCGTGTAGAGCTCTTTCTTAAAACCAAACATGTGGTTCCTTCCTCGTGCGTTTAAAGCATATTTGTACGAATTGTAGCAATAAGCATGCGCTTACATCAATTGCGCACGTAGGTTATGCCGACTATGGCGAACTAATTTTAGGAACGCTGCTGCGGCTTCCAGGAACCCACATTGGCGTCGTACTGGTTCAGCGCGCTGTTGCCACTCTGCGCGATGGGCGCCAGGATCTCGCTTTGGTGGGAACTCATCGACTCGCCATCGGGAATGGCCAGCGAGATGTCCCAGCTCTGGCAAATCACGTCGACGCGCTCATACATCCACTCGGCAAGCTGCTTTAAGTGGGCGATGTCGTCCGCATAGACCGTATCGTCCTGATACTTAAGGTTGTTGAGCTCATCTTGCGTCTTTTTGATCTGGTCGCGCAGGGCGTAGGCACTCTGCGACAGCTCCTGACGGGTGGACAGCGGCGTTCGAAGATAGCCGTTGTTAAAAGAATCGATGACCTCGCCGATCTGGTCCTCGTCACCGTAGGACACGATGGTCTGATACAGACCGTCGAGCCTGGTATAGAGCTGATCATCGGTGAGCACGGTTTCTTCCTGGACCACCTCGGCAGAATCGTCCTGCTTGGTATCGTCCTCAGTCGCCTCACCCTTTTGGCGCGTAGGGAAGGTCGTCTGCGCGGCCTGGCCAAACTGGTCATAGAAGCCGGGCATAACACCCATGGGATCGGTCGTCACGAACCAATAGGCACCGCCGCAAACGACAGCAAGGACCGCGATGACGATGAGCGGCTTGGGGATATGACGCTTGTGCTTGTGATAGGCGTCCTCGTCGGGATGCACTTTGCGCTTGGGTTTTTGAGCATCGTCATGCAGGGAAACGGGCGTGGGAATATCGACCTTGGGAATACCGAAATCCTTATCGAAAGCCGGCAGCACGCAGGTCTCGTTAGGATCGGCGGCGTCCGAAAGAACCGCGGCAGCCGAGGCAGGCGCATGCGGCACCTCGGTATCGATCTGCTCTTGCGTTAGGCGCGGAAAGCCCGCCGTGCGGCCCGCTGCCAGGTCGGATGCGGCCGCGTCCTCGGAGAGGATACCCGGAGCGGGGCGTCCGCATTTGGGGCACGTACGATCATGCGGAGAAAGACGGGCACCGCAGCCCTCACAGAACACGAACTCGGTGTGCTCGGGGCCATCGCCCGGACCCACATAGGCGTTGCAGTAGGGGCAGAACGAGGCGCCGTCCTCGATAGTCTTAAGGCAATGCGGGCAGATCACGGCATCCTCTTTTCGAAGCAATTCAAACAATCGAGGTTAGAGCATAACATCGCCACGGCCCCACAGGAACAAGGCACCAATTCAACATCGCCAGGGCGCGTAGCTACTTCTTCTTTTTGCTTGGCATCGAGACCTTGATGCCTTGGGCGGACTTGGTCACGCGAGAGCGCTTGGCTCCGGCACTCTTCTTTTTCTTGGGCTGGGCCTGGGCCACGCCCTCGAGTGCGCGGGCCTCGGCCTCGCGAGCGGTGCGATCTTCGCGGCGCTGCGCCATGTCGGCGGCGATGCGCTTGGCAAAACGCTCGGCCGTCGAACCCGTCGAGCTCACCTTGCCGCCACCGCGACCCAGGTGGACGCGCACACCACGGCCAAAACCAGTTGCGGCATGACGACGACGCGGCTTGAGCGAATCCATCATCGTGGCGAGCTTAAAGAACACCGAGCAGGTAAAGACCACGATAACAGCCAAGATAACCATCTGGCCCATCGACAGGTTGGCAATAGACAGCAGCTCCGGGAATCCGATAACGCCCACCAGGATGCCGGCGACTACAAACACAAAGAGCACCACACGTAAGGGCGTGAGAGGCTGCGAGATGCGCCAGATTAGGCTGACGCTCGCCGCGCACGACGTAAGCAGGCACATCGTAGACAGCGTGAGCTGGCTAAAGCCAAACACGCGCGCCACAAAGATATCGAGTGCCGCAGCCAAAATGACCGCAATCGACGCCGGCAGTGCACGCTTGAGTACGTTCGTCAGGAACGACCCCATCACGCGAGCATTGTTGGGCTCCAGGCCCAACACAAAGCCCGGCGCGCCGATGCAGAAGAAGTTGATGAGCGTCATCTGGATGGGCTCGAAGGGGTACGGCGGCAACGCGATGCACAGCGCCGCCAGGCCCATCGAGAGCAGCGTCTTGGTCAGGAACAGTGAGGCCGAACGCTGCAGGTTGTTGATGGAACGACGGCCCTCGGCCACCACGGCGGGCATCGAGGCAAAGTCGTTGTCGACGAGTACGATCTCGGCCACGTTGCGCGCGGCATCGGAACCGGCCGCCATGGCGACGGAGCAGTCGGCCTCCTTGAGCGCCAGCACGTCGTTGACGCCGTCGCCCGTCATGGCCACGGTGTGCTCGCGGCGTTTGAGCGCCTGCACGAGCTCGCGCTTCTGCTGCGGGGTCACACGGCCAAAGACGTGGTAGCGATCCACTGCGGCATCGAGCTTGGCCGGCGTATCGAGCGTCGTAGCGTCCACATAAGCGTCCGCCCCCGGCACGCCCACCACGCGCGCGATCGACGACACCGTACGCGGGTCGTCGCCACTGATCACGTTGAGGGTCACGCCCTGCTCGTTAAAGTAGCCGATGGTCTCGGCCGCCGAGGTACGAATCTCATCGCGGATGGTCACAAAGCCCACGGGCTCGGCCTCGCCCACCATATCGCCATCGGGCGTAAAGCCGTCCACGCGCGCCACCACGAGCACGCGGCAGGTATCGGCAAGCTCAGCGACACGATTCTCGACCTGAGAAAACACACGATCAGAAAGCACAAACTGCGCCGCACCCATCACATAGGAGCCCTGCGCAAACGACGCGCCGCTCCACTTTTTGGAGGACGAGAACGGAATGACCGAAAGCGGCTCGGACACCTCGACCGGGCGATCGGCGTAATAGTTGAGAAGCGCCTGGCAGGTCTCGTTGGCATCGGCCGAAGTCGCACGCGCGACGTTAGCCAGCGCAAAATCGAGCACCGTGGTATCGACGGGAACGGTCGCCTCGTCCGAGCCGGCGCCTAGGCTCACGCCCTCAACCGGCAGCGGATACGTGCCCTCGACCTCCATACGACCCGAGGTAATGGTGCCCGTCTTGTCCAGGCACAGCACGTCGACGCGCGCGAGCGTCTCGATGCAGTAGAGCTGCTGTGCCAGCACCTTGCGACGCGCCAGGCGCACCGTGGCGATGGCGAGCACCGACGAAGTCAGCAGCACCAGGCCTTGCGGAATTATGCCCAGCAGGGCGCCCACCGTGGACAGCAGCGCCGACGAAGGCACATGACCAGCCAACAGCTCGGAGAAGCACCACGAAAGCGCGCTATCGCCCGGGGTTCCCGCGGCATCCCACAGCTCGCTCACACTCGAGGCAAACAACGCCAAACCGAGCGGGATCATGATGATACTCGCAAAGCGCACGATGGCGTTAAGCGCGTTCATGATCTCGGAATTGACCTTTTTGACGTACTTGGCCTCGTTATTGATTTTGGCCACGTAGTTGTCGGCGCCGACATGGATCACGCGGGCGCGCAGCAGGCCCGAGTCGATAAAGCTGCCGCTCATGAGCTCGGAACCGGGCTGTTTCTTAATAAGGTCGCTCTCGCCCGTCAGCAGGCTCTCGTTCACGAGCGCCTCGCCCGAAACCACCACGGCGTCAGCGGGAATCTGATCGCCGCGCCCCAGGCGGATGATGTCGTCGAGCACGATCTGGTCCAGGTCGAGCTCCACCTCGGCGCCGTCGCGCACTGCGATGGCCTTCTTGGAGGTCAGCAGCGTGAGCTTATCGACCATCTTCTTGGAACGCATGGACTGGATGACGCCAATAGCGGTATTGAGGAACACCACGAACAGGAACGTCAGATTCTTAAACGAACCGGTCAAAATGACCAGGAACGCCAAGATCACGTTGATCAAATTGAACAGCGTGCAGAGGTTCTCGATGATGAGCTCTTTGACCGATTTGGTCTTGTGCTCCATGTTGCGGTTGATTTTACCGGCGGCGATGCGCTCCTCGACCTCGGCGGTTGAGAGTCCGCGCTCGATATCCGTTGCTGCCATACCACGTCCCATCACGTCGCGTCGGTATAAGAAAAACCGCCCGGACCATGCGAGGTTCGGACGGTCTTACGTTCGATGGTGCCCCATGTTGGATTCGAACCAACGGCCTTCTGCTCCGGAGGCAGACGCTCTAATCCCCTGAGCTAATAGGGCCAACGTTTGGCATTATACCCAAGTGCACCACGGGCTATCAAAATAAAAGAAAAAGCTTTGCAATTACGTGGGAGACGCGGCGCAACGGCCCACTTTAGAAGGCAAAAGCGAGTCAGATAGTATAAACTCTCATGCACCATATATACACGGCTCGCATTGCGGGCCGTTTTTGCAAAAGTTATCCATCGAGGTGAGAGGCACACCATGATTGCAATTTTAAAGCAGAGCGCCAGCGACGAGGCCGTCGGCCATATCGTCAGCTGGATTGAGAAAAAAGGCCTGAAGACCGATGTCTCGCGCGGCGAGAACGAGACCATCATCGGCCTGGTGGGCGATACGACCAAGATCGACCCGTTCCTGCTCGAGTCCATGGATGTCGTCGAGCGCGTGCAGCGCGTCTCCGAGCCTTTTAAGCGTGCCAACCGCAAGTTCCACCCCGTGGACTCCGTCATCGACTGCGGCCACGGCGTCAAGATCGGCGGCGACCAGTTCCAAGTCATCGCCGGCCCCTGCTCCGTCGAGGGCGAGAACCTCATTCGCATCGCACGCCGCGTAAAGGCCGCCGGCGCCACGATGCTGCGCGGCGGTGCCTACAAGCCCCGCACCTCCCCCTACGCCTACCAGGGTATGGGCCCCGCCGGCCTCGACCTGCTGTGCGAGGCGTCTGCCGAGCTCGACATGCCGATCGTCACCGAGATCATGGACCCGCGCGACGTGCAGGTCTTCTTGGACAAGAAGATTGACGTCATGCAGATCGGCGCCCGCAACGCCCAGAACTTCCCCCTGCTCAAGGAGGTCGGCAAGACCAAGACCCCGATCCTGCTCAAGCGCGGCATGTCCGGCACGATCGACGAGCTGCTTATGGCCGCCGAGTACATCATGAGCGAGGGCAACGACAACGTCATCCTGTGCGAGCGCGGTATCCGCACCTTCGAGACCCGTACCCGCAATACCTTCGACCTCAACGCCGTGCCGGTGCTGCACCACCTGTCGCACCTGCCCGTCGTCGCCGACCCCAGCCACGCCACCGGCTACACCCGCTACGTTGAGCCCATGGCGCTCGCCGCGACCGCCTGCGGTGCCAACGGCCTGGAGATCGAGGTCCACGACGAGCCGAGCCGCGCCTGGTCCGACGGCGCCCAGGCCCTCACCCCCGATCAATTCGACGACACCATGCGCCGCATCCAAGCCATCCGCGAGGTTGTCTGCCAAGAGACCATGGAGTAACCCATGGGTACGGTGAGAAACGCGCGCGTTAACCAGGGCGGCCCCAAGTGCGCCGGTATCGTCGGCCTGGGCCTCATCGGCGGTAGCTTTGCCCGCGGCTATGCACAGGCGGGCGTCCGCGTGCTGGCCTGGGACCCCGATGACGATGTCATGACGGCCGCCAGCATGGGCACTGTCGCCGGAGAGCTCAACGACAAGACACTCGGCGAATGCGACATCATCGTCCTGGCCTGCTACCCCGAGGCCTGCATCGAGTGGCTCGAGGCGCATGCACAGGCACTCGCCGACGCCACCGACACCGACGCCATCATGGGTCCTGTGGTGATCGACACCGTGGGCGTCAAGGGCATTGTGTGTGAGCGGGCCTTTGAGCTTGCCCGCGAGCACGGCTTTTACTTTGTGGGCGCGCACCCCATGGCGGGCACGCAGTACTCGGGCTATGCGCACTCCCGCGCCGACCTGTTCCAGGGCGCGCCGCTCGTGCTCGTGCCGCCCGCAGTGGACGATGCGCTCAAGCTGGAGCTTTTGGGCCAGGTGCGCGAGATGGTGCGCCCCTTGGGCTTTGGCAAGTTCAGCGTGACCAGCGCCGCCGAGCACGACCGCGTCATCGCCTTCACGAGCCAGCTTGCGCACGTGGTATCCAACGCCTACGTAAAGAGTCCGACCGCCCAGGTCCACCACGGCTTTTCGGCCGGTAGCTACCGCGATCTCACCCGCGTGGCGCACCTCAACCCGCAAATGTGGTCCGAGCTCATGATCGACGACGCCAACGCGCTCGCCTTCGAGATCGACCATCTGATCGAGTCGCTTGGCGCCTACAGCCGCGCCCTTAAGGACCGCGACCAGCGCTATCTGGAGAATCTCCTTGCCGAGGGCGACCGCATTAAGCGCGCGCTCGACGACGAGGCCTCCCACTAGACCACCTATCACGCCAGGTCGAAAGGACCGAAGCTTATGGCGATTACCATCGATATCGACACCGCACGCCCCTACCAGGTGCATGTAGGCACGTTTTTGCTGGAGCAGGCGGGACCGCTCGTGCGCGCCACTGCCGGCGGCACCAAGGCCGTCATCGTGACGGACACCAACGTGGGCCCGCTCTACCAGATGCCAGTTAAGCAGAGTCTGGAGGCATCAGGCTACGAGGTGAGCATCTGCACCTTCGAGGCCGGCGAGGCCCATAAGCGCGCCGAAACCTATGTTGCCATTTTGGAGTTTGTGGCCGAGCACGAGCTTTCGCGCTCCGACGTGATCGTGGCGCTCGGCGGCGGCGTCGTGGGCGATGTGGCCGGCTTTGTGGCCGCCACCTACATGCGCGGCTGTAAGTTTGTGCAGATCCCCACGAGCCTGCTCGCTATGGTGGACTCGTCGGTCGGTGGCAAGACGGCCATCGACCTGGCTGCCGGCAAAAATCTCGCCGGTGCCTTTTGGCAGCCGAGCGTGGTTATCGCCGACGTGGGATGCCTGGCCACCCTCACGCCCGAGCAGTTCGCCGACGGCTGCGGCGAGGTCGTCAAGCATGCCGTAATCGCCGATCCGGAACTCTTCAATGAGCTCGAGAAGACCCCGCTCACGCTGGAGCTGCTCAACCAGGACGTGGCTCGCGTGGCGCTCATCATCGCCCGCAATATCGACATCAAGCGCGCCGTGGTCGTTGCCGACGAGCGCGAGACCAACCAGCGCAAGCTGCTCAACTTTGGACACAGCGCCGGACACGCCGTCGAGGCCTGCGAGCACTTTGAGCTGGGACACGGCAACTGCGTGTCGATCGGCATGGGCATTATCACGCGTGCCGCCGCCCTGCACGGGATTTGCGATGCCGAGCTGCCCGGCCGCATCGAGGAGCTCTGCGCCCGCCACGGCCTCAAGACCCGCTGCGAGCTTTCCGCCGACGCCATTTTTGCCGAGGCGCTGCACGACAAAAAACGCGCCGGTGACACCATCGATCTGGTGATTCCGCACGACATTGGCCGTTGCAGCATCGACCGCACGCCGCTTTCCACCTTCCATGATTTAATTGCCGAGGGCCTCGGCCAGAAGGGAGACGCATCCGCATGCTAGCCCGCATCACCCCCTCCCCGCTCAAGGGCACCGTTCCCGCCATCGCGTCTAAGTCGATGGCGCACCGCCTCATCATCTGCGCTGCGCTCGCCAACGGCGAGACGCACGTCACTTGCAACACCACCTGCGCCGATATCGAGGCCACGGTGCGCTGCCTCACGGCCCTGGGTGCCCGCATCGAGACCGTCGATGATGGCTTCCAAGTCCATCCCACCATGAAGAGTATTGAGTTTGGCCTGCTCAAGGCACTTGCCGGCGGCACGCTCGACTGTGGCGAAAGCGGCTCCACGCTCCGCTTTATGCTGCCCGTCGCCTGCGCGCTGGGGGCTGAGGCAACCTTTGTGGGACAGGGCCGTCTGGGCGCCCGCCCGCTCTCCCCGCTCTCGGACGAGATCATTGCCGCCGGCTGCGACCTGCAGGGTCTGGGCGGCTTTCCGCTCAAGACAAGCGGCCGCATGCGCCCGGGTACCTTTATCCTGCCGGGCAACGTGAGCTCACAGTACATCTCCGGCCTGTTGCTGGCAGCCCCGCTGCTGGCCCAGCCCTCCTGTGTGCAGGTGACCGGCCTGATCGAGAGCCGCCCCTATATCAACCTGACCATCCAGGCCATGAAGGCCTTCGGCGTCGAGGTCAACGTCGAGCGTATCCCTGCCAAGAACGGCGAGCCCGAGGTCACGAACTTCCGCGTGAGCAGCGGCTCGTACCGCACGCCCGGCAGCGTGGCCGTCGAGGGCGACTGGTCCAACGCCGCCTTTTGGCTGTGCGCCGGTGCCATCGGCTCCGACCCCATCACCGTCGAGGGCGTGTCGCTGAGCTCCGCACAGGGCGACCGCAACGTGCTCGCCGCGCTCTCGCGCTTTGGCGCCCGCATCGTGCGCTCCACCAACGCCGCCACCGTGCAGTCCGACAAGCTCGCCGGCTTTGAGATGAGCGCGCACGACATCCCCGACCTGGTGCCCGTAATCTCGGCCGTGGCATCGTTGGCGCAGGGTCGCACGTTCATCCGCGATTGCGCCCGCCTGCGCATCAAGGAATCCGATCGCTTGGCCACCACCACCCGCGAGCTCACCGCGCTGGGCGCACAGGTGCGCATTGCCGGCGACGACCTCATCATCAAGGGTGTCGACGCCTTTACCGGCGGCGAGGTCGATTCGCACAACGACCACCGCATCGCCATGATGGCTGCTATTGCTGCAAGCCGTGCCACCGGCGAGGTCGTAATCCACGGCGCCGAGGCCGTCAACAAGTCCTATCCCGATTTCTTTGACCACTACCGCCTACTGGGCGGCAAGGTCACGCTCGAGGAGGAATAGCATGTCCTCGACCTTTGGTAACGTTTTGCACTTAAGCATCTTCGGCCAGTCGCACTCCCCCGCCATCGGCTGCTCGCTCGATGGTGTCCCCGCGGGCATCGCTGTGGACCAGGAGACGCTGCAGGCCTTTTTGGACCGTCGTGCCCCCGGTCGCGACGAGACCGCAACCAAGCGCCGCGAGGCCGACGCCGCGCATATCATTGCCGGTGTAGTCGATGGACACACCACTGGCGCACCCATCGCAGCAATTATCGAGAACACCAACACGCGCTCCAAAGACTATTCCGAGCTGCGCCGCAAACCACGCCCCGGGCACGCAGACTTTCCCGCGCGCGTGAAGTACCACAACATGCACGACGTCGCCGGCGGCGGGCACTTCTCCGGCCGTCTGACGGCCCCCCTATGCATCGCCGGCGGCATCGCACTGCAGGCGCTCGAGGCCCGTGGCATCAAGGTCATGGCGCACGTCGCGCAGATCGGTGGCATCTCCGACCTGCCCATGGACGACATGGTCTATCGCGAGGCCGATCGCAAGGCGATCCTTACGAACGACCTGCCCTGCATCGACGCAGCCGCAGCCGGTCGCATGCGCGAGGAAATTCTGGCCGCGCGCGACGAACTCGACAGCATCGGCGGCATTGTGGAGTGCGGCATCTACGGGCTTCCCGCGGGCATCGGCGACCCCATGTTCGATGGCATCGAAAACCGCATCGCGCAAATCGCCTTTGGTATTCCCGCCGTAAAGGGCGTGGAGTTTGGCATGGGCTTTGCGGTGGCAGCCATGCGCGGCAGCGAGAACAACGATCCGTACCGCGTAGATGCCGAGACCGGCGAGATTGCAGTCGAGTCCAATAACGCCGGCGGCATCCTGGGCGGCATCTCCACCGGCGCACCCGTCATGTGGCGTATGGCCGTGAAGCCGACGCCCTCTATCGGTCGCGAGCAGCAGACCGTGGACATGGACGCCATGGAAAACGCCGAGCTCTCGGTCCACGGCCGTCACGATCCCTGCATCGTCCCGCGCGCCGTCCCCGTAGCCGAGGCAGCCGCCGCCTTCGCGATTTGGGACGCCCTCCTCGAGGACGCCGCCCAGCTCTAACCCGACTCACCTGGGTTGCCTGTCAACTCAGCCGTTACGTGAAAGGGGTCCCCATGGACCTTGCTGACATCCGACAGGCCATCGACGGCATCGATACCACGCTCCTCAACAGCTTTGTCGAGCGTATGGACATTGCCACCGAGGTCGCCAAGTCAAAAATCGAGATGGGCAAGGCCGTCTTTGACCCCGCCCGCGAGCGCTCAAAACTCAACAACCTCGCCAGCCGCGCGCCCGAGCGCTACGAGGCGCAGACCATCACCCTGTTCCGTCTCCTCATGAGCATGAGCAAAGCCGAGCAGCAGCGCTACATCAACGAGCTCAAGGGCATCACCGTCTCGCAAAAGGCCCACGCCACGGCTGCAGCCTCCGACACGCCCTTCCCTCAAACGGCCACCGTTGCCTGCCAGGGCGTAGAAGGTGCCTATAGCCAGATAGCCGCGTGCAAGCTCTTTGACGTGCCCGACATCGCGTTTTTCGAGACCTTCGAAGGCGTTATGCGCGCTGTGCGCGACGGCTTCTGCGAGTTTGGCGTGTTGCCCATCGAAAACTCAACTGCCGGATCGGTCAACGCCGTCTACGACCTGCTCGCCCAGTTCGATTTCCACATCGTGCGCTCGCTGCGCCTCAAGATCGACCACAATCTGCTCGTCAAGCCCGGCACCAAGCTCGCCGACGTGCGCGAGGTTTACAGCCACGGCCAAGCCATTGCCCAGTGTGCGGGCTTTATCGAGTCCCACGACCTGCACGCCACCAAGTACCCCAACACCGCCATGTCGGCCGAGATGGTCGCCAATTCCGACCGCACCGATGTTGCCGCCATCGCATCGCGCAGCTGCGCGGCACTCTATGGCCTGGAGGTGCTGGAGTCCGACATCCAGGACTCGGACAACAACTACACGCGCTTTGTCGTCATCAGCCGCGAGCCACGCGTCTATCCCGGTGCCAACCGTACCTCGCTCATGATCACCACGGCCAACGAGCCGGGCGCCCTCTATCGCGTGCTCGAGCGCTTCTACGCACTCAACATCAACCTCATCAAGCTCGAGAGCCGCCCCATCCCCGGCCACGACTTTGAGTTTATGTTCTACTTTGACTTGGACTGCCCCTTTGGCAGCAAGGCCCTCGACGACCTGCTCGACTCGATCGACGACGTATGCGAGAGTTTCACCTACTTTGGCAGCTACACAGAGGTGCTCTAGATGACCGATACCGCCGCAACCCGTCCCTACGGCGTGCTGGGCCGCGTGCTGAGCCACAGCTACACCCCGACCATCTACAAAGAGCTCGCAGGCCTGGAGTACGTGCGTTTTGAGCGCGAGCCCGAGGATCTTGAGGCTTTTATGACGGGTGACGAGTGGGAGGGCGCCAACGTGACCATCCCCTACAAGCGCGCCGTCATGGAGTATCTGGACGAGCTGAGTCCGCTGGCCGAGCGCATGGGCAACGTCAACACCATCACACGCCTACCCGACGGTCGCCTGCGCGGCGACAACACCGACTACTTCGGTTTTCAGTGCCTGGTCGAGGAGCTGGGGGTTGAGGTTGCCGGCAAGAAGGCTCTCGTACTCGGCGCCACTGGCGGCGCCGGTACCACGGCAAGTATGGTGCTGGGAGACCTAGGCGCCATCGTCGTACCCGTGGGTCGCACGAGCGAGGTCAACTACGGCAACATCGCGCAGCAGTCCGACGCCGCCCTGCTCGTCAACTGCACGCCTGCCGGCATGTTCCCCCACTGCCCCGACGCGCCCTGCACGCTCGAAGGGCTCGATGCGCTCGAGGGCGTCATCGACATTGTCTACAACCCCGCCCGCACGGGCCTGATGCTCGAGGCCGAGCGCCGCGGCATCCCCTGCATCGGTGGCCTGCTTATGCTTATTGCCCAGGCGGCACAAGCTGTCGAGCGCTATACCGGCAAAGCCACCCCGCGCGAGCGCATCCTGGATGTGACTGAGCGCCTGTCCCGCCGCGAGCAGAACATCGCGCTGATCGGCATGCCGGGCTCGGGCAAGACCCGCGTGGGCGAGCGGATCGCAATGCTGACGGGACGCGAGCATATCGACCTCGATCGCGCCCTTGAAGAGCGTCTGGGCATGCCCTGCGCCGACTTTATCGTCGAGCGCGGCGAGACGGCGTTCCGCGAACAGGAGACGGCGGCGCTGGCCGACATCTCCAAGCGCAGCGGCCTGGTGCTTTCCACCGGCGGCGGCGTGGTCACGCGCGACGAGAACTACCCGCTGCTGCACCAGAATAGCCAGATCGTGATGCTCAACCGCAAGCTCGACGAGCTCGCCCACAAGGGCCGCCCCATCACCGCGCGCGACGGCATCGATAAGCTGGCTGAACAGCGCATGCCACGCTACCGCGCCTGGGCCGACTACATCATCGACTCACGAGACTGCGCCGCCAACACCGCCCGTGCCATCCTCGACACCCTCCCACCCGCTCTCTAACCAAAACCACCACAAAGGGGACAGGCACCTTTGTGGTGGTTTCTCGACTGCAAAGGAAGCAACCATGAAAGCACTCGTCATCAACGGCCCCAACCTCAACATGCTCGGCATTCGCGAGCCGGGCATCTATGGCAGCGACAACTACGACCGCTTAGTGCAGATCTGCCAGGAGGCAGGCGCCGCACAGGGCTTCGACGAGGTCGAGGTCTTCCAGTCCAACCACGAGGGCAACATCGTCGACAAGATCCAGGAGGCCTACGGCAAGGTCGACGGCATCGTCATCAACCCGGCTGCCTACACGCATACGAGCGTGGCGATCCTCGACGCACTCAAGGCCGTCGCCATCCCTGCCGTCGAGGTCCACATCAGCGCCGTCGAGACCCGCGAGGACTTCCGCCAGGTGAGCTATGCACGCCTAGCCTGCTTCGCCACCATTACGGGCGAAGGCCTGATGGGCTACGCCCACGCGCTGGAGCTGCTGAGGGAGTGTCTCGAAGAGTAGCCTCGCGATCAAATCCATCAGCGCCGATTCACACGCCAATAAAACCAATGCCGGCAGTAGCACCTCGCTGCTGCCGGCAATTTATTACTGACATATAATCGTTGCAGTCACACAACGTCTGGAGACGCGTATGTTAAGCATCCATCTGGGAGATTACCCCGGTTCCATCTACGATACCGAGACCTATTTTAGGAACTCATACTTGGACTCATGGTTCGAAGATCCCATGGCCGCACAGATCATTAAAGGTGTTGACGGTTCGGAGCTCATCGGCCCCCACAACATCATCAGCAAACAGCTCGGTTCGATTACACCCCTCGAGCTTTCCGGCGGCGTTAAGACGCTGCTGCTGGTGCGCAATCTCCCAAACATGGTGTTCAATGCATCCACTTGCGGAGATAACTGCGCCCGCTGGCTGCTCAAAATTGGCAAAGAGCAGGATGTGCTGGTAACCCTTTACCACATCATGAAATTTCCCTGGAAGCGTTTTGAGATTCGCATCAATAACGACGGCCGCATCGTCAGGAACATGCAGGAGTTCGTCGGTGCCACCAATGATTTTCTGGATGTTGATGAGTAATGAAAGGATCACACACCGTTGTCGTGGAGCGCGCAAAAGTCAAATACACGCTCACCTTTAAACGCAATATTTCCTTCATCCGCGGCAACAGCGGCACGGGCAAAACGACGCTCATCTCGATGATTCGCGACTACAACGACCGAGGACCGGAAAGCGGCGTTGCACTCAGCTGCGACGTGCCTTGTGAAACGCTTTCCGGCAGACGCTGGGAGCGCGAGCTTTCGATCATCGAAGATTCAATCGTCTTTCTAGATGAGGGCAACGAGTTTATCTACTCAAAGGACTTCGCCAAAACCGTAAACGGCTCGTCCAACTATTTTGTTCTGATATCTCGTCGCGATGCCAACGAGCTCCTCTACAGCGTTGATGAGATCCTGAAGTTAGTCAACACGACGAGTAAAACAATCAATGGCCGCAAGAGCGACAGGCGCTTCTACTCGGTGACCAAGCCGCTATATGACCACACGGCAAGCATGCTGTATCAGGATCTAAATGTTGGATTCGAGGTACCCGACGCCGTAGTTGTCGAGGATAGCAAATCTGGCTATCAATTCTACGACGCTCTTTGCAACCGGCTCGGAATCCCCTGCTATACCGCCACCGGCGTAGCAAATCTAAAGCGGACAATTCACGAATGCCCCGAGCAAAACGTTCTTGCCATTGGAGACGGCGCAGCGTTTGGTCCCTACATCGAAAAGGTGCTCGGACAGCGCGTTTACAAGAACGTTCGCTTGTTCCTCCCGGAATCATTCGAGTGGACACTTCTGCAATCTGGCCTCATTCCCAGTAACGACATTCCAAAAATCCTCAAGGATCCTTCGAGCTATATCGAAAGCCGCGACTACCTAAGCTGGGAACGATTCTTCACCGACGTATTGATCAAGTACTCGGCAGACACTCGCTACGCCTACAGAAAGGCAAAGCTCAATGAGCAGTACCTGAGGCCGCAGGCGATGAATGCAGTTGCAAACGTCTTGCCCGAGTGCCTGAAGGCAGACTAGACAGACTAGATATAGTGGGGAGGGCCAAGTTGGTCCTCCCCGTTTTTGTTACGCCTTCTTGATCACGTACACCAACCCTATGTCGCACCCGCAGCGCACAATCGACGCAAAGAGCCATGGTACTGGCAGCGTTAAAAGCAACGGCATCGTCTGCCAAGGGATAAACCAGTCAACCGCATGAAAGGCAAAGACGGCAAGGCTTGCCTGTCCGCAGAACGCTCGCACCACCGCTTCGGCCTAAACGTATACCCGGCAAGAATAAAGAACACCGGCATGTGAAAAAGCCCAGACCACCAAGCGGTCTGGGCTTAATAAACGATGGTGCTCCATGGCGGATTCGAACCGTCGACCTTGGGATTAGAAGTCCCCTGCTCTATCCAACTGAGCTAATGGAGCAAATAACCGCACGCCCAAGCAAGCGCAAGCCTGTTAGGCACAAGTAATTATAACCTAGTTGAACTGCTCGCGATACGCCTTACAGACCTCATCGACTGGGCCGTCCATGCGAAGGTCACCCTTCTCAATCCAAACGGCACGCTGGCAGATGCGCTCAACCTGCTCCATGGAGTGCGAAACGAACAGAACCGTCACGTCGCCGCTCTGGATAAAGTGCTGGATGCGGTCCTCGCACTTCTGCTGGAAGAACACGTCACCGACGGACAGCGTCTCGTCAACGATCAGAATATCGGGCTCGGTAATCGTCGCGATTGCAAAGGCGATACGCGCCACCATGCCCGAGGAGAAGTTCTTGAGCGGCATATCGACAAAGTTCTGAAGCTCAGCGAACTCAATAATGCCGTCAAAGTTGGCATCGATGAACTCCTTGGTGTAGCCGAGCAGGGCGCCGTTCAGATAGATGTTCTCGCGGGCGGTCAGCTCGGGGTCAAAGCCGGCGCCAAGCTCAATCAGCGGCGCGATGTTACCGTGCACCTTAACGCTGCCCTCGCTAGGCTCAAGAACGCCAGCGATAATCTTGAGCATCGTAGACTTGCCGGAGCCATTGGTGCCGACCAGACCCACAACCTCGCCGCGATGAATATCAAACGAGATGTGCTTAAGCGCCCTAAACTCCTCAAAGAACAGCTCGTGCTTGGCAAGCTTAATGAAGTACTCCTTGAGGTTGGTCAGCGACTCGGACGCCATGTTAAAGATCATGGTGACGTCGTCGACCTCGACAGCCAGAGGCTGCTCGCTGTAATCAACAACAGATTCAGTCATCACAGCACTCCTTAGATGTAGAGGATGAACTTGCGCTCGGACTTATGGAACACGGTATAGCCAATAATAAGCGCAAGAACCGCCCAGGCAACGCACATACCAAACGTCATAAGCGAGGGCGTAGTCTGGAACAGGAAGATATCGCGCATAAACTGCAGGTAGTTGAACATGGGGTTCGCATACATCAAGATACGCACGAGATGCGACATTTGCGCAATATAGTCAGTCGTCCAGAAGATGGGCGTAATGTAAGTCCACGCCGTAATGACGACGCTCCACAGATGCATAACGTCGCGGAAGAAGACCGTAAGGGCAGAGAGCATCATGCCCAGGCCCATGCAGAAGCACATAAGCAGCAGCAGGCAAACCGGCAGCAGAATAAGGTGCCAAGAAGGCATAACGCGGAACCACAGCATGACGATGGCGACGGCGACCAGCGAGAAGGCAAAGTTGACCAGCGAGAAGAGCACCTTCTGCACCGGGAAAACCCAGCGGTGCACCTTAACCTTCTTGAGCAGAGGGGCAGCGCCCACGATCGACGTCAGGGCCTGGTTAGTAGACTCAGACATGACGGCAAAGGTAATGTTACCCACGATCAAGTACAGCGGGTACATCTCGGGCGTCATTGAGCCATTGCGGCCCTGGCCAAAAATCGTCGAGAACACGATGGCCATGACGATCATCATCAGCAGCGGGTTGAGCACCGACCATGCGACGCCCAGAACGCTACGGCGATACTTGATCTTAAAATCCTTGGTAACCAGCTGACGAAGGATAAACGCGTCCTTCTCAAATTCGTTCTTAGCAAACGTCGCAGGCAGACTGCGAGTTTCTTGTTGCTTTGTCTGATCCGACACGGATGCAACTCCTTTACTCGTAATCGTTGACAAACGAACAGTATAGACCCGACGGCCATGCAAACGATTCGCGCAACAAAACTGGAGAACTAACCCACATCTTAGGATGCCAGGCCCAAACGGCTATACTTTCTAGGATTGAATGTATAAGGAGCATTAAGTGAATTCTGAATCCATCGCCGTCATCATCCCTTGCTACAACGAAGCGCTCACGATCGGCAAAGTCATCGATGACTTTCACCGCGAGCTTCCGCAGGCGACGGTCTATGTCTATGACAACAACTCGTCGGACGATACCTCACGCATTGCCACCGAGCACGGCGCCACAGTCCGCTTTGAGCCCCGTCAGGGAAAGGGCAACGTGTGCCGCCAGATGTTTCGCGATATCGACGCCGATTGCTACCTGATGGTCGACGGAGACGACACCTACCCCGCCGAGGCGGCCAAGGCCCTCTGCGAGCCCATCCTTAACGGCACGGCCGACATGACCGTAGGCGATCGCCTTTCCAACGGCACCTACGCCGAGGAGAACAAGCGTGCCTTCCACGGCTTTGGCAACAATCTGGTCCGTGCCATGATCAAGTGGATCTATGGCTACAGCTTCGATGATGTCATGACCGGCTACCGTGCCATGAGCCGCCCGTTCGTTAAAACCTTCCCTGTGCTTTCCGAGGGCTTCCAGATCGAAACCGAGCTCTCGATCCACGCCGTCGACCACCGCTGGCGCATCAAGGATGTGCCCATCGAGTACCGCGACCGTCCGGAAGGTTCCGAGTCCAAGCTCAATACCGTAAGCGACGGCATTAAAGTCGTTGCGATGATTGGCACGCTGTTCAAGGACTACCGCCCTCTGAAGTTCTTCAGCCTCGTCGCACTTCTGTTTGCGGTGATCGGCCTCGCCTTGGGCACGCCCATCGTTGTCGAGTATTTCCAGACCGGCCTCGTTCCGCGCTTCCCCACCGCCATGCTCGCCGCGTCGTTTATGTTCCTGTGCGGTCTGAGCCTTGCGACCGGCTTCATCCTCGATTCCGTGGCAAAGGTCGAAAAAAAGCAGTGGGAGGTCAACGTGTACAGCAAATACGCCTACGATGACCAGCCCGGCAGGTCCGCCACCACGCCAAGCGAGTGAAAGATCTTCCGCAAAATACTATTGGCACCACTGCGCAGATAGCCATCAACAAGAAAAGCCGCCGTTAAAGAACGGCGGCTTTTACTCTCGAAAAGTTGATAGCGGCTAGAGCGTCTTGAGGTACTCCCCAAGCTCTTCCTCCCAGTCGGGCATGTGGAACCCGACCGACTCGAGCCTGGAAAGGTCGAGCGCGGAGTGGACCGGGCGCGGGGCCACGGGGCCCTCGGCGCCGGCGTAGTAGTCGGCGGTCGATACCGGCACGACCCTGTCGCCGTTGCCGTTGGCGGCCTCGAAGACGGCGCGGGCGATGTCGGCCCAGGACTTGACGGCGCCGGAACCGGTGCAGTCGTAGGTGCCGTAGGGGGCGCGGCTCCCCAGCACGTGGAAGATTGCCTGCGCCATGTCGCGCGTGAAGGTCAGGCGTCCCAGCTGGTCGTCCACGACGGTGACCTGCTCCAACTTGTCCTCCGGGTCGGCGACGCGGTCGGAGAGCGCCCTCATGGTCTTGACGAAGTTGTGCCCCTCGCCGATGACCCAGGAGCTGCGCATGATGTAGTGGCGCGGGCACCCGGCCACGGCGATGTCGCCGGCGGCCTTGGTCTGGCCGTAGACTGACAGCGGGCTGAGGGGCTCCTCCTCGTCGTGCACCTCGGCGGTGCCGTCGAAGACGTAGTCGGAGGACACGTGGACGAGCGTGATCCCGTGCTCGGCGCAGGTGCGCGCGAGCAGGGCGGGGCCGGTCGCGTTGGCCTTCCAGGCGGCCGCGCGGCCCTCGGGGGTCTCGGCTTTATCCACGGCGGTGTAGGCGCCGCAGTTGATCACGGTGCCGTAGAGCGACCAGTCGTACTTGGAGTAGGCCGCCGGGTCGGACATGTCGAAGGTGTCGATGTCGCAGAAGTCGAAGTCCTTGGCGACGCCGCGCTCCTCCGCCAGCGCGCGCACCGCGCGGCCCAGCTGGCCGTTGCAGCCGGTGACGAGCGTCCTCTTGGGCGCCATGGGGACGACGTCCCTGAGCATCGGGTGGTTGAGGTCGGCCTCGGAGACGGTGGCCCGGTCCAGCGGGATGGGCCACTGGATGTTAAGCTCCGGGTCGGCGAGGTTCACGAAGGTGTAGGTCCTCTTGAGCTCCAGCGACCAGTGGGCGTCGACCAGGTAGGTGTAGGCGGTGCCGTCCTCGAGCGCCTGGAAGGAGTTGCCCACGCCGCGCGGCACGTAGATGGCCCTGGACGGGTCGAGCGTGCAGGTGAACACCTTGCCGAAGGTCTCGCTGCCCTCGCGCAGGTCCACCCAGGCGCCGAAGACCGAGCCGCGGGCCACGGAGATGAACTTGTCCCAGGGCTCGGCGTGGATGCCGCGGGTGACGCCGCGGCTGTCGTTGTAGGAGATGTTGTTCTGGACTACGCGGAGGTCCGGGATGCCCAGGGCGGTCATCTTGGCGCGCTGCCAGTTCTCCTTGAACCAGCCGCGCGAGTCGCCGTGGACGGCGAGGTCGACGACCTTCAGGCCCCCGATGCCGGTCTCGGCGACGGAGAGGTCCTTCTCGAATGCGATGTCTGCCATGTGGGAAAAGCTCCTATCGAAGAGGTTCAGGTTGCGGGCGCCCGCGCGGGGACGCAGGGTCATCCCCATGCCCTGCGGCCCCGCGCGGGCGCCCCGCGGTGCGGTTCGCCGGAATGCAGTCTTACTGGCCCTGTGCGCGGTAGCGGGCCTCGGTGGCCTCCTTGGCGGGGCGCCACCAGGACTCGTTGGCGACGTACCAGTCGATGGTCCGCTTGAGCCCCTCGGCGAAGTCGGTGTGGGCCGGCCTCCAGCCCAGCTCGCGCTGGAGCTTGGTGGAGTCGATGGCGTAGCGGCGGTCGTGGCCGGGGCGATCGGCGACCCAGTCGAAGTCCTCGGGGTCCTTTCCCATCGCCTCGAGGATCATGCGCAGGACGGTGATGTTGTTCTTCTCGCCATTTGCGCCGATGAGGTAGGTCTCCCCCATCCGGCCCTTGGTGAGGATGTCCCAGACGGCAGAGGAGTGGTCCTCGGTGTGGATCCAGTAGCGGACGTTCTCGCCGCGGCCGTAGAGCTTGGGGCGCACGCCGTCGATGATGTTGGTGATCTGCCTGGGGATGAACTTCTCCACGTGCTGGTAGGGGCCGTAGTTGTTGGAGCAGTTGGAGATCGTGGTGCGCAGGCCGTAGGTGCGGGTCCAGGCGCGGACCAGCATGTCGGAGGACGCCTTGGTGCTCGAGTACGGGCTGCTCGGGTGATACGGCGTCTCCTCGGTGAACTTGGCGGGGTCGTCGAGCGCCAGGTCGCCGTAGACCTCGTCGGTGGAGACGTGGTGGTAGCGGATGCCGTATTTCCTCACGGCCTCCAGCAGGCGGAAGGTGCCCTCCACGTTCGTGCGCAGGAACGGCTCCGGGTCGGCGATGGAGTTGTCGTTGTGGCTCTCGGCGGCGTAGTGCACGATGGCGTCGTGGCCGGGGACCAGCCTGTCCAGCAGCTCGGCGTCGCAGATGTCGCCCACGACGAGCTCGACCCTATCCTCGGGCAGCCCCGCGATGTTCTCGGGGTTGCCGGCGTAGGTCAGCTTGTCCAGGACGGTGACGTGCACCTCGGGGTGGTTCTCGACCACGTAGTGCACGAAGTTGCTGCCGATGAAGCCGCAGCCGCCAGTGACGATGATATTCTTGGGTTCGAAAATCTCAGACATGAAAATCCAATCTGAAGCATGTACAGCTTCTTTAGTATGCCGCAGGAAGTGACGCCGCGACGCTATTCAACAAAACTATCGGACATTTCGGCATGCGATAAGAGCCATAACCTTCGCAGAATTACCTCCTGTACAAAACGCCTCCGAAATGCAGTCTTTGTCGTAGTGAAAAACCGAATCCCCAGTTATTTCACGTAAGTAATGTCCTGTTTTGGCGCCGACCGGGAAATAGCATAACGATGATTCCCGCGATCTTGATAAACAGGGACGAAAGAATGGTATTTTCCGCTCGTCTTAATCTTGTAAATCTCATCCACGCTATACGGAAGATTGGGGAAATCAGCCCTTGAGATCAGCACGAAATAATTCGAGGAATACAGCACATGATGGGCAAACTCATCAGAATGGATCTCTTTTAAGCCCTCATCGACAAATACAATCGAGTCATGAACGGACGAAAGCTGGTTTCGCCAATCATAATCGGTCAGGGCGACACAGGGACAATCGCATTGCAAGGAAACGCCCGACTGCTCGCCCGTTCGCATGTAGTCTGCGACCATGTCAAACAGTGTCGTCTTACCCGTGCCACTATCGCCACGCACAATAGTGATGTTCCGCTTGATGGTAAATGTGTACTTAGTTCCCCTGCGGCGGGAAATCTTAACGAGATGCGAACCGTTCATAAGCAGTACCTACAGATACGGAATCGACTCGTGAATCAATTCGGCCATGTTGTGAACGATTCGGCCACTATTCACGACTTTAATTTTAAAATCCTCGCGACCAAAGTCCATCACATGATAGAGATTCACAACAAGCTTGCGGTCTTTCGCCATGTCGAGAATCCACTTGGCACAGTTGTCACCACAGGTAGAAGCGTTAAAAATTTGCTTACGATCAAATCTCATAAGCAGCAGCGTTTTCACGCCACCAGAAAGCTGGAGTGGGGAGATGGATCCAAGCACAGGGCTTTCGATGACGTTTTCGGAGACAACATCCGATCGATCAACATCTTTAATTATCGAGACTGCATAGGGATCCGTAATCCAAGAAGACCGGTAAGAGTTTTTGAAATATGTCGCTGTGTTGTAAATCGCTTCTGGCATATCGCCAAAGTAGACGCTTAACACATCCACTCCCAATCATATTGTCTTTATGGTCAACGTAATCATAACGAAAGGGGCCACCAGATAAACGGTGACCCCTAAAAGAAAACAAGCTTGCGCTAGTACTCGCGCGGGCTGTTGACGATCTCGCCGGCGGCGACCTTCTTCAGGTGCCGGCCGTAGACCGACTTGCCGTAGGCCTTCGCGGCCTCCTCAAGCTCGGCGGTGGTGATCCAGCCGTTCTCCCAGGCGATCTCCTCGGGGACGGACACGGGAAGGTCCTGGGAGTGCTCCACGGCGCGGACGAACTCCGCGGCCTCGTGCAGGCTCTCCATGGTGCCGGTGTCCAGCCACGCGTAGCCACGGCCGAGGGTGACGACGGACAGCGTCCCCTCCTCCAGGTACATCTGGTTGAGCGTGGTGATCTCGAGCTCGCCGCGGGCCGACGGCTCCACCCTATGCGCCTTGGCGGCCACGTCGCCCGGGTAGAAGTAGAGTCCGGTGACGGCGTAGGAGCTCTTGGGCTCGGCGGGCTTCTCCTCGATGGAGACGGCACGGCCCTGCGCATCGAACTCCACGACGCCGAAGCGCTCGGGGTCGTCCACGTGGTAGCCGAAGACCGTGGCGCGGCCCGACTCGGCGTTCTGGACGGCGCGCGTCAGGTGGCGCGACAGGCCGTTGCCGTAGAAGATGTTGTCGCCCAGCACCAGGGCGCACGGCTCGCCGGCGATGAACTCCTCGCCGATGGTGAAGGCCTGGGCCAGGCCGTCCGGGCTCGGCTGCTCGGCGTAGGACAGGTTCACGCCGTAGCGCGACCCGTCCCCGAGCAGGCGCTCGAAGTTGGGCAGGTCGGTCGGCGTGGAGATGACCAGGATGTCCCGGATGCCCGCAAGCATGAGGGTGGACAGCGGGTAGTAGATCATGGGCTTGTCGTAGACCGGCAGCAGCTGCTTGGAGGTGACGAGCGTGAGCGGGTACAGGCGCGTGCCCGAGCCACCCGCGAGGATGATGCCTTTCATAGGTTGGACCTCCAGAGTTGGGTGTACACAGATGATATAAGTATACGCGAGGCCGAACCTAGGTTGCAGAACTGCACAAAAGAAGGACGGAGAGAGCCAAGCATGCAGCCTCTTTGGTTCACGTCCTTACGGACCACAAGACTCCAACCATTGGACCATATTTGGTCCAATGCGCTGTTCAGTTAGCCATTGACACAAACACGCACTACAGGGTCGCGGACGAGCTGGATGAGGCGGTGGGCACATAACGGCGTGCGAGGTGACGGAGCGCCTCTACATCCACTCGTACCAAAACCTAGGAGACGGGGAGGTTGCTGGGGTCATTGAGCGAAGGGACGCCCTCTCGTCTCGAGGGACAGACCCCGAGGAGATATGGGCGAACTCGTTTGCCGCCGCGCTCCTCATGCCGGCACAGGTCGTAGCGAAACTCTGGGCGGGCAATTGTAGCATCGGTGAGATGACGGACATACTCGACGTATCCGTAACCGCCGTGGGCCATAGGGTGGAAAACCTTGGGCTGCGATAGCGCAGACCAGCGCGGAAGCAGGTCACCAAAAGGGACACAAGAGGCAATCGACCTCATGGGTTCGGCACAAAGGAGAGCAAACGTCTTCCCCATCGAAAGCGCCCATTTAGACGAGGTCAGGGTCGAATGCTCGAGCGAGGAGCGGGAACGGCGAGCCAAGGCGGCCCAGGCCGAGAGCGTGGTCAAGAGGATGGAGGCGGAGAACGACCTTCGGTCCGAACTCGGAAAGGCCGCGCTCAAGTGCGTCAAGTGGCAGCTGGTCGCATGCAACACCCTCGTCGTCGCGTACACCGCCCGTCTCATGTGGCTGCAGCGCGAAATCCCTACCGAGGTGATAATTTCCTGGATGGGCGCGACGACCGCCGAGATCATCGGAATACTCTGGGTGATAGCGAGGAGCCTGTTTCCGTTCCAGGACGAACACAGGTCCGCAGACCTGGAAAAGAGTGGCGGCGGCCGAATCGGCCACCCCAGGAGATAAGGGTCGCCCCAATGGCGGTTCTTTCTTTACGGAGGGGGCCGGGGGATTCGAACCCCCGGGCCTAGGACACACCTCGCACGTCACGTCAATCCGTTCGTTGGGCGCAGCCCCCGCCTAGGACCCTTGCAACCCCTCCAACAAACAAGACAACTTTCATAATAACCCCCTTGAAGTCAATGGACCCGAAATGAGCAACGACTAGGAAGCAGAGCGCCGCGAGGACAATAACCTGAACCTCAACAGCGACAGAAAGCGTGATGTACGTAGATGTCCTCTTCGATGTTAACACAGCGGAACGGAGCGTCTGACGAACTCATAGCGACACATCTAAGAATGCCAGAAATCACGGAACTCCTCTCTGCATTTATAGTGAGACATGAAGTGAATAAGTACAATGAGCAGTGTCCAACAAACGAAAGGCAAACAATGCGAGTCGAAACAACCGGAGTATGCAGAGGAAACTGGAAAATCTACCAGCAACTTAAAATAGAAGGCATCCATGAAGGCTCCAGCATAAAAGCTCAAGCGGCAACGGATGACGACCGCCGCTTACCTTTGTCTCTTCTAAAATTCAAGGACAATAACGGCGAATCGAACTCATACGTTCTTGTAATCCCCGACCCCGATACCCGAGCCATTAAAATTGAGTTTAACGAAATCGGCAAAGACGGTTGCAACCTGAGCAGCGACTCCCTTTCGCTCAATTGCAAGAACATCAAATGGGAGTCGCGTCTTAACTACAAAATTAAACCTGACATGTGCAGCAAACTCCGAAATTACGATGACGTTTCAGAGTTTGAGATGGCGACGATTGATTTTTGGCAGTGCATCGAAGATTCAAACGAGTATATCCTGAGGTGCACGGTTAGAACACCGTACCGCAATGACTCGCAAATCAAACTTCGCTGCCTCGACCGGTTCCTCAATGAGGTTGGGCTGAGCATAGTCAATTTCGGTTCAAATGTAACGAGCGTTGGATTTACATCCGAGAAAAAGCAACTTGAAACGCAGCTCTCGATCCGCATGCCAAAGGCGTTTGATCGTTACTATTTTATTATTGACGATCAAAATCACCCATCATTCAGTGCATTTGACTGCTTAACGCCTGATAAATTAGGCTTGCTTCTTGAGGAGACCAACTTCCTCTTTACCCATGCGCAGTTTGACCCTGAATACCCCGAATGGTTTACAGAGCATAAGGCAACCATTGGTGCACTGGAGAAGCAGAGAAAAATCGTCTTCAATAGCGCTCCGAAATTCAGCATCATTGTCCCTCTTTACAACACGCCCATTTCGTTTTTTAACGATATGGTCGAATCCGTAAAAAACCAGTCTTATGCAAACTGGGAGCTCCTCCTAGTTAATGCAAGCCCTGACAATCAGGAACTAAAGGCTCGCGTTGAGCAGGAGACAGCCCGCGACAACAGAATTAAGTCAATTATTCTTACCGAAAATAAGGGTATTTCCGAAAATACAAACGCAGGCGTTGCCGTAGCTTCGGGCGATTTCGTTAGCTTCTTTGACCATGACGACATCCTTGAACCGGATTTGTTGTTCTCGTATGCCGAGGCAATTGAAAACAATGATAACGTTGATCTTCTTTATTGCGATGAAGACAAACTCATGCCCGATGGAAAGCTGGCACAGCCGTTCTTTAAACCGGATTTCAATATCGATTTACTCAGAAATAATAACTATATATGCCACATGCTTACCATCCGTAAGTCCCTTCTTGACACGCTGCAACCGAATACGAAAGAGTTCGATGGGGCCCAGGATCACAATTTGACTCTCCGGGCCGTGGAAAAGGCTAGGAACGTCCACCATGTTGCAAAAGTTCTATATCACTGGCGCCTAAGCGAAACGTCAACCGCGGCAAATGCCGACAGCAAACCTTATGCCACCATTGCGGGTATTAAGGCGGTTCAGAATCACCTCGACAGACTTGGGCTCAATGCAAAAGTTGAACAAGCGCGTCGTCCCTTTACATATAAAGTAACCTACGCCGTACCAGATTCCCATCCGCTCGTTTCGATCATCATTCCGACCAAAGATCACGCTAATATCCTCGATAACTGCATTACGTCAATTATCGAGAAATCCACATACGACAATTACGAGCTTGTGATAATCGAAAATAACAGCACGGAAAATGCGACGTTCGAGTATTACGATAAGTTACAAGCCAAATACCCTGATATCGTTCGCCTTCTTACCTGGGAGCACGAATTTAACTTTTCCAAGCTCATGAACTTTGGAGTGGCCCGCGCCAAGGGAAATTATCTCTTGCTGCTGAATAACGACACCGAAGTGATTACGCCCAATTGGATTGAAACTATGCTTGGCATCTGCGCACGCGAGGATGTTGGCGCAGTTGGTGCAAAACTCTACTATCCCGACAACACCATTCAACACGCTGGCCTATGCGTCACGGGCGGCGTGGCAGGACATCTCTGCCAAAGCATGCCAAAAGACAACTGGGGCTATTTTGCACTCAACGATGCGCAGCAAGATTTCAGCGCCGTCACGGCGGCTTGCATCATGACCAAACGAAGCGAATACGAAAAAGTCGGAGGTTTCACCGAAGAGCTTCAAGTCGCATTTAATGATGTTGACTTTTGCCTAAAGCTTCGCGAGATTAACGATCTGATTGTATACACGCCCGAAGTCGAGCTGTATCATTACGAGTCAATTTCTAGAGGCGTTGAAAACAACACAAACAAGCAGATTCGCTTCCACAAAGAGGTTGCGTACATGAATTATCGCTGGGCAAACTACTATGTCGAAGGCGATCCATATATAAACCCGAATTTCACCGTGGGAGAACCTGGAAATCGCTATTACCACTTGTGAGATCTAAATGCAGCCTCACAATAGGTGCAAGCAATATCATTGCATATAGATAAGGGGGACGGGGCCTCCATTCCCCCGCCCCCCCTTATTGCGGCGACATAATTGTGAGTTACTGATTCCTTTTTCTGTATTTAGAGAAAGGAATCTCATTGACTGAGTAATCGTCTTTCTCCGTACCACTTATAACGCGCTTCAGTACCGCCATTCAAAAACGTGAAAATTGCCCTTCAGTACCGCCAGCGGCGCGCTTGAGTACCGCGCCCCAGCGGTCCGCCGCCTATACACTCGAAACGCCATACCATTAGTCGAGAGAAAGGAACAGATTATGGCAAGAAGGTGATTTCCGACGTTGATGACCTGCAAGCTTTCTCTGGAAAAGTTGCCCCTCTATACGATATGCTTCTCTCAAACAGAAAAGAAATTGTCGCTCTCATCGAGCTTCGTGACACTCTGCTGTCTAAACTTATGTCAGGTGAATTCGATGTCTCTAGTGTTGAGCTTTAAGGATAATTTCAGGCGGTGCCGATGTACTCAGTAAATGGTGTCGACTTGCAGAGCAGTGAGCTTGAGGGGTTGAATCTGCTAGTTGCGGCTGAGGGGGAAGTGAGGGTAGCGGTTTTGTTGCCGAGAATCACCTTCATCTCACGGGCGAGAAGTACTGTTTCATCGAAAAGTATATTGAGCTCTACAACGGCCTACACGAAGCGGGCTTGATAAAAGGCCATGGTAGCGATGGTGGATTCCTCTTTGGGGGAGTCACTCAAAGAGGATTTGATTTCGTAGATGATTACGCCACCGTTGTTGCCCTGAACAAAGAGGAGAAAAGGTAGCAGAAGCTTCATGATTACAAAATTGCTGCATTCGGAATTATCGGAGGCTTATTGAGTGGTGCGCTCGAAAGCTGGATGGTTGAGGCACTCAAAAACATCCTTGCTCCATGCAGCTAAATGCCTAGTTTCTTATGTTGGAGGATGTAATGGATGACGAATTATTCGTAAGGACTATGATTGAGGTCTTGAAATTCGATAAAAAGTATTCAGGGAAAAAAGACGACTTATTGCCCATACTCAGAAGAGTCACGCTGAATAGAAAACCCCAATGGGGGTTTGTGCGGCATGGGCGCCCTAATCAGCGATACGAAGATATTGAGCTGCGCATACCCGTACCCCTTCTGAATGAAGCCAATAATCAATATGACGATTTGTACGACATAATCAATTACGTGTACGAAGAAAGCGATGAGTATGCTTTAGGAGAATTGACCCTTCGCCCAAAGATTATTCAATCCGAAGATGTTGAATACACGGAACATGATGTCGTGTTTACCAATATTCAAGAAGAAATTATCCAAGGTATCCGGGATGCGCGGTATTCCATCTGGGCTGCAGTGGCATGGCTGACCAATCGGGCCTTTATAAATGAGCTCAGAGCAAAAAGGCAGCAAGGCGTTTCCGTGAGATTGATTGTCTCAGACGAGGATGCCAATCGTCCTTACTATGGCCAGCTTAGTGGTTTTGATACCGTTCTCATCTCGCGTTCTGGTTGGCGTGAATGGAACCGTATGCACGATAAGTTTTGTATCATTGATTTTGAGTACGTAATGCATGGCTCATACAACTGGACAAAGACAGCAGAACATAATGATGAAACGCTAGCGACCGCCATCGATAGAGATTACGTAAAGAAATTCTCTGATGAATTTGTTCACCTTTACCGTAAAGGGAGAAAGTTGGATATGGCCTAACCGTTACTTGATAATGCAAAGGTAAATAATCATTTGTTGCTCATGGCAATAGAGATGCCGGATCTGAGCGCCTTGTCGAGTTTTGAGATTTCTGCTGTTCTCTATGGAAATGTTGAGACGTAACGAGAGGTGTGCAATATCTCGATTCATCCGATCGGTTGCGCGTCGTTTATTCTTGAGTAATAGACTTTCTCCGTTCCACCTGCAACGCGCTTCGGTAGTATCATCCAAAAATGTGAATATTGCCCTTCGGTACCGCCCGCGGCACGCTTGAGTACCGCTCGCATCCGCGCACGCGTGTTTGTGTCAACGGTCAACTGAACACTGTGGCACGCCGCCCCAGAACTCGTACATGTGCACGTGGCAGCGCAGCCAGGTGCGCTCCCTCATGTCCAGCGTCGGCTCGAAGTAGGCCTTCTGGCTGAACGGGAGCACGCCGACGAACAGGTAGATCTTCGAGACCTCCCCGGTGACCGGGTTCACCAGCCCCCTGCCGACCGTCGGGCCGGACCAGTCGACCTCGCAGGACACGCCGGCCTTGTGCTCGATGCGCTTGGTCAGGTTGTTCGCCACGGTGTAGTCCCCGTAGCGCTCGCAGAACCTGGTGTAGCCCATGGCGACCATGTGCTCGCGCGAGCACTTCGACTTGTACTCGTCGTGCAGCAGGCGCAGGTTGACGCCGACCTTCGCCATCTCGGCGTGCACGTAGGACCAGTCGGGCTCCTCGAAGACGCTCTCGCGCGCGTTGCGGTCGGGGTAGAACAGCTCGTAGACCCGCTCGTCCCCCATACCCTTCACCTGGTCCCAGGTGATGCCGCGATCGTCCGCAATGTCGAACACCTCGCAGACGCTGCCCATGGACATGTGCCTGGTCTTGGCGATCGACCTCCTCGACATGCCCTGGTCGCGGAGCTCCATTATGAGCTTCGCCCTTATCTTCCTTGCCATGTGGTTTCTCCTTCCGTGGATCGGTTGCATGGCAAGCCGATTCTACGGGCGGAGGAGGGGCGATACGGAAATGGCGGAACGGGCGATACGGAAGGAGCGAAACGTCTGGATGGGAAGCGATACGGAAAGCGCGAAACAGGTGCTACTCAGAGCGAGCAATACTCACCGCCCGCGGCGCGCTTCAGTACCGCTCGCATACGCGCCCGCGCCCCACCGGTCCGCCGCCTATACGATCGAGACGCCATACCGGTAGTCGAGAGAAAGGAATGGATCATGGCGAGAAGGATACCGGCGAGGGAGGTGCCCAGGCTGAGGTCGTCGAACCTATCGCTCAACGCGATCGCCGCCGCGCTGCACGCGTCGAAAGCCAGCGTCTCCGTCGTGCTCAGGGCCGCGGCCGAGCACGACGTCGCCTGGGAGGAAGCGGAACGGATGAGCGCCGGGGAAGTGTACGCCCGCCTGTTCCCGGAGCGCGAGCAGCCGGGGCCGGTGTACCCGGACCCGGATTGGGACGCGGTCCACGCCGAGCTCGCGAAGGTCGGCGTCACGCTCAGGCTCCTGCACGGCGAGTACCGCGAGGAGTGCGCCGCGCGGGGCGAGGCGGCCACGTCCTACGACCGCTTCTGCAAGCGGTACAGGCAGTTCACGGTCAGCAGGAACGTCGTGAGCTGGGTCGGCCGCAAGGCGGGCAGGAACATGGAGGTCGACTGGTCCGGTCCGACCATGTCCCTCGTCGACCCGGCGACCGGCGTCGTCTCGAAGGTCTACCTGTTCGTCGCCTGCCTGCCCTTCAGCAGGTACAGCTACGTCGAGCCGGCCCTCGACATGAAGCAGGACACCTGGCTGCGCTGCCACGTCCACGCGTTCGAGTTCCTCGGAGGCGCCACCCCGTGCATCGCGCCCGACAACCTCAAGACCGGCGTCACCGCCCACCCGAGGGAGGGCGAGGTCGTGCTCAACGCCGCGTACGAGGACCTCGCCGCCCACTACGGGTCGGCGGTCATGCCGGCGAGGGTCCGCAGGCCCCGCGACAAGGCGACCCGGCGTCGTCGACCTCCTCGGTCAGCCACTAGTCTATAACCAGCAGCTCGCCGCGTGGCTGGCCACCAAACTACCAGATTACTATGAAATAATACGAACATGCTGCGGAGAAAAAGACCATAATTGACGTAAGAAGCAGCATAGTTATTCTTGTCGTGCTTTCTTCCTTTATCAATTTGCCTGAATTACTGATCTGTATGCCCCCTGTAGAAAAAGAAGGGGCAAGCAAGGCAGCGTATAGCAACAGCGGAGTAAGGTATCGTGCTTGACAACCTGCAATGGTATCCGATCCAACTGATGTAAAGCTCACATATAAAGCCGTGCAAACAAGAGCAATCGATGATGCGACTATAGTAAGAACCCACAACCTACCACACAGGCTCAATCCAAAAGTCTTCGTTTTTGGACTATCAATTAAAGATCCAACGACGAGAACCGTAAAGGGCAAGGCTGAGCTCCATTGCAACACAACCGGAAGAGAGACGCCCATATAAGAGAATGAAAGCGAGTACATATCGGAATTAACAGGGGAAATATAGCCCAATATGAAGTTGATGAGCGTGTATGCGTAATCCAACGGATGAGAGAGAATATACGCGATTTGACCTGACGCACTAACATCAGATCCCCCGCGGGCATCCCCTGCTTGCGCATCAGCGCTAAATAGCATTGGCAACACAAATGATAAAACCATTACGAGCCCGAAGGCGACTACGAAACCGATATAGCGTTTGTAAGCGGTGCGCGAGGAAAACTTGACTCGGGGCATAAGAAGTAGCAGACCAATGACTGGAAAGTAAATTGCCTTTGGAGCAAGCCCTAGGAATAACGCAGTGACGATTTTTAGCAGGCTTTTGATTGTAAGTCGCTCGAGCGGACGGCTAATTTCTCTCACTACCAAAGCAGCTGCAAGCATGAGAAATGACGTCACAACAGGATCATACGAATAATTTGAAGCGAGAAAAATACTCGTCGGAAGAAGACCAATGAGCATCATGGACAACTTTTTAGTAGGGATAATACGGATGGCGAAAGCAACAACGACTGCATATGAAATAAGGTTGCCCATCTTACCAAACATGAAGCTCACCAAAATTGGAACATGGAATACGCGAGCTACCCACAGACCGATTGCCGATGGAACATACCCGAATGTGGAGACCGTAGTGAGGCTGCTTTTCGATATGGGCGATGCAAAACTTGTCTGCTCCATATATTCGCCCGACTGTTCAGCAGAAGCACCCGCTTCAGCGACCTCATCCACCGACTCGCGGAGCAATTCATGGTCTAAATTCACCGCAGCCCAGGGCTTGGTGACGAGCAGTTGATCCGCGTATGAATACTCCGAATGTCCTAGGTATGACAAACCGAGAGCCCTGTCGTAATGAATCTCGTCATCCCAAGAAATCGCGGTTACCGGAGGTGCTATGAAAACTAAGAAAGATCCCAATAGTAGGCAAGAGCTGAGAAAAAAAAGCTCGACCCTTCCCTTCTTCCAGAAATAAAAGAACGCACCAACGCCGACAAGGAACAAGCAAATCAACAGATAAGTTAAACGACCCGCAACTACACCGATTATCTTAGAGACAAAGTAACTAGGCACCAAGCAAATTATTGCGACAAAGAGGGTCATCAGCGTGACACCCGGAATAGAGTAGACAAACAGTTTGCCAATAGACCTTTGATACGAATGCCCTGAAGGCCCGATCTTGGGAACCGCGGCGTACGAATTGGAGACATGTACGATTATGCAGCCCGAAATAGCGACGAAAAAGATTAGAATACGTCGCTTGCTCCAATCTGATAACTCTAACGGGGTAGACAACGGCGCTCCCCAAAGCGTAAACACCTCAAGAAGAATGGCACCTATAGCGCTTAACCCAATGATACAAGCGAGCATCTTGGGAGAAGAAACGCCATATTTGGTCTGTTTCGGAGTCCTAAGAAAGAAATGATACGAATAAGCAATGAGTACAGCTCCGACAAACGCAGCCAGGGCATAGACAAAAGCCGCGGAAGGACGTAGCTTGATAAAGGCCAGCGACGCAGCAGATAAAACGCCGACGAGCAACGCGGCAATTACCCCAATATCCGCCTTACTCAGATCGGCCTTCCCAATAGTCATCTTTCTTTATCCTCCAAACCTCAAGCGGGGCTAAGGGCAGTTTCAGAGTTTTCCCCTCACTTGCTATTCTGCACTGGTTAGTATCGATACAGCATGCCTGGGCTCAATCGATTTCTCATCATCTGATGATACAGTGAGCCCTCTTGGCTATTTGCTCATTCTCAAGTTCTTGTTCCAAGATTAGCAACATCCCGCGCAATTTTGAACGGCGCCTTGCAAAGCATGCCCTAGACGCAATAAATAAGATGAGAATTACACATGAAGCGGAAAACCAAATAATCAGAGAGGCAATGGTGCTATCCGCAGAAATCTCACCATTGCCTCCCTTGTACCATTCTGAGAAGGCCCAGCCGATAGTAGCTCCCGGAAAACCCATGCCACTGACATAAGCGAAACGATCTCGCCGTCCCCATTTGCGGCATCAAGCAGTGCAAGCAGGATTCTTACTTACTGCGCCAAACCAAGCTCCATCTTTTGAGGAGCCTCGGATGTGCAGCTTGAACAAAAAGAAATTCTAACCAAACGCCTCCCGGAAACTTTCTTATCGTTGTTACTCATTTTGAGCTCATACTCCGCACAGCCCAAAATCCCAGAATCGCCGTGACATCGTTTATGCGAAAGCATATCCGGGATTTTTATATTTAATATCCCTAACACACTCCCCAACTCGCCTGCAGCGCTACGTATCTTCTTGATCGTCCAATCACTTCATAAGCGCAAGCTATTCAACGCGAGAATTCTCGCGGCGTTTCAGTTTGGGGATTTTTACCATGGTTGATTCGTCAGGAGATGACGAGTCTAGCACCGGGGCTGCGCCGCGAGGTGGAGTATAATCACTTTTCGTTGAACGTTTTGTCCGTGAAAGGCAAGTGCATGCAAAGCGATGATACTCAGACTCCGTCCCCGAAGCCGATTCTGTGGATGGTCATTCCTTGTTACAATGAGGAAGCTGTCTTGCCGGAAACATCTGGGACGTTTTTGTCTGAGCTCAGCGGATTGATTTCGGCCGAAATCGTAAGTGATAAAAGTAGCATTCTGTTTGTAGACGATGGGTCGAGTGATAGCACATGGACCATCATTGAAAGACTCTCAAACGACGATGCTCATTTCAGGGGAATATCACTGTCAAGAAATCGAGGTCATCAGAATGCCCTTCTTGCGGGGCTTATGGAAGCGCGTAAGTACTGTGACGTCTCCATTTCTTTGGATTGCGACGGGCAAGACGATATCTCGGCCGTATCTAAAATGATTGAAAAGTACCTGGACGGTAGTGACGTCGTATATGGCGTTAGAAACGACAGGTCTACCGATACGTTCTTTAAAAGGATGACTGCGGAGGCTTTCTACGGCATGATGAAAGAGATGGGGGTAGATACCGTCTTCAATCATGCAGATTATAGGCTCTTGAGCCTTGCCGCTCTGGATGGGTTGTCGGAATATGGAGAATCAAATCTGTTCTTGCGCGGAATGGTTCCGTTGATTGGGCTTCCCAGTTCAACCGTTGAGTACTCGCGCGCAGCTCGCGTTGCGGGTGACAGTCACTATCCCCTACGAAAGATGATCGCTCTCGCTGTTGACGGGATAACGAGCCTTTCGATTAAGCCTATCCACCTAATTAGCGCGGCGGGCGCTGTAATTGGCCTCGTTGGCCTATTGGGGACCTTTTGGGCGATCCTCTCTTATTTCTCTGGGGCGACGGTTTCGGGCTGGACGAGTACCATCTGTGTCATCTTGTTTTTGGGTGGCACGCAACTCCTGAGCCTCGGTGTTATCGGCGAGTATGTGGGCAAGGCGTATCTTGAGACAAAGAGTCGCCCGCGCTATCTAATCGAAAAGAGAACGTATGAAAGCAACCGACGAAACCTAAGGGGCTAACGTGGTCGAATCTTGTCCTGCGACACGTGGAGTCGTTAAGATTCCGTGGTTTTTGCGTTTTGGCAGATGTGTCGCTTTGGCGTATTTCTCGCTTGCCCTGCTTGCCGTTGCTTTCCTTGCCCCGCGCCTGCCTTATGCCTGCAAAGGGAAGGAGGCATCCCTTTCTTTACCTAGTCTGGCTGTGGTTGTGATAGTGGGGCTCGTTGTCTCTGTGGCATTGGCTAAGAGACGGCCAAAGGCGAACGTGGACTTCCTTGGTCTTCAAATGTTTAGACGCGTTAGCATTTCATTGGCCGTGGTAGTTTTCGTGCTTCAAATCTGCCTAATCAATAGCATATATTTTGAGACAGGCTGGGATGTCGGTGTGCTGATGTCGGGGTTGTCCGATGAGGGAGCCACGCTGGATTATTTCTCGCGCTATCCCAACCAGCTGTTTTTGCTTTTTATCTTCAAGACTGTGGGCCACTTTTGCCAACTTATTGGATTCCAAAACGTATACCTCATGCTTGACGTGGTGGGAGCAGCGTGTGTTACTTTGGCTGTTGTTCTGACCTCCTTTGTTGTGGCGAGGCTGGCGGGTTTTGGTCCTGGGTACTATACGCTTGCGTTCGGTTGTTTGTACTTGAGCTTCTCTCCTTGGATTGCGGTTCCTTATTCAGATACGTATGGAACTATCTGCCCCGCGCTGGTCTTGTTTCTGTACAACAATACTGGCCGAAGCCCGTTACGCACATTCGGCATGCTCTTTTTCGGCGTGGTCGGATACTTTATTAAGCCTACGGCCATCTTCGTTGTTGTCTCAATTGTGCTTATAGAGGCTGCATGCGCGATAAGTCGTCGAAGGTTTGTCGTTGACGGGCAGTTGGATTGCTCTCAAATCAAATCGCTCTTTTTCCAATTCGCTGCGATCACATGTGCTCTTGTTCTCTCGTTTGGCGCCAACTCACTCGCAAGGGAGGCGGGTCCGGTGATTGACGCCGATAAATCCTTTTCGATGGCTCATTTCTTGATGATGGGATTTAATGACGAGACTTATGGGTGCTACTATGAAGACGACGTTATCTATTCCGCCTCATTTGGTAGCCAACAGGATAGATCACATGCAAATTTCGAAAAGTGGGCTGAGAGGTTAGAGTCTCTGGGTCCCCAGGGTGTTTTGAAGTTGATGGTCCAGAAGACTATTTCGAACTATTCGGACGGTACTTTTGCGTGGGCTGCTGAAGGAAACTTTTTTTTGAGTACTCCTCATTCTGACAACACGCTGTCAAAGTTCTTTGGAGAAGACGGCTCTTTCACGCTGTTCCAGGTTTTTGCCCAGCTTTGCTGGATGTTTGTCCTGGTCGGTATGTGTCTGAACTGGCTGAAGTTCCCTAGATCAAAGACGGAGTATGTGGTTTTATGTTCGGTGTTCTTGCTCAGCGTGTTTTTGATGCTGTTTGAGTGCAGGGCCAGGTATATGTTTCTCTATTCTCCATTTTTTATTGCGCTCGCGGTGCTTGGATGGAGAAACCTGATTGATGTGTTTGCGAAGCGATTCTCGGAAAACAGACTGTCTGGCCGAGAAAGACTCCGCGGGGTTTAACTTGCGGCGAGAAACCTCTTTCTAGACCAGTAGTTCTACATCATAACAACGGCTATGGCGGCAATCTTTAACTATTCTGTAGTCCAGGTTCGCCAAGTAGGTTCTAATCCACATGCAAATCTCATTGATGACCAGACCTGGTAGTGCAAGGGGTTGAATTGTCACTCTTGGATATTTAAATGAAGGCCGCATTTAGATGGTAGCTATCGAGGAGGGACCTGCCGGCATCCGTAGCGCATTGAATGCCGTGAACATGTCGTGCATGAAGCGAGGGTTAAGCTGTGGGTGAGCTTGTCGAGCACGGTCACGTGCACCCCGGGGTAGTTCTTCACTACGTAGTGCACGAAGCTGGACCCGATGAAGCCGCAGCCACCGATGACGATGATGTTGGTGGGTTCGAAGGGCATAAAGACTGGTGTCATGCTACTTGAGAGCGAGCTCTTCAACAAGTGCGTTCACGCGACGTCTGAGCTCTGCAATCTTTACCGTGTTGGAGAACTCTCGATAAAGAAGCAGCGCAATTGCATAGAGGAATACGAAGTTCGACGGGCTTTCGAAGCCAAGGGCCCCTGCGAGCCAGAAGGCAATCTGGGGAACGGCTGCAAACACGACAAAGCTCAAAGCAAAGAACAACCAGAACACGGAGTCGAGAACCTGTATCTGAGCCTTACGGAGCTTCTTCACTATCACGAACAAGATGGCAAATGCACCCAGAATGAGTACGACCCTTAAAACGCTAGACATATAATCACCTGAACCACTGAACGAAAAGAATGGAGATGCAAGCTCGCGCCATGTAAGCAATCGACTTGGAGATATTAAGATAGCTCTCCCCCGCCTGGCGTTCACGCATCTCAACTTGAACCTCGCTCACCTTCGCCCCCTTTTTTATAAGAAGCGAAATGCTCTCGGGCTCAGGGTTAAGCGAGTCGTCCTGCGCGAAGCGCTTAATCATTTCCTTGCTAAACATTCTCATTCCCGAGGTAGGGTCAGCTACGCGCTTTCCCGTAGTCAGCTTGATCATGACTGTAATAAGGCGTGAGCCAATCATTCGAGCGGAGATTTCCTTTTTCACGTGGAGGAAGCGTGAGCCAATTACGATATCAGCGTTTTCATTAATAGCGGTCTCGAGCATTTCATCGATATACTCAGGCATATGCTGACCGTCCGCATCAAACTGAAGGGCATAATCGTAGCCGTTGCGGAGCGCGTACTTCATGCCCGTCTGAAATCCAACGGTGAGGCCAGAATTGACTGGCAGTGTTACGTAGTTGTACCCACGATCGCGACAAATCCGCTCAGTTAAATCCTTGGAGCCGTCGTTTACTACGAGATAGTCAACACTTGGAGCGACACCTACCAGCTCGTCAACCGTGGCCTCGAGCGATTCTTCCTCATTATACGCTGGAATAATAACCAGCAATCGATGATGCTTATCCATACATCCACCTTACCTTTTATCTTCCGAAACGTAATCCAGGCATCACATACTATTTCCAGTAGCCTTTTAGCTGAATAACTAACACGGTTGCCATGAAGCCTATTCCACAAAGAGCAGAAATGAGACAGACATATGTAACACCATCCATCGAATACAGAGCAATTAAAGGTAAGGCGCAGAGAGAGGAAATTAGAGCAGCAACATTCCCAACAAAGGCACCCCGGAAGTTTCTGATAGCCATTAGCAAATCGTTTACAAACCACATATACCCCGTAAGCATCGCAAGCGCCACAAGCGGAGGAAGTAGATATGAAAAGCCAGACATCTTTTTCCCATACACAAGAACAAGAACCGGCTCACCTAAAACCATTACTCCAATAGCGCACACCAGCCCCAGAACAACGATCCCGACCGTCGCCTTTGTCAAAAGCGCATTGAAGCCTTTCCTGTCCCTAGCAGCAAAACTCTCCGAAAAATAGCCTAGAAGAGGATTGTAGATATAGGAGGCGCCCGTCTGAATAAGCGCAACAGGAGCAGCTGCGGCAGCATAAATGCCAAGAGCAGCCTCCCCTTGAACACCAACAAGGTATTGCCTTGGAATCGAAGATGCTGACGCCGCGGCAATGGACGCAAGAACGATGGGGAGACATCTCAAGGCCAGTCGAAGGCACTTTTTGAACGAGATGCTTGGGGCCAATGGGCCGAATTGAAGGGTCCTTGGCAAATCGTAGACAGCACCAACGAGGATCACGACAACGGTCATTGCAACTATCGCCGCCTCGAGCGATTCGCATAAGCCAAACACTACGGTAAAGGCAACAAGAGATAGAATCCCCTGAAAAGACAGAGACTTACCGATGTAATCCATTCGATGATGGCGCTGATCGCACGCGTGAAAGACGTCTACAACCAAGGAAATAGACTTGTAGACGGCATAGAGCAGAATAGCTGCAATCGCTCCCGATTCGCATGTAAACAGCGAATAGCCGGTGCACAGAGCGAGCGCGACTCCGCAAGTGAAAAACCGAAACGCCAGGTATTCACCCGTGGTATTCTCATTCTCAACATCTGAGACCTGGTACGTATACATGCGATACTGAGCGATAGGGGCAAAGATGTTGTAGATGGACATTGCCAAAGAGAAAACGCCGGATGCCTCGTAACCTGAACCAAGGCGAACGATCAGAATCGTAATCAGCCATTGGCAAGCAAGGTTAACGATGGAACCGAACGAGTTCCACAGCATATTCTCTTTAAGAGAGAGCTGCTTAACCTCACTCATCTACCGAACCAATGCTTCCCCGAGACTTTGCAGCCCCTTCTCCAGAACATCAGCAATTCGCTCACTCGCATGACCGTCACCATACGGGTTGCTGGCATGAGCCATGCGGGAATATGCTTCTTCATTCTCTAAGAGGTCGCAACATGTTGAGAAAATAGCATCTTCACTTGTGCCAACAAGCTTAAGCGTGCCCGCCGCAACGCCCTCAGGGCGCTCGGTCGTATCACGCATCACCAAAACCGGCTTACCCAAGCCCGGGGCCTCTTCCTGAATGCCGCCTGAATCGGTAAGAATCAAGTAGGAGCGGGCCATGAAATTATGAAAATCAACCACGTCTAGAGGATCAATTAGATGAATGCGGTCGCAGCCGTCCAACTCTTCATGAGCCGCCTTGCGAACGACAGGATTCAAATGTACAGGATAAACAGCGCGCACGTCATCATGCTTTTCAACAATTCTGCGAATAGCCCTGAACATGTGGTGCATGGGCTCGCCAAGATTCTCTCGACGATGAGCCGTAATCAAGATCAGGCGCCTATCTCCAACCCAATCAAGCTCGGGATGCGAATAATGATCGCGCACCGTCGTACGAAGCGCGTCAATGCCAGTATTTCCCGTCACGAAAATTTGACTGGAATCCCGATGCTCAGAAAGCAGGTTGTTGCGAGCTGCTTCAGTTGGAGCAAAGTGCCAAGCGGCAAGTATGCCGGTTGCCTGCCTATTAAATTCCTCGGGATACGGTGAGTGGATGTTGTATGTACGCAGACCCGCCTCGACATGGCCCACGGGAATGCCCTTGTAGAAGCATGCAAGTGCGGCGGCAAAGGACGTCGTCGTATCACCGTGAACAAGAACAACGTCGGGCTTGAGTTGATCCAGCACGCCGTCCAAGCCATTAAGAACAGCCGTGGTAACATCGAACAAAGTCTGTCTTTGTTTCATGACGTGCAAATCAAAATCGGGCACAACCCCAAACTCCTCAAGGACCACGTCGAGCATCTGGCGATGCTGGCCGGTAACGCAAACCTTCGCGTTAAGGCCAGATCGGTTCTTCAGCTCCTTTACGAGAGGACACATCTTGATTGCTTCGGGCCTTGTTCCAAATACCAACAGGACCGTCTTCTTCGACAAAGAGCTCATGCTGCACTCCATACTTCACTCAAGCCTATTTGCACAAACCAAACATTTTCAATAACGAACGGTACATAAATCCACAAAACGGAATGGCTTTTGCCCTTATTCCGACTGTGCTATGCATCAACTCTGAAACGTACAGGCGATATCCCTTCCAGTTCGTAATGAGCAGCCGATCAGTATTCTTCGTGTAGCCATCGGCAAGGTATTCGCACACGTAGAGAGGAAAGGCGTACCCACGAATTAGATATCCATCGTTGCTGAATCTATTAAAGACAACTGCTTCAGGAACAAACCTCTCATCTTCAAAAACCGGGAATCGGTACTTCCTCAACCGTTCCGTCACAAAGGCCTCGGCAAGGTCACCCGTAATCCCCTTCGATCGGCGATCAATTGACGAATAATCGATGTACGAACCCACATTGTCTTGCAGAATTCCTCCCGTAAGCTTGTTGCCCGGAAAAATACGAACTCCCGACAAGGCAATCAGGCGCTCGTTAGACATAACGGTTTCACAGTTCTCCCCAATACGCTCCAAGGCATCATCGGTTAGATAATCGTCGCTGTCTACCGGGAAAAACAAGGCTCCCTTCGCCTCATCAAGACCCTTATTCCATGCAACGTGCTTTCCGCTATTGACCTGGAAAAAATAGCGGATAGGAAATTTCACCTGACAATCTTGCTGCATCGCCTCGACGAGCTTTCGCGTATCATCCGTGCTTCCATCATCAACAATTATCCATTCGAAATCTCGAAAAGATTGTCTTTTCAGACTTTCGAATAGCTTGGGAAGGATATATGCGCGATTATAAGTCGGGGTAAAAACCGTTATAAGCATAGACGACCCGCTCACTTTAGCAACTGGACCCAACGCTTCCCAAATCCCTGGCAAACGGGATGAGGGAATTTGCAAAAGAAACCTTTTGCACCAGGCGATCACATGAATCCCTGTCGCATACCGCATTGTCCATTTTCAAAACGAGATCATCCACATCCCCGTTATACAGAAGTCCAACACCATGTCTATCAATCTCTTCGGCAATGTCGTAAACGTAAGGAGTAGTGATTACCGGCCTGTGCGCCGCGACGTATTCCAAGAACTTGTTAGGGTAAGCAAAGTGGTTCGTTGGAACGTCCTCTCTCAACATCACGAAGAAGTCCGCAGCACAGAACACGCTAGGGAGGTCAGATGGCTTGAAGCTATCGAATTCAACGTCGTCACAATCACCGATTGCGGCGCGTGCAGAAGTAACGTCACCAGACAAAACAAGTAGCTTTGCCCCACGCCTCTTCAGTATTTCGCGATACAACTCTGCAGTTTGCGGAAGGCATTGCCACGACGAAGCTCCGCCTGAGTAAACGAGCAGCCACTCGTTATCTTCTACACCGTACTTCCTCCTATAATCCTCTCGATACTTAAGCTCCTCCGCACGACCAAAGCTTGGCTTCGCCCCCGTCGCACACGGAACAATGTAGAACTGACCCTCTTTGCAGCCGCACTCTCGACAAAGGAAACTGCGATACGCTCGAGAAACACAAAAGATACGGTCGAACTTACGCAAATATTTGCGCTGCTCGTATCTCTCAACAAAAGCGGCGGCACGGTGGAATGAGCCAAGGAAGAGGGGCTCGTCGCGTGCAAGAAGGGAGCCGTCGCCGTAATAACCATGAACATCAGCACATACAAAAGCTCCCGACGCCTCGGCGGCGCGCTTCATCCGGTCGACATAACGAAACAGCCCCACGCCAGAAAGGATGATCGCCTTGTAGGAGCCACTCAAAACCTTTTTTTCCGCAGTGGTAATTAGCTCTTCATATCCCGACAGCAGCTGCATGGGATTCATAAAATCCCGCCGAACATAAACGCCGGGTCCAAAAGCTTCACCACCCTCAGAAACACCCAAGCGAACATTGCAAAGAGCCGCAACATCAGACTCAATGCCCCACCCATTCTTTAGAGCATCTGCTCTATTTTTAATCAGGCTAAACTCGCCGCCCGAGGTGGCAACATTCCTTGAGGTCACAATAAGAATATCGTGCATCACTATACCTTCTCATTCTCCTACTTCTGAAGAAAACAATATCCGAACGAGGAAACAAAACCGCGGCAAACCCCAGTCAACGGAAAAGCAACACCAACGTAATTGCTACGCACCAAGAAGTTCAACGAGCCTCTCTGCAGTATTGCCCCACGTACAATACTCTCGAACTCTACTCTGGACCAGCCGTCCCTTTCGCCGCGTCTCCGCTTTCGATGCGCACGCCACTCGTATTGCTTCGGCAATTTGGTCGGGAGCACAGCCATCCAACAAAAAACCGCAATCTTCCTCACCAAATACTTCGTCAACTCCGCCCACCAAGGGAATGATTGCCGGGGTGCCGCACGCCGAAGACTCGAGAAGGGTCGTACAAAAACCCTCTGATCTCGTAGGAAGACACAGCACGTCTGCGGCCTGAAGCAAGGACGACACATCCGCCGGACGCAAAGGACCAACATAGGAGACATTCTCAGGAGTAGAATCCATCAACTCACGCAGGGGACCATCACCCGCAACCACCAACTTTACGGGCGTTTCATTCAGTTGCTTCATAGCCGCAAGAAGGGAGTCGATACCCTTCTCGGGAATCAACCTTCCAACAAAACAGGCAAGAACAGAATCCGTCCCGACGCCCAATTCGGCACGAAAATCTCGATTTGAGGCATTGGAGCAATAAGCATCAACGTCAATCGCGTTAGGCAGGATATCAATGCCAGAAATACCAAATTGTCGAAGCCAATCCAGGCTTTTCTTAGAAACACCGCAAAACACTGGATGAAACCGCTTGGCAATCGAAGTAATTATGTGTTCATAGGCGCGAACGAACACATCCAATACTGCGTTTCCGAATGTAAGATACTGCGATCCATGGTCAAGAACGATGGGGGTAAGATGATGGCGCCTGGCGAACCGAAGCCCACAGATTGAATGGGGATAAAACCTCGTATTAACTAGGACGCCATCGAAGCACTCGCCATCAAGAGCCCTCAGCATGCTCCGATAAGCTCTTCCAAAACGCGAGACAGGGAACCTGCCACCAAGCAATGGAAAACACGGCAGTCTTACAACCTCAATACCATCGTCTGTTACCTCTCGAGACGGCAGCGAATCGCAATTACACGTGACCACGACCGGCTTATGGCCCATGCCAATGAGCGTAACTGCGAGGTTTCTGGTATAGGACTCAACACCGCCAATGTGAGGCAGATATTGAGCGGAAAAGATTGCTATTCTCAGCGCTTCAGCCATTGATTCTTTCTTACTCTCTCGTCATCTCTATCTCGCTCTAGAAAAGCCAGAACGAGCTTGAATCTTGGCATAAGAGCTCCCAATCTCTTAGCAAAAGATATAGTTTATGGTAGCAGACCGCCCTACAAACAAAAGGACGGAGCTCACGCTCCGTCCCTTTGCTACTTGACGGTCACGGGATTAGTCGTAAAACCGTTACCCAGATACTCGCTTGGTCGACGAGGGACATGGTCGGACCGGACCAGTCGACCTCCATGTTCCTGCCCGCCTTGCGGCCGACCCTGCTCACGACGTTCCTGCTGACCGTGAACTGCCTGTACCGCTTGCAGAAGCGGTCGTAGGACATCGCCGCCTCGCCCCGCGCGGCGCATCCTCGCGGTACTCGCCGTGCAGGAAACTGAGCGTGATGCCGACCTTCGACGCGTGCAGTGCAGAGGCGATCACGTTGAGCGACAGGTTCGACGACGTCAGCCTGAGCACCACCCTCGCCGGTATCCTTCTCGCCAAGATCAGTTCCTTTCTCTCGACTACCGGTATGGCGTCTCGAGCGTATAGGCGGCGAGCCGGTGGGTCGCGGGCGCGGATGTGAGCGGCACTAAAGCGCGCTACAGGTGGTACAGAGAAGGACGATTACTCATGTAGACCCATTACATGCACAAAACATCAAGGACAATTGCATTTAAGCCTTCGCCGTAACCTTTACCGGGAACGGCCCAACGTCCATTTAGGTCCGTCGTCTTGGGAGCACACCCACGGGAAACAAGATTAAAGCGTGGGTCAATACACGGATTATTCAAAGGTTCAGTTGTTGCGTACGCTTTTAAATGCTGCGCCTGAACCCTAAGCCCTTCTCTAACGGAAGAAAAAGTATATCCGGGATTTCCAGGACCGGTGGCTCCAACACCTCCAAAATTGCACTGATTTGCCTGGACCAAATTTCCGAATCTTAAATAGCCCGTCTCTTTCATGACTTGAGCATATAAAACTTCAGGACATACTCCCTCAAATGAGGCTTCTTCGTAAAGGATCTTACAAAACTCATCAATAGAGGCGCTGCCTTTGCTTTTATACACGCTTGTTGGATAAGTATGCTTCCCAACAGTCCTGCCGTAATGAACGGCAGCATCCTCGTAAGAAGTGAAAGACGAGGACATTATATAGCCCTCAAATCCAGTCATGCTCGAACCATTACGGTGCTCTTTCATCCCATATTCGAGATAGTGGAGATAATACTCTTTTAAATTACTTCCGTAAGCCTTCCTAAGATCGAGGTACCTCGTTCTATAACTATAAACGTCGAACGCCTCGGAGCCGCGGCGGCCCTCCGACATGCCGTAGTTGATGAAGTGCCGCAGGACGGCCGAGTCGTCGACCATAGTCACGCCGCCGTAGGTCGACTTGGTGAAGGCCTTCTCGACGTCGCCGTTGCGGGAGAGGTAGTACTCGGGGTCGTAGACGGGAGCGTAGTCCACGCCGCCCGCCTTGGTTGCGGCGCCCTTGAGCTTCGAGCAGCCGGTGGCGTGGCGCCCCTCCTTCTTGCCGTACATAAGGTAGTGCGAGTAGTAGCTGGCGAGGTCGGTGCCGAAGGCGGCGCGGAGATCGGGGTACTCATTGTAGTAGCTCTGCACGTCGAACGCCTCGGAGCCGCGGCGGCCCTCCGACATGCCGTAGTTGATGAAGTGATCCAGGGCCTTATCTTTGCTTCCGTTTGCCCATTCGTTAACATCTGGATACTTATTGAGATAGTAGTCGGCATCGAAAACAGACGAATAATCAAGCCAAGAGGATTTGGGGAACTGCGCGATGATGGCATCCGCATCAGCTTCTCCAAGGCGTTTGCACCCGGCATCACTAAAGTACTTGTTCGCATCGCCCCAATTAGAGATAAATCCGTGCTCAATCAAAATACCGGGGATTCCAGCTTCACGAGCGCAACGAATAACAGCGAATTCGTCGCCTACCTGCATCTGAAAGACACCACGGTTTGTAAGTCCGAGAGCAACAAGATTGTTCTGAACCTTCTGGGCCAGCTCGTACGAAACCTGGGTATAGTCAGCCCCGTTCACGGTAGGCGAATATACCTCGGCGCCATGAGCTGCGGACGAACCTGAATTGATATGGAAACTGATATAGGCCTGGGCGCCCTGATTGACGCAACGCTGAACGCGGTAAAGGAAGTCGCTGCTACCGTAGCTGCCCGACTGCTCACGAGCGAGAATTACCTTAAATCCGTAATTCTCAAGCTTGGTCTTACACGCGCTAACAATCTTCCATGTTAGGTCGGCTTCACTCTTCCCATTGCCCTGAGCGCCGGGATCGGATCCACCGTGACCGGCATCAAGTGCAACCACGCGAACGTTTTTACGAGCCGAACGGGAATCGACGCTATAAGCCGCAATGTCACCATCACCTTCAGAACCGGAAAGCGCCTCTTCAATAGAGAAAGCCTCGACAGGATTGCCGTTCTCATCAGCATAGTAGACCGACAAATCATCGATATTGTCAACGCTATCAGATGAAGAAGACGAATTGACTACGTCAAAGCTGTAATCCTCAGAGGAGAGGTCCACTGAATAGATCGCGTTCGAATCCTTCACCTGATACGTAATACCGGTTAAAAAATACCGCGCTACCAACAAATCTTGTCCAAATGTAAAGCCCGCAGCATTCCCAGAGAAAGCCGAAGCTTCAACGGAGCGCTCTTCGCCAGAATTGCTGACGAATGATAGGGACGCAGAGGTCAAAACATCAGAATCAGATGCAGTTGCGAACGCCGCCTCTTGCATAGCACCCAAAGAAAGAGAGGGTTGCGAAATGTACAAGTATTGGAAAGAGGCATCGACACAAGAGGAATCGGAAGATTGAGCCGATTGAGCGGCCGATTCGACATCCGAATTACAAGAGCCTGCTTCGGCGGTCTTCTCAGTATCCTCGGAAACGAAATCCGAAAATGAAGAGGAGCTAGAGGTCTCGGCTTCATTATTAGAGAGCGAGGAAAACTCAAGTGCATAGGCCGACGAAACGGGAGCAAGGAAAGAAGAGGAAACCAGAACAGCGGTAACCAAATTAGCAACTGCGCAACGAACCTTTTTCATATATGCACTCCCAATAAATTAACGTAAATCTAAATTGTAGACTTTAACTAAAACAAAATAGAACTCGAATAATTCTAACTGAATTACTTGACCTGCCGTTAACCCATTTTCACCCTTACCCCATTATCGGAACCGAGCTGAGGAAGGCAGCGTAGGAGAATCGCGATTACGAATTTACGCACCGCTTAGGACTTGACCCAACAATGGCCTACTTCGGCAAAGAAACCCCTTCAATCTTGTCCCACAAAACATCAAACACCCTACCCGGATGCTTGAAAAACGCCCGATACAGAACCTGTCGAACCGCCTCGACGCAGGAAGCGGCAACATACACGCCGGTCACCACGAGCACCACCGACAGCAGTCCCCACGCTGGGTGGCAGTGGGAGAACACAAGCAAGTTCTTCCACAGCAGCTCCTGCATGTACGCGCTGTCCGTGGCAAGGTACACGCCAAACGACAACGTGGCCAAGTAATTGACAACAGGCCAATGCGCAGGTTGAGCGTTAAAGACAAACAAGCACACCGGAAGTGCGATCGTAAGCGACAAGAGGCTTGCGGGATTAGTCACCACCGATTCGTACACGTTGGAAGCGAAAGCGCTCAAAAGGAGCACATCCTTTTGAGCCACAAAGTAGCAAACATACACAGCAACGTACGAAAGAACGGGCAGCACCAAAACCCTCGCACCCGCCCCACCGCGATAATGCCACTTAAACCAACACGTCACGCACGCGATCACGACCGTCTGACCCGTCAGGGAGGAAACAAAGCCACCAATTGTCGAATACGGCACAACGGGCAAGACCCCATATAACACGACCAGCAGCATACAGAGCTCACCCAGTCGCCGGCTCGTCAAGGTACGCAACCCGTCGAACAGATAGGGCGCCACAAGAATCAGCAAAATATACACCGTAGGAAACCACCACAGAGAGGCGAGCGGAGCAAAGACGGCAGCCATTAGCTCTTCAGCTTGCAGACCATCCCCCGCCTTAAACACGCCGAAGTACAGGACGAGTGGCACACTATAAAAGAGCATTTGCCCCAGCAGGGTCCAAGCCCTTCGCAGCTGACCCTTAAGTGTCAGTTGCGCGTCGGCCAGGTACCACACCGTAATGATAAAAAACACGGCAACGGTAATACGCCCCGAAGGGTACAACACGCCATGCAGCACCATGCGTGCAACGGTCCCGGGGAAAACGGAAATAGGCTCAGCATTATGAATCACGAAATGATGAGCTACTATGAACCACATCGAGATGATGCGCAGAAGCTCAACCTTTGAATTGCGCTCTTTTGATCGTCCCAAACTCTCCCCCATCAACCGTGCAACTTTTATGAGTCGCCAACGTGTCCTGCATACCAACAATTTAGCCAATTACACCTGGAGGGCAAGTTGTGTCACGAAAAGAGGCGTAATTCCCTCCAGGGCCGTCGTCGGCCGTTATCCTACGCGACCTTACCGAGCTTGTCCATGAAGGCGGCCTTCAGCGCGGCAACGGTGGCGCCCCCGACGCGCTTGTGGCGGCACCACTCCGCGACGTTGCGCTCCAGGTGGACTGCTTCTGTCAAGGCTAAACTGAACACCGGGGACTGCAGCGGAAACCCCGGACTGTGTTCCTACGCTACAGGACCTAGGCTTCTTCGGAACTGCATCGGGCTCATATAGCCCAGGTCGCTCTTGCGGCGCTTGTCGCGGTACCAGAACAGATAGGCGTCCGGCATCTCCATGAACTCCCCCATGCCAGCATCGTCCCAGCCCCTTCCGTGGAAGGACTCCACCTTCAGCCTGCCGAAGAAGCCCTCCGCCCTTGAATTGTCGGGTGAGCACCCCTTCCTCGCCATCGAGCGCACGATGCCGTGCCCATCGCAGATGGCGATCCAACCGGGCCACCGGTAATGGCTGCCGCGGTCGGAGTGCACCCAGTGGTGCTCACCATACGCAAGCTGCGAGCAGGCCCGCAGGAGCGATGAGTTGGCAAGCACCGCGTTCGGGGGCGTGCCGATGGACCAGCCGACGGGCATTCCGTTGAAGCAATTGATCGCCGGCGAGAGGTGCACTTGCCGGCGGGGATGCGGAATTCCGTGATGCCTGTGACCCACAGCCCGTTTGGCTGGCCGCGAAGCGGTGTCTGCCCCTCTCGTCCAGGCAGGTGTTCCCAGGCGCCACGTAGACCTCGCCCACGTACGGGCTGTACCTGCGCCTCCTCCGCGGCGCGCAGGCGACCAGCCCCTTTGAATTGCCCATGGAAGGAGAAGACCTATGGGCATCAACTGGAGGGTCCGCACGAAGCCGCTGGCGTTCTGGCTGGGCATCGCGGGCGCGGCGGCGACACCGGTGCTCGCGTACCTGGGACTCGGCTACGAGGCCATTCCACGCGCATGGGCGGCCCGCGGCGCGACCGACCCAGCTCGGCACCCGGAGCGAACGCAAGTTCGGCGCGGGCGGCCCCCGACGGGTGAGCACGTGGCAGTGGTTGCTCCGCTGGGGGGGCATAATAATGAACGGTTGGCCTGCGTCCCGTGGCGGTTGCTGCAAAGGCTCCGCTTGGGAACAGATGCAATATTGCGTCCGCACCTTCTGTTAGAATTGTTCACTAGTGTTTTATGCTGCGGTTTTCTGATCCGCCGGCATGGGCTAAGGGGTGTTTTTTGGCTGTACAGGGTAAATCAAAGGAGCGCGTTCAGGACGTTGGCGAGGTCTTCACCAACGAGTGCGAGGTGAACGCCATGCTTGACATGGTGAAATCCGAGACGGAGCGCATCGACTCCCGGTTCCTGGAGCCGCCGTACGACAACGGCAACTTCCTCGCTGAGGTGCTGCGACGCAAGCTTTCCGTGGTGGCCTCGCGCTACCGCAAGAGCGCGACCGACTGCATACACGGTGCCGTCGCGGCGAGAAAGGCTGGCGCAGAGAAGCCGAAAACCGCGGCCGACAGCGGCGCGGCCGGCGTCGAACAAGGCCCAGTTGAACGCACTGGGAGCCGGGTGCAAGGTGCGCCACAAGGCATGGGGCGCCGGCACCGTGACGAGGATAGACGGCGGCTCGATCTACGTGAGCATCGGGGGCAAGGAGCGGATGTTTCAGTTCCCGGGCGCGTTCGAGCAGGAGTTCTTGAGTTTATTGGGAGCATGCATGTCTGACAACGCAATAAACATACCGGGCAACGTGTCCTCCGATATGCAGAAAGAATCCTCCAAACCCCTTTTTACCTTGCAGAGGGGTGCAACAAGGCGTGAGGTAAACGCGGTAGAAGCCAGACATTTTGTTCAAGGCATTCTTTCCAGGTCGATTAACCTAGCCACGCTTATCGGCTCTGGCGCATCTACTCCGGCCATTCCCCTGATGGGTGAAACCTTCAGGAACTTGCGAGCGGACCTCAAGCTCAACGATCCCGATCTATCTATCCTTCTGGAAAGTCGGATAACTAAAATTGCCTGTCGAGATAACGAAGACCCTGCGAAGTACTCGAACATAGAGAACCTCCTCTCGTGGCTGAGTCAGCGCATCGAGGGCTCTCTAGATAGCGCCGATGACGACAAGAGGGTTTCCGATGCAGTTCGCAAGGCCTTTCTCGAGTCCGTCGACATCAAATACAGCGCGGAGCACTCCGACGTCCTTGATAGCTATCGTAAGTTTGTTCAGGGACTTGGCGTATCGCGACAGATCCTTGCGCGCGGTGGTCAAGCTGCCTTCGACGTCGTTAATCTCTTCACAACAAACTACGACCTATTTCATGAGATGGCCCTTGAATCGAGCGGCTACGCCTATGTGGACGGGTTCTCGAACGGGCTGATACCCACATTCAACCAGCGGGAATACCATCGCAGGCCGATTGACCTCGACGAGAGATTCAGGGATCACTACGAACCGGTGAACCCCTTCTTTCGCCTTTACAAGATGCACGGGTCCATCAACTGGAGGATTTATGACGGAAACGTCGTAAGGATCCCCAGGTTTCCCGACATCACCGACGAGTACCAAGGCGACAGACAACTTATCGCCCCGATGACTTCCAAATACGCCTTGACCCAGGGCTCCCCCTATAGCGATATGTTCCGCGAGTTCGTAAATGCCCTCGCCGTCCCCAACACAGTCCTTCTGACTTGTGGATTCAGCTTCGCGGACTCTCACATATCAAACCTTATCAGCCAGGCTCTTGCGAGGCCCGATTTCACGCTCCTCGCCTTTATCGGCAACCCGGCAGAAGCAGATGTCGGTTCCCCTACACGTGTGTTCTACGATAAGGCAGGTGGCGCGAACACCTATTTCGTATATCCAAGTGAAAGGGAACTAGACCGCAAGCGCCCGCTATACTTCTCGGAATTTGCTGACTTTATCGGGCCCGAGATCACCTTCGGAGACGATGTGGCATCTGGATCTTTGGGGCTTGGTGACAAGAATGACTAATGAGGTTCCCAATCCGGGTTGGCTCATCGGCACCATCTGCTATATGGATCAGGAGAAGATAAGACTACGCGCATCACGTTCCGACTTTTCAGACCGGATGCTCGATGGCGAGCCAAGGCATCTAAACGGGCTCAATCAATATCTCTTTTCCTATCTCTCTATCTCGACAAAGATCATTTTTCGCGTGACTTCCGTAGAAGAGGCCGAGAGGCCGTATTCCGACCAGCCTTCGTCGAGGTTTAGCACGAGCTATATCTTCACCGCCGTCCCCATTGGAGAGATTGAAGGATCTTCCTACGTGCCCGGCGTAGTAGACCTCCCCATGGTCGGCTCCAATGTCTATGCCTGCGATGAATCAATCCTCAAGAGGGTCTTTTGCGTGCGGGAAGGAGTCGAGATTGGGTCCCTCGCTGGGTACGATTCAGTAAGACCCACTTTTGATATCGATTCCCTGTTCTCTGGTCATCTCGCTATTCTCGGTAATACCGGCTCGGGAAAGTCCTCAACCGCGCGGCTCCTGCTTGATAGGGCGGCATCGCTCTTAGATGCCGAGGACGCGCTCGATGCAGAGCCCCGATTCTTCGTCTTCGATCTGCACGGCGATTATGACTTTCTCACGCGCGGCGGTTACGGCTGCACGAGACGAATCGGCGCTGATGAGTACCACCTCGCGCCCGGAGAGTTGTCGATGGATGACTGGTCAGCTATTCTCGACCCCTCGCGACGCATCCAGAAACCTCTGCTTGAGAGGGCCGTGAGATACTCCCACCTCAACGAGGAGGGCAAGAAGAAGCTATTTGTTGCCTTTGCATATACCGCAATTCGGGACACGAGCATCGATAGCCACGCAGCGAGGAAGTTTCAGGTCTCAAAGTATTACCAGCCGATTGAGGGAGAACTTAACAAGATTCTCGAACGCGAGTCCGGACCTTTCTCTCGCCCTCAGACCGCTCATAACCTGTTAGTGTCTTTCAACCTGGAATACGGAAACATATCGAAAGATGTCGTCGAAGGGCTTGAGTCCCTTTTGAAGGAGTTCATCGAGGACGAATACATGTCCGATGGACTTCCCAATATCGAACGCATCTTATGTGAGTACGAAAAACCTAAAAGCGAGGTCTCAATCTCTGACGTCGTTGATGCGCTTGACTTCGTGTTCGACGAAGAAGAAGTGCGGGGCAACCGTCAGATAAGGTCGTATTCAGAGGGGCTGGTTACTCAGCTTAGAAACCTTAGGGAAAGGTATTCGCAAGACCTCTTCTCACTTGAGCGGGGCGAGTCAATTGCTGCCCTCTTAAACAAGGGGCATGGCATTCTTGTGCTAGACGTATCTCAGATAATCGACGAGTCAGGATTGAAGTTGTTTTCCCACTACGTTGCGCGCACCCTCTTTCAGGCTAGCCTAGATGCAGGAAGAGGCTCCTCGACACCCATCTATCTCATTTTTGACGAGGCGCATCGCTATATCAGGGATGCAGACCTGACAGACGACTCAGTGTTCAATCGAATTGCACGGGAGGGCCGTAAGTTTGGCATTTACCTTACCGCCATCAGCCAAATCCCCAGTGAGCTTTCCCGCGTCGTGCTCTCTCAGACGGGAACCTTCATAATCCACCGCATTCAGAACTCTTACGACCTCGATTACGTTCGCCGCAATATCCCTTCCATATCAAATGGCCAGGTCATGCGCCTTCCCGCATTCGCCCCGGGAACCGCGACCGCGCTGGGAAGCTCCATTACGGTGCCCCTTGAACTACAGATAGACGATGACTTTGCCGACGAGACGCCAACGATCCGGATGATGAAGAGCAATCGGATTCGATAAAGCTATTTGTGGCCGGCCCGGAGAATGCCCGCAACGGAGACGTTGTGGGCATTTCCTTTTGCCCGCTCGGGGCACGGGAGTCATACGTGGGTGAGTAGGATGGTAAGCCGCAGGGCAGCAAGGGCAGCCGGAGGAGCCGCAGGAGCAGGCGCCGCAGGTAGAGGCGGTGTCGAACTACTGCGAGCTTCTCAACCGGCGGGACGCGCGCTACGCCTAGCAACAAGCCAGAACAAGCACAGTATTTTTCAGCGCACCATACACGCACTCGCTGCTAAGGTTCGGCCCCAGCCACGGATCACCCGTCAAGAAGAACTCCAGCCAGTGCTGCATAAACAGTGCCTGCTCGCGCTTCCAACGGCGCAGCTTTTCCTCGCTGGCCTCTTCCCTGCTGCGCGAAGTGAACTCGTAGTGGTGCAGCTCAGCATAAGGTGTAAAGATGGTGCGGTAGCCCCCATACGCGCAGGCAAAAATCCGCATCGTTAAAACCGACGGCAAACTTCTCGTCGCAGCCTTCAACCCGTTCATAAACGTCGCGACGGACCATCTGGCAGGCGCCCGTAACGGCGCTAAAGTTGCCCGGGTGCACGGCACGGGCAAGATATCCCTCGCGCTTTGCCGAAAAGTCCCAGTTGGCATGGGCAAGGGCGCCGCGCACGCCGACCACAATGCCAGCTAGCTGAACCAAATGGCCAGCAAAGTAGAGCTTGGCACCCACTAAAGCCCATTACTTGCTCAGGATGACCAGGAAGGTCAAGAGAAGTAGGAGAAGGATAATCCTATCCATCTGACTACCCCCTGCCTTGTAGAACCGCGGCCCGGAATACAGCTGGCTTCGGAGAACAAGGCAGAGGACGACACACCGCCGCGTCCAGCTAAAATTTAAACAGAAATACGTACGCATGTTCGCGTTTCGTGGTACACTGTATCTACCAGAATAAGACAGAGTGAAAGTCGCTTCGGAGGCCCCCAATGGTACGAAGCGCCGGCGCCGCGGATCCCTGCTGCCCCGACCCTGGCTTAGCCGGCGCACGCGACGCCGACTGACCGGCGGGATGCCGGTTGAAGCTACGCAATACCGGCATGTTGAAACCACTCGTCCTCCGGCGTGCGGATCATAGCATGTCGACTAAACCGAAGGGGCATACATCATGGACAATTCCAACGCAAGCCAGCAGATCGCTTTGTACGAGGACCCCGACCACGCAGTCCACCTTGACGTGCGCGTCGACGGCGATACGGTCTGGCTAACCCAGCAGCAGATGGCGACGTTGTTCGGGCGCGGAGTGCCGACTATCTCCAAGCACATTCATTCCGCAGCAAAGGAAGAGCTTGCCGGAATTCGAACTATTTCATTTTTTGAAATAGTTCGCTTAGAGGGAACAAGAACGGTCAAACGTCAGGTCGAGCACTACAACCTCGACATGATCATCTCGGTTGGCTACCGCGTGAAGTCTCAGCAGGGCGTGTACTTCCGCCGGTGGGCAAATGGCGTGCTCAAGCAGCATCTACTCCAGGGATACTCCATCAACCAAAAGAGACTCGAGGCGCTCGGAACGGTCTTCAAGGTCCTCGAGAGGTCGAGTACTCCGGAACTCTCCGGTGCGGCAGAAATTCTACAGAAGTACCTTCCGAGCCTGACTCTGCTCGATGAATACGACACGGGAAGGATGAAGGCGCCCCAGGGCAACGAGCCCAACTGGGAGCTCGGTTACACCGAAGCCCTCGAAGTCGTCCGCAGCCTACCGTTCTACTCGTCGTCCACCCTGTTCGGACGAGAGCGGGACAACCAGTTCGCCGGAATCATCAGCGCCCTCTATCAGGGCTTTGGCGACCAAGACCTATATCCCTCCGTTCAAGCAAAGGCCGCCAACCTTCTCTACCTCGTAGTGAAGGACCATCCATTCTTGGATGGCAACAAGCGCTCTGCAGCGGCGCTCTTCATTCACTTCCTCGACAAGAACGGGATGCTGCGCAACGGCGAAAGACTCCGCGTGGAGGGCAACGCGCTCGCGGCCATGACGCTCATGATTGCCCTCTCTGACCCAAGCGAGAAGGACTCCATGGTTACGCTGGTGGAGAATTTCATCGCGTAGCGCCTTCGCCCGAGCACCAGAATCGACGTTCCTTCATATAGCAGATGCAAACGAGGAAAGGGCCATCAAAGTAAGGCACCGTCATGGCGAGGGAGGTGCCGCAATGAGTCGTTCCATGAAAAGCCATATAAGCCTACAATTGCCATCAGATGTAGGCTTATATGGCTTTCGAGGGGAGGTCGGCATGGTGATCACCTACCGGGAGGCGCTGGCTGAACTCGGGAGCAGGTACCGCGTTCGCAAGGCGGTGTCGGAAGGGACGCTCCACCCCGTCGGCCGAGGGATGTACTCGACCAACCGGGACGAGGACGCCCTCGCCGTGATCGCGAAGCGCTACCCCGGGGGCATCCTGACCGGGCAGACCGCGCTCTACGCCCACGGGCTCGTGACCGCGCCCCCCGACCAGATCGACCTGGCCACGAAGCGCGGTGGGACCAAGATACGCGACGCCGCCGTGCGCCAGCACTTCATCCCGGAGGGATGGCTGGGCGTCGGGAGGTCGACCGTCTCGGTGGACGGGACCGAGCTTGCCGCTTACGACCCCGAGCGCATGCTCCTCGAGCTCATGCGCTCGCGCAACAAGCTGCCCTACGACCTCTACCGGGAGGCCGTCGCCTCGTTCCGCAGGCGGTCGGAGCGGCTGGACATATACAGGCTGCAGGACTACGCGGAGGCAATCCCGCACGGCGAGGCACACCTCGAGCGCGCCATGGAGGAGGTATTCTGATGGACCTGAACGAGATGAGGGCGCGCTACGAGCGCGAGGAGGGCTACTCCTGCCTCAACGCGACCGCGCGCGTCTGCCAGGACGTGATCCTCTCAAAGCTGGCGGCATCCAGCATGCGCGACCGAGTGACGGTCAAGGGAGGGGTCCTGATGTGCGCGCTGTCGGGGAGCGGGCGCCGCGCAACCCAGGACATAGACCTCGACTTCGTGCGGTACCCGATGAACGACGCCTCCATTCGCTCCTTTGTGTCCGCCCTCTCGAACCTCGGCGACGGCGTAACCGTCCGCATCGCCGGCGAGATAGAGGAGCTGTCGCAGCAGGACTACAAGGGCAGGCGCGTCAACCTCAAGGTCAGCGACGGGCGCAGCACGTTCGACACGAAGCTCGACCTGGGGGTCCACGCGAGCGCTGCGATGGAGCAGGACGAGCTGTGGTTCGACGTGGCACACCGGCAGGAGGGCGTCTGCCTGCTTGCGAACTCGAAAGAGCAGGTGTTCGCCGAGAAGCTCAAGTCCCTGCTGCGCCACGGCATCCGAACGGCCCCGGAAACTCGTTTCATGGAGCGTTTCATGGAAAATCCCCCCCCCCAATCTAGCAACGGTTCAGAGTCTACTAGATTGGGGGGACGCGAGCCAAGTCGACAAGGGCAGTTAACCGGCGGCTATTCATGCCTCGATTTAGAACCGCTCGAGAATCTCCGCGGCGTTCTCTCGCAGATAGATATCTAGGTCCGGCACGGCAAACTGCACGTAGCCCCTCTGCGGAGCTTGAATAACCTCTCTTTGAAGCAGCTTAGCCCTAATAGAGCTGACCTCATTGGTCTTTTTACCCATGCGTTTAGCAATCTCAGATGATTTGGACTGCTGCTTATCCTCGCACATGGCCAAAAGGTATTTGATATCGTTGAGTCCAAGTCCAGAAATCGCGGGCTCGTGAACAACATCGTGAAAACGAGCCTCTGCCAGCGCAATGCCTTCGGTGACGTCGCCCTCGCTCACAATGGCACTTTTGGCACGATGCAAGTTGGCGCGTTGCCAAATGGAGTAACCGACCAGTTGCACCAGATAGGCATAGCCCTTAGTGGCCTTAGCGGCTCTCGACAGAAGATCGTCCTCTATGGTCAAACCAGTCGCGACAAAGCTATCGCCCATAGAGAGCGCTACCTCCACCTGGTTGATAGACGCCAGATCTTCGGAGAGGGCACGACGCAAGAACGTAAGCGCCTTGCCGTTAATAAGATCCATAACGCCGGCGGGTAAGCCGGCAAAGGCAAGTGCGATATCTACTTATATCGAATAATATCGAGCTGTATAAGCTTGTATAAACTTATCGCGGAAGTATCGAGCTTTCGTAATATGACTTAGTTAGTAGTCCACCATTGCTTTCTTCCAAGCTCATAGCGAAAGAAAGTTCAGGACTTCCTAAACCCATTGCCTTAGACCGAGAAATACTCACTCTCGGCAGATAGGTTTGGCCCCAACCACGGATCGCCATCGAGGAAGAACTCTGGCCAGCGCTGCATGAACAGCGCTTGCTCGCGCTTCCAGCGGCGCAGCTTTTTCTCGTTGGCCTCTTCCCTGCCGCGCGAGGTGAACTCGTAGTGATACAGCTCGGCATAGGGCGTATAGATGGTTCGATAGCCCGCCTCCCACACGCGCAGACAAAAGTCCGCGTCGTTAAAGCCGACGGCGAATTCCTCGTCGTAGCCTCCGACCCGCTCAAATACGTCGCGTCGGACCATCTGACAGGCACCCGTTACGGCGCTAAAGTTGCCCGGGCGCACAGCGCGGGCAAGATAGCCCTCGCGCTTTGCCGAGAAGTCCTGGTTGGCATGGGCAAGTGCGCCACGCACGCCAACCAAAATGCCGGCATGCTGCACCAGATGATCGGCAAAGTAGAGTTTGGCGCCCACCACGCCCGCATCGGGACGCTGCAGATAGCCCATCATCTCTTCGATAAAGTCGGGGCTTATGACCTCGGTATCGTTGTTGAGCAGCAGCAGATAGTCACCCTTGGCGTGCTTCACACCAAAATTGATGATCTGAGAGTAATTGAACTCGCCCGGCCAGTACACAACGCGCGCGATGCCCTTGCCTTCGGATGCTGCAGCCACGCGCTCTGGCAGGGTTTCGTAATACGCAAACGTCTCCGGGGCTTCACTGTTGTTCTCCACCAAGACGATCTCGTAATTGGTATACGTGGCCTTCTGGGCGATCGACATCACACAGGCATCGAGCGTCTCAACGTGGTCCTTGGTGGGAATCACAATGCTCACCAGCGGCGCAGACTCCGGCAGCGCATAGCGCATGCGATAGACAAACGGCGTCTCGGTCTCCTCGACTGTTCCGCAAATGTCCAGCGCGTTAAAGTGGCGCTGCAGCGCAAGGCGCCCAGCTTCAATAGCATACGGCTTGCTATCGGCAGAGCCATCGGCGGTCGATCCCGGATGCACGCGCCAGTGATACAGCACATGCGCAACATGCTCAAACCGCGCGTCCGCCGAAAGGCAGCGAAGCGTCAAGTCGTAGTCCTGGGCACCCGCAACGTCTTCCGGGGACGTGCCAATACGATCGATGAGCGCCTTCTCCACCATCAGGAAATGCGTCACGCAGTTATGGCTATAGAGCAGGTCGACGTTGAGCCGCGTCTTAAAGACCGGCTGGCCCCACTCCCCCGTTTTCTGGAACATGTCCTCGTCGCAGAACAGGACCTGGGGACGCTTGTCCTCGGCCGCCTTATTCAGCGCGGAAACATACTGGAATAACGCGTCCGGTTCCAGAATGTCGTCATGGTCCAAGAACGCGACGTAGTCGCCTGTCGCTCGCTCGATACCTGCGTTGGTGTTGAGCACAATACCGCCGTTGCCGGGAAGCTCGATGCGACGGATGCGCTCGTCGTTGGCGCCTGCCGCAAGGGCGGCCACCGCATTCCATTCAGGCGAGGCATCCATAAGGAGCAGTTCCCAGTTGTCATAACTCTGGGCTAGCACCGAGTCCAGCAGCTCGCGCAGGTATTCCCGATCAGTCTTGTAGCACGGCACCACAATACTCACGAGTGGTCTATAGGCAAAAGCCACCGAAGCGACACGCTGGCACGCCAGATCGCCCGGCTTTGCGCGATGTTGCTCAAACCAACGTCGATAAGCTGCGTCATCAGCGCGTGCATCCTTCATGCGGTTCCAGCTGTCGTCGACCATGCCGTTGTACAGGCGACCATCCATGGCGCAAAACCCGCTCTGGATCTGCTCTGTGGAATCGCTCACAATCGCGACATAATCTCGTATATCTTGAGGCATCTCAACGCTCAGATACGTTTTATTGACACGGCATCCATTCTGCTGCGGCACATCGACCTGCGATTCGAACACATGCACGGTAGCATCGATGGCATTCATATGCGTATCGAAGATCTGAAGCTCAGGCGCGCACTGGGAGTCTCCCGCCCAGGTAACCTCATAGCGCCACACCGCGCCGGAGTCTGCCGGCAAATAGCGAATGGCATCGATCTCGTAGCGACCGCAGTGTTCGCCACGCTGCGCATCGCGGATAAGCGCACACAGCGCAGGCTTTGCTTTGTAGTTAATCTTGGATTCCAGCTTGGCCACGCGGCTATCGAGACAAATGGAGCCCAACCTTTGGCCATCGGATGCAAAAACGACATCCATCGACGAGCCATCCAAAAACGGAAGCACCAAGACGGCGAGCTCGCGCTCGTAATCGGAAACGGAAGGGCAAAGCGCCAGCACACGGCCATGATCGACCGGGAGCACCAGCGACAGCAAACAAGAACCGCTCGTAGTCGCATGGGCAAACGCCTGAGAGGCCTCCCGCTCAATAAGCGCGGCGACATCCTGACCGGCAAAACGAAGCAGCACAAAAAGACGGCCCTGGCTGCGGCAAAGTGCCAAACGCTTGATACTCATCTACACTTCTCGCTTTCCCAGGGCGTTCGCTGCCACGCGCTTGCAGGCACCCAGGCGCCCAAACCTCAAGACGTCGTAATCGAACATGAGCTTTTTGCACTCGCGGGCATTGGGGGCCTTGCTGGTAAGCGCCGCACGCACCATAACAGCAACAGAAGGAGCGCATTGTGCGAGCGCAGCAACGCTGCCCACGGTAGAGCCGGCGAGCGCCGTGGTAACGGCAGCAAACACCTTGCCGCAGTCCGAACCCAGCAACCTAAGCGCATCGTACAGCACCAGATCGCAGAGGAAGTACGCCAGGTCATCGGCATGCTGAGCATCGAGACCGTCGCGCCGCCAGTCAGCCAGCACCGCGGAGTAAATCTTCACGTGCTCCAGCAGACGTGTCTCGTCGTCGTAGCGCATGGTGTCCATGAGCGAACCCTTGCGCGCCACGCGGTAGTCATACAGCTTGTTCGAGATAAGCGCGGTCTTGTGCGAACGACCGTACACGGCAAAATCGAAGACCTGGTCCTCGCCGTACTTAACGGTTTCGTCGAACACGATCCCGTTGCCCAGCAAAAACTCACGCTTGCAGGCGGTGCGCCATGCAAAGGGGCGAGATGCTTCCTTAAACAGCAAGTCAGAGTTATAGCCTTCAAACGACACATCGCGCGGGCTCAGCACATAGTTAAGCCACGGATACCCCGCCTCCAGCGGATACGGGTTCGCGCCAAAGGTCAAAACGTCGCAGTCCTCGCGCTCAAAGACATCGACGATCACGCGGCATGCATCGGGCGTAAATCGGTCGTCGGAATCCAAAAACGCAACGATAGGCGCCGTGGACGCGGCGATGCCTGCATTACGCGCACTCGACAGGCCGCCGTTCTCCTTATCGACCAGCGTAAAGCGCGCGTCCTTTTCGCAATAGGCAGCCGCAATATCGCGCGAGCCGTCCGGCGAGCCATCGTTGACCAGCACGCCTTCCCAATCGGGCATGTCCTGCGCAAGCAGGGAGTCCAGGCACCAGGCCAGGCACTCCTCCACTTTATAGATGGGAACGACAACGGAAATCTTGGGGGTAGCCATAGTCACTCGCTCCTACTGTGCGGCCGGAACGTCATCGGGGTGCGGGTTGTCGCCGTAGGTGCACTGATACGTCAGCACACGCCAGACCAGCGGCAGGCCGCCAATCTTAAAGTAATGCTTAAACGTATTGAGCTTGCCCGGCTTCTTAAAGTCAAAGCGCGAATCGATATAGGCGCGGGGCGACTTGACCATCAGGCGCAAGTCGGTCTCGCCACGCGGATCAAACAGCGACAGATCAAAGCGACCGGCATCCCAGTCGGCCTTGAGCTCGGGCGAGGCCTTCTGCCAAAACTGCTCGCGCAGTTCATCGACCAGGCGCTCATCGTTCCAACGGTACGTATCGACCTTCATGCGCATTAAAATACCCTGAAGCTGAGCCTTAAGCTCGGGGCGTTCATCCAAAAAGCGCTGCATCTCGGCGTATTCGTCGCACACGCAAAATACCTTGTTGGGCGAATTAACGGAGCTCTTCTCGTTGTCTTGGCGATAGCACAAAATGGGGTCCGCGATAAACGCAGCACGCTCGGCGCATGCCCAGACCTTAAAGTTAAAACCCGCATCCTGATACGAGGCACCCGGCGTGGGAAGGAAGCGAATCTGATTGTCGTTGAGGAACGCGCGCCGATAGATAGCCGACCAAATGGAAGGTTTGCGGTAGAAGATGCCCGGGCGATCGACGGGGCGATACGCGGCGCCCGTCATATGCTCGTCGATAATCCCAAACAGCTCACGTCGCTCGCTGGGCTTGGACCAATACAGATAAAAGTCGCCCTTTACCGCATCGGCATGCTCAGCATCGGCCTTGGCGACCAGCTTTTGAAGCGAATCCTCAAACATAAAGTCGTCGGACTCAAGGATGCCCACGTACTCACCGCGCGCCATCTCCAGGCCACGGTTCATCGAGTCGCCGTAGCCGCTGTTGGCCTTGTCGATCATCTTTACACGGGGGTCGTGCTCCATGTACTCGCGGATGATATCCGGCGAGCTATCGGTGGAGCCGTCGTTGATGCAGATGATCTCGATGTCATTGAGCGTCTGCGCCACGGCGGAATCGAGGCACACGCGCAGATAGCGCTCGACATTGCAAATGGGGACAAGCAGCGAAACTTTAGGGGTATCAGAGTTCTGCAAGAGAACCTCCCGTTGAATAGCGTGTAACAGGGTTATTTTAGCAGCCGAGTTGCGGCGGGCGGCAGCGCTTGGAATTATAGAAAGCGCTCCAGGCAGGCTTTGAGACCGCGAGTCGAAAGATAGAACAGCGTGGCGTCTGCCATCGAAACGCCCGAGGTCGCCGCAACGAGCTTGTGGGCAACACGGCGAACGGCACCCTTAGCAGGCATATCCGCCCACTCCGTTCCCAAAAACGTCGTGAGGTCCATGTTGACGCGAGCCGCCACGCGATGGAAGTCATCGGCATCCAAGCGCGCCAGATCGAACACAATTAGGTCCAAAAACCAAGTTATCAGCTCGCCGGGACACAGGTCCAAAAGACCATAGGCCGCCCAGTCTTCCAAGACCTCCTCGAGCATCTTCATGTGGGCGTCAAGCTTTTTGGCGCGCGCCTCGGCACTGTTGAACTCGTGCGTCGCCGATTCGCTCTCCATCACGTAGTGGTAGAACTTGTCAGGCATGACGACGGTCCTGCGGGCAAGCGCATAAGCCGCAAATTGGAAGACGACGTCCTCGCCCAAAGCCAAACCGGGGGCGAAGCGAATGCCTTCGCGATTGAGCAGCTCGCGCGAAAAAGCCGCACGGCAGGCATAGGGCTGCGCATTCGAATGGAACAGCAGTTGAGGATCGCGGGCGCCGAAGGTACCAGCTTTGGGGCTCATGAGTTGCTGGACGCGTTTGGGGGCAGCATCGGCAGGTTTACAGACGCCGCCAAAAACGGCGGCCTCGGCATCCGCAGACTCCATGGCATGCAGCACGCGCTCGACCGTCTGGGCATCGATGTAATCGTCGGCGTCCACAAAAAAGACGGTCTCGCCCTCGGCGACATCGATACCGGCATTTCGAGCACACGAGACACCCGCGTTTTCCTGGTCAATCACCAGTACGCGATCGTCGGCCTGCGCAATCTGGAGCAACACGTTCAACGAATCATCAGTCGAACCGTCGTTGACGCAGACAACCTGAATCGAACGCTCAGACTGGGCCAACAGCGAATCGAGGCATCGCTGAATGGAGCGCGCAGAGTTGTAAACGGGGACGACAATGGTAGCTTTAGGACACGAGGCCTCTCCCATGCCGACCTACCCCCTCAGCGATTCGATGAGGAAAGCGGCGACCACGCCTGGGCCTCCAACCGAGGCGTAATACTTAGCACGCCCCAAGGCACCATCCGTCGCAAAGCTCGGATGTTCGTCAACCCAGCCCTCAGGATCTTTGAGGATGGCAGCGAGGTTCGCGCGCTTCCACGGCTTGAGGTCGTCAAGCGAAAACTCCCCCGCGTCCAAGGCCGCCTGAAATTCCTTGGCCATCTGAACCAGGAACTCCTTATAGAACTTAGGCGCCAGGCGCACGTAGTTCCACATGTACGAATCGTACTTAATGAGCTGATTGAACATGAGCATGCGCGCGACGTCATCACTTGCGTGGTCGCGGGCATAATCCTCTCGAATCCAACGCTCAATCTCGGCATACTCGGTATTGACGCAAAAGACCTTAGCCGAAGAATTGACCGAGGAATTCTCGTTGTCCTGGCGATACGACAACACGGCATCATGCAGATAAACAGCCTTATCTGCGCACGCGATCACCTTAAAGGCGAATGACGTGTCCTGAAAGGATGCCCCCGGAGTCGGCAGGAACTTAATGCCGTTGCGCTCAAGAAAATCGCGACGGTACACGGCCGACCAAATCGACGGCTTTTGCTTAAAGAACTGTGTCGTATCGCTCGGGTGCACCGGCTTGCCGCAATCCCGAGGTCTAAACATCTCGTGTAGCGAACGGCGCTCCTCGGGCTTAGACCAGTAGAAATCAAAGTTCGCCTTCGCAAAGTCGGCATTATTGGTATCGGCGGCCGAGACAAGCTTTTCGAGTGCGTCGGACGCCATAAAGTCATCGGACTCCAAGATACCAACGTACTTGCCACGCGCCATCTCCAGACCGTGGTTCATCGAGTCGCCGTAGCCGCTGTTGGCTTTGTCAATCATCTTGACGCGCCCATCGCGCTCCATATACTCGCGGATAATCGCCGGCGAGTTGTCGGTCGACCCGTCGTTAATGCAAATGATCTCAATATCCTTGAGCGTCTGCGCCAGGGCGGAATCGAGACACTCGCGCAGGTAGCGCTGAACATTGTAAATGGGAATAAGCAGCGACAGAACAGGGCTGCCAGAGGCGTTAGTAGACAAATGTGCTCCTTAGGAAATACCTGTCGTTTCATGGTATCAAAGGGTCAGCGTGCCAGCGGGCGTTTATATAATCTATGGAGCCTCTTGCGGGCAAAGCAGCCCCACGTCATGCGGCGGGCCCATGGCAGGTTCCTGCGTTTTATTCAAAGCTTGCCGCTAAGGTGCGCCGAGCCTTTACAATAGGACAGTCCCAAGGACGTATTCGATAGCTTCCGTGCAGCGCTCGCCCGCCGCGCGTGAAAGGATATATTGCCCCATGCCTTCAACCCTTCCCGCTCCCATCGATAAGCTCGCCATCGTCGTCGTTACGTACAAGCGCCAGGAACTCCTGGCCAACTTGTTCGACTCTATGACCGAGCTCACGGCCGCGCCCTGGCGCATCGTGATTGTCGATAACGAGAATTCGCGCGAGACCGAGGCCATGTGCACCGCATTCAACGAGCGCCTGGCCAACCTGTGGGGCATCGACACCGAGCAGCCCGACGCGCAGGGCGGCACCGACCGTGTCATCTACGCCCCGCAGCTCGAAAACGGCGGCGGTGCGGGCGGCTTCTCCGCCGGCACCAAATGCGCCTACGACCTGGGCGCCCAGTGGTTCTGGGTGATGGACGACGACGTGCTCGTCATCCCCGAAGGCATCGAGCGTCTTGCCAAGTGGACCGACCGCTACGATGTCATCCAGGGTTCGCGCCTGGACTTTGACGGCGGCGCTTTCTTTTGGCAGTACCAGCTCATCCTTTCGCTCGGCATCCCTAACCCCATCGCCAAGTGGGATCTGGGTCCCGAGGGCTACCGCGCCATGAACCAGCTGTGCTTTGAGGGCGGCATGTTCTCGCGCCGCGTGGTCGACAAGATTGGCCTGCCCGACGCGCGTTTCTTTATCTACGGCGACGATGCCTGCTATGGCTACGTGGCCAGCCAGCACTTCCCCGCCGCCGTTGTTGCCGACGTGGTGCTCAAGCGCGCCCGCGCCGTCTCTAACTGGGACATCGCCGGCAAACGACAGCTCAACTCCACGAGCGACACCAACCGCTACTACATCATGCGCAACCGAGGCTTCCTCGCTCGCTATATGCAGATCTACGGTGACTACCACCCCATGCTGTTCCGCTTGGGCAATGCCGCAACCTTCTGCAAGGAATTCATTCGCCTGGCCGCGGTCGACAAATGCTTTAAGACCGGCATTCCGGCGCTGCGCCGCGGCATGAAGGATGCCCGCAAGATCATCAAGGATCCCGACTGGAAGCCCATGCCGCCCATGAAGGATACCGAGTAACGGAAGCCGGAAACATCTCGGCGCTTAAAGCCGCTGGCACACCGTAGCCACATGCTGCCCATCAAAACCGAACCCCCAGCGCATGCGACCCACGCCGGGGCGCGGTACACGGATTTCGTCGATGCCATCGCGCTCTATGTCGAGTAGCGACTGCACGGCCAGCAATTCCAACCCCAGCGCATCCACATCGGGGTCATACATCATATTGATCGTTATAAGCGGGCGCTCGTCCAGCATGCCAATCGTATCGGCTATGTCGAACACAGCGCCCGTAGGAAAAACCTGGATGTCCCAGCGACCCGCGCCACACTTTCGCCTCGAAGCAGGATTGGCATAGCCCGGCAAGCCAAAGCAGAGCCCCTGCAAGAGCAGATGATATGGCAGCGGCTTATCTGGGTCGGTCTCACCGATTCCCGCATCCCCCAGGATGCGGCTTAGCGCCCGCTTCACGGTATCCTCGTTCCCACGGCACAGCCCGTCGCGAAACGCATCGACGTCTCGAATGTCTTCGGCAGCGCACTCAAACCACTCAACAATCACTAGACGCAAGGTCTGGCGAAGCTCTTTATTGGGCAATCGCAAAGCACGGAGGCGATCGCCATGCTCTGGCTCCTCAGTCATATCCGTCGTCAGGAAACCGGACAGATATAGCGCTGTCCACATGCCATCGTCAGGCGAGACATCTGGCTCTGCAGTGCCCAAACAAAGCGGGACCTCAGCGCACCCATGGGCCTCGAGCAAATCGAACAAGACCGAAAGGCGGTCGAGATTCCACCCGGCAACTACCTTACTCAGGCAATCGGCATATCCATACAGATCGGCACGCACGGGCGCCGTGCAGCCTCGGTCCAGAAAACCGATCACACGCGCTGGATTCGAGCAATAGGCCCTGCCAAACCGATACCCCTCGAGCCATTCACGCGCATCATCCAGGTATTCCTCGCGCCCAGCATGATTCAACAGAGCCTGGACCTCGGCATCCGAAAAGCCGAACCAACGGTCACACCACGTCGAAAGCGGCGTCGACAGACAATACGAGCAGCCGCGCGAAGAAAGCGCCGCTTCGGCAGGACCGGGACACTCCCCCATCAGACACGTCAGCCGCAACGAATCGCGCGCAGTGGCAATGGCGTCGAACAGCACGCGATCGAATAGCCCTGCCGGATCGGCGCCGGAAGCGCCCCTTGCGCTCGCACGGCCCAACCACGCCGCGTCGTACCCATCAACGAGCAATACAACTTGCTCATCGCAGGCAATCTCCAGCAACTCAATGAGCACGCCAAGCACCGAGGCGACCTCGTCCTCGCTCGCCGCGCCACGCGCAACACGTTCGATGTGACGCACCTTATCTCGAGCTAAATCCGGGGCCTCCAAGAGCGCCAACAAGCGAGCGCACTCGCCCGAAAGGGCATCGCGCACGACGCCGGCAACAGCGGCGCCACGCCTCGCAGCGCCAGAAAAGTCCAGCGATATCACCGGATAGCAAGCGTACTCATCCCGATAACGTCCGCCGTCCGCATCCCAAATCTGAGCATCGGCAAACGAGCTCCGACCGGCGCGACCGACCGCAGGACGCTCCAGAAAAGCCCTGAGCATCGACAAGTTCATGCTCTTGCCAAAACCCTCGGGTCGACAGCACACCACAACGGACGCGTCGCAGTCCAACATATCGGCAATAAACATGGTCTTGTCAACCAGCATGCAGCAACCAAGGGCCTCCGCATAGTCGTGCATGCCAATGGGCAAAGCCGCATCGTCGGCACAGCCGATCAAACGCACGCCAAAGCCGGCATCACAACCATTATTCGCCTGTTCAGGCACCAAAACGTTCCCCCCTAAATCGCAGCACGACGCCAATTGTAATGACCGCATCGCATGTACCGATGTCACCGCGCAAACATATCGGGCAACGGTAGCAACAAGAGGTGTGAGGGGGCATAACTAATCGTTGCACAACAAAACGGGCCCGATGCATTCGCACCGGACCCTGTCCCAACTCTTTAGTTATCTGGCAACCGAGAGGCTACTCCTCCGAGCCGTCCTCCCCAGAAGCTTTCTTCTGCTGATCGAGCTTATGCTTACCACTCACGATAGACGTAGCGCCCAGTGTGGCCAAGCTCGCGCTGGCAAGGCTCGCCATCACAATCAGATCGCCCGTCTTGGGCATATTGCCGCCAGATGACTTGGTTGTGGTGGTCGTCGTGGTCGTAGTGGTCACCGTTTTGGAGTCATTTTGCTCCTGAACCTGGTTGTCAGCACCGCTCTTGTCGTCGTCTTCGGACTGTTTCTTTTCGCCCTCGGTCTTGCTCTCGTCCTTCTTCTGAGCGGACTTGTCGCCCTTCTCATCAGAGCTAGAACCCTTATCGGATTCAGCCTTCTCGGAAGCCTCGTCCTTTGAGTCGCCCTTTGCGGCCTCGGTCTTTTCCATGGAAACCTGATCAGAGTTGTCCTTGTTCTGAGTCGAGCCATTATTGACGCCAGCCATCAGCGAAGAGCCCAACGTAGAACCAAGCTGCACGGAGAAAGAAGGCTTCTTGTCCGGCGAAGCAACGGGAGCGTCCGGCGCCTTATTCGAGTCGTCCTTGGAAGCATCGGAATCAGGGGTTGCGTCAGAGCCGGAGCCGTTGTTAGAGCCGGTGCCAACGGACGAATCGCTCGAGCCGGTGGATGAGTTAGAGGTGTCAGCGTCGGTCGAACCAGAAGCGTCGCCGTCCGTATTGCCGGCAGAGCTTGAAGACGAATCGCCCGCAGCAGAGCCGTTCAAATCGGAGCCGTTCGAGGTAGAGCCGTCGTTGGTAGCGCCACCAGCAGAGCCATTACCGTCAGCATCGGTCGAGGGCGCATCCATCCTGTCATCGTTGACATCGTCACTCGAGCCGTCATTCGAATCAGGTGTCGGTGCAGGTTCCGGCGCGGGTGCCGGCTGCTCGGGCTTGTTGTCCTTCGCAGCGGCAGCCTCATCCTCGGCGATATAGACCAGGCAGTCCTTTAGCTCGTTGCGGTAGCGGTTCTTCCAGCCCTCGTGGTACTAGGGCTGGCTTGCATACTTGGTCGCCACGTTATTGACCACGCTGTTGGAAAACGCCGTCACAAACTCGCGGTCGGACATATCGTTGGAAAGATTCGCCCAGCGGAAGAAGTCCCTGCAGCCACCAGTGCCGCACATGTTGGTAATGCTCCACACCATGCCCTTGACGCAGTCGGCGCGGCCCGAAATATCAATACCCAGGCCGCTCTTGAGCCACGCCTCGGTCACCGCATAGTACGAGTTGTACGCATAAGCATCTTGAAGTGCTGAGAACTCAACAGGATCGGTGTTATACGCACCTTGGAAGGCATCCTGCGCGATATGGCCCAGCTCGGTGAGCTGGCCGTTCTCGTACATGGCATTGCTCGTGTTGGAAATCTCGCTGCCGCGATCAATCGCATCCTTGAGCATGCTGTATTTTTCGGGGTTGTAGTTGTAGACCTGCTTCATAAACGGAATGAGCGACCAACGACGGTCAAACTGGTAATAACCCAGCGCGTTATAGCCGTCACCGTACGAAAAGCCCTGGTTGTAGTTGCCATGGCTCTCGTACTTGGTAAAGTACTTCATCTCGGGAGTCACGTTGACAAACGAAACGCCCTGGACCGACCTCAGCACGCCCGAGAAGGACTGCTGGGTGTAGAGACCCTTATCGATATCGGTGGCATCCGAAGCAACGCCCGGCGTGGGCTCCTCGGCAGCGGCGGGTGCCGGCGCGGAAACGGCGCCAAACGAAAGCGCCAACGTCAGGCCCGCGACAATAGCAGAATGCTTGGGCTGCATAAGATCCTCCCTGCATTGGTGTAGTTAAAGTGCGGTTTGCAAAGATAGAATTAAGTATTGCAGCTCACCCGTTGTTGCACAACAACCCCTCGGTAAACGGCAACAACCCTCCGCGAAATCTTAAGGAATTGCGCTCAACCTACAGCTTGATGTCAAAGTTGATCTCGGGGACGGCGGCCAGGTCGGCCAACGTCACGCCGTCGACGTACTTTTCGATCACGTCATCCAGACCGCGCCAGAACTTGACGGTCGAGCACAAATCGCTACGGGTGCAGCTGTTGTCGATGCCATCGCACGCCACCGGAGCCGTGCTGCCCTCGACGGCACGCAGGATGTCGCCGGCACGCACCTCGGCCGGGTCCTTGGCCATCATGTAGCCGCCGCCCTTGCCGCGCACGCTCTTAAGCAGGCCCGCCTTCATAAGCGGACGAACCAGCTGCTCCAGATACTTTTGCGAGATATGCTCGCGGTCGGCAACCTCGCGCAAGGCAATCTTGCCCTCGGCGTCGCCCAGCGCCGCGATATAGATCATTAACCGGAGGGCATAGCGGCCCTTGGAAGAAATGAGCATACCTACCCTCCCATCGCATCTGGGACAACATAACCAGGTTTGTTTGTCCCAAATTTAAAGTAAGTGGGACAAACACAACAGGTTATTTTGTCCCAGAATTTGAAAAGTCGAGTGGATTAGTCGGGTTTTCCCTTGACTAACGCCGAACCCATAGTAACTTTATTCCGAGAAGATTCCTAGGGTTTAGTACACCTATGAGTACACCATATACAGAGAGGGACAGCATGAGCGCAAATCCGCTGCTTTCCATCGAAGGTCTGACCGCCTCCGTGGACGAGAAGACCATCCTCCACAACGTCAACCTCAACGTCGCCGCCGGCGAGACCCACGTTCTGATGGGACCCAACGGCGCCGGCAAGTCCACCCTCGGCCACCTGATCATGGGCGACCCCGTTTACACGGTCAACGACGGCCGCATCGTCTTTGACGGCCAGGACATCACTGAGCTCACCACCGACAAGCGCTCGCGCGCCGGCCTGTTCCTGAGCTTCCAGGCCCCGGTCGAGATTCCGGGCGTGCCGCTGTCGAGCTTTTTGCGCGCCAGCATCGCCGGCCGCCCCGGCCTGGAGATGAAGGGCAAGGAGTTCCGCCGTCGCGTCAAGGAGCTCGCGGCAGAGCTCAACATGGATACCGCCTACGTCAACCGCGAGCTGGGCGTAGGTTTCTCGGGCGGCGAGAAAAAGAAGGTCGAGATGCTCCAGCTCCTGCTGCTGCAGCCCAAGCTCGCCATCCTGGACGAAACCGACTCCGGTCTGGACGTCGACGCCCTGTCCACCGTCAGCCACGGCATGGACGCCTACCGCAAGAGCTGCGACGGCTCCATGCTCATCATCACGCACAACACGCGCATCTTGGAGCACCTGGATGTCGACCGCGTCCACGTTATGGTCAAGGGCCACATCGTGCGCGAGGACGACGCCTCGCTCATCCCCTGGATCGACAAGAACGGTTTTGAGACCTTCGAGCGCGAGGCCGCCGAGCAGCGCGCCAAGGCCGAGGCCGCCGCTGCCGAGCAGCAGGCGTAAAAGGGGCGACGCAATGACCAAGAACCGCACCGAGGTCGCGGACATCGACCGCAGCCTCTACGACTTCACCTATGGCGAGGAGGGATTCGAGCGTCTCGACGCCGGCATCACGCCCGACATCGTACGCGAGATCAGCGCCAAGAAGGACGAGCCACAGTGGATGCTAGACTTGCGCCTCAAGTCCCTCGAGATCTTCAACCGCTTCCCGGATCCGACGTGGGGCCCCTCCATCGAGGGCCTAGACATGGACAACATCGTCACCTACGTCAAGCCCAACACCGACCAAAAGCACGACTGGGAGTCGGTGCCCGATGACATCAAGAACACTTTTGAGCGCCTGGGCATCCCCGAGGCCGAGCGCAGCTATCTGGCGGGCGTCGGCGCGCAGTACGACTCCGAGCTCGTCTACCACAACATGCAGGACACCGCGTCCAAGATGGGCATCGTCTACTCCGGCATCGAGGAGGCCCTGCACGACCCGCAGTGGGAGCCGCTCATCCACGAGAAGTTCATGACGCTCATCCCGCCCACCGACCACAAGTTTGCGGCCCTGCATGGTGCCGTGTGGTCGGGCGGTTCGTTTGTCTACGTGCCCAAGGGCACCAAGCTCGACTTCCCGCTGCAGAGCTACTTCCGCCTCAACGCCAAGGGCGCCGGCCAGTTTGAGCACACGCTCATCATTGTCGAGGACGACGCCGACCTGCACTTCATTGAGGGCTGCTCCGCGCCCAAGTACAACGTGGCCAACCTCCACGCCGGCGCCGTCGAGCTCTTTGTGGGCAAGCGTGCGCACCTGCGCTACTCTACCATCGAGAATTGGTCCAAGAACATGTACAACCTCAACACCAAGCGTGCGCGCGTGGACGAGGACGGCGACATCGAGTGGATCAGCGGCTCCTTCGGTAGCCACGTGGGCTACCTCTACCCCATGAGCGTGCTCAGCGGACGCCGCGCCCGCTCGAGCTTTACCGGCATTACCTTTGCCGGCGCCGGCCAGAACCTGGATACCGGCTGCAAGGTCGTGCTCAACGCGCCCGATACTTCGGCAACCGTCGAGACCAAGGGCATCTCCAAGAGCGGCGGCATCCAGACCTTCCGCAGCTCCATCGTGGCCACGCCCAAGGCCGAGGGTTCCAAGGCAACCGTGAGCTGCCAGTCGCTCATGCTCGACGACCAGAGCCGCTCCGACACCATCCCCGCCATGGACATCCGCGCCAAGAATGTCGACATCGGCCACGAGGCCACCATCGGCCGTATCGGCGACGATAAGGTGTTCTACCTGATGAGCCGCGGTATCTCGGAGGAAGAAGCCCGTACCATGATCGTCAACGGCTTTGCCAACCCGGTCTCCAAGGAGCTACCGCTGGAGTACGCCGTCGAGATGAACAACCTGATCAAGCTCGAGATGGAAGGAGCGATCGGATAATGAAACAGACCACGAACACCGCTGCTACCACCCTTGAGCAGGTCAATGCGATGCCGGCTGCCACATGGGGCTGGCTGAAGATGAACCAGACCAAGCTCGAGCTCTCTGACGAGCTTGCCGCCGCTCCCGCCGAGACCGTTAAGGTTGAGGGCTTGGACGAGCAATTTGCTGGCGTGGCAGACGCGTTCGACGCCGCCATGGACGCCATGGCCGAGCGCTTCCCCGAGCGCCGCGCCTCCGCGCCCGGCGATGCCGCCGACCGCGCCCGCATCACGCCCGAGACCGAGCTCGACGTGCCCGCCACCTCCGTCTACCAGGCCGGTGCCATTAAGCTGGAGGAGGAGCTCTCCCCCGCTGAGGCCTTCGAGACTGGCATGGGCGAGGCTGCCTACACCTACCTGGCCGACCACGCCACCAAGCGCGTCGTCATCGATGTGCCCGCATATAAGCACGCCACGGTTACCGTGCGTGTGAGCGGTGTCGATGCCGCCGCGGCCATCGCCGCCATCGACGTCGTCGTCCGTCCCCAGTCGACGCTCGACCTGCAGATCGCCCTGGACTCCCCCGTTGCCGGCGAGGGCGTCGTGGGATCCGTGCTGCGCGTGTGCGCCCACGAGTACGCCACCGTCAACGTGACCTGCACGCAGACGCTCGACGATAGCTGGATCGCGCTCGACGACACCGGCCTGTTCCTGGACGAGGGCGCGCGCGTCAACGTGCAGCACACCGTCCTGGGTGCCGGCGCCAGCGCCACCGGCCTTGCCGGCGACCTGCTGGGCGATACCGCCAAGGTCACCATCGATACTGACTACCTGGGCGCCCGAGAGCAGGTGCGCGACTTTAACTACGAGCTGCGCCACCGCGGTCGCAAGACCGAGTGCGAGATCGACGCCAACGGCGTGCTGACCGGCACGTCCAAGAAGGTCTACCGCGGCACCATCGACCTCGTGCACGGTTGCAAGGGTGCAACCGGCACCGAGCGCGAGACGGTGCTTTTGGCCAACAGGGGCGTCGACAACAAGACCGTTCCCGTCATCCTCTGCGACGAGGACGACGTTGCCGGCAACCACGGCGCCACCATCGGCCACGTCCGCGACGAGCAGCTGTTCTACCTCGCCTGCCGCGGCCTTGACCAAAACGCCGCCGAGGATCTGTTCATTCGCGCCAAGCTGGAGGACGCCGCGCTTTCCGCCACCGATGAGCGCACCCGCGCCGCCGTCGTCCGCCTGGGCAACAACCTGATCGATAACTTTGAAGAGGAGCTCGCATGATCGATACCGAGCACGTTAAATGCGATACCTGCACCGCCCCCGAGCCCATGGAGCTCGACGCCAGCGACGAGGCTTCGCGCGGCTGGCCCACCGTGGACATCGAGACCAACCCCTACAAGGCGCAGTTCCCGCTGTTCCAGCAGCATCCCGAGATCGCCTTCCTCGATAGCGCCGCCACCGCGCAGCGCCCCGCCTGCGTGCTCGACGCCGAGCGCGACTTCTACCAGCGCATGAACGCCAACCCCCTGCGCGGCCTGTACTCGCTGTCCGTCGAGGCCACCGATGCCATCGCCAAAGTCCGCCAGCAGATCGCCGACCTCATCGGCGCCGCTCAGGCCAACGAAGTCGTCTTCACCCGCAACACCAGCGAGTCACTCAACCTGGTCGCCAAGAGCTTTGCGCCCACGGTGCTGGAGCCCGGCGACGAGGTCGTCATCACCATCATGGAGCACCACTCCAACCTGATTCCGTGGCAGCAGGTCTGCCGCGAAACCGGCGCCAAGCTCGTCTACCTCTATCCCACCCAGACCGGCCAGCTCACGACCGAGGAGGTTCTGTCCAAGGTGGGCCCCAAGACCAAGATCTTGGCTGTGGGCCAGGTCTCTAACGTTCTGGGCGTTGAGAACCCGGTCAAGAACCTCGGCAAGCTCGTGCACAAGTATGGCGGCTATCTGGTCGTCGACGGCGCGCAGTCGCTGCCGCACATGCCGGTCAACGTGGCCGATCTGGGCGCCGACTTCTTTGCCTTTAGCGCACACAAGGCCATGGGCCCCATGGGCATCGGCGTGCTGTGGGGCAAGATGGACCTGCTCAACGCCATGCAGCCCATGCTCACCGGCGGCGAGATGATCGATTCGGTCACCGAGCAGGACGCCGTTTGGGCACCCGTCCCCGAGAAGTTCGAGGCAGGCACGCAGGACGCCGCCGGCATCTTCGCCACAGGTGCCGCCCTCGACTACCTCGTCAACACAGTGGGTTACGAAAACATCCAGGCCCGCGAGCAGGCACTCGTCCATTACCTGATGGGCGAGCTCATGCAGCTCGACTTTGTCCAGATCATCGGCTCCATCTATTGGGACAACCATCACGGCGTCGTCAGCTTTAACGTCAAGGGCATCCACCCGCACGATGTCGCGAGCATTATGGATATGGACGGCGTCTGCATCCGCGCCGGTCACCACTGCGCGCAGCCGCTGCTTACCTGGCTGGGCGTCGAGAACCTTGCCTGCTGCCGCGCCAGCGTAGCCTTCTACAACGACAAGGCCGACATCGACAAGTTCATCGCCGGCCTGCATCACGTTTGGAGCACGTTCAATGGGTAATCTGTACACCTCCACCACGTTTATGGAGCACAACTCGCACCCCGACTATAAGTACGAGATGGATGCCCCCACGCACGAGCACGACGGCATCAACCCCAGCTGCGGCGACGAGCTCACCTTGCAGCTGCGCGTCGAGAACGGCGTGATCGAGGAGGCCTCGTTTACCGGTCACGGCTGCGCCATCAGCCAGGCCAGCGCCGATATCATGGCCGACCTCATCACCGGCGAGACGGTCGAGGAGGCACGCCGCCTGGCAGAGCTTTTCCTCGCCATGATCCGCGGCGAGCAGCTCTCCGAGGAAGACCTGGAAGACCTGGATGAGGCCGCCCAACTCCAGGACATCTCGCACATGCCCGCCCGCGTCAAGTGCGCCGAGCTCGCCTGGCGCACCCTCGACGGCATGCTCGAGGGGCGAAATAATCAGTAGTACTTGTCCCAAATCTTAAGATTTTTGTTGGCCGAATCGCTTGACAAGAGTGGTTCGGCCATTTTCTATTCCGAGAGCTCAGTCTGTGCCTTCACCCGCGCATAAGCGCGCACGATACGAGAGACGGTACTTTTGCCAATCCCGGTATACCGCTCAATCTGGCGCACCGTAAAACCGGCATCGTGCAATCCAAAAATAACGGTATCGCGCTGCGCAGGCGGTGCGTCTTTAACCCCATGGAGCGGAGCCCCGAGGCTCTTCGCCAACTTGTCGGCAAAGGCGTGGCGTTCCCACTCTGTCTCTTTCATATCGCGCAGCGCCGGTTCGCCGCCGTCGGGCGTCGAAAGCGAATAGGCAATAAAGCCCTCGGCAGAACCAAAAAGCTCAAGCACGCAAGAAGGATCAGAAAATCCCCTCGCGACATCGGCCGCGTCACCGTCGTAAGCGCACAAATGCTCCGGAAAGCTGCTCCAGGGATAACGCTCAATGAGACTGATGCCCGCCTCCTGCGGATCGGCGTGAACGGAGCGAATAGCCTCCATCACCTGCCAGTCGGTATCGAGCGAGCGCCGGTCAAAACGGTTCTGGAACAGATGCCCTGTGCGCCCCGTGCGTTTATTGAACCGCCGCGCGTACGTCAAAAGCAGCCGATGCATCGCCGCGCTCATCGCGTCCTCGTAATCTGCAAGCACCAGACGCACGTGATTGCCCATAAGGCACCAGGCGATAACCGTCACGCCCGCCTTGCGGCAGCACTCACGCATCAGCTCCAAGAACTCCCACCGGTCTTCATCGCCCTCAAAGATGAGCTGCTTGCCCGTACCGCGGGCACAGACATGGTAAAAGCCGGTAACCGTTCTCCAAACGCGCTGCATGGCGCTCCCTTCGCCGGGATCTGCTTGCCATCCAATACAGCACGATTGAAGCGTGCCATCAAAACATTCACGCAAAACAATTCGCTCGCGCGGCCAAAGGCAGTAAACAGGCGGCGAACGGCACCGTTGCAACAGGTCAACCCCTGCAACGCTTACAAAAGCTGACCAAAAGCTTGCCCAAGACGGACCCCCTCTACGGAAGTGCACGACCACAGAATATAGAGTTAAACCGTTTCAATTGAAAGTTCCGCGCATCTCGCTACGAAAACTGAGCCGTTCGCCGAATATTCCGTGCATTTCGCGGTATTATAGGGGCTGCATGTCATGTCCCTTTCGAAGGGTCGCCCGGCAATCGCCAGCCACGGCCCCCAGACGGGACGCCAACACGATAGAGAGGAGAGGCATGCAGTACTCACAGGAAGTGGAGAACATGTGCCCCGTTGCCAAGGGTGCATACCACGGCCCCGCACCCATCCCCGAGGAGGGCAAGTGGGTCCAGGCTAAGGAGATTTCCGACATCTCCGGTCTTACGCACGGTGTGGGTTGGTGCGCACCTCAGCAGGGCGCCTGCAAGCTCACGCTGAACGTCAAGGACGGCATCATCGAGGAGGCCCTCGTTGAGACCATCGGCTGCTCGGGTATGACCCACTCTGCCGCCATGGCTTCCGAGATCCTTCCCGGTAAGACCATCCTCGAGGCCCTCAACACCGACCTCGTCTGCGACGCCATCAACGTTGCTATGCGCGAGATCTTCCTGCAGATCGTTTACGGCCGCAGCCAGACCGCGTTCTCCGAGGGCGGCCTGCCCGTGGGCGCCTCCCTCGACGACCTCGGCAAGGGCCTTCGCTCTCAGGTCGGCACCATGTTCGGCACCAAGGCCAAGGGCGCTCGTTACCTCGAGCTCGCTCAGGGCTACGTCACCCGCATGGCTCTCAACGACAAGAACGAGATCATCGCATTCGAGTTCCTGAACCTCGGCAAGTTCACCGACGCCGTCAAGGCCGGCAAGACCCCCGAGGAGGCCATCGCTGGCGCTATGGGCCACTATGGTCAGTGGGAGAACGCTGCAAAGTACATCGACCCGCGCACCGACGAGGAGACTCACTCCGTCGCCAGCGTGTTCCCGGTTCACGAGTAGAAAGGGAGGGAAATAACTATGACTGTTACGTTCGAAGGTTACGAGCGCCGCGCTGACAAGATCAACAAGTGCCTCGCCGACAACGGCATCGCCTCCCTCGAGGAAGCTCTGCAGATCTGCACCGACAAGGGCTTCAACCCGCGTGAGATCGTCAACAACACCCAGTCCATCGCCTTCCAGAACGCCGAGTGGGCCTACACCCTCGGCTGCGCTCTCGCTGTCAAGCGTGGCGCCAAGACCGCTTCTGAGGCTGCCGCCATCATCGGCGAGGGCATCCAGGCCTTCACCGTTCCCGGCTCCGTCGCTGAGGACCGCAAGGTCGGTCTGGGCCACGGCAACCTGGGCGCTATGCTGCTCTCCGACGACACCGAGTGCTTCGCCTTCCTGGCCGGCCACGAGTCCTTCGCTGCCGCCGAGGGCGCTATCGGCCTGGCTCTGAACGCCAACAAGGCTCGCAAGAAGCCGCTGCGCGTTATCCTCAACGGTCTGGGCAAGGACGCCGCTCAGATCATCGCCCGCATCAACGGCTTCACCTACGTGAAGACCCAGTTCGACTACTTCACGGGCGAGCTCAAGGTCGTCGAGACCATCCCCTACTCCGATGGTCCCCGCGCCGCCGTCAACTGCTACGGCGCCGACGACGTCCGCGAGGGCGTTGCCATCATGTGGCACGAGAACGTCGACATCTCGATCACCGGTAACTCCACCAACCCCACGCGCTTCCAGCATCCCGTCGCTGGCACCTATAAGAAGGAGCGCCTCGAGGCTGGCAAGAAGTACTTCTCCGTCGCTTCTGGTGGCGGCACTGGCCGTACCCTGCACCCGGACAACATGGGCGCCGGCCCTGCCTCTTACGGCATGACCGACACCATGGGCCGTATGCACTCCGACGCCCAGTTCGC
>DBFOME010000019.1:0-49768 GCA_048430645.1 Collinsella sp. | reverse complement strand
CCGGAAGCTAAGCCCCATCGCGCCGAGAGTACTGCGGGGTCAGCCCGTGGGAGGCCAGGGCGCCGCTGACCGGTGGACGGCACCGAGCCGTACGCTTGAACTGAGAAGGGGGAGGCCTCGCGGCCTCCCCCTTTTTGCGTTATATACACGTTGTACGTTGGGACCTAGTTCCCCCGTATGCGCTCTTACTGTTTGGCTGTATTTTGAGTCCTTCTAGTGTATTTGAGCGATAATTACTCGCATTGGCGTTAGGGAGGGCTTGATGTTTACCGTATTTGTCTTGGGCAATATTGCTTCGGGTAAGTCGACTGCCTGCCGCTATTTCGAATCTCGTGGCGCTATGCTAATCGATCTGGATGAGCTTGCAAAATCGCTGTATGTGCCGGGCTCTGATATCGTCAATGCTCTCGCGGATGAATTCGGTTGGGATATTTTGGATGAGGATGGCGGCATTCGCCGCAACATCCTCGCTTCTCGAGCTTTTGCTTCTCCTGATTCGGTCGCACGGCTCAATGGCATTGTGCATCCCGTTCTCATTGAACAGCTTTCGCTTAGGATTCTCGATCCGGTTTGTTGTACGGTTTCATCTCCTCGTTATCACTTTGCAGTGGTCGAGGTTTCTGCTCCGAATGGTTTTGAGGATGCATTTGGCTTGGCTGATGAAATTTTGGTCATCAGCGCCCCTTTGTCAGTTCGTCGCGAGCGCGCTATTCAACGTGGCATGGAGCCATCTGATTTCGATGCCCGTTCTGCTTGCCAGCCCGAAGAGTCTGCGCTGTGCAATCTCGCTACAACTGTGATTGACAATGCGGCAGACGATAACTCGCTCTTTGAACAACTGGACGCATGGCTTTCGCGCCATGGGTTCGGGGATGTAGTGGATAAGGAGGAGGCCGATGCCTAAGACACGTTTCCTTACGTGGTATCGCCTTATACCGCTGGCTGCCGTTTTTGCCTTCGGCCTTATCTCATTCGTTTACTCGTATGCTCCTGCCGCTTTCTTTAGGCCGCTGTATCCGATTGACTACGAGGCGTATGTAAAGCAATCCAGTATTTCGCATAATCTGGATCCGTATCTGGTGTGCGCTGTCATTAAGTCTGAATCGAATTGGGATCCCGAGGCCGAGTCGAATCAGGGTGCTCAGGGATTGATGCAGCTGATGCCCGAGACTGCCCAGGATATGATCGCCAAGGGCCTTGTCGACGGTGGCGAGTATTCGGCCGACAACCTTAACGATCCGGCTACGAATATCGAGTTTGGCTGTGCGTATCTTTCGTATCTTCTAGCGTATTTTAACGGGTCGACTGACAGTGCCATTGCTGCCTATAACGCCGGTATGGGCAATGTCGACGGATGGGCGCAGCAGGGTACGTCGCTTCATAATGCAATCACCTTTCCCGAGACGCAGGCGTATCTGATTCGTGTCAATAATGCCTGGGCTCGCTACAAGACCATCTATCCCGATCGGTTCGTATAGGACTATGCCTGCCGCCTGCGTATACTGCAGATGTATGAGTTAGGAGTATCCATGGCGGAATTTGAAGTAGAACGCGTTGGTGGTGAACTTAAGCGCTTTGGCGTTGAAGGCTCTGACGTGCCGTTTAAGGTCGTGTCTCCCTATGAGCCTGCCGGTTCCCAGCCTAAGGCCATTGAGTCGCTTGTGCAGGGCGTGAGGGACGGAGACCGCTATCAGGTTTTGCTGGGCGTGACTGGTTCGGGCAAGACCTTCACGATGGCAAAGACTATTGAGGCCCTGGGAAAGCCGACGCTGGTCATGGCTCCGAATAAAACGCTCGCCGCTCAGCTTGCGAGCGAGCTCAAAGAGTTCTTTCCCAACAACGCTGTGGTCTACTTCGTCTCGTACTACGACTACTATCAGCCCGAGGCGTATGTGCCGCAAAGCGATACATATATCGAGAAAGACTCCTCGATTAACGAAGAGGTCGAGATGCTGCGCCATCAGGCGACCGCGTCACTGCTCTCTCGACGCGATGTGATCGTTGTCGCATCGGTCTCGTGTATCTATGGCATTGGCTCTCCTGAGGACTATGCGGGTCTGGCTCCAAACGTCGACAAGAAGGTGCCGCTCGAGCGCGATGACTTTATCCATGCACTTATCGACATTCAATATGATCGCAATGACTATGACCTGGCACGCGGCACGTTCCGCGTGCGCGGCGATGTTGTCGACGTGTATCCGCCTTATGCCGAGCATCCGTTGCGGTTTGAGTTCTTTGGCGACGAGGTCGAGCTGATTGCCGAGATCGATGAGGTCACCGGTGAGATGCTTCGTGAGTACGAGGCCATCCCCGTATGGCCGGCATCGCACTACGTGACCGAGAAGCCGAAGGTCAAGGCGGCTCTGAAATCGATCAGCGAAGAGTGCGAGAAGCGCGTGGCGGAGCTCAAGGCGACCGACAAGTTGCTCGAGGCGCAGCGTCTGCAGCAGCGCACCGATTATGATCTTGAGATGCTCGAGACGATGGGCTTTTGCAACGGCATCGAGAACTACTCGCGTCATCTGGACGGTCGCAAACCGGGTGAGCCGCCGTTTACCCTAATCGATTACTTTCCCAAGGATATGCTCTGCATCATCGATGAGAGCCATGTGACGGTGCCGCAGATTCGCGGCATGCACGAAGGTGACCGCTCGCGTAAGGTGACGCTGGTGGAACACGGTTTTCGCCTGCCCTCGGCGCTCGATAACCGCCCGCTTCGTTTCGATGAGTTTGAGGCGAGGATTCCCCAGTTCATCTACGTTTCGGCAACACCGGGCGACTATGAGCTGCGGGTTAGCCAGAACGACGTTGAGCAGATTATTCGTCCGACCGGTCTGCTCGATCCCAAGATCGATGTGCGTCCGGTTCGTGGGCAGATTGACGATCTTGAGGACGAGATTCGCGAGCGCGTTGCCCGCAAGGAGCGCGTGCTGGTGACCACGTTGACCAAGCGCATGGCCGAGGACCTGACCGACCATCTGCTCGACGCGGGCATTAAGGTCAATTACATGCACTCTGATACGGCGACAATGGACCGTGTCGAGATCCTGCGAACGCTGCGCGAGGGCAAGATCGATGTCCTCGTTGGCATCAACCTGCTTCGCGAGGGCTTGGATCTCCCCGAGGTCTCACTGGTGGCAATTCTCGATGCCGATAAGGAAGGCTTCTTGCGCAACCGCCGTTCGCTGATTCAGACGATTGGCCGCGCGGCCCGTAACGCCGATGGCGAAGTCATCATGTATGCAGACGTTGTGACCGATTCGATGAAAGAGGCCATCGAGGAGACGCAGCGCCGTCGTGAGATTCAGATGGCATATAACGAAGAGCATGGCATTGTGCCCAAGACAGTGCGCAAGGCCATCAACGACATCTCAAGTTTTATTGCCGAGGCCGAAAAAACCGTGGGTTCCAAGGGGCGCTCGAAGGGCGACTCTCTTGGCCATGGCGCATTCTATACGCCCGATGAGTCGGGCGAGGGCGGCGTGCCGGAAACGGTGGCGCCCGAGCAGACACTTGCGGAGCAGATGGAAGAACTGCCGCATGACGAGCTTGTGCGGATTGTCGAATCCATGGAAGAGGATATGCGTAACGCTTCTGCCGCCATGGACTTTGAGGAGGCGGCGCGCCTGCGCGATGCCGTCGTTCAGATTCGGGCGATGCTCGAGGGCGCGTCTGAGGACGAGACGATCGAGCGCTTACGTTCACAGGCCCGCAAGGGTTCCACGTTCGCATCGGGCAGAAAACGCCAGGGCGCACGGTTTAAGAAATAGCGAACAGGCCCCGAGTTCCCTGTGGAGCTCGGGGCCTGTGTCTTTTGCGCACTGGAATTCGTGCGTTAGAGGTCTGCAATCAGGGCTTCGGCACAACGGATGCCGTCGGTGGCCGCGCTCATGATGCCGCCGGCATATCCAGCTCCCTCACCACAAGGGTAGAGGCCCGGGGTCGACACGGCATGGCACGTTCGGTCTCGGGTGACAGTGACAGGTGAGCTCGAACGAGTCTCCACGCCGGTAAGAACGGCATCGGGGCGGTCGTAGCCTCGTAGCTTTTTTCCGAGTAGGGGAAGTCCCAGGCGGAGCGACTCGACGATATGCTGCGGCAGGGCTTCGTCAATTGCCGTCCAGGTCACACCGAGCGGATAGGCGGGCTTTACCTTTCCGGGCGCCTTGCTGGCGCGTCCTGCGAGGAAATCTCCGACGAGTTGTGCCGGTGCGTTCCAGTTGGAACCGCCCAGGCGATAGGCGGCCGCCTCGCAGGCGCGCTGGAGCTCGATGCCGGCGAGCGGGTCATCGTTGGGAAGGTCCTCAGGCGTGACGTTAACGAGCAGGGCGGCGTTTGCGTTGCGTCCGTCGCGGGCATTGAGGCTGGCGCCGTTGACGCACAGGTGGCCCTGCTCGGAAGAGGCGGCGACAACCTGCCCGCCGGGGCACATGCAAAACGAGAACACGCTGCGGCCGTTGGGAAGATGGGCGACGAGCTTGTAGGGGGCTGCTCCGAGGGCAGGATGTCCCGCCAAGGCTCCATATTGGGCTCGGTCGATATCGCGCTGCGGATGCTCGATGCGAACGCCCATGGCAAAGGTCTTTTGTGCGAGGGCCACGTTGTGGTCCTTAAGGAGCTCAAAAATATCGCGAGCAGAATGCCCGCAGGCGAGGATGAGGTGCTTTGTCTCGATTGGCTCGTAAGCGGCGTCTTGGGACGATTGGACATCAATACCGGTGATGGCGCCAGACGCGTCGATGTGAATGTCGACGAGCTTTGTTCGATAACGGACGATACCTCCGAGCTGCTCGATGCGCTGGGATATAGCGGTGACAACCGTGGGAAGGATGTCGGAGCCAATGTGCGGCTTGGCATCCCACAGAATATCGCGGGGCGCACCCGCCTCGACGAAGGTTTCGAGGATAAGGCGATGGGCGGGATTTTTTGTTCCCGTATTGAGCTTGCCGTCCGAGAAGGTCCCCGCGCCGCCCAGACCAAACTGGATATTACTCTCGGGGTCGAGGATGCGCTCCTTTAGAAAGAGGTCGATCGCATGCGAGCGGCGAAATGCCGGGTCGCCGCGCTCGATGAGCAAGGGCTTAAGACCTGCTTTGGCGAGCGTTAGCGCGGCGAAAAGGCCAGCGCATCCGGCGCCGACAACGACAGGGCGTTCTTGAGGTGCGTCGGAGACGGGGGTGGGGAATGAAGACCCATCGTCTTTTATCGCGCGTACGCGCGAGCGGTCACGCTCGGAAACGCTGTCGACCGCTTCTCGCTCGAGGTGGGGACTGGTCAGCTCAACACGAAAGCTCAGGATAAAATGGACGTCTCGTTTTTTGCGAGCGTCGATTGACTTGCGGTGGAGCTCGATGGACTTGATCTCGGAGTCTTTGCAACGTAGGACGCGCTTGGCGACTCGCTTGCCAACAATGAGGCAGGCATTTTCATCGCCGGCTTCATCGAGCGACGCGTTGACTTGGGTGATTTCAATCATCGAGGTCTCCTTAGAGGCAAGAAAGAGGCCGTCCGGTATCCCAGACGGCCCGAATGCGTTTTTGATTATAGACTGCGCGGCTACAGGCTGCTTGCAGCGCGAATGCCCGAGAGCCATGCCCACGCAAGGTTAAAGCCTCCGCAATCGGCGTCGATGTCGAGCGCTTCGCCGCAGACGTAAAGCGGGGTGTCGACAACGCTGCGCGCGCGTAGACTGGGTGTTGAGATGCTCTCGACAGATACGCCACCACGCGTGACCTGCGCCGAGCGCTCCTCGGCGGTTCCTTCGACGAGCAACTTAAAATGCTTGAGGATCGAGACCAGGTGGATGACATCGTTGGAGCCTGGATGGCACTGCTCGAACGCTGTGCAGACGACGCGGGAGAGTTGCGGGGCGAGCATGCCGTCGAGCCAACGGGGATCGCGGGGCGAAAAGCCGCCGAGCAGCTTAACGCGCCGGTTAAGCATATCGAGCAACTCGTCTTTAGAGAGGTCGGGGAAAACGTCGAGCAGGATCGTATCGCCGCGCTGGATACGACGGGAGAGGTTGAAGACAGCGACGCCCGAGATACCGAAGGTTCGAAACAGGACTTCACCGTCTTCGTGCCAGAGCTCATTATGATTGCGGGCGAGCGTCAAGCGGGCGCGGACGCGCAGGCCGTCCAACGTCTTGAGTGCCGCCCGATCGCCGACGACCGTTGCCGATACGGGGCAGAGGATGGGGCGCAGCGAAGTGAGGGGGAGGCTAAACGTATCGGCGATACCGGTGGGGTTGCCACCCGTGGCGATAATTACGGCATGTGCCTCCAGGGCCTCGTTCTTGCGAGGGACATCGGCGAGCGCTTTCCGAAGCGAGCGGAGCTCCGATTTTCGGTCGTCGTGCTTTTTTGCCTTGAGCGCCCGCGCTGGACGGTCTATTTGGAGTGTCCAGCCTTCGGAAGCTTTGTGCGCCGAGGCAACGTTGGCTCCGCAGATTAAGGTAATACCTAGGCGGTCGCAAACGTTGAGAAGCGCGTCGCGCACCGATTCGGCGCGAAGGGAGCGCGGGTATAGCCGGCCTTCCTCGGAGGTTGTCATGATGCCCAGCGAGGAGAAGAAACCCATAAGCTCTTGTTCGGGTTGGGGGCCCATGACAGATTCGACGAATGCGGGGTGGTTATACCGCTGAGGATCAATCGATTCGTTGGAGAGGTTGCAGCGGCCGTTACCGGTCGCAAGGAGCTTTAGGCCGCAGGCGACATCGCGCTCAACGATGCAGACGCTTTTGCCAGCACGTGCGGCCGTAATGGCGGCGGCGAGGCCTGAAGCCCCGCCGCCGATTACCAGGACGTCATAGAAGGCGCTCGTGTTCACTTAGGCCTCGTCGGTCTCGTGCGGGGTAATAGCCTCGACGGCAGAGACTGCCTTGGGCAACATGCCATCGGGCAGCGCGGTCTCAACCTCGCCCTTATCGCAGGCCTCGGCGAGTGCCGGATTAATGGGAAGCGTGCCCAAGATGTCGAGGTTATAGCGCTCTGCGACCTCGGGGAGCTTGCTTTTGCCAAAGACCTCGATTTTCTTGCCGCAGTCGGGGCACTCGATATAGCTCATGTTCTCGACGATGCCCAGAATGGGGACGTTCATCTTCTCGGCCATGTTGACCGCCTTGGCGACGATCATCGAGACCAGGTCCTGCGGGCTCGTGACGATGACGATGCCGTCGACGGGCAGCGACTGGAAGACGGTGAGCGCGACGTCGCCTGTTCCCGGAGGCATGTCGACCAGCAGGTAGTCGATGGGGCCCCACGAGGTCTCGCTCCAGAACTGCCTAATGGCGCCTGCGATGACCGGACCGCGCCAAAGGACGGGGTCGGTCTCGTTTTGGAGCAGAAGGTTGGAGCTCATGACCTTGACGCCGTGCTCGGAGATTTCGGGCAGCATGAGGTTGCCAAGGGCATGGACGTGGCGTCCGCTCATGCCGAACATCTTGGGGATAGAGGGACCGGTGATGTCGGCATCGAGGACGCCGACCTTGTGGCCGTGACGGGCAAGCTCGGTGGCGATGGCACCGGTGACAAACGACTTGCCGACACCGCCCTTGCCGGAAAGCACGGCGATGACGCGTTTGACCTCGGACAGCGTGTTCTCCTCAAATTGCGACGGCGACGTTTGTCCGCCGGCGGCCTGTGCGTGCTCGCAACCCATGTATGACTCCTTTGTATATGTTGGGGCCGGGGCCCCGTGATGTGACACGAGCGTCATTGTACCCTCGTTTGCGAGCGGGAGTCATTTGCGATGCATTTGGGCCGAGCGTGCTTGCAATACGATGGGTCCAAGCGAATGGGCGGGCTTACTGAACTTTGCTGGCGAACTCGAGGTATTGCATGCGCTGCAGCTTGTCGATCGTCGAGGCGTATGGGCTGTCTTCAGATTCCAAGTCGTAGCGCAGCCCGTCGGCACCAAGGTAGCCGGCGACATTGATGGTGGGCACATCTGACCTTGTTGCAAGCAGAGCCTTTTGATAGTCGGTGAGCGGGGCGCCGATCTTATTAAGGGTAATGGCTGCAATCTCGTTTGCCCCGACGGTGTCGTAGACGTTGAGCTCGGTATTGCCGGCGATTTCATAGTTAGCCCAGACAAAATATGTCGACTGATAGATACGGAAAGCGTGGCTTGCCGTATCTTCCTGAGGGTACAGCTCGTCGTTGAGAGTCGTTGCGGCGCTCGGCTGATGGTCGCCAAAAAAGACAAGGACAACCGGTCTGCCGATATTGCGGAGCTCGTTGATAAAGTACTCGAGGTCCCGGTCGGATGCGTCGATGCAGGTAAGATAGGTGTTGAGCGCGCTATTGGCACCCTCGCTGGCTCCCTCGACCCAATAGTTTGTCAGCTCCTCGGCGGGAACGGTGCCATAGTCGTAGCCGCCGTGATTTTGCATCGTGACGTCAAAGATGAACTGCGGGGCTTCGTCGGTTCTAAGCAGGTCGAGTATCTTGTCGTAGGTGGCGTAGTCGCATACGCCGGCATGGTAACAGGGCGCACCTTCGAAATCGCCGATTGAAAGAAAGTCTCCAAAGCCCAGCTGCTGATAGATTTTATCTCGATGGTAGTTGACGGGGTTTTGCGGGTGCATAGCGGTAGCGGTATACCCAAGCTCCTTAAGGTCCTTTGCCAGGCTGTTGACGCCATTCATCTGATATAGCTGATAGGGGATTTTGCCTAATCCGACAAAGGCCGTTGTCGCTCCGGTCAAAAATTCGAATTCGGAGTTCGCCGTTCCGCCACCGGCGACCGAAGCGAGCATGGTGCCGCGAACAAGTGTGTCGGGAAGCGAGTTGTAGAATGCGGGGCCGGTGTACCCGGCCGCCTGGAGCTGCTCAAAGCACGAAAGGTCGCTAAAACTCTCGTTCATGACGGCAACAATCGTCGGCTTGATTTCATTGAACTGGGCAACGGCCGCCGCGCGCTGCTCGCTCGAGCCATACGTGCTGTCGTAGGTGGCGGCGAGCTCCTGCTCGATGCTCTGCGCCTCATCGGGCGTATAGCCTTCGGGCTTCTCAATGGGCAACTCGTTGACCATTTCGGTGAACGAAGTGATAAAACCCTGAGACGCATACGTGGTGATGGGCTGCCAACGGTCAAATCCAAAATTCAGCGCCTGCTCCAAGTCGATGCTGGAAAAGCCCGAGAGCCCCACAACGGTCACTAGCAGAAAAGCGCAGAGGTTAGCGGCGATTGCGGGGAAGACATGGGTGGGCGTACGGAGCTTGTGCGGTCGGATAAGCGAAAGAAGCCCCAGGGAAATCTCCAGCAGGGCTAGAGAGGTTACGATTCCGGCGGTAAAGGTAAACTCGTATCCCTCGCTCACTTCCATTGCGGTGCCAAGGGCCAAGATATCGCTTGGCAGGATGGCCTCGCCTTTAAACGTTATGACGAAGTGCTCGGCAATGCCAAGGATGCAACAGACGACGGGCACGAGGGCCATGACGCCTCCATGACGCTGTCCCAGCAAATAAAGGGAGAGCAGAACCGTCGCGAGCAGCCCGACGGAAAACCCGAATGAGTTGGCGGGAATGCGATAGAACGTTTCGTTACAGGCAATTTCGAGTGAAACGAACGAGAGCGCTGAAACAGCGGCGATGACAAGGATGTCACGGCAAATACAGGCAACCGTTCCCGTCGCAAGGTCGGTTTGGTCGATAAGTCCCGAAACCAAGGGCTCGACAAGAAGTATGACGGCGGTAGCACCGAGCGCCGAATAAGAAAGGACCCATAGGGAATTGTCCTCATTTACGAGCAATTGATTCGTAATCCATGCAGCTACCATGCCGAGCGGGATGAGGAGCGTCGCGCACCAAAAGACGCGGGCAATGGGCGGCTTTTCATTGTGTTTGATTGAAAAATATACGCGCACCACGACGATGGCCACGATAAGGACGGCGATGAATATGGGCAGATTGGCCATGTCGCTCGAAGTGATTTCAAGGGGGATATCTTCGGTCATGGACGTTCCTCTGTTACGGCAAATTAAGTTCAGTATTAGATTACTGTAACCTTTCCACGGCATTTCGAGAAACAAAGCGCCCGATACGCAAAGCTAAAGGTCTGCGAATCTTGTATTACGAACATCTGTGCGCGTCGAGTGCGCTAAACTCATCGGCAGTATGATTCGATGCAATAGGAGGCAAGGAGCTTCCATGTCTGATTCTTCTATCGTTATTCGCGGCGCTCGTGAGCACAACCTCCGTGATATCGATGTTTCCATTCCGCGTGACCAACTCGTGGTCATTACCGGTCTTTCTGGCTCGGGCAAGAGTTCGCTGGCATTTGACACTATCTATGCCGAGGGCCAGCGTCGATACGTCGAGAGTCTTTCGAGCTATGCGCGCCAGTTCTTGGGCCAGATGGACAAACCCGACTTGGATTCAATCGACGGCCTTTCGCCGGCGGTGTCGATCGACCAAAAGACGACGTCTAAAAACCCTCGCTCGACGGTTGGCACTGTAACCGAGATTTATGACTATCTGCGCCTGCTGTTCGCCCGTGTGGGCACCCCGCACTGTCCCGAATGCGGCCGCGTCATTGAGCGCCAGACGACCGACCAGGTTGCCGACAAGGTCTTGGCGGCGGGGGAGGGCCGCCGCGCGTTTGTGCTGGCACCGGTGGTGCGCGGGCGAAAAGGCGAGTACACCAAGCTGTTTGAGGACCTTCGCGCCGAGGGCTTTAGCCGCGTGCGTGTCGACGGCGAGGTTCGCTCGCTTGATGACCCTATCGATTTGGATAAGAAATTCAAGCACGATATCGAGGTCGTGGTCGACCGCATCGTGATTCGCGAGAACTCGCTGGGCCGTATTGCCGAGTCCGTTGAACAGGCGACTGCGCTGGCGCACGGCAATGTGAACGTATACTTGCTGCCCGACCGCGACGCTCCCGAGGGGACCGAAGGCGAGTTGCTGGAGTATTCGCTGGCGTTAGCGTGCCCGGAGCATGGACACTCCATCGATGACCTGCAGCCGCGTGATTTTTCGTTTAACGCTCCCTATGGCGCATGTCCTGAGTGCGACGGCCTGGGCTTTAAGAAAACCGTTGATGCCGAGGCGCTGATCGAGGACCCCTCGAAGTCCATTGCCGACGGAGTCTTTGGTAGCCTGTTTGGCAATTCGAACTACTATCCGCAGATTTTTGCTGCGGTCTGCAAACACTTTAAGGTGAGCGCTGATACGCCGTGGGAGGACTTGCCCCCTCGCGTGCGTCGTGCATTCTTGGATGGCCTGGGCGATACGAAGATCTCGGTCGACTACCAAAAGCTCGACGGACGTCGCAGCCAGTGGGATACCAAGTTTTCGGGCGTTCGCAACATCCTGTACGAACGCTATACCGAGACGACGAACGAGAACACCAAGGCGCGCCTGGAGAAGTACATTCGCGAGGAGCCGTGCTCGACCTGCCACGGCGCTCGTTTGCGCTCCGAGATGCTCGCCGTCACCGTGGGCGGTAAGTCCATTTACGAGGTTTGTTGCCTGTCGTGCCGTGAATCGCTCGAGTTTTTTGAGGGCTTGGAACTCACCGAGCGCCAACAGTTTATCGGCGGCCGTATCGTCAAGGAAATTCTGGAACGTCTGCGTTTTCTGGTCGATGTTGGACTCGACTATCTGACACTCGATCGCGCCTCGGCGACGCTTTCCGGTGGCGAGGCACAGCGTATTCGACTGGCAACGCAGATCGGCGCGGGTCTCATGGGCGTGCTCTATATTCTGGACGAGCCCTCGATCGGTCTTCATCAGCGTGACAACGAGCGCCTGATCAAGACGCTCGAGCGCCTGCGCGATATCGGCAATACCGTTATCGTCGTCGAACACGACGAGGATACAATCCGTGCCGCCGACTACGTGATCGACATGGGGCCCGGCGCCGGTGTCAACGGCGGGCACGTAGTCGCGGCGGGAACGCCTGCTGATATCATGGCGTGTCCTGAGTCGATGACGGGCGCTTATCTGACCGGCAAACGAATGATTCGGGTGCCTGATGAACGGCGCAAGCCCGGTCGCGGCTGCCTTAAAATTACGGGCGCTCGAGCCAACAACCTCAAAAACGTTACTGCCAAGATCGAGTTTGGTACGCTTACGGTTGTTACCGGCGTGTCGGGATCAGGCAAGAGCTCCCTGGTTACCGACACCATTGCGCCTGCCCTTACGAATGCTATTCACCGTTCGACGCGCCCCGTGGGTCCGTATAAGAAAATCGAGGGCATCGAGTGTATCGATAAGGTTATCGATATCGACCAGTCGCCGATTGGCCGCACGCCGCGTTCCAACCCTGCTACCTATATCGGCCTGTGGGATGATCTTCGCGCGCTGTTTGCGAGTACGCCGGAGTCGAAGGCGCGCGGCTACTCGCCGGGTCGTTTCTCCTTTAATGTGAGTGGCGGGCGCTGCGAGGCGTGCAAGGGCGACGGGCAGATCAAGATCGAGATGCACTTCCTTCCCGATATCTATGTTCCCTGCGAAGTTTGCGGCGGTAAACGCTACAACCGCGAGACACTCGAGGTCACCTACCGTGGCAAGACCATCTCGGACGTGCTCGACATGAGCGTCACCGAGGCGCTGGCCTTCTTTGGGAATATCCCGCAGATTAAGCGCAAGCTCCAGACGCTGTACGATGTAGGCTTAGGCTACGTGAGCCTGGGCCAGCCCGCCACGACGCTCTCGGGCGGCGAGGCGCAGCGTGTGAAGCTCGCCAAAGAGCTTCATCGACGCCAGACGGGCAAGACGTTCTATATTTTGGACGAGCCGACGACCGGGCTTCATTTTGAGGACGTCCGCCAGCTGCTCGATGTGCTGCAGCGCTTGGTCGATGCGGGCAACACGGTGCTGGTGATTGAGCACAACCTTGATGTCATCAAGGTTGCCGACCGCCTGATCGATATGGGTCCCGAGGGCGGTAACGGCGGCGGAACCGTCGTGGTTTCGGGTACACCGGAGCAGGTTGCGGACTGTCCGCAGAGTTATACGGGCAAGTTTTTGGCGCCGTTGCTCAGGCGTGACCGGGAGCGCCAGGCTCAACTTGATGCTCAATAAATAGGCGATTCAGTTTATGGGCGCCATCGACTCCTCGTGATTCGATGGCGCTTGCTGTGTCGAAGTGACGTATGCAGCCGAATTGGACATATACTTAATCTTTGCGTCCGAATGCGAGGGAAAGGATATGTCATGGCAAAGGCTGTAAAGACGCCAAAAACCAATGCGATGCGCGAGCTGGAAAGTGCCGGCATTTCCTATGTTCTACATACGTACGAAGACGATGGTGATGAGTCGGTGGGCCTGGGGGTCGCGATTTCGGAGCAGCTTGGCGAGGAGCCCGGTCAAGGATTTAAGACTTTGGTCTGCGTGACACCGTCCAACGACTATGTCGTGTGCTGCATCCCTGTTGCCGACGAGCTCGATCTAAAGTCCGCCGCGCGTGCCGCGGGGGAGAAGTCCTTGGCCATGATGCATGTGAAGGATTTGCTTGCGGCGACTGGCTACGTTCGCGGCGGCTGCAGCCCGGTCGGTATGAAAAAACGCTACCGGACGCTCATTGATGAGACATGTGTCCTTTGGGATACCATTTTTATTTCGGGAGGCAAGCGCGGTTATCAGCTCGAGCTTGCACCCGATGATTTAATTGCATTTTGCGGGGCGACGGTTGCCGCGATTACGAGAGAGGACTGAGCGATGCCGCAGGAAGAATTGAAGCGCGGAGCTCATTTTGCAAGAGAATCTGCGCCTCAGACACCCTCGTCCGAAGCTCCTTCGTCGCGAGATGACACTGACGACATGGGCTCGTCGGACTACTCCACGGTTGGTCGTTCCGCCGGGCTTATGACCATCCTGACCATCGTGTCTCGCGTCACCGGTTTTATCCGCACGTGGGCAATGGCGGCCGCTATCGGCATGTCGCTACTCTCGTCCTCCTATCAGGTCGCCAACAACCTGCCCAATATGCTCTACGAACTCGTGATGGGCGGCATGCTCGTGACGGCGTTTTTGCCCGTGTACATGGGCGTGAGGCGTGAGCAGGGTCGCGAGGCCTCGAACGAGTACGTGGGCAACCTGCTCGGCATTCTGCTTTTGGTGCTGGGTGGCATTTCGTTGCTGGGGACCGTGTTCGCCCCGGGCTTTATCTGGACGCAATCGTTCCTTTCGGGTGACGGCGGCAGCATGGATACCGCTGCGTTCATGTTCCGTTTCTTTGCCATCCAGATTCTGTTTTATGGTTTGGGCTCGGTGTTCTCGGGCGTTCTCAACGCACACCGCGACTACTTCTGGTCGACGTTTGCCCCGGTCCTCAACAATGTGATCGTCATTGCGAGCTTTATGGGTTTTGCGCCCGTGTCCGCACAGTTTGGCGAACGTGCCGGCATCATCTTGATTGCGGCCGGTACGACCCTCGGTGTCTTTGTTCAGATGGCATGTCAGATCCCCGCGCTTGGCAAGCACGGCGTGCATCCCCATATCCATATCGACTTTAAGGACCCCGCACTGCGCCAGACGATTGCGCTCGGTATCCCGACGCTGCTCGCCACGGTGTGCATGTTTGTCTCGACTTCTATCACCAACGCTGCCGCGCTGGTGGTCCAGCCCGAGACTGGTCCTTCCGTCATCGCCTATGCGCGCCTGTGGTACACGCTGCCCTACGCGCTGATTGCCGCCTCGCTTTCGACGGCGCTCTATACCGAGCTCTCTCACGACGCACAGGAGAAGGATTACGACAGCGTTCGCACGGGCATTTCGCGTGGCGTCGCCCAGATGCTGTTCTTCCTGATTCCGTTCGCGCTGTACCTGATTGTCTTCGCACGTCCGCTCAACATGATCTACTGTGCTGGCAAGTTCGATGAATCCGGCGTGACGCTGGTGTCCGAGTACCTTGTCTACCTGGCGCTCTCGCTGCCGCTCTACGGCGTGGTCGTGTTGATGCAGAAGAGCTTCTCTGCCTTGCTCGACATGAAGCCCTATAGCCGCTATTGCCTGTATTCCGCCATCGGCCAGGCCGGCTCGGTTCTGCTGTTTGGCGTTGTGCTGGGCTTCGGTATGCCGGCAATCGCGCTTTCGTATGTCGTCGACTACGTGATCTTGGTCGGTTGCTCGCTGTGGTGGCTGCGTCGTCGTCTGCGTGGCCTTCAGGTCAAATCTATCCTGCATGGCGGTTTCTTTGGCCTTTTGTTCGGCGGCCTGGGTGCTGCCGCAGGCGCCGGCGTCATGTGGGCGCTTGAACACTTTGTCGGGGCACTTGGCGGCTCGATTCTGATTACTCTTGGCTACGTTTGCGTTGCGGGTGTCGTCTCGCTTGCTGTTACCTTTGGCCTTGCCGTTGTCCTTAAGATGCCCGAGGTCTCGGCGCTGCTTCGTCGCAAGTAGGTGCGTGTGGCCGGTCACGACAACATTCCAACACTCGCCGAGCAGGTTTCGCGCGTTCCCACGCAGCCCGGATGCTACCTTTGGAAAGATGCCAAGGGCGATGTCATCTACGTTGGCAAGGCGAAAAACCTGCGTTCCCGTATGCGCCAGTACGTGACGCTGCAGGATGAGCGCCAAAAAATACCGCTCATGATGCAATTGGTTGCGAGCTTTGACTACATCGTTGTCGAAACCGAGCATGAGGCGCTTGTACTCGAGCGCAACCTGATCGGCCAGTACCATCCGTACTTTAACGTCGACCTCAAGGATGACAAGAGCTACCCCTTTATCGCCATTACAAAGGGCGACCTGTATCCCGCTATCAAATACACGCGTGAGCGTCATAAGCCGGGAACGCGCTATTTTGGACCCTATACCGATAGCCGTGCGGCACGTGAGACGATAGATACGCTGCGCAAGGTTATCCCCATCTGCTCTGCATCCTGTGCGGAGTGGCGTCGTTGTCGCCGTATCATCGAGTCCCACAAGGGCGAGGAAGACATCGTCAATATGATTTGCGCACAAAACGGGCGTCCCTGCTTCGACTACCATGTCGGGCGCGGGCCGGGTGCGTGTGTCGGCGCGATTTCCCCGGCAGACTATGCCAAGAACGTCAAGCGTGTCGAGCGCTTTTTGTCGGGCCATCGCAAGGATGTCGTCGACGAGCTGACTTCCGAGATGGCGGATGCCGCCGAGGCACTCGATTTTGAGCGCGCGGCACGCGTCAAGCGTCGTTTGGAGGTCATCAGGGGTCTGGACGACCGTCAGCAAGTCGTTTTTCCCTCCAGTGTCGATATCGATGTCATCGGTTTCTATCGCGAGGAGACCATCTCTGCCGCTTGCGTCTTTGTCGTGCGTGAGGGCCGAACAGTTCGCACCTGCGAGTTCATTCTCGACAAGGGTCTTGATGTTGACGAGGAAGAGCTCCAGTCGGGCTTTCTTAAGCGCTATTACGACGAGACGGCTGATATTCCAGCTGAGATAAACCTCTCTGTCGAGCTTGAGGATGCGGAGGCGCTGGGGGAGTGGCTTGCAGGTAAGCGCGAGCGTTCCTGCCATCTCCATAGGCCGCAGCGTGGCGAAAAGCACCGTTTGCTCGATATGGCATCCAAAAATGCGCGCCATGCCCTCATGCGCTACATGATGCGAACGGGGTACGCTGACGACCGCACCAATCAAGCGCTCCTAGAGCTCGAAAGCGCGCTGGCGCTGCCGGCGCCGCCGATGCGTATCGAGTGCTTCGATATCTCGACGCTGCACGGAACCTTTACCGTCGCCTCGATGGTGGTGTTTACCAACGGGCGCGCCGACAAGAGCCAGTACCGTCGTTTTAAAATTCAGGCCGAATTGGACGAGGCAAACGACTTCGTGTCGATGTCCGAGGTTTTGGGACGACGCTATGCTCCCGAGCGCATGGCCGACGAGCGCTTTGGCTCGCGCCCCGATTTGCTCGTTGTCGATGGCGGTAAGCCGCAATTGACCGCTGCGATCAAGCAACTTGAGGCTCTTGGGCTCGATATACCAGTTTGTGGCTTGGCAAAGGCCGATGAGGAAGTTTTTGTGCCTTGGGACGAGACTCCCGTCGTGCTGCCGACCGGGTCCGCGTCGCTCTATCTAATTAAACAGGTACGCGATGAGTCCCACCGATTTGCCATCACGTTCCACCGCGAGTTGCGCGATAAAGCCATGACGGTTTCGGTACTCGATGACGTTCCGGGCGTGGGACCCACCAGAAAACGTGCCCTTATGCGCCATTTTGGCTCGATGAAGCGTTTGCGCGCGGCGAGCGAGCAAGAGATCGCGGAAGTTCGCGGCATACCTGCCGATGTTGCCAAGGCGGTCCACGAGGCGCTCGTTGCATGGAATGCCGAGCGCGCCCAGACATCGGCCAACCGTTCCGAAAACTAAATGCGCTTCTAAACAACTGATATACATGATTGCGCGATTTTCAACCATTTATTACGCCATGATTGCCTGCTGGTTTCGGGTTTTATTAACGCTAAAACGTTTGACTAACCCAAGCGAAAACCCTGCTATCCTGCGGGTTGACGAAGACTGATATCTCACCTCGCCGATACATACTGTCTGGCGAATCGTTTGTCAACGAATTCGGTGAACGGTAGTAAATACCGTTCAAGCGTATGTATGTATCGGTCGCCGAGCGCGGCACCTCAGTTGGGTTCGTCGGTAGGTAAGGTATATATCGTCCGCAAGTTGCGCGGGGGCAAGTCTAGGTGCTCCCGAGTAAGATTCTCTATTGATAGGAGAAGACATGGCCATCATCAACAAGGGTATGTCCAGGCGTTCGTTCCTCGGCCTCACCGGCAGCGTCGCTGCTGTCGCAGGGCTTGGTCTCACCGGCTGCGGTGGCAGCTCCAACGACGAGGGTTCCGCTTCCGGTTCCGCCGATTCCGCCAACCGTGGCGGCGGTGTGATTACCGCTGGTTCCGCTTACGCTCCGTCCAGCTTCGATCCCGCCAGCACCGGCTCCGCTGTGGGCCTGGGTGCTAACTGGCACGTCGTCGAGGGTCTCTACGGCATCGATTACCACGACTACAGCACCTTCAACGAGCTCGCCACCGACGATCCCAAGTCCGTGGACGACACTACCTTCGAGGTCACCATCCGCAAGGGCGCCAAGTTCTCCGATGGTACCGAGGTCACTGCTGACGACGTCGTCGCTTCCTACACCGCTTGCGCTGCTTCCGCTACCTATGCTCCGTTCTTCCAGCCCTTCGAGTCCATCGAGGCCAAGGATGCCAGCACTGTAACGGTCAAGACCAAGGTCCCCAACTTCTCCCTGCTCAAGGATCGTCTGGCCATCATCCGTGTTACCCCGGCTACTCAGTCCGAGGAGGATCGCGCCAAGCAGCCGATCGGTTCCGGCCCCTGGATGTACGACTCTATCTCCGATACCGAGATCACCCTGGTTCCCAACCCCGAGTACAACGGTGAGTATGCTGCCGAGGATAAGAAGATCCAGTACAGCATCCTGACCGACCCCACCGCTCGCGTTACCGCCCAGCAGGAAGGCTCCACGCTCGTTATGGAGCTCGTCACCGCTGACGCCGTCGACCAGCTCGAGAGCGCTGGCTGCAAGATCGACAACGTCCAGGGCTTCGGCACCCGCTTCATCATGTTCAACGTCGCCAAGGAGCCTTGGAACAACGTCAAGGTCCGTCAGGCCGTCATGTACGCGCTCGACACCGAGAAGATGATCACCAACACCTTCGCCGGCCTTGCCACCGCTGCCAGCTGCTACCTGCCCAAGAGCTTCACCAACTATCATGAGGCTTCCACGGTGTACAAGACCGACGCCAAGAAGGCCAAGAAGCTCATCGAGGAGTCCGGCATCACCCCGGGTGCCATCACCCTGCGCACCACCGACAACGAGCAGATTAAGGGCATGGCCGCCCAGGTCAAGAACGACCTCGACGCTCTCGGCTTCGAGGTGACCATCCAGACCGATACCTCGCCGGCCACCTACGCTGCCATCGACGGCGGCGAGGCCTACGATATCCTCCTTGCCCCTGGCGATCCGTCCTGCTTCGGCGCTGACCCCGACCTGCTGCTCAACTGGTGGTACGGCGACAACGTCTGGATGCAGACCCGTTGCCCGTGGAAGGAGTCCGCTGAGTGGGAGAAGCTCCACGGTCTCATGGACGAGGCTCTTGCCGCCGAGGGCGACGAGCAGCAGAAGAAGTGGAACGAGTGCTTCGACATCATCGCCGATAACGCTGTTCTGTACCCCGTTGTCCACGTCAAGACCGTCTCCGCTTCCTGGGACGATCCGTCTACCGCGCCCAACGGCGAGGCCCTCGATGGCTTCAAGGGCATCGGCACGACGAGCATGTCCTTCAGGGGCGTCGCGACCGTCAAGGCCTAAGACTCGTTTGAGTCATATGTGGGGCGTCGGTCGTAAGGCAACGTCCTCATAGTTGAAACAAAGACCCGGGCGGCCTCGATGTCGCTCGGGTCTTGTAATGAGTATCCATACTCATATACCAGTTGGTCCTACCGACAAAAGAAAGGGGAGAGAACGTGAACAACTTTCTACGTTTGATTGGAAGGCGTCTCGTGGCGCTGCCGATCATGGCATTGGGCGTCACCGTCCTGGTGTTCTTCCTTATGTCGTTCTCCAAGACCGACCCCGCCTATACGGCGTTGGGTGACGGTGCCTCGCCCGAGGCGGTTGCCGAGTACCATGAGAAGTATGGTCTGGACGACCCCTGGCCCGTGCGCTACGTGCGCTACATGGGCGATCTGATCCATGGTGACATGGGCACCTATGGTGCTGCTCGCAACTCCGTTGCCAAGCGCATCTCCACGGCCCTGCCCGTCACGATGCAGCTGACCTTCATCGGTCTTGCCATCGGCGCGGTCGTCTCGTTTTTGCTCGGCGTCATCGCGGCACTGTATCGCGATAAATGGCCGGACCAAGTGATCCGCGTCTTTTCCATCGCCGGCTTGGCAACCCCGTCGTTCTGGCTTGCCGTTCTGTTGATTCTGCTGTTCTCTTCCTACCTTAAGGTGCTCCCGGCATCCGGTGCTCTGCCTCACTTCACCACCAACCCGGCTGGCTATCTGGGACGTATGATCATGCCCGCTATCGCTCTGGCATTCCCGCTGACGGGCCAGATGACTCGTATCGTGCGTACCGCCATGGTTGAGGAGCTCGACAAGGACTACGTCCGCATGGCCCGTGGCGCCGGCGTTCCCGAGAAGGTCGTCGTCGGCATCAACGTTTTGCGCAACGCGCTGATCACCCCGGTCACCACCCTCGGTCTTAAGATCGGTTACCTTATGGGCGGCGCCGTCGTCATCGAGGTCATCTTCAACCTCCCCGGCATGGGTACTGCGATTCTGCAGGGCGTTCAGGGCAACGAGGCGAACCTGGTTCAGGGCGTCGTCATCGTCGTTGCTCTTGCCTTCATCATCATCAACATCGTGGTTGACATGCTCTACCTGCTCATCAACCCGCGCATCAGGACGGTGTAGATTATGGTAAAGATTCGAGAGAAGCAAACCGAGCAGCTCGAGAAGGCTGCCTCCAAGGGGCTCAAGCTCGGTGGCTGGAAGAAGATGACGCTGTCTTCTAAGATTGCCGCCGTCGTGCTGGTGTTGGTCGCCCTGACCGCGATTCTGGCGCCCCTTCTTGCCCCCTATAGCCCGGTCGAGATTTTCACTGCTCGCCAGGCTCCCGGCAATGGATTTATCTTCGGTACCGACGATAAGGGCCGCGACATCCTGTCGCGTATGCTTTACGGTGGCCGTTACTCGCTGATCATCGGCTTCGGTGCTACTGCCATGGCTCTGGTCTGCGGCTCGGTCGTGGGCGCCCTCGCGGCGGTTTCGCGCAAGTCCGTTTCCGAGGCGATCATGCGCATCCTGGACATCATCATGTCCATCCCGGGCATCGCCCTCGCTGCCGTCTTCGTCTCCATCCTGGGCAATTCCGTGCCGTCGATCATCTTCGCCATTGGCTTTATGTACACTCCGCAGATTGCCCGTATCGTGCGCGCCAACATCGTGTCCGAGTACGGCGAGGACTATGTCCGCGCGGTCATCGTTTCCGGCGCCAAGGCTCCGTGGATTTTGATCAAGCATGTTCTGCGTAACTGCATCGCCCCGATCATGGTCTTCACCGTTACCCTGGTCGCCGACGCCATCATCTTCGAGGCCTCGCTGACCTTTATCGGCGCTGGTATCCAGGAGCCCACCGCTACCTGGGGCAACATCCTCGCCGACGCCCGCGGTGGCGTGCTCGCTGGCCGTTGGTGGCAGGCGCTGTTCCCGGGTCTGGCTATCATGATCACCTGCCTGGCGCTCAACATCCTCTCCGAGGGCATTACCGACGCCATGGCCGCTGCTCCCTCCGCCGCCCTGGATCCGACCGATTCCTCCAAGCGCCGCGAGGCCGACCTGCTGGTCTCCGACCCTGTTCGCGCTTACAAGGAGCAGGCTCAGTCCCTGTCCGCCCGTCTTGGCGCCCTGCGCGATGTCGAGCTCAAGCGTAACGACCGCCATGTGCCCGATGAGTCCGTTGAGCCGATCCTTTCGGTCCGTGATTTCTGCATCCAGTTTGAGCACCACGGTGATATCAACGTCGTCGATCATGTCAACTTTGATGTCCGTCCTGGCCAGACCATGGGCCTGGTCGGTGAGTCCGGCTGCGGTAAGTCCATCACTACGCTGGCCATCATGGGCCTGACCGACGATGACGAGCATCTTTCCGGTGAGGTTCTCTGGGAGGGCCGCGACCTGCTCAAGATGAGCAAGAAGGAGTGGTTCGGCCTGCGCGGTACCGATATCGCCATGGTCTATCAGGACGCCCTGTCCTCGCTCAACCCCTCCATGCTCATTTCCGCCCAGATGAAGCAGCTCACCAAGCGCGGCGGTACCCGTAGCGCCGAGGAGCTCCTGGAGCTCGTGGGCCTCGACCCCAAGCGTACGCTCGAGAGCTATCCGCATGAGCTTTCCGGTGGTCAGCGTCAGCGCGTTCTGATCGCTATGGCCCTTACCCGCGACCCCAAACTGGTCATCTGCGACGAGCCCACGACCGCTCTGGACGTTACCGTCCAGAAGCAGGTCATCAAGCTGCTTAACGATCTTCAGGCCAAGCTCGGCTTTGCCATGATCTTCGTTTCGCACGACCTGGCACTGGTCGCCGAGGTCGCTCATAACATCACGGTTATGTACGCCGGCCAGGTTATCGAGCAGGCGCCCACCAAGGAGCTGCTCACCAACCCGATTCACGAGTACACCCGCGGCCTTCTGGGTTCCGTCCTGTCCATCGAGAGCGGTTCGGGCCGCCTGCACCAGGTGCCCGGCGCCGTTCCGAGCCCGCGCGATTTCCCCAAGGGCGATCGCTTCGCACCCCGCTCGAGCCATCCGCGCATTGGCCTGGACACCCGTCCGGTCTTCAAGCGCGTGCCCGGCACCGAGCACTTCTATTCCGAGCTCCCCGACGAGGTGCTCAAGGCAAATGGTTTGACCCCTCACGCGGAGGTGATGTAGATGAGCGAGACCGCAGTCAACGGCGTCGAGCCGATCATCTTCCTTGATGACGTCCACGTCACCTTTAGGACCCGTACCGGCTCGATTCTGCACCCCAACCTGGTTCACGCCGTCCAGGGTGTAACGATTAAGCTCATGCCCGGACAGACCATCGGCATCGTCGGCGAGTCCGGTTGCGGAAAGTCCACCACCGCCAACGTCATGTGCGGCCTGCAGGCCCCCACGAGCGGCAAGGTCTACTTTAAGGGCAAGGACGTTACCAAACGTACCGCCGAGGACCGTCGCCACATGGGTCGCGTCATCTCGGTCGTGTTCCAGAACCCGGCCACGGCGCTCAATCCCCGCATGGTCGTTCGCGAGCAACTGCTCGACCCCATGCGCGTCCACAACCTGGGTACCGAGGCCGAGCAGGAGAAGCGCGTCAAGGAGCTCTTGGAGCTCACCGGTCTGCCCAGCTCCGCCGCCGAGGTTCTTCCCGGCCAGCTTTCGGGCGGCCAGCGCCAGCGCGTCGCAATTGCGCGCGCCCTGTCGCTGAACCCCGATGCCATCATCGCCGACGAGCCCACCTCGGCTCTGGACGTTTCGGTCCGCGCGCAGATTCTGAACCTGCTGACCGACCTTAAGAAGGAGCTCGGCCTGGCCATGGTGTTCATCAGCCATGACATCCAGACGGTCCGCTATATCTCTGACGACATCATCGTTATGAATGGCGGCAAGATCGTCGAGCAGGGCGAGGCCAAGCAGGTCTTCCAGCACCCTCAGGACCCCTACACCAAGATGCTGCTCGGCGCTGCGCCGTCGCTGCTGCATCCCAAGCTCGGCGAGTAGCCTCGCTTTCCCTCCCGTGCGCCCGGTTCCCTTGCCGGGCGCACCTCCGTTGCGATTTCGAAAGGTTGGGTTCACGAGCCATGCCAAGTGCTCAGGAGCTACAACAGCAATTTGGTGAATATCGAGGCGCTATGCCCCGTCCATCGGATTTCGATCTCTTTTGGAAGGACCGCATGGCCGAGGCCGACGCCGTCGAGCTCGACTATGCGATTGAGGCGGCTTCGGTTGCGGATTCCGCGACCTGTCGGTTTTTCGACCTCTGGTATACCGGCATGTGCGGTGCACGCCTGCATGCCAAGTATCTCCAGCCGGTTTCGGACGAGCCCGTGCCGCTGGTGCTACAGTTCCACGGCTATCCGGGTGCAAGCCGCAGCTGGTTCGAGCAGGCGTCGTTTGCGGGCATGGGCATGGCACTCATCGCTCTCGATTGTCCTGGCCAGGGTGGCCCCTCCGAGGATATTGGTGGATTTGAAGGCACGACGGTTGCTGGGCATATCGTCGCCGGTATCGACGGCGACCCGGCCAATCTTTACTATGTCCGCTTGCACCAGGATATCCGCATTCTGTGCCGTATTGTTCGCGAGCTCGAGGGCATCGATCTTTCCCGCGTATTTGTGAACGGCGCATCGCAGGGCGGCGGTTTGGGCATTGCGACCTGCGCGCTTAATAGTGAGCTTATCAATCGCGCTGCCATCCTCTATCCCTTCCTGTCGGATTTCCGCCTTGTTTGGGATCTGGATGCCGACGATATCGCTTATGAAGGCCTGCGTTATTGGTCGCGTTGGTTTGACGAGGACTCGACTCGTATTGAGGAGGCCTATGCCAAACTGGCGTACTTCGATTCCAAGAACTTTGCCCCCATGGTCAAATGCCCCGTGCTGTTTGGCACGGGCACAGCCGATATCGTCTGTCCGCCGGCGACGCAGTTTGCGGTCTACAACAATCTGGCCTGTGAGAAGCGACGCGAGTTCTTTGAGGGCTTTGGCCACGAGGAGATTCAGGACTTTGACGATCTGATCATTCCGTTTTTCTGCGAGGGAGGGGAGGCTCATGTCTAAGTGCGAGAGCAATATCGACGAGCTGATCGTCCCCGGGCTCGCGGAGATGCCTGGAACGGTTTCGTCAAGGCTCGCAGAATATCGGGACTGGCGCGGTGATGTCCAAGCAGATGTTTCTGATTTAGAGACATGCGCTTCGAATCTTGAGATTCAAGGCCTGGCCATTACGGCGATTGACTTTGTTAACCCCTGCGCCCGTTACTCGGAGGTCTCCTTTGAGCTCGGTGACGATGCGATTCACGCTCGTTTGATCGAGCCTGTCGGTCGTGCCCGAGTGTCTGAGCGCGTGCCGCTGTGCCTGATGTTTCACGACATCGATCGACCCGTGCGTGGATGGCATCACATGACGAGATTTGCCGCCATGGGGTATGCCGTTCTCGCGCTGGATGACGATGTTGCTGGTGCGGACGACCTGCAGTGGGGGATTGCTTCGCCCGCTTTTGTCAAGCGCGTCCGTTGGGGCTGCGCGTTGGCGAAGGTCGCGCGCAATCTTGATGGCATGGATCCCGATCGCATTTTTGCATGGGGCGAGGGTCTTGGCGGCGGTGTCGCGCTGGCGGTTTCTGCTCTGGACGAGCGCGGACTTGCCTGCACGGCGGTTGCCAATCCAATTCCCGGTGGCCTCGAGGCTCTGTCGTCTCGGGTGCGCGGATCGGTGCTCATGGGCACGTCGCTCATGGATACCGTGAGCGACCCCAAGGGTCAGTTTGCCGTATTCAACGGTCTTGAGTGTGACCGGAGGCATATCATCTATGCCAAATACGCTCATGAGCGTATTAACGCGTTCGAAAACGAAGTCGTCGACTTCTTTAACCAAACGTTCTATCCGTGTTCTTTGGCCTAGACGGCCTGGACACTGCCAACAAGAGTGAGCGGCATAGGGCCGCTCGCCAGACAGCTAAGGAGATTCTTGTGGCAACTCAGAAATTCACCGGCGTTATCCCCCCCGTCGTTGTTCCCGATACCGAAGACCACCAGCTCGACGTTGCCTCCTTTGAGCGCAGCATCAACCGCATGATCGATGCCGGCGTCGATGGTCTGTTCTTCTTGGGGTCTTCGGGCGAGGTCGTCTTCTCCACCGATGAGCGCCGTCGCCAGATTATCGCCGAGGCCGTTCGTATCGTCGACCACCGTGTGCCTGTTCTGGTCGGCATCATCGATACCGAGACCGAGCGCATGATTGAGCACGGCAAGGTCGCCCAGGAGCTGGGCGCCGATGCCCTCGTCGCCACCTGCCCGTTCTATGCCCTGCAGGGTATGACCGAGGTCGAGGAGCACTTCCGCATCCTGCACGAGGAGCTCGACCTGCCCATCTTTGCCTATGACATTCCCGTCTGCGTTCACACCAAGCTCCCCTGGAAGCTCCTTGCCAAGCTCGGCGCCGAGGGCGTCCTTGCTGGCGTCAAGGATTCCTCGGGTGATGACATCTCGTTCCGCTACCTCGTTCAGGAGAACGAGAAGAACGGCCATCCGATGAGCATCCTCACCGGTCACGAGGTTGTTGTCGACGGCGCCTATCTCGGCGGCGCTGACGGTTCCGTCCCGGGTCTCGCCAACGTTGAGCCCGAGGGCTACGTGCGTCAGTGGAAGGCCGCTCAGGCTGGTGACTGGGCTACCGTCAAGGCCGAGCAGGATCGTCTCAATGAGATCTCCCACATCTGGGATGTCACCTCGGGCGTCCAGGGCTATGCCGGTGGCGTCGGCGCCTTCAAGACCGCTATGAACCTCATGGGCATCTTCGACAGCCCGACCATGCCGCGCCCGGTGAAGGCCATGACCGGTGAGAACGTCGAGGCGATTAAGAAGGTCCTCCAGGACAACGGCCTCCTTTAAAGCTTTCCCAGGCACCCGACCTCGCCGTTCAACCGTGCGGCCATGACCCATTAGGTCAATGGCCACACGGCTTCTCGGCGATCTCGGGCACCTGGAAAACCTTTACCGCGCTGTGACGGCTAGCCTGACGGCGCATTTCCTGTAGTTGTTTATATCTCCTAAGGAGAGCGACATGGAGAACAAGTACGTTTGCTCCGTCGATATCGGCGGCACCAAGATTGCGACTGCCATTATGGAGTATCCGGCTGATGGCGGCGTGCCCCATCCGGTCTTTGAAGCCGAGGTTCCCACCGAGGCCCAAGAAGGCGGCGAGGCAGTTTTCCAGCGCATCGAGGCGTCCATCAAGGCTGCTCTCGAGGCGAACCCCGATGTCGAGGTCCTCGGTATCGGTATTGGCGCCGCCGGTGTCGTCGACCCCAAGACGGGCGCCATCGCCTACGCCAACGAGATCATGCCCGGCTGGTCTGGCGTTCAGTTGGGGCCGCGTCTGCGCGAGGACCTTGGTCTTCCCGTTGCCGTGGTGGGCGACGTGCAGGCTCATGCTCTGGGCGAGGCCCACTGGGGCGTCGGCAAGGGCAAGTTCTCCGTCTTGTGTCTGGGCATCGGTACGGGCATCGGCGGCGCATATGTCGAGAACGGCCGCGTGATGCAGGGCTTCCACGGTGCTGCCGGTCATATGGGCCACATCGAGTGCTCGGCTGCCGCCGGCATTCCCTGCGCCTGCGGGCGTTCTGGCCATCTTGAGTCTGTTGCTTCGGGCACTTCCATTGGTCGCATGTACGACGAGCGCTTTGGCCGCGTCGACCCCAGCCGTCCTTCGGTCGGTCGCGATGTAAACGACCTGTGCCGCGCGGGCGACGCAAAGGCGACTGAGGTCATCCATGACGCCGGCTTTGCGCTGGGTGCCAGCTTGGGCTCGCTCGCTAACATCCTGGACCCTGAGGTCATCGTGCTTTCGGGTGGCGTGATTCACCAAGGTCCCGATTGGCGTTCACAGACGTGGAAGGATTCGGTACACGAGGGCTATGCCAGCCAGGCGCTCGATCCGCTTCAGGACACGCCGATCCTCATCGGTTCTCTTGAGGGCGATGCTCCGCTCATCGGTGCCGCCGAACACCTTCTTGCGTCGTTGAAATAAACATAGCTACCAAGTGCGCCTTCTGAGGTGCCGCAGATTGACGTGAAAGAGGAGCGAAGCGTACTTCGGTACGCGAGCGACGGTTTGAACGTCAAGGTGCGGTGTCTCAGAAGGCTGTTTTTGAGAAAGGTTGAGTCGAACATGACCGTTGATCCTTTGATCCAGTCCCTGAAGGGCAAGCTCGTCGTGAGCGTTCAGGCGTATATGGGCGAGCCGCTTCGTACGCCCGAGACCATGGCTCAAATGTCTCGTGCTTGCGAGCTCGGCGGCGCCGCCGCCATTCGCTGCCAGGGCCTTGCCGACATTGCCGCCATTAAGGGTCGCTGTGAGGTCCCCGTTATCGGCCTGTGGAAGGATGGGCACGAGGGCGTTTACATCACGCCGACGCTGCGTCACGCTCGCGCCTGCGTTGCTGCGGGTGCCGATATCGTGGCGATCGACGCCACCGATCGTCCGCGTCCCGACGGCAAGTCGGTCGAGGATACCTTCCGCCCGCTGCACGAGGAGGGTGTGCTCCTGATGGCGGATTGTGCCACCATCGAGGACATTCGCCGTGCGGTTGATATGGGCTTCGACCTGGTATCTACCACGCTTTCTCACGGTGTCGCTGCCATCGACTGCACCATGGCCGATGGCCCCGATCTGCCGCTCCTGCGTCAGGCGACCGAGGAATTCCCCGGTCTTCCCATCATCTGCGAGGGCCGCGTGCACACGCCCGAGGAGGCTCGCGCCGCGATCGATGCTGGCGCCTGGGCCGTTGTCGTCGGCACCGCCATCACGCATCCCACGAGTATTACAAGTTGGTTCAAGGCTGCGCTTGAGGCGTAAGACAGGCCTCGTATCCGCTCGGGGCGGTATACTCAATAAAGGCAATTGATCGCGCGGGATCCGCTGGCCGGGTCCCGCGCTTGTTTTAGGAGGCGCACATGCAAAAGGGAGATGCCATGGATGCGGCGGAGCGCTCGGAGCGCATCCCCGATATCGTCATCATCACCGGAATGTCTGGATCGGGCCGAACGCAGGCCATGCATGTGTTCGAGGACATGGGCTACTTTTGCATCGACAACTTGCCTCCGCGTCTGATCGCCCAGCTTGCCGAACTCGTCGGCATCAATACGGGCGTGGGCAGGCATCTTGCCGTCACCTGCGACCTGCGCAGCCAGGGCTTGTTCGATGAGCTGCTCGATGCCGTTGCCGCACTCGAGGAGCGCGAGATGAGCTGTGACATCGTGTTTCTCGAGGCCTCTGACGAGGTGCTGATTCGTCGCTACAGCGAAAATCGCCGCCGTCATCCCATTGCCAAGCCGGGGGAGACTACGGCCGATGCCATTCAGCGCGAGCGCCTTCAGCTGCAGGGCGTGCGCGACCGAGCCGATATGATTATCGACACGAGCCGTCTGCGTACCTCTGCGCTGCGCAACAAGCTACGTATGGCATTTTCCGAGCTGTCCGACCAGCAGCTCATGGACGTCCACGTGTTCTCGTTTGGCTTTAAGCACGGCATGCCCGTCGAGGCGGACATTATGATCGACGTCCGCTTCCTGCCCAATCCGTTCTACGATCCCGAGATGCGCACGATGACCGGTCTCGATAAAAAGGTCTCTGATTTTGTTCTGGACCATCCCAAGACGCAGGAGTTTTGGAAGGCTTGGACACAGCTGCTCGATACGGTGATGCCAGGCTATATCGCGGAGGGTAAGCCGCAGCTTTCTATCGCCATCGGCTGCACGGGCGGCCAGCATCGCAGCGTTGCCATTGCCGAGGCCACGGCCCGTTACCTGGAAGGCGCTCAGTATCATGTGAGCATCTCCCACCGCGACCTGTCGCGCGCCAACACGAAGGCATAGGCCTGCATGTCGTTTACCGCTGAGGTGCGCGACGAGCTTGCGCGCTGCGAACCCGAATGTGAATACTGCGACTTGTCGACGCTCGCCGCCCTCACGCGCGTGAGTGGTACGCTCTCCCTTGCCGGCTCTGGGCGGTATCGTTTGACCGTTGCGACTGAGACGGGAGCCGTCGCGCGCACGATGATCACGCTGACGCATCGTATCCTTAAGCTCAAAACGGAGTTCACCGTCCGCAAATCTGTCTTGCATAAGGTTCGAAACTACCTCATCACCTTGCCTGATCAGCCAGACCTGGATAAGGCCTTGGTTCTGCTGGGTATCCTCGACCGTAGGGGAGGACTTGTCGCCGGCGTACCCCGACATATCGTTGCCCGTCCTTGCTGTAGACTTGCCTATATCCGCGGCGCGCTCATCGCGGGCGGCTTCGTGGCCGATCCACGCGGCGATTTTCATTTGGAGATCGCTGTGCAGGGCGAGCAATATGCCAAGGGACTTTGCAATCTGTTGGAGCAGATTGGGGTCCATGCTCGTGTTAATGCACGGCGGGGGTCATATGCCGTGTACATTAAGAGCGCCGAGGAAATCGAGCATCTATTAAAGCTGATTGGTGCCAAGCGCAGCGTTGCCGAGATTGAGGAGGCGCGCGCGGTCAAGTTGGTTAAGAACGATGTGAACCGTCGCGTGAATGCCGAGCTCGCCAACCAAACCAGAAGCGCCGGTGCTGCCCAACATCAGCTTGCGCTTATCGACGAGCTCGAGCAGCGTGGCCTTCGCGATGCGCTTCCGGATGCCTTGGCGGTCTTTTGCGACCTGCGCGAGCGCTATCCTGATCTGTCGCTGCGTGATTTGGGGGAGATGGCTGACCCTCCCTTGTCGAAGTCAGCCCTCTACCATCGTGTTTTACGGCTTGAAAAGCTCATTGAAGCAAACAGGTAGTTTGAAGTAACGACTTATATACGGATTTAGCTGCTATTTTAGTCTTTAAAACGTTTTAACGTAAATTTGCTTTTCAATTTCGAGCATTCTCGTGAAATTCAAGTCAAAAAAAAGGTATATTAGGCGAGTGGTTAGTTTGTGGGCCTCAACGGCGGGCGCTGTAGCTCGCGGGGGCCTTACGAAAGGAGACACAATGGCAGTAAAGGTTGCTATTAACGGCTTCGGTCGCATCGGTCGTCTGGCTTTCCGTCAGATGTTCGGTCATGAGGGCTCCGAGATCGTCGCTATCAACGACCTCACCTCTCCCGATATGCTCGCTTACCTGCTGAAGTACGACTCCACGCAGGGCAACTACGCTCGCGATCACGAGGTCGTTGCTGGCGAGGATTCCATCACCGTTGACGGCAAGGAGATCAAGATCTACAAGGAGGCCGACGCCAACAACCTGCCTTGGGGCGACCTCGACGTCGACGTCGTTCTCGAGTGCACCGGCTTCTACACCAGCAAGGCTAAGGCTCAGGCCCACATCAACGCTGGCGCCAAGAAGGTCGTCATCTCCGCTCCGGCCGGCAGCGATCTGCCCACCATCGTGTACAACGTCAACCATGAGACGCTGACCGCTGAGGACAACATCATCTCCGCTGCTTCCTGCACCACCAACTGCCTCGCTCCGATGGCCAAGGGTCTGAACGACTTCGCTCCCATCGTGTCCGGCATCATGACCACCATCCATGCCTTCACCGGCGACCAGATGCCGCTCGACGGCCCGCAGCGCAAGGGCAACTTCCGTCGCTCCCGCGCCTGCTCCGAGAACATCGTCCCGAACACCACGGGCGCTGCCAAGGCCATCGGCCTGGTTCTCCCCGAGCTCAACGGCAAGCTCATCGGTGCCGCCCAGCGCGTCCCGACGCCGACCGGCTCGCTGACCAACCTCTACGCCGTCGTTGACAAGAAGGTCACCGTCGACGAGGTCAACGCTGCCATGAAGGCCTACGCCGAGACCATCCCCGAGACCTTCGCCTACAACGAGGACCAGATCGTCTCCCGCGACATCGTCGGCGAGACCCACGGCTCCATCTTCGACGCCACTCAGACCATGTGCTCTGACCTCGGCAACGGCCAGACCCTCGTTCAGGTCACCTCTTGGTACGACAACGAGAACTCCTACACCTCTCAGATGGTCCGCACCATCAAGTACTTCGAGAAGTTCGTTGCTTAATTTAGCTTTTAGCGAATAGCTCGTTGAGCGTCTAAAGAAGGGCGCGGCCTTATAGGGCTTACACCCTAGGGTCGCGCCCTTTTTATAAGAAATCGTCTGCCGTAATGGGAGGCAGACACGTACGAAAGGTAGAAGCAAACATGGCCTTTACCAAGAAGACCGTCCGCGACATCGATGTCGACGGCAAGCGCGTTCTCGTCCGCGTTGACTTTAACGTGCCTATCAAGGATGGCGTCGTTGGCGACACCACCCGCATCAAGGCTGCCCTGCCCACCATCAACTATCTCGTTGAGCACAACGCTCGCGTCATCCTCATGAGCCACCTCGGCCGTCCCGAGGGCACCGGCTTCCAGCCCGAGTTGTCCCTCGAGCCCGTCGCCAAGAAACTCGCTGAGCTCTCTGGTCTCGACGTTGCCTTTGTCGCCGACACCTACGGCGAGAAGGCTGCTGAGGCTGTCGCCGCCGTCGAGCCGGGCAAGGTCCTCGTTCTCGAGAACGTCCGTTTTGACAAGCGTGAGAAGAAGAACGATCCCGAGATCGCCAAGAAGCTCGCTTCCTATGGCGACGTCTTCGTTCTCGATGCCTTCGGCACCGCTCACCGCGCCCAGGGTTCCGTCGTGGGCCCCGCCGCTTACCTGCCTGCCGTCGCTGGCTTCCTGCTCGAGAAGGAGGTCGACACGCTGACCGGCATCTTCGCCGAGCCCGAGCGTCCCTTCGTCGCCATCGTCGGCGGTTCCAAGGTTTCCTCCAAGATCGGTGTTCTCGATCACCTCATCGACTCCGCTGACACCCTGATTATCGGTGGCGGCATGGCCTACACCTTCTTCCTGGCTCAGGGCCTGACCGTTGGTCAGTCCCTCAAGGAAGAGGACTGGGTCGAGCGCGCCGGCGAGATGCTCAAGAAGGCCGAGGAGAAGGGTGTCAAGATCCTACTCCCCATCGACAACCGTGTTGCCGATCACTTTGGCGAGGACGCTGTCCCCGAGGTTGTTGCTTCCGACGCTATCCCCGACGATCGTGAGGGTATGGACATCGGTCCCAAGACCGAGGAGCTCTATGCCGAGGCTGTCAAGGGCGCCAAGACCGTGTTCTGGAACGGCCCCATGGGCGTCTTCGAGTTTGACAACTTTGCTCACGGCACCCAGGCTATCGCCGAGGCTCTCGCCGAGGCTGACTGCACCTCGATCATCGGCGGTGGTGACTCTGTCGCAGCTGTCAACAAGTTCAACCTGGCCGACAAGATGAGCTGGATCTCCACCGGTGGTGGCGCTTCCATGGAGCTCGTCGAGGGTAAGGCCCTGCCCGGAGTGGAGGCGCTTCTCGATGCCTAATCGCACCCTTCTTATCGCTGGTAACTGGAAGATGAACAACGACGTCGCCGAGGCCGCCAAGCTCGCCGACGAGCTGGCTCAGGCTCTGCCCGAGGTTCCGGCTGGCGTCGAGGTGCTCGTCTGCCCTCCGACCATCGACATCACCACGGTTCATGACCGCATTCAGGCTGCCCCCATCGTCCTCGGTGCACAGAACGTGTACTGGGAGGCCAAGGGTGCCTTCACGGGTGAGTCCTCTTGCGACATGCTCAAGTCCGCTGGCTGCACCTACTGCATCATCGGTCACTCCGAGCGTCGCGACTACTTCCACGAGACCGACGAGGACCAGAACAAGAAGGCCAAGGCTCTCGTTGCCGCCGGCCTTGTTCCCGTCTTCTGCTGCGGCGAGTCCCTTGAGGTCCGCGAGGCCGGCACCTATGTCGAGCACGTCGTGAACCAGGTCAAGGCTGGCCTTGCTGGTCTTGAGATCACCTGCCCCAAGCAGGTCGTCGTCGCCTATGAGCCCATCTGGGCCATCGGCACCGGCAAGACCGCTACCGCCGAGGATGCTCAGGAGGTCTGCGGCGCTATCCGTGAGACCCTCAAGGAGATGTTCGGCGAGGAGCTCGCCAACGGCATCCGCGTTCTCTACGGTGGTTCCGCCAAGCCCGGTAACATCGCCGAGCTCGTCGCCAAGCCCGACGTTGACGGCGCCCTCGTGGGCGGCGCTTCGCTCAAGGCTGCCGACTTCGCCTCTATGGTCGTCAAGGCAGGCGAGTAGGACATATGGCACAACGTCATCTTCCTGCACTCCTGATTATCATGGACGGCTGCGGCCTGGCTCCGGCTGATGGCGAGAACGCCGTCGCCGCTGCCAAGACGCCCTTCCTTGATGGCCTGTACGAGAAGTATCCTCACACCACGCTCGGTGCTTCGGGCGAGGACGTGGGCCTTCCCGACGGCCAGATGGGCAACTCCGAGGTGGGTCACCTCAACATCGGTGCCGGTCGCATCGTGTTCCAGGAGCTTTCGCGCATCAACAATGCCATCAAGGACGGCTCCATCGCCAAGAACGAGGTTTTCGTCAAGGCCATGGACGATGTCAAGGCTGACGGCAAGACTCTCCACCTCATGGGCCTTATGAGCCCTGGCGGCGTTCACTCCCACATGAACCACGTCGAGGCTCTGGTCAAGATGGCTGCCGAGCACGGTGTCAAGACCGTTCGCGTCCACGCCTTCATGGATGGCCGCGACGTTGACCCGCAGTCCGGTGCCGGCTACATGAGTGAGTTCTGCGCCTTCCTGGCTAAGATCTCCGAGGAGACCGGTTGCGACGCTCGCGTTGCCACCGTCTCGGGCCGTTATTGGGCCATGGACCGCGATAATCGTTGGGAGCGCATCCAGCGCGCCTACGACGTCATGGTCAACGCGTCCGATGCTGATACCGACCCCGTTGCCGGTATCAAGGCCTACTACGAGAAGGACCCGCGCGGCGACGAGTTCGTCGAGCCCTTCGCTGCCCACAACGAGGGCATTCACGAGGGCGACGCGGCCATCTTCTTCAACTTCCGTCCCGACCGCGCTCGTCAGATGACCCGCGTGTTCACGGACAAGGAGTTCGACGGCTTTGAGCGCGAGCAGATCAAGCTTTCGCACTTTGTGACGATGACCGAGTATGATCCGACGTTTGACGTCGAGGTCGCCTTCCCCAAGACGTTCCCCGAGAACGTCCTGGCCGACGTTATCGCCGCCAATGGCCTGAAGCAGCTGCACACTGCCGAGACCGAGAAGTACGCCCACGTGACGTTCTTCCTCAACGGTGGCATCGAGGAGCCCAAGGAGGGCGAGGAGCGCGTGCTCGTCGCTTCCCCCAAGGTTGCTACCTACGATCTGCAGCCCGAGATGAGCGCTCCCGAGGTTACCGAGAAGCTCGTCGCCGCCATCAACGAGGATCGCGCTGATTTCTACATCGTGAACTTCGCGAACTGCGACATGGTTGGTCACACCGGTGTCTTCGACGCTGCCGTTAAGGCCGTTGAGGCTGTTGACGATGCCCTGTCCAAGGTTGTCCCGGCGATTCTCGCCAAGGGCGGCTTTGCACTGATTACCGCCGACCACGGCAACGCCGATCACATGTTTGACGTTGCTTCCGACGGTTCCAAGCATCCGTTTACGGCTCACACCACCAACCGCGTGCCGTTCATCATCGTTGATGAGAAGGCCAAGCTCACCGGTATCGAGGACGGCCGTCTTTCCGATATCGCTCCGACCATGCTCACCATGGCTGGTATTGAGCCTTCCGCCGAGATGACGGGCCGCGTGCTCGCTACCGAGGCCTAATAGAAAACAAATACCGTTTTCTAGCAAGGGGGTTGTCCACAACCGGACAACCCCCCTTTTGGTATTTCTGCCATTTCCACCCCGTCCTTGAGTGGCAGGTAGGGGAGAGCGGGGGATTGTGGTACAGTACTGGAGTTTGAACTGTTCTATTAAGGAGCTTATCTATGGGTCCGTTCCAGATTCTTCTGTTTGTCGTTTGGGCTGTTTCTGCCGTGGCGCTGACGATTCTCGTCCTGATGCATTCCGGTAAGGGTACCGGCGTTTCGGATATGATTGCCAGCTCGCTGTATAACTCCAGCTCTGCCACGGGCGTTATGGAGCAGAACCTTGACCGCCTGACCGTCATCATGGCTGTCGTGTTTGCCGTGTGCGTCGTGCTGTGCATGTTCTTCTTCCCGCAGGGCATCGTGGGCTACTAATCACGAGCCGCATAAATACTTGAAAAGGGTCCCGCAAGTGCGGGACCCTTTTTGTTTACATATTTGTAACAGAGTCAAAATATCCTCATATACTTCGCCCAACTAAAGAAAATCTCGACCGTTAACCGGAATTAGCCCCAAATCGTGCATAAAATGCGCTACAGTATTGCAATACGTTGGTCCGCTTTGTATAACCAGCCAAAACGGCGGACCGCGTTTGAATGGTTCGATTGGGCTGTCTTGACGTTGCCCGACCGAACTTACTTTGTCCTATCTCATAAGGAGGATGGCATGGCTGATTCTATGTTCCACCAGCCCGTTATGGGTCGTCGCGCCTTTGTCGGCGGTACCCTTGCTGCGAGCTCCATGGCTTTTCTTGCCGCATGCGGCAAGAAGGGCGGCGACGCTTCCGGTTCTGAGTCCGGTTCGACGCTGAACTTCTACATCAACAACCCGGTCTGCATCGACCCCTACAATGTCCAGGAGGACCAGGGCACTCAGGTCGAGTACCAGCTCTTTGACGCTCTGACCTCTTATGACGCCGAGAAGGGCGAGATCGTTCCGCTGGCTTGCGAGTCCTTCGAGGCCAACGACGACGCCACCGAGTTCACCTTCAAGATCAAGAAGGCCAAGTTCCACAACGGTGACGACGTTACCTCCAAGTCCTTCAAGCTCGGTTGGGAGCGTCTGGTCAACACCAAGTCGGCCATCGCTACCGAGTATGGCCCTTCCGAGGTCTCCTATCACCTTTCCATGGTCGAGGGCTATGACGATCTGCTTGCCGGTAACGCTACTGAACTCAGCGGTGTTACCTGCCCCGACGATGAGACCCTCGTCGTCAAGCTGTCTTCCGCTTACGCCGACTTCCCCTTCGTCGCCTCTCACCCGGCTCTGGCCCCGGTTCCCGAGTGCGCCGAGTCCGATGCCAAGAGCTTCTACCTTGCACCGGTCGGTAACGGCCCGTTCATGATGGACGGCAAGTGGGAGGATGGTCAGGAGATCAACCTCAAGAAGTTCGACGATTACTATGGCGACAAGGCCAAGATCGATGGCATCCACTTCCAGGTCATCAAGGACATGGAGACCGCTTACAAGGAGTTCCAGGCCGGTAACCTCGATGTCTGCGACGTTCCCGTTGCTCAGATCGACGCCGCCAAGAAGGATCGCGGCGTGTCCAAGGACGGCTACACCATGGGTGACGGCGAGCGCATGCTGCTCGGCTCCGAGCCTTCCACCTACTACCTGACCTGCAACAACACGGCCGAGCCGTTTAACAACGCCGACCTGCGCAGGGGTATCTCCCTGGCCATCAACCGTGAGGCCATCTGCAAGACTATCTTCAAGGGTACCCGTACCCCCGCCGACGGCATTGTTCCTCCGGGCATCGATGGCTACAAGGAGGGCGCATGGGAGTTCTGCGCCTACGACGTCGACAAGGCTAACGAGTACCTGGACAAGGTTGCTCCCGCTGGCGCTAACGGCGATCGTGGCATTAACGTGACCCTTTCCTACAACCAGGATGGTGGCCACAAGGAGATCATGGAGTCCATCATCGGTGACCTCGCCAAGGTTGGCGTTACCGCTGTCTCCGATACCCCTGAGTGGTCTGCCTTGCTCGAGCAGTACCAGAACTTTAACTATCAGTTCGGTCGTCTGGGTTGGATTGCCGACTACCCGATTATGGACAACTTCCTGTATCCGCTGTTCCACTCCGACTCCCTCGGTGGCGACAACCGCTCCGGTTACAACAACCCCGAGTTCGACGCCAAGGTCAACGAGGCTCGCACCACGGTTGACGACGAAGAGCGCGTTGCTAAGATGCAGGAGGCCGACGCTATGGTCGCTGCCGACTGCCCGGTCATCCCGGTGATGTTCTACACGCACACCATCGTCGGCTCCGATCGCATCAAGCACCTCTATGTCGATCCGCAGAAGCACGCTGAGCTGGGTACCGCTGAGCTCGCCTAAGAGTTTGCAGCTTCCGTGAGGGTCAAGTATTTACGTAGACCTCATGGGAAACATACAGTTCTCCCTAACCTGGGGTAAACTGGCTGATGGTAATTTTGGGATGCCGGTCTGGCGATCGGCATCCCATTTAGGTTAATCCCTAGATAGGGGAGTGGTATGGGTAAGTACATCGTTAAACGTGTGCTTCAGTTCATCCCGGTATTTTTGGGCGTTACGCTGATTCTGTTCGCCCTTCAGAATATCGTGCCGGGAGATCCGATCAAGCTGATCGGTGGAGACAAGGCTCTGTCCCCCGAGGTGGAGCTTCAGCTTCGCGTCCGCTATCACCTGGTCCAGTCGGACGAGGACGGCAACGCGATCCTTGACGAGAACGGCGACCCCGTTCAAACGTCGCTCGTGGACCGTTACTTGTATTACATGAACGGCCTGCTTCATGGCGATCTGGGCAATTCGTATCAGCGCAAGCTGCCGGTTACGGAAATTTTTGCCCAGAAGTATCCGTATACGGTCAAACTTGCCGCGTGCGCCATCGTGCTCGAGGCAATCATGGGTATCGGTGCGGGTATCATTTCGGCGGTAAAGCGTTATTCCTTCTGGGATATTTTGGTAACGCTCACCACGTCGATCCTCGTTGCGGTCCCGGCCTTCTGGCTCGGTATGTTGCTGCAGCTGTTCTTTGGCGTCATCCTCAAGGACGCTACGGGCGGTGCAATCTCCATGCCGATCTCGGGTGCCGGCGGTTCCAGCTCTCAGTATCAGGATTGGATGCACTATGTGCTTCCGACCATTACGCTGGCTTCGGTTTCGACCGCTTATGCCGCCCGCATTATGCGCTCGCAGCTGCTTGACGTCATGAACCAGGATTACATCCGTACGGCAAAGGCCAAGGGTCTCTCCAATCGCGCGATCATCGTCAAGCATGCGCTTAAGAATGCACTCATCCCCGTCGTTACCTATATTGGTGTCGACTTTGGTGGCATGCTTTCGGGCGCCATCCTGACCGAGACGGTTTTTAACTGGCCCGGTATCGGCTATGAGGTCTATCGCGCCATTAGCATGCGTGACTGGCCCATCGTTATGGGCGGCGTTACGCTCATCGTCGTCGTCGTCATGGTGATTAACCTGCTCGTCGACATTAGCTATGCATTCCTCGACCCGCGCATCCGCCTTGGCGGTCCGTCGGATAAGGCCTAAGGGAGGTACGTCTCATGCAGGAAACTGATTCTCAGTCTCAGGAGCAGGCTACCGCCACCAAGGCCGCATCTGCTCCCGCCAAGTCCCGCACGCTGTGGGGTGACGCTTTTAAGCGTCTTCGCAAGAACAAGCTCGCCGTTATCGGTGTCTGCTGGATCATCATCGTCGTTTTGGTTGCCCTGACCGCAGATCTGTGGGCTAAGCCCTGGCTCGGTTCGCCGACGGCTTCCGACTCGACCACCATGGCCGAGACGTCGCTGTTGGCTCCGTGTGCAGAGCACCCGTTTGGCACCGACGCCCTTGGTCGCGACATTCTCGTCCGCGTTATCTACGGTGCACGCGTTTCGCTGTCCGTCGGCATTATGGCCACCGCGATCTCCACGGTGATCGGTCTGGTCATGGGTGCTCTGGCCGGTTTCTACGGCGGGATCTGGGATACGATCATCATGCGCTGTGCGGACATCTTCCTGGCGTTCCCGTACGTGCTGTTCGTTGTCGCCATGATCGCCGTTATCGGCCGTGGTCTTCAGAACGTCTTTATCGCCATCGGTATTCTCGGCTGGCCTTCGATTGCGCGCGTCTTCCGCTCTGCAATCTTGACGGTCAAAGAAAACGACTATGTTGACGCTGCGCGCGCGATGGGTGCATCTGATGCTCGTATCGTAGTGCGTCACATCTTCCCGAACTCCGTCGCCTCCATCGTGGTCTACGCGACCATGAACATTGGTGGCGCCATTCTGACCGAGTCCGCTCTGTCCTTCCTCGGCATGGGCGTTATTCCGCCTACGCCTTCGTGGGGCTCCATGATTCAGGACGGTCAGCAGTATCTTCTGACTGCTCCCTGGATGATGATCATGCCCGGTCTGGCAATTCTCTCGACGGTGCTCGCCTTCACCCTGCTGGGTGACGGTCTGCGCGACGCCCTCGACGTCAAGATGAAGGACGCATAAGGATGAAGAAGAACAAGAACTATGTGGACCTGAAGGACCAGCCGGTTCCCGAGGGCCAGCATCTGCTCGAGGTCGATGACCTTAAGATGTATTTCCATACCGAGGATGGTGTCGTTCGCGCTGTCGACGGTGTGTCCTACACGCTCGATCGCGGCGAGACCCTGGGTGTCGTCGGTGAGTCCGGCTCCGGTAAGTCCGTGACCGCCATGACCATCATGGGCCTCATCTCGATGCCTCCGGGAAAGATCGAGGGCGGCGACGTTCGCTATCGCGGTCGTTCTATCCTCGAGATGACCGAGGAAGAGATGCAGCACATTCGCGGAAACGACATCGCGATGATCTTCCAGGATCCTATGACCTCCTTGAACCCGGTCTATAAGATCGGCAAGCAGGTGGGCGAGGGCCTTCGTCTGCACCGTGGCTACTCCAAGCAGGAGGCGCTCAAGCGCGCTACCGAGCTTTTGGACCTCGTGGGTATCCCCGAGCCCGAGAAACGCGTCAATGAGTATCCGCACCAGTTCTCCGGCGGTATGCGTCAGCGTGTCATGATCGCTATGGCTCTTGCCTGCGATCCCGATATCCTGATTGCCGACGAGCCCACGACGGCTCTGGACGTTACCATTCAGGCTCAGATTATCGAGCTCATGCAGGAAATGCAGGAGAAGAACGGCAACGCCATCATCATGATTACCCATGACCTGGGCGTCGTTGCCGATATGGCCGATAAGATCATGGTTATGTACGCCGGCCGTCCCGTCGAGTTCGGTACTGCTGAGGAAATCTTCTACGAGAGTCGCCACCCCTACACCTGGGGTCTTATCCGCTCCATCCCGGAGCAGGCCATCGAAGAGAAGAAGCCGCTTACGCCGATTCACGGCAACCCGCCTTCGCTCATGAACCTGCCTGAGGGCTGCGTGTTCTCGCCTCGTTGTCCCTATGCGACGGACAAGTGCCGCAAGCAGCGCCCCGAGCGCGTTGTCACCGAGTCTGGTCATTACTCTGCGTGCCACTACTCCGGTGACCCCGAGTTCCTCAAGAACGCTCCTGAGACGTCCCGTACGCGCAAGGATTCCAAGAAGGGAGGCGAGGCGTAATGGCAGATACCAACGAGCGTACTCCGCTGCTGAAGGTCGAGCACCTCTCTAAGGAGTTCCCCGCTGAGTCCGGCATGTTCGCCAAGCGCTTCTCCAAGCGTGTTGTCTCTGCAGTAAATGACATTTCGTTCGAGATTTATCCGGGCGAGACCTTTGGTCTGGTTGGTGAGTCTGGTTGCGGTAAGTCCACGACGGGTCGCACCATCATGCGCCTGACCAAGCCGACCGCCGGTAAGGTGTTCTTCCAGGGTAAAGATGTTGCCGAGATGAGCAAGCATGAGATCAAGGACATGCGTCGCGAGATGCAGTTCATCTTCCAGGATCCCTATGCTTCGCTCAATCCCCGTATGACCATCGGCGAGATCGTCTCCGAGCCCATGACCATTCATGGCGTGGGTACCAAGGAGGAGCGTATCGAGCGCGTCCGCGAGCTGCTGGACGTCGTCGGTCTGAATCCCGAGCACATCAACCGTTATCCGCACGAGTTCTCGGGCGGCCAGCGCCAGCGTGTCGGCATCGCCCGCGCGTTCGCTCTGAAGCCCAAGCTGATTATCTGCGACGAGCCTGTCTCTGCACTTGACGTATCCATTCAGGCCCAGGTTCTGAACCTTCTTAAGGAGCTCCAGGACAAGTTCGGTACCGCGTATCTGTTTATCGCTCACGACCTGTCCGTCGTGCAGCACATTTCCGATCGCGTTGCCGTTATGTATCTGGGTAAGATGGTTGAGGTTTCGGACTGGAAGACGCTCTACAGCGAGCCTCACCATCCGTACACGCAGTCGCTGCTGTCTGCCGTGCCGGTTCCCGATCCTGATATCCAGAAGACCCGCAAGCGCATCATCCTCGCTGGCGATCCGCCGTCGCCGCTGGATCCGCCGACCGGTTGCCGTTTCCACACTCGCTGCCCGATCGCTCAGGGTATCTGCTCTGAGAAGCTTCCCGAGTTTAAGGAAGTTGCACCTGGTCACTGCTGCGCGTGCCACTTCGCGGAGCCGTTCCCGATCAAGGAATCGCACATCGACCTGTAGTCGGTTGTTATCGTTCGGGCCCGCCCTGAAGTTATTTTTCAGAACGTCCTCGGACATGCAAGAAACCCCCGCTGCGCACTTCGTGCGGCGGGGGTTTCTTGCGTCCTGCGGAGTGTTCTGAAAAATAACTTCAGGGCGGGCCCTGCGGCAACTCTGCAGGGGGAGTGCGATTCCTCGATCGCTCACTTAATCTGATGAGAAATTGAGTGAGGCCGGAGCTTTAGCTCCGGCCTCCTCATATAAGGGCTCGGCAAAGCCGAGCCACCAAATTTGCATCAGCTCCCAGAACATGTTTGAGAACTGTGCCTGAAGTATGTATTTGCAGGCCCCGAATCGGTGTTGCCTCCCGGCGCATTCCGCAGGGGGAGCGATATTTTGCAGCACGAAGTGCGCAACAAAATATCGCTCATGCCCGAGGACGCGCCGGGAGGCAACACCGATTCGGGGCCGAACATATAGATCTACCAGCGCATTTACAAATTCGGGTCGATTTCCAGTCTCAGCCGAACACATTAAGCGGATAGGCCGTTCCCGCAGTTAGCCGAACGCCCCCGGTGCCCCTCCCAGGCCCCGGGGGCGGCATTTTCCCAGTTGAAGGAACGGTGGAGATGTGTTTCGATGGGTCCGGTGGCCATGCTCCGCCCTCCGCCCGGCACCTCTTCCCAGACTCAGCCGGACGGTCGGTCCGTCTATTCCGTTTTTCCCCTAGGCTAGGCCAGCGGGGCATCGCCCCTCTCGGCGCGCGCCCTCTCGATGAGCCCCGGCGTCAGGTCGAGGTCGCCGAGCGCCACGTCCTCCACGCCGTAGGCGTCCAGCAGCGCCGCCGCGTCCTCCCCGAGCATCGCCCTGAAGGCGCGCGCGGGCGTCGAGAAGCCGAGCGCGCCGCGGGGCTCGGAGTTCACGTGCGACATGGCCAGCGCCAGGTCCGCCGGGGCGAGCCGGTCGAACCTGAGTCCGGAGCCCTTGGGCAGCAGCTTCCTTATCTCGACGTGGTTTCGCTCGCAGGCGCCCTTCTGGTCGCTGCGCCTCGGGTCGCAGTAGAACAGCCTCGTCTCGCCGGGCCCCTCGCCGAGGAGGGCCGCGATGGCGCCCTCGTCGGCGAACTCCGCGCCGTTGTCGGTGAGCACGGCGCGGAACACGCGGCGCGCCCCGTCGGCGCCGAGGACCGCCCGGACGCCCTCCAGGGCGGCCGCGACGCACCCGGCGGTCTTCCCGCCCAGCGGCAGCGCGAGCTGCAGCCTGCTGGGGCGGTGCAGCAGCGTGAGCAGGCACGCGGAGTCCTCCCGGGCGCCCTCGACGGTGTCCATCTCCCAGGCCGCGGCGCACGCGTCCTCCCCGAGGGCGAGGAACGCGGCGTACGACCTGCGGGCGGAGTGGCGCGTGGCCGCCCGGCCCGCGGCGCGCTTCCTCGGCCTGTAGCCGACCTTGCGCCTGAGCTCCATGTTGGTCATGCCGTCGTAGCCCGCCGAGACCCAGCGGTAGATGGTCGACGGCGACAGGTCCACCGGGCCGCCGTTGCGCGCCGCCATCTGCTCGGGCGACAGCCCCCGGCGCAGGCAGCCCCTTATCGCCTCCAGCCTGGCCGCCGCGGCGGGCTCGTCGGCGTCTATCCCGCGCCTGGACGAGACGAGGACCGAGTCGGCGCACAGCTGCGCGGCCCGGGCCTCGTAGAAGACGTGGGGGCGGCGCTTGCAGCCGATCGCGCGGTACCGGCCGCAGCCGTTGCAGCAGCGCGGCCACGCGGCCAGGCGCGGGCAGGCCGCCGACAGGTCGGCGGAGGCGTCCACGCGCTCGCCGCGCCTGGGCTTGGGCGCCGTGACGAACCTGTGCGACGCCACCTCGGCGCTCACCGTCGAGGGCGACCTGCCCAGCTCCCTCGCGATCTCCCTGCACGATGCCCTGCGCTCCAGCATCCTCTGGATGGTGTCCCGCTCGTGCCTGGTGAGCCTGCCGTAGGCCCTCGGAACCGCCCTCGCGGCGCCCTTCCCGTTCTTTCCGGACATGGTGTCCTCCGATCTCCCGGGACCGGCCGGCCCGGCCCTCAGGGTATCGGATTCCCATATTCATCCGTACATGTACGGATGAATATGGGAGGTGTTCGGATGAAGTTGATATTCAAGGATTTACAAATTCGTAAACTTTTTTGAAAAAAGTGCTTGCACAGTTCTCGAATCATAGGTTATTATCTTCCTCGTTGAACGCGCGGGTCTAACAAAACGAACCGCGAATCAACAACATAGCATGTCGGAGTGGCGGAATTGGCAGACGCGCTAGCTTGAGGTGCTAGTGACCGCTTTTTGGTCATGCGGGTTCAAGTCCCGCCTCCGACACCATCGCATTTGAGAAGCCTCTTCGGAGGCTTTTTTGTTACCGATAGACGGTGGGGTCCACGATGGAAACGCTTGAACGCAACGAGTGGGCAGACGTTGCCCAACTAGTCGAGATCACGAGCGATGCTGTCATCATCTGCGAGCTCGACGGAACCATTCTGCATGTGAATAATCGCTTACTTGGTTTGATGCGCGAGGAACGCGCCGACGTCATTGGTGGAGATGTTAAAGACGTCCTGTACTCGTCCGCTTTTGAACGTGCGACGGAACATCGTCTGCCATTTGAAACTGATGGCTCCGAGAACGAACTGATGCTCAAGCTGAGTGACGGCTCCTTTATCCCCGTCTTGGTTCGTGCGGGCTCCGTAACGCCTCCACGCATCTTTGGGCGCCGCGCGCCACGTGTCCTGGTGGCGCTCCATAGCATCGAAGAACAGTATTCGCACGACCGTCAGCTCAAGCGTGCTCTTTCGGAGCTTAGAGTGGCTAACAAGCGCCTCTCTGGCACGCTCTCGGTCATTATGAGTACCGTGGGCTCCGATGAGCTGCCCAGCCTACTTGATACCGTTTTGAACCAGCTTGTAGGAACGCTCGATGCTTCGGGTGCTGCTATCTATTTTTCTGAGAGCGGCGGTTTTAAACTTCGCGGTGTTTCCAAGGAGCTGTACGACAGCTACCTGCCTGAGTTTTTGCCGTATGGCGCTGGCATTCCGACGTATGTTCTTCGTGAGTCGCGTGCCTGTCGCTTGTCGATTCAACAGGACCTTAAGGGTGATAAGGCCGCCTCCGGTATGTTTATGGACCTGGACAATCGTTCTAAGCACCTGTTGCGCATGCAGGATATGCCTCCGTACCGCAGCGAGATCTGTCTTCCCGTTTTTTACGGTACGCAGATCCTTGGCGTGCTGGAAGTTGGTTGGAAACGCCCCCAGGCACCGCTCGCCTATGACGTTAATGTACTCGAGGTCATTTGCGATTACTTGTCTATCCAACTGGTCGGCATGGCATCGAGTCTTCGCTCTCGTCGCACGGCCGAGCTTGGCCGCTCGCTCAATGTCTTACGTGATGAGTTGTTTACCTTTCTAGACGATTCCGTCGCGGCTACCCAGGCGGTATCGTCCGAGATCTGCAATATGCTCAACTGCCATTTTTGCCCTGTTGAGTATGACGCCAGTCTGGATTCCTACGTCATAGATTTTGAAGGCGGCAGTCGCGTTGCTTTGCCGGACGATCCCGAGAAGCTTTTCTTTTCCACGACGGCGCCAGCGGCACGTCTGGGGGCTGGCCCTGATGGCTTTGAGGCATCTGTTTTGGGCGGTACGAGTGCCGAGGACCTTAAACACGTCCGTATAACTCGCGTTGACGAATCGATGCCTATGGGAGGCTGGCTTAGGGCGCATGGTCTGCCTTGTCAAGGTCTCTACGTCGACTCCGGCATCGAGGCGGGGCGACCACGCTCTAAGGGTGATGGCAAGCACAGTAACGACGCAATTGTTCCTGCTTCTGTTGCGAAGAGCCCGACGACGCGCGCGCTACTGCTTCGTGATGGCAGCCAAGAGCCGATTGATGACCTTGAATATGACTACTTGGTGCACTTGGCGCATGACTTTGAACTGATCTACGAAGGTGAATCTCAAAAGCGCGAGGAGCGTCATATCGCTCAGACCCTTCAGATCGGCATGAGAAATTCCCTGGGGGATGTTCCGGGTATCGCAACCGATTCGGTGTACCTGTCGGCCACGAACTCGGCGTTGGTCGGCGGCGATTTCTATACGCTCATCCGTCTTCCCGACGACTGCGCCGTCATGATTCTGGGTGATGTGTCTGGCAAAGGCATTGAGGCCGCATCGATGTCCGCGCTCGTCAAGACGGCTCTGACGGCATATGCGTGGGAGGGCGCTGGACCGGCCCGCATGGCACGCTCCCTTAACAGTATGCTCATGGGCTTTTCGAGGGTCGAGACGTTCGTGACAGCCTTTATCGCCAAGATTGACCTGAAAGCCGGACGCGCAACGTATTGTTCGGCGGGCCATCCTCCGACCATGGTCATCAGGCCAGAGTCGATGCCACTGGGTGGCGGCGAGGCTCGTGGGGGAGAGGTCGAGCTACTTGGATGCCAATCGGGTGTAATCGGTGCCTTTGAGAGTATGGTGTACGAGACAGGCGTGTTTACGTTCGCCCCCGGCGACATGCTCTTCATGTATACGGATGGAACGATTGAGGCCCGCGACCGCACCGGAGCGTTCTTTGGCGAGCAGCGCTTGCGCGATCTTCTGCTTTCTGTTTCGGGGGAGGGCGTGTCGGGCATTTGCGGCAAGGTCTTGGGCGAGCTTGACCGATTTACCGAATCGGCGCTGGACGATGACATTGCATTGGTGTCCCTTGAGTTTTTACGGGGTCGTTCATAGACGGCGCTGAACGGGCTGAATCCGCACGGTTGGGGAAACGAATGCATCGAGTGGGCTTTTTTGGGGAACCATGGTCGTATGAATGAGTGGAATGACATAGCGGTTTTGACGCCACCAGGCGATATCGACATCGCCACGGTGCCTGCGCTGCGTCGGCGGTTGGATGCTTTGATTGGCCGCGGCGTGCGTCGTGTTGTCATCAACTGTCAGGCTGTTAGCTTTATCGATTCGACGGGCTTGGCATTCCTGCTTACGCGCGCTCGTGAGCTCATGAGGCGAGAAGGCCTGCTTTCGCTCGTCAATGCATCAGGTGAAGTTGTTCGCTTTTTGGAGATTGCTCGTCTTGTCGATATCCTTCATGTCGCGGGGCCGGCACGGGAGTCTATTCCCGCCATTCCGGTGGGGGAGCTGCCTCGCTGGAGTAAGAGCGTCGAGGTCCGTCAGGGTATCGAGAATCTTCCATACTACCGACATCGCATCGCCGAACTCCTTGAATCGCTTCCGTTGCGCCGTGACGAGCGCTACGATGTCGCATTGGCGTCGGGGGAGGCGCTGGGTAATGCCTATGACCATGCGGGCGGTATCGGGTGCGTCCTGACGGTTCAGGCCTATGGCGATCGCGTTGTGGTTGAGGTGCTTGATCGAGGTGCCGGCTATTCTATCGATGAAACGAGCGAGCCGGTTGCATCTGAGGAACGCGGCCGTGGTATCAAGCTTATGCGTATGCTCGTCGATAACGTGGAGGTTGCTCGTCGTACGGACGGCGCCGGCACGCGCGTGCAGATGGTGAAGCTGTTTAGCGAAGCGCTGGAATCGTGTGCCTAGCCAATCGCTTTAGCGCGTTTGGCTATTAAGAACATGCGGCAGACAAGTTTTTTGAAAAAAGTACTTGCGTCTTTTGGACAACTCGCGTAAATTAATAACCCGCAAGCGGACATGGCTCAGTTGGTAGAGCACAACCTTGCCAAGGTTGGGGTCGCGGGTTCGAGCCCCGTTGTCCGCTCCATTGCATTTCCGGACCGTTTAGGCGGTCCTTTTTCGGCGAAGTGGCCAAGTGGTAAGGCAGAGGCCTGCAAAGCCTTTACCCCCGGTTCGAATCCGGGCTTCGCCTCCAGGCAACATCCGGGCGCTCCGGCGCCCGTTTTGTTTTACATATGCGGACATGGCTCAGTTGGTAGAGCACAACCTTGCCAAGGTTGGGGTCGCGGGTTCGAGCCCCGTTGTCCGCTCCAAACGTAACAGCCCGACTACTACGGTAGCCGGGCTTTTTCGTACCCGTCGCCTGGGCTCGAACCCGCGAGGGAGCGATCGTTTTGGGGCGTGGCTGTGGCGTTGTTTGTCGCGAATGTCCGCTTTGGGCGTATCATCGTGGGCATCTCGCATAACCTCGTTGCAAGGGAGATACGCCCCATGGCTACAGAAAAGTCTTCTTCGCGCTCGTGGATGTCCGATGCCGCGATCTATCAGATCTACCCGCGCTCGTTTAAGGATTCGACTGGTTCGGGTCTGGGCGATATCGCGGGCATTACCCAGCAGATGGACTATCTTGAGCGACTGGGTATCGAGGCCATCTGGCTGAGCCCGTTTTACCCTTCGCCTCTTGTCGATGGCGGCTATGATGTGGCGGACTACTGCGATGTCGACCCACGTCTCGGCTCGCTTGACGACTTCGATGACATGATCGCTGCGGCTCACGCGCGCGGCATCAAGGTCATCGTCGACATCGTGCCCAACCATTCATCCAACCAGCACCCCTGGTTCAAAGCCGCTCTTGCCGCCGGCCCCGGATCGCCCGAACGCGCCCGTTATATCTTCCGCGATGGTCGCGGCGAGCATGGCGAGCTGCCTCCCACCAATTGGAATGCCAACTTTGGCGGCCCCGCATGGACGCGTGTTGCGGACGTTCAGTGGTATCTGCACATGTTTACGCCCGAGCAGCCGGACTTTGACTGGTCATGCCCTGAGGTTCACGCGCTCTTTTGCGACGTCCTGGCGTTTTGGAGCGATCGAGGCGTCGACGGCTTTCGCATTGATGTGGCGCAGGGTCTCGCCAAGGATCTCGACCGCGATGACCTCGACCGGTGGCATCTCGCCGAGGGCGATGACATGGTTGACGACGGCACCCATCCGCTGTGGGACCGCAATGAGGTCCACGAGATCTATCGCGAGTGGCGCCGCGTGTTCGACCGCTATAATCCGCCGCGCAGTGCCGTTGCCGAGGCGTGGGTGCTGCCCGAGCGCCAGTATCTCTACGCGCGTCCCAGCGAGCTTGGCCAGACATTCAACTTTGAGTTTGCCAAGGCCACTTGGACCTATGATGACATGCACACTGCAATCGAGAAGGGCTTGAAGGCAGCCGTCGAATCCGATTCCGCCTCGACCTGGGTACTCTCCAACCACGACGTGCCGCGCGTGGCGACACGCTATGCCCTGCCGCAAATCAAGGCGACGCGCTACCACCAGATTGCGCTCGACTGGCTCTTGCGCGACGGGTCGTCTTATGACGAGGACCGTGAACTCGGCGAGCGCCGCGCGCGGGCGGCCCTTTTGCTTGAGCTGGCGCTTCCGGGCTCGGCATACGTGTATCAGGGTGAGGAGCTCGGCCTTTTTGAGGTGGCTGATATCCCGTGGGCTGCACTCGAAGACCCTACTGCGACCAATACGCACGGACCGAAGCGTGAGAAGGGGCGCGACGGCTGTCGTGTGCCCCTGCCGTGGGTGGCAGCGGACGATCCCGCGCATGGCGGATCGTTTGGGTTTTCGCCGGCAGACGCCGATGCAGCGCCTCATCTGCCGCAGCCTGCATGGTTTTCCGATTATGCTGCCGATAAGGAAGAAGCGGACCCGACATCGATGCTTGCGCTCTATCGTGACGCCCTCTGGCTGCGGCGCAAGCTGCGCGGGTGCGCCAACGATCTTGCGTGGCTCGATCTTGACGGGCGCACCGGTCTTGCGGATGGTGCCGAGGGCGCTGAGGGCGGCGTCATCGCCTATCGCCGCGATAACGGCTGGGCGTGTGTGACGAACTTCGGTGCAGCACCTGTGGAGCTGCCGGCGGGCAGGGTCCTGCTCACCTCATCACCGCTTGCAGACGGCAGGCTCGCGCAGGACAGCTCTGCCTGGATCATGCTCGGCGAGATGTAGTGGCCTCTTGCGGCGAGTTTGCGTTTGCCTGCGCCTTCCGTGGTGGCTGATGTCTTCGCGAGGTTCGCGAGGGCGTCGCAAAACTTTTTAAAAAAAGTTCTTGCATTTGGGTGGATCATCCCGTATATTAAATCCTCGCAGGCGGACATGGCTCAGTTGGTAGAGCACAACCTTGCCAAGGTTGGGGTCGCGGGTTCGAGCCCCGTTGTCCGCTCCATTTGGGCGTTTAGCTCAGGGGGAGAGCGCTTCCCTGACACGGAAGAGGTCAGAAGTTCAAATCTTCTAACGCCCACCAAATGTTCGCAGCTCAGAGGCTAT
>DBFOME010000018.1:0-2935 GCA_048430645.1 Collinsella sp. | reverse complement strand
GTGACGGTATATTGAGGGAACGACTGGTGGAAGGCGCGGGCCTTCTTCACGTGGTCGAGGCTCATGATTCCCAAGTGCTTGTCATCGCTCTTGGGCATCGTGTTGCCCGCCCACTGGATCTTATCGGCCATACGGTGAACTCCTTAAGTCCTCTCTTGCCGGCCCCCGCATACGCGTTTCAGCCCATTCCCATTCATGCGACTGAACTTTTATGTGGATGCCAAACAAAAAGTTTGTTAGCACTGTTCTATCACACTTTTTGCTTGGCAAACCTAACAAATTGTTTGTTGCCGTAATCGGTACCTTTTCGCCGACGAACGGTCACATAACGCAGTGACACTTTCGCTATTTGCGAACAGGTGTGGTTTATGGCAAAGTGTGCCCAAACTAATTTTTAGGAAGGTACCTATGACCCCCGCACAGATTGAGTTCTACAAGCGCCTTGCACACGGCCTGGCACTCCAATTTGGCCCCAACTGTGAAGTCGTCGTCCACGACCTGGAGACCGAGGACGTGGACCACTCCATCGTAGTGATCGAAAACGGCCACGTCAGCGGGCGCAAACTGGGTGACGGCCCCAGCCATATTGTGTTTGAGTCCATGCACGATGGCACCACCGACGTGCACGACCGCGAGCCATACCTCACCAAAACCACCGATGGCAAGCTGCTCAAGTCCTCGACCATCTTTATCCGCAACGACGAGGGCAAGCCCGTCGGCATTTTGGGCATTAACTTTGACATTACGCTCATGAAGGCTTTTGAGCGCTCGCTCGATGCCTTTACCGGCACCGGCGCCACGGGCTACACCGAGCCCGAGCCCATTACCAAAAACATCGGCGACCTGCTCGAAGATCTGCTGCGCGAGTGCGAGCAATACGTGGGCAAACCCGCGGCGCTCATGACCAAAGATGAGCGCATTCGCGCCATTGGCTACCTCGACCGTCGCGGCGCCTTCCTCATTTCCAAGTCGAGCGAGCGCGCCTGCGAGTTCTTTGGCATCTCAAAGTACAGCTTCTATAGCTACCTCAATGAGGCCAAGGCGGCGGCCGGCGACAAGTAGGCACTCGCCTGGATTGCCCCTCCCCTTTTGGGCGCGAGTTCTGGAAAGCACGAATCCAAGAGTCGGCCGCTAGGCAAGTTCCATATAATCGATGAATGTGAGCATTTCGAAAGGATGGAACAAGATGGGGTCGAGCAACGCATCACGCAACTGCCGCGGAGGCACCGTTTCTGGCGCCAGGCATGCGAAACGCGCGTTTGACGAGGGCGAAGACGATCTGTTTGCGTTGAGCCTCGACGACGTGATGAGCGACCGCCCCTGGACTGCCGAGGAACTCATGGGCGGCGGAGCTCGCCCGACAAGTGCAAAGCCCGCACCTTCCGCCACGCCCGCGCCGGCATCCGTGCCCGCAGACGACTTTGGCACCCGTCCCATCGTGCAGACGACGCGTAAAGCCGCCCCTGCGCCCCGTCCTGCTAGCGATCCATCCGAGACGGCGGCGTTTCTCGCTGCAGCGGCACAGCGTCCCACGGCAGACAGCACGATTCGCTACGCTGCCCCGCAGCAGCCGGCATACACGGCTCCCGAGCCCGAGCTCGAGCCGCCTGTCATGGATCTGGATGATCTTTCCAACCGCCAGTTTGCCTTTGATTCCTGGGCGGCGGCAGATCTGGACGAGACCTCGAGCGGCATGCCGGCGCTCGACATTCCGGTAAACCCTTTGTTTGCGGCTGCCGAGAAACGCGAGTCCGCATACGACAACACCGCAGCATACGCCAACCGCCCGAACGAACAACCTCGCGCCGGCCGCATCGAAACCGAGGATTACGGCCAAACATCGAGCGGCTATTCTCGCGACCCGTTTGCCGCCACGCCCGCTCCCGATTACAACCAAGCGAGCGTAAAGGCAGCCTCGGCATCGTCGTATACCCACGGCACCGACGATGAGCGTGCTGCCGATTACCACACCGAAGAAGAACCGCCGCGCTTTTCGGAGTTTTCGCATGCGGCAAAGGTTGTCTTTATCGCCATCATCATCGCTCTGCTCGGCGTGATTGCGTTTGAGGGATTCCAGCTGTTCCGCGGCCCCACCGCGTCCGAATCGGCAACGCAGCAAAAAGAGGACGACAACCAGTACCTGGACATCAATACCCTCAAGGGCGACCCCAACAGCTAGGTTGGAACATAAGCTATGCCGTACCCCTGTTCACGTGCAGTTTTACACTTTTCCGTGATTTCCACGCACCCATTTCGACACTTTTCCGTAATTTGAGCGGCTCGAATTTGACACTTTTCCGTACTTTCATACGGCTGATTTCGACACTTTTCCGGATGTTGGCCGAATAATCGCCGCGCAATCAAGCGTCGCTTGCACATCATTTCGCAGGCGGCGCTTGATTTCTGTCCGCGTGCGCTGATAGACTCCATCGTGTCCGCAAGGAGCGGGCACGTTTTATCCAGAGTCGCGGTAGAGAGTTGGCTCCACGATCCCGACGCCAACCGGCCAAGAGGCACGGTGGCCCTGCCAACATCGATGAAAGGAGTCCGTATGGACAATTTCTCCGTGCGCAGCGAGCGCAGTTTCCACAACCTGGTCGTCAAGCCAAAACGAATGCATCTTTTGGACGGGCCGAGCGGCTATGCCTCGGCCATGGTCAAGAGCAGCCTCTCCCACCAGATGCGCTTTACGGTACAGAAGCTCGAGGAAGAGCTCTGTGCTGCCGGCAACCCGCACGTACTGCAGATCAAGCTGCTCGGAGACGACTCGCGCGAGCCGTCCAGCTGGAAGCTCTTCGCTCATATGACCCAATCCGCTGTCAAGAGCCACAATGGCCCCGCCGACCGCTTGCAATCGGTCGGCGGGGCCTGCCGTTGAACCCGTCCCGGTCCGCCCCCGGCATGTCGTCGACGCCTTCGGCTCAGTCTCATATCC
>DBFOME010000017.1:0-2560 GCA_048430645.1 Collinsella sp. | reverse complement strand
ATGGTGGAGGTTAGGGGGATCGAACCCCTGACCTCAGGCTTGCAAAGCCCGCGCTCTCCCAGCTGAGCTAAACCCCCACGGAGACAGTAATAAACACCCCAGCGGCGACTCGGCTCTCGCTGGGGTGTTTATTGCGAAAGAAAGTGGTGGACCTGACAAGATTCGAACTTGTGACCTCCCGGTTATCAGCCGGACGCTCTAACCAACTGAGCTACAGGTCCATCGCGCAAGGGATATATTAGACGAGTCGTTACGCGCGCGTCAACAACTTTTTTGAAAATCTTTGAGGGGTGTCGCCGCCGGGCAGCCGGGGGCGACGTGGGGTTCAAAGGTTTTCAAAAAAGCGGTCGGCGCGCAGTGCGCCGACCGCCGATATATGGGGTCTGATGATTTTTACCAGCTAGAGCCTCTTACTCGTCTAGGAGATCTTCTGGCATGTCGTTGCCATCGCCTAGATCGACTGGGGCTTCTTCGGGGGCAGAACCGTCTTCTGTTGCTTCGCCTTCGGGCTTCTCTTTGGCTGCCGTCATGCGGGCTACGGCGCATACGCGGTCGTTGTCGTCGACGGTCATCATCTTGACGCCCTGGGTGGCGCGGCCGGTCTGGCTGATCTCGTCGGTCTTGACGCGAATGACCGTCGCACCCTCCGTCACGATGAACAGCTCGTGCTGCGGGCCCACCGTCTTCATGGCCGCGAGGTTGCCCTTGCGCTCGGTCATTTGGATGGTGTAGACGCCCTGGCCGCCGCGATTCTGCTCTGGGTAGTCCGCGACCGGCGTGCGCTTGCCGTAGCCGCGCTCGGTGATGACGAACAGATCGCCGTTGCCGTTAGTGACTTCCATGCCCAGAACGCTCACGCCGTCCTTCATACCGATACCGCGAACGCCGCTGGTATCGCGGCCGGTGGCGCGCACCTGCTCCTCGGAGAACATGATCGCCTTGCCCGCGGTGGTGGCTAGGATAATCTTGTCACCCTCGCGCACGCGGCGCACGTTCAGCAGTGCGTCGTCGTCGCGCAGGTTGATAGCGATCAGGCCATCACGGCGGCTACGATCGTAAGCGCTCATCACGGTCTTCTTGACCATGCCGCTCTTGGTGGCAAACATCAGGTACTCGTCGGCCGGGAACTCGCGGCAGCTGATGACGCTCGCGATCTTCTCGCCCTCCTCGAAGGGCAGCAGGTTGACGATCGCGGTACCGCGCGCCTGGCGCGTACCCACCGGCAGCTCGTGCACCTTCAGGCGATAGACCTTGCCCTTGCTCGAGAAGAACAGCACATACTCGTGCGTGGACGCGATGAACATCTCGTCGATAACATCGTCCTCTTTGAGGTTGACGCCCGACACGCCCTTGCCACCGCGCTTCTGGGCACGGTAGGCAGCCACCGGGATACGCTTAACGTAGCCGGTGTGGGTGATGGTCACGACCATATCCTCGTCGGCAATGAGGTCCTCGACGTCCAAGTCCTTCTCAACCTGGCTGATCTCGGTGCGGCGCTTGTCGCCAAACTTCTTGGAGATCTCGCGCATCTCTTCCTTGATGACGCCCAGAATCTTCTCCTCGTGCGCCAGCAGGTCCTCGTAGTAGGCGATGGCGCGGCGCAGGCCGTCCAACTCTTCTTGGATCTTGTCGCGCTCCAGGCCGGTCAGGCGGCGCAGCTTCATCTCGAGGATGGCCGTGGTCTGCTCGGGCGTAAAGCCAAAGCGTTCGATCAGTCGGCTGCTGGCCTCGGAGTCGGTCTGCGAGGAGCGGATGATGCTGATGACCTCGTCGATATGGTCAAGGGCCATCAGGTAGCCCTCGAGGATATGCGCGCGGGCCTGGGCCTTCTTAAGGTCGAAGCGGGTGCGGCGGGTGACGACGTCGACCTGGTGGTCGATGTAGTGCTGCAGCATCTCGCGCAGGCTCAGGCATTTGGGAACGCCGTTGACGAGTGCCAGGTTGTTGGCGCCAAAGGTCGTCTGCAGCGAGGTGTACTTATACAGATTGTTGAGCACGACCTGCGGAATGACGCCCTTCTTGAGCTCGATGACCAGACGGATGCCCTTCTGGTTGGACTCATCGCGCATATCCGAGATGCCCTCGATGCGCTTGTCGTTGACGAGCTGGGCGATCTTCTCCTGCAGGGTGCCCTTGTTGACCATGTAGGGAATCTCGGTAAAGACCAGGCGGCTGCGGCCGGTCTTGGTGGACTCCACGTGTGCCTTGGCACGCACGGTAATGGAGCCGCGGCCGGTCTCGTAGCTCTGCTTAATACCGGCGCTGCCCATGATGATGGCGCCGGTGGGGAAGTCCGGACCGGGCATGATCTGCATGAGCTCGTCGACGGTGGCGTCGGGGTTGTCGATCAGGTAGCAGGTGGCCTCGATCGCCTCGGTGAGGTTATGCGGAGCGATGTTGGTGGCCATGCCGACGGCGATGCCCTGGCTGCCGTTGACCAGCAGGTTGGGGAAGCGCGCAGGCAGCGCCACGGGCTCGGCGAGCGATTCGTCGTAGTTGGGCTGCCAGTCGACGGTATCCTTCTGCAAGTCACGCAGCAGTTCCATGGCGGGCTTTGCCA